>JBAQUL010000001.1:0-5351 GCA_049297495.1 Candidatus Moraniibacteriota bacterium
ACCTGGATCCCCGCCGGAGTTTATACTCGTAAAACGGGTGCGGGGATGACACGATTTTTATTCATACAAAAGACGCCCCAGCGGGGCGTCTCTATAGTAAGTCTATTTCATAAATTTAAACCTCAGCATTGCTTTACCATCCACAATAACTTCTTCCAAAAATATCTTCTTCGGCCTCACCCACAGAGCATTTTCGCCAAATTCTTTACTATCATAAAGTGCACGATAAACCACCAACTCTTCCAGTGTTTCACTGTGATGCGCCACACCAAGCACTTCGTAGTATTTGCCTTTATAGTGTTGATATTTTCCTAGTTTCATAATTTCATAATTCTTTATTTATATCCTCTTCTCCCTCCGGGAGAAGGTGGCCGAAGGCCGGATGAGGGTACTCTCAAGAATATAGGGGCTTGATTTCAGTGGATAGCACCTATTGCATTGGTAAGAACCCTCACCTGTCACGTACTCGTGACATCCTCTCCCGAAGGGAGAAGAGGAATGCCTTGTTTGAAAATTAAAAAATAATTTTCTACCATCCTCCTCCGCCGCCACCGCCTCCGCCGCCACCTGATCCTCCACCACCACCAGCACCTGATCCAGAGGAGACATTTGATGCCATAGCAGAAGACAAGCTATCTACACGCGAAGCAAAACTGTCGGCATCAAAGTTTGCCATGCTGCCGCCTACAAACCACATCGGGTGATAGGAATTGAAATAGTCTTCGCCATAAATTTCTTTCATTTTTTTGATCCACAGTTTCGTCATCCCAAACATAATGGCATAGGGCAAAAGTTTTTCAAAAATATTTTCTTTTTCATTAAACTGTTCGCGATATTTTTCGGCCGTCTCCATATAGAGCCTGAAGCCTTTGGTTTTCCAAAAAACTTCCGCTCCGACTAGTGTTCTTTTGGGCATAAAAATTGCAAAAATAAACACCAACAACGTTGTGAGAATCATCGCAGGCAGACTTAAAAGGAAATAATTGGCAAGAAAAAAAGTTAAAAATGCGAGAACACCACCTATAACTAAAAATCCAAACTGAAAATTCAAACCAGCCTTTTCAATTAATTTTTTGTCTTCTAGACTTTTTATTGTTATTTTCTTAATTTCAGGAAGGCTTTTGTAAAATTCATTCTTGAGTGATGAAAGCATAATCTCATCCTTTGCGCCAAACATTTCCTGTATTAATATTTTTTCAGGACTTGCCAGCTCTGAAATCAAATCTCTATTGATAATTTTCAAGCGAAAATCTTCCCCAATATGAAAAAAATTTAACGCCTTATCTGCAAAAGATTTTTGCCCATCGGAAAGTTTCGAAATTCCCTCTTTCGCCAAACCAGCATTAAGATAATCTAGACCTTCTATCTGTTCAATTTGAATTACTTTTTTAACTGCCAAGTTAATAATAGAGGCGGATATGAATTCCGTTTTTAGTTTCCCGTTAGTGTAAAGCGCTCCCAGCTCTAAGGGAGAAAGCTTTTCAGGGATGTCAAATTCAGCAATAATCGTTTTTTTGCCTTCCGGATCTTTTCCATACTTATCCCAAAGACTAAAACAAATAGCAAGCGCTATAAGTGGGATAATTAGCCACAAATAGAGCGCATACTTTTCCCAAAAAGTTGGCACATACGGCATGATAATATTTTTGGGGAACGTAATGGAGGCTGTGATACCTTCGCCAACCAACAAAGTCTTATTGGATTTAAACTGCAAGATGTTATCAGTGAGCCAAGAATAACTAGCTCCATCCTTTCCCTTACTATTCAAACTACCGGTATAATAATCAACTTGGGCATTGCTTTTTGTGACTTCTGCTGGAAAGACAATCTTTCCAGTAAAACTGTCGGCTTCCAGATCCCAAAAATTTCCATTTAAATTCCAGTAGAATTCATCAAAATCGGGATTATCGAAAAGAATGGCATTTTTAACTTTGTACGTTATGAGGTAATTATTCTCTCCCATTACGGTTCTGTCGGGATCACCAATTTTCCAAGTTACTGTTTTATTTGAATAATCAGTTTGCGTGGAATATTTTAAGCTATTACCCTTAAAGTCGGTGATGCCCGAAAGCTCAATCGGCATCGCGATTGTTTTAGCCTTTGAGCGAAAAACTGTCGGCAAGGTCCGAAAAATTCCATGCTTACCAGAAGCACTGCCACAATCAGCTGTAATTTTTTCGGTAATGAGAAGCGTGGAATTCTTATTAACAACAATCTCGGATTGAAAATCTTTGATATACCAATCGGTAACATTTGTCCGTGCCTCAACGTTATTTGATAAAAGAATAGAAGCAAAAAGAGTTGCGGCAAAAATTAATTTTTTCATAATTTTATTCGATACGACGTAACTTTGGTATAGTCGATTTAAATTATTTTTATTAGCTCAATATTAACATAAAAAGTCAGTTAAAAAAATAAGAGGCGGAAATTCTAAGCTTAGAATTTCCGCCCTGCAAAAAGAATGGTTAATATCATGAACCACTCCTTTCAATTCCAAGAGGGCCATAATAGTCAATATGCTCTTCTTCCTGCTTTTTCACACCGCCACCATCTTCCCTGCACCTTTTAGCTTGTGCTCTTAAATCAGTTACCACTCTAAATCTACGATCCTTGTGGCAAACATAAAGTAGTTGCTTGTTGATAAACACACAAAGATCACAATCACTACAAGTCTTAATCTCAGCAACGTTTCCCATCTTCATTCTCCTTTTCAGCTTAGAATTGCATATCAAAAACTTCACAGATTGTAAAAAAACAAAAAACCGAGTCCCTGGGGACCGGCTTAGATTTTTCAAAAATGAGATTCCTTTTTATGCGCTACATTTCATTTTCCAAAAACCAAAGCCGACCTGGGGTAATCCCGGTCATATTATTGACTCGCTTGGTTACTTGAAAAATCAAACTATGCATGCCCTAAATATATCAAATATTCAAATATTGTCAATCGATGCCTAAAAATCCCTCTGAATACCACCCTTTCCTTATTTTCAGATTTTACTGTATAATAGTAAGGTAATTTTTAAATCTAAATATCCATGGAAAAGAATTCAAAAATGATTATTGCCATTATCGCGATAATCATTATTGCAGCTGGCGTATTCTTGTTCGCTAAGAACAAAAAACAGCCAGAAAAAAAGCAAATCAATATTAATCAAAAAATCGACACAACCACGCCAAGAAACTCCGAGGAAGTCAGTTACCTTTCTGGATTACCCTGTGAAAATCGCAAACGTCGAGCCGTAGCCGTCATGCAACCAGCAGACGTCTCCGCTCGCCCCGCATCAGGCTTCTCTGACGCGGATATGGTTTTTGAAATGCCTGTTATTACCGCCTCAATTACCCGCCTCATGGGAGTCTATGTGTGCGGAGACCCGGAAGATGTCGGTTCGATGCGTAGCGCACGTCATGATTTTCTAAACCTCGCAGAAGGACTTGATGCCATCTTCGTGCATTGGGGACGTTCAGACATTGAAAAGTTTAAGGAAGTTCTAAATAGCAAGATCTATGACGACATGAACTGCAATAACGATGCAGGCAGATCAGCTGAGCAATATTGTTACAGAAAAACTGGGATGGCAAGGGGCGTAGACACCGGTTATGCTAAGTTTGCCAAGCTACTAGAAGGCGCAAAGAATTTCGGATTTAATCTGGAGAACAAATTTGTCGGTTATGCTCACAAAGAAGAAGCTCCGCTTGATCAAAGACCATCCGGTGGACATTTGCGGGTCGCTTTTGCCAGGCCTTATGATGTTGAATATGACTACGACAAAGAAACTAATTCATGGCTTAGAACTTGGGCGGATGTGGCTGACACAGACAGAAACAACAATAAAAGACTTGCCCCGAAAAATGTTGTTGTCTTGATGGCAAAATCTGATCAACTAATTGATGGTGAGCAATACAATAATGTACAGCTTGGCGACCCATGGTTCGACAACTCAGACTCGGGCGAAGCTTTCTATTACATGAATGGCAAGCAAGAAACCGGAAGCTGGAAAAAAGACAAATCTGACGCCAAAAACAAACTTTTCTTCTATGATGCGAGTGGCCAGGAGGTGCAATTCGTTCCCGGACAAATCTGGGTTGAAATCCTAGAGCCAGGACAAGCCCTAAAATGGGTTCCAGCCGCCTAGTTTCCGCTAGAACGCTCCAATCTCAAAAAACCAAATGATTATTTTTTTCTACGGTGAAGATACTTTCAGATCCCATGAGAAAGTACTAGAAATAAAAAATAAGTTTTCTCTCAATGACAAATCCCGCGCGGGTTTGTCTTTGTTTGATGCCAAAGATTCCAGAGAGAGTGCTTGCGAAAAAATGAAAGCCACCCTTTCTGCCTCAGGACTCTTTTCTTCAAAAAAATTATTTATCGCCAAAAGGATCATCACAGAATCGCCAACTGACGAGCAAGCAAAGATACTAAAATTCCTAAAAGAACACACTGAAAAAATAAAAGTTGATCCCGATTCAGTCCTGCTTTTTTGGGAAGAAGGGACGCCTCGAAAAAACAACGCTCTATTTAAATTTCTCTTAGTGGAATCAAGAAAGCAAAATTTTGAGAAACTCTCTGGCATAAAGCTGAACCAATGGATTCTAGACAGGATAAAAATCTCCTCACCTGAAGCGTCCATCGCCAAAGACGCTCTAGAAAAATTAATCACCTTTGTTGGAAGTGACACAGCGCTGCTTGCCCAGGAGCTAGAGAAATTAATCAGCTTCTCTGGATCTTCCATAATCAGCGCCGAAGCAATCGACCTTTTGACTAAGGCTAATTTAGACAATAATATCTTTGAAACAATCGAAGCACTCAGTGCTAATAGAAAGAAAAAGGCGCTAGAATTATTCCATCGTCATCTCGACAATGGCGACGACCCCTTCTATCTTTTTTCCATGTTCGTCTATCAATTCAGAAATCTCCTGCGCATCGCATCACTCCAGGAAGATGGAATTTTTAGCGAATTTGAAATTGCCAAAATCACCAAACTCCATCCCTTTGTAGTAAAAAAGAGCTACATGCAAGCTAAGAATTTTGGTGAAAATAAGTTAATCTCTATTTACAAAAAACTAGGTGCGCTTGATACAAGAATTAAAACTGGCCAAGCGGATATAAAGTTATCGCTGGATAAGTTTATTGTAGAGCTTTAGAAATATCCCCTTCGCCCTCTGGGAGAAGGTGGCCGTAGGCCGGATGAGGGGAAGGGCTTTTGAAAAATTTTATTGCTCTATGATATAACACTTTTTCCAATTAATATTACCATTGCCTTCACCTGTCACGTGCTCGTGACATCCCTGCCTACCGGCAGGCAGGCTCTCCCGAAGGGAGAAGAGGAATCTTTAAAAATAAAAACCATCCC
>JBAQUL010000002.1:0-21495 GCA_049297495.1 Candidatus Moraniibacteriota bacterium
TGATGAGGAATATTATCAGAATACTAATCGGATTTGGAAAACAGCTTATGAGTGGTTGGAATTTTACAATTTTGAAAGGATTCATTTAACTCTTAACGGACTTACTCCTCATGAGAAATACTTGGAAAGTGTTACCCTTGACTGTTAACTATACAATGTCTTGCATGTAAAATTGTTACGTTTTATAATAAATCATAGCAAGCTTTAAAAATAGTGATATGTCTAATAAAAAGTGGTTCATTTTTGGGGTGACAGTTTTCTTGCTTCTTGCCGGAGTTCTTGTTCTCGTTATTTTTTTGCGCAGAAAGCAGTCAATCGCTTTGCCTCCCATTTTCAAGTCTACGTCGTCTCAGCAGTCTGATCAGAGCAATTCTTCCCAATTACCTGATCTGACTAATTGGAAATTGACTTTGCCAATCATGTCTCCTGATGATTCGACGCAGCCGCTGGAAATTCGCCAGCCTAAGCTAGCGAAATATCAACTAAGCCCCTGGTTTGTACTGGATTCGCAAAAGAAGGGCATTGTTTTTCGGGCAGCTGTCAACGCGCCAACAACTTCAAATTCTAGCTATCCTCGTTCAGAATTGCGCGAGATGACAGATGGAGGAATGCAAGAAATTTTTTGGTCATCAGCCGTAGGCACTCATACGCTTTTTCTTGAAGAGGCAATTACTGCTACTCCCAAGAATAAGCCAGACGTTGTGGCTGGACAAATCCATGGTGACGATAGTGATCTTTTGGTTATCCGGCTTGAGGGTCAAAAACTTTATCTTACGCGTAGTAAAACGAACCTCGTAACTCTGGATAATGACTATGTCCTAGGCAAACGGTTCACAGTTAAATTTGTGGCAGGAAATGGCGAGATGAAACTTTTTTACAACAATAATCCAGAGCCTGCATATGTTCTGGCAAAAAAGGTTAAGCAAGCCTATTTCAAGGTTGGCGTATATACACAGTCGAATTGCCAAAGAGAGGAGTCCGCCGCTTTGTGTTCGGAAAATAACTATGGCGAAGTTGTTGTCTATCAGGCGAGAGTGACGCATCAATAATCCCTGATAATTGCGAGCTTTAAATGCTAACAAAAAAACACCTCGAGGTGTTTTTTTTGTTTGGCTTGAGCCAATCGAAATTAGTCACTATTTAGAATTTGAGAATAAGAAAACCGCTCGAACAGACACAGTTTTCTGTTGAGCGGTTATGTTTTTTTGATATTGCGGGATGATTGTTTTGTTAAATCAGGCATTTGTGCCTCCATCTCAGAAACGTCATTGCCCGCTTCCTTGGCTAGCTTAATCGCATACTTTGTGATGTTCACAAAATCTGGACCACTTCCATAATATCCTTCTCCATAAATAAAGAGAACCCACCGAAGACTTCGATGGGTCTCTGATGGGTCATTTTTCTTAATTATGGCGCCTGAGCGTTTTAGATTTCCATCTGGTCTGCCAGAATGCGGCGGTCCTTTTCCAGTTGGACCAGCATGTTGATGTTGGCCAGGAGGATTTGGGCAATGGTTTCGTCTGCCCGTCCTTTGGCTCCTGACGCAGATGCTCCGCCGATACCCTTTTTGTAGGCGCCGCCGGAATACAGGAAATCACCATCTTCCAGTAGCGCCGGATAGAGGGCCACAAGGACGCTGGTATTCATTTGGTGTTTCATTACCAGGCCCAGTTTTTTGTCGGCGATGTGTATGAAATCTTTGGGCTTTCCCCATGTGGGTTCCCACCAAGCGGACTCATCTTCGCCGTGGAAGCTATAGAGCACGCGCTCTTTCACTCCATAGGCTTCGACGCCGCCGTTAACCATTTTCGGCCCCCAGGTCGCACCCTCCATTTGCAGTATTGCAATTGCGGAAGGCTTGGTCAGTTCGATTGCTTTTTGAATCAACTCTTTCGTGATAATCTTCGCCATTTTCTTTCCTCCATTGGATTGTTGATAAATCTCGACTACTCCGTTTTTTGCCATGTCGTGGTAAGAACTTGAATCTTGAATAATGAAGGATACTTCATATCCGCGAATAAGTCAAGTATTTATGGCAGTATTTGTATGAGGTGAGTGTATGCAACGCAGGGGTCACTTAAAAAAGAGTCTCGATTCGACTCTTTTTTCAATAGAACGCTTAGTGGTTGATATGTGTTTTTCCGGCCTATAATATATCCATAACCCTGGGCTGCCTCTGAGTGAAGACGAAAAGTTTTGCGGGGCGATTTGCTCCTGCTTGTCTTGTGCGCGTTGTTTCTTTCACTAATTTTATCTCTTGAACTTTCTTGCGAAAATTTCGTTTGTCTAGAACTTTGCCAAGCACGGCCTCATAGACAGATTGAAGTTCTGTCAGTGTGAATTCTTTGGGGAGTAGGGCGTAGGCGATGTTTGAATAGGCGAGTTTGTTCATTAAGCGTTCTTTGCCATACTCGATGATTTTTTTGTGATCAAAAGCCATTGGCGGAAGGGCGTCTACATTTTTCCAAGCAATGTCTGCATAGTATTCCGTCGTTTTTGGATAGAATAATTTGTCATTGACTAATGCAAAATAGGCAACAGACACACTGTGCCCGCGTAAATCTCTTTTAGGGTCGCCAAAGGTGGCTAGTTGTTCGAGGTAAATTCCATCGACGCCGGCTTTTTGCGAGAGTATTCGTGAAGCAGCCTTTTCAAGAGACTCATTTGTGTCCACAAGTCCACCTGGAATGGCCCATTTATTTTTATAAGCCCCACCAAGAATCTTTATAAGAAGAATCTTTAATTTGTTATCAATAACAGAAAAAATCAAAGTATCGACCGCCACGGCTGGGGTCTTTTTTGGTTCGCTTAAATTGTTCGTTTTGTGTTTCATTGCAACTATAATAACACTATTAATTTGGGTTGGTCAATCACACTTCAGGGGAGGCTATTGACAAATATTTAGTTATTGTGTAAACTACACTTAGTAATTTGAAACCGCTGGTAGGTGAGAAGGAGAGAGGACTTTTCTTAGGAGCGTTTTTTATGAGCCGGATAATTATATTTATTGATCCGAAAGCGCATAAAAAGCTAGATTAGGAGGACCTAATTGGGAACACGTAAGTGTTTATTATTTTTACCTACTTAGTGTATAAATTACACAATCCCGTAAACTTTGGCGATTAAGGCAAAGGAAGGGAACAGAACCTTGACAATTAATCCTCCTACGCTGAAGCTTCGGCGGACGAGCTAATTTGGAGTAAACTCTCTGTGGCTTGCCATGAATAGGGTTTGGGGCTTGCCTGTGGTTCACGCCTTCGATTTAGATGAAAGGATAATTCTATGAAAAATTTAAGTGTGGTTATTGGACGTTTTCAAGTGCCGGAGCTCCATGCGGGGCACCTCTATCTCATAAACTACGCGTGCGAAAAGGCTGATGCACTGCTAATTCTTGTTGGAGTGACGCAAGCCATGCCAAGCAAGCGAAATCCACTAGATTTTGTAATTCGTAAGATGATGCTAAAAAAGGCCTTTCCTAAGGCTATGATTATCGCATTGCCGGATAACCCATCAGATGCAAGATGGTCAGACAGTGTAGATCAAGTTATCGGAGAAAATTTTCCGGACTATGCAGTTTCGCTCTTTGGTTCGCGTGATAGTTTTATTCCATATTATTCAGGAAAATATCCGGTCGTTACTGTTCCCAAGATGACTGTGCCATCAGGAACGGTTATGCGGAAAAAAGTTAACGGCGCTGTCACTGCGGACAAGCAATTTATTTCTGGTATTATCTATGCTCAGAATAAACGCTTTCCAATTTCATTTCAGACAGTGGACATCGCTGTCGTGCGACATGAGGATCAAGCAGTATTGATGGGGCGAAAAAAGATTGACGGAGAAAAATATCGTTTTATTGGTGGATTTGTTGATCCAGCTGACGATTCGCTTGAAATGGCGGCGCATCGGGAATTGAGGGAAGAAGCCGGCCCTATTGATTGTCATAATTTCACCTATCTCGGTTCTTGGCGTGTTTCAGATTATCGCTACCGAGCAGAAGAGGATAAGGTTATGACGGCTTTTTTTGTCACCTATAAGCTCTGTGGCAGGGAATGCGCTGGAGACGACATCGATGAGTTGGCTTGGATCCCTATTTGGGATTGTAAGAAAGTGGTAATCAAAGAACATAAACGACTAGCTGAAGAGTTGCTTTCACATTTCTCAAGCATTCAATAATAAAGAGAAGGGGAGAATCAAATGAACAAAACAAGAATGAATCCAATTTTGGCTACTGACAGTTACAAGGTTTCCCATTGGAAGCAATACCCGCAAGGGACGAGAAGTGTCTATTCCTTCCTGGAAAGTCGCGGTGGAATTTTTCCCGAAACATTATTTTTCGGATTGCAGTATATCCTCAAGCGCTATTTTGTCGGGCAAGTGGTGACTCAAGCTGACATTTCTGAAGCACGAGAATTTTTTACCGCACATTTTAGTTCCAGTGAGATATTCAACGAAGCCGGTTGGCAAAGAATCGTTGATGAACACGGAGGATGTCTTCCTGTGCGCATCAAAGCTGTCGCGGAAGGTTTGCGAATTCCGACTGGCAATGTGCTTCTCACGATGGAAAACACTGATCCGCAATTGCCTTGGCTCACCAATTATCTGGAAACGCTCATCCTTCAGGTCTGGTATCCTACGACGGTTGCCACGCAGAGTTATTATATGAAAAAAATAATTCGGGAATTTTTGGAAGAAACGGGAAGTCCTGAGTTGATCGATTTCAAATTACATGATTTCGGCTATCGTGGATCAACATCTGATGAATCGGCCGGCATTGGCGGAGCAGCGCACTTGGTTAATTTCAAAGGTAGTGATACGCTCGCTGGCATTTTGGTGGCACGGGATTATTATTCCGAAGCCATGGCCGGTTTTTCTATCCCGGCAGCCGAGCACAGCACGATTACAGCCTGGGGAAAGTCAAATGAAAGAGCCGCTTATGAAAATATGCTCGATCAATTTCCCGCAGGACTTGTCGCTGTCGTTTCCGATTCTTATGACATCTTCAATGCTTGTCAGAATATCTGGGGACAGGCGTTGCACGACAAAATCTTGGAGCGCGATGGAGTGCTCGTGGTTCGTCCCGACTCTGGTGATCCGACAGAAGTGCTGCCAAAAATGTTTTCTATCTTGGGAGATGCTTTCGGCAGCGAGATTAATGCAAAAGGCTATAAACTTTTAAATCCCAAGGTGCGCGTGATTCAAGGTGACGGAATCGATCGAGAAACTTTGCGACCCATCCTTCTTGCACTCAAAAACAATGGCTGGTCAGCAGACAACATTGCTTTTGGTTCAGGCGGGGGACTTTTGCAAAAAGTAAATCGTGATACTTCAAAATTTGCGATCAAATGTTCGGAAGTTGAAGTTGATGGTGAGAGAAGACAAGTAATGAAAGATCCTATTACGGATCCGGAAAAACGCTCCAAAGCCGGAAGAATGAAGCTTTTGATGAACGCTGGACGTTATGAAACTGTGGCGGAAAATGTTCCTGGTGAAGACCAGCTCAGGGTGGTTTTCGAAAATGGGCAGCTCATGCGTGAATATTCTTTCGAAGATATCCGCCTGCGAGCTGACAAATAAAAGGGGAAAATTCCCCTAAACCAAAACTCGGGTGACAGAATAAATTTCTGTTGCCCGTTTTTTTATTGAAAAATTGTAAAAAAATAGAGCCAAAATTGGCATAAAAAAAGAAGACCCACCAAAGCATGTTTTTTGCTGGTGGGTCTGTTGATTTCTCAAGGTGTCTGCCTTGAAGTTAGAGTCCAAATCTGGCGAACGTTTCGGCGATGAATTTGAGAGTATTTTTGGGTACGAAAATTCCCTCGAGCTCCTTACTTCCTTTTAGCTTGACGGGAAAATCAGTGTCCTTTTCGAGAGCATCCTTATAGGGTGTACCATTTTCTATGGTTTTAAAGGCGGCTCTCTGACAGATGCGATAGGCTTTTTCAGTATCAACTCCTTTGCTCAAGAGAAATTCCTTGGCATCCGGAGAGAATATTGCACCATTGAGCAAGTTAAGATTCTTTTCCATCTGGCTTTCATTAACCACCATACCCCTGATCACGCCGTCCATACGGCAAAGCATGAAGTTGGTGATCTCAAAAGCGTCAGGTATGACAACTCGTTCGATGCTGGAGTGGGCGATGTCACGAGCTCCCCAAGTGGGGATTTTTTCCATCAACATCCCGGCATATCCTCGCACCAACGTTGCCATCCCGCACACATTCTCTGTGAGAATATTATTTCTTTTGTGCGGCATGTATGAGGAACCTTTTTGTTTCTTGCCAAATGGTTCCTTAACTTCATCAATTTCTGTTTGCCCGTACAACCTAATGTTGATTGCGATGTGTTCAAGTAGCGACGCCAAAATGGCCAACTCATTGAGCACTCTGCAGTGCCGATCACGCAGAATAATCTGTGCAGAAATGCGCGCCGGCTTGAGCCCGAGATATTCAAGCGCTTTACTTTCCAGTTCTGGGCTTAGGCCTGTTCCATATGTTCCCACACCGCCGGAAATTTTCGAATACTCCATGTCTTTCGCAACGCCCTCGAGTTTTTCTATCTGCCGATCCAGTGCGTCGAACCACCAAAGTAATTCGAGTCCGAATGTTACTGGTTGAGCATGCTGCCCATGAGTTCGATGGATTTTCAGTAGGTACTTATACAATACCGCCTTCTCTTTGAGAGAAATGCCGAGCCGATGCAAGGCGTCGATGATTACATGGATAGCCTCAATGATGATTATTGCAGTAGCCGGCTCTTCCGTATCGTAACTCGTGATGGACTCATGAAAATACTTCGCGAGGCGATGTTCGCCGATTTCTTCCTGTACACATTGCACGAAAGAAAGTAAATCATGTCCAAGGTCTACTTCGATTTCTTCAATGCGCTGGCAGTTGAATTTGGCACGTTCTTCAATCTCCTCATGCGAATCTCTTTCCAGTGTGCCGAGATCCACGCGTGCCCGAAGGATGGCCAACTCAACTTTGAGCCAAGCTCCATACCTCGCTTCATCTGTAAACAGTTTCGTGATTGCTTTTTTGCTATAACGCTTAATCATTGTCGGGTCCTCCTTTTGTTGATGTTTGTGAAAATGGAAAAATGATGGTTAAAATCAGTCACTTTTTGAGATATTATCCCAACCTATGCGCATAAATTCATTCTTTTTTTAAGTTACCAAAACTACTAAAATAAGTAGTTCTTTATGATAGCAGATATAGGTATTTATGCAATTTAAAGACGGTTTTTGATTTTTTGCAAAAAATAAAGGAGTACAACTATGTTCATAGCTGTACTCCTTTTTTTTGGAATGTGTCATTTTTCACACCGGATATTTTCCAGTGAAGCATCCATAACAAAAATCATCAGGATGCGAAGTTGCTTTACGCAAATCCTCCATGCAAAGATAGTTTAAGGTGTCTGCATGGATCAACTGGCGGATGTCTTCAATACTTCTTCCGCCGCTTATTGCCAACTCTTCTTCACTTTTAATGTCTATTCCAAGGGAGCAATGTCCAATGATTGGCGGGCTGGCAACTCCAAAGTGTACTGCTTTTGGTCCGCATGCTCTGACGATATCAACAATGTTTTTGCTTGTTTCGCCTCTGACAATAGAATCATCCACAAGGCTGATGGACCGACCTCGGATCAAACTTTCTATCGGACTGAGTTTCGCTTGGATATTTTTTCGACCGGGAGTGATGAATGTTCTGCCGATGTAATGATTGCGCAAGAGCGCTAATTTCAAGGGGAAACCAGATTCATCGGAGTAGCCTTGGGCAAAATACATGGCACTATCCGGAATTGGAACAATAGCGTTGATGTTCAGATGATGTCTTTGAGCATATAGTCTTCCGGTCTGCATCCGAAAATCAGCTACAGAATGGCCAAACTGGAAGGAGTCTGGTCGGGCAAAATAGATTAGCTCGAAAATGCAATGAGCGGCATTTTTGGGAATGTTCATTTTGTGAGTTTCTAGACCCCGGTCGTTTATAACGAGGATTTCTCCTCGCTCTATTTCTCTTACGAAATTTACCCCCAGATTTTTGTTAAAGGAGCTTTGCTCGGAAGCAACCACATAACCATAGTCAAACTGACCAAGGCAGAGCGGGCGAATGCCATAAGGATCTCTTGCTGCGATTATTTCGTCTTTAGTGATAAAAAGCAAAGAGTAGCTGCCGTGAATTACCTCGAGAGTTTCAATTATTGCTTCCACCAGAGAGCTCTTTTTTGACCGAGCGATTAATTTAAGAATAATCTCGGTATCAGAATCGGAGAAAAAAATATCCCCCTGCTTACTTAATTTATCGCGTATTGCTAAAGACTGAGGAAGGTTTCCGTTGTGAGCAATGCCCAATGTTCCATAGCGGGTTTTTGCTAAAAGCGGTTGAATGTTGTTTATATTTTTTACCGATCCAGATGTTGAATATCTGTTATGTCCGATTGCTGAGCTAAACTTTTCTTCAGTCGGAATATTTTTTTTAGCAAATAGACTGTCAACGGAGTTTTTCCCAGTTGATAATCGGCGAAAATGAAGATGCTCAAGTTCAGTCTCTCCATTCGACAATATCACTCCACTCGATTCTTGCCCTCGATGTTGCACACCGAGAAGTCCGAAATAGAGCAGTGACATAAGCTCGATCTTTTTTTCCGAATAAATCCCAATTATTCCGCACATAATTGCTATTTCCTCCTTTTGAGGTTGTATGGATATTTTCAATCGTTATTATAAAATGTTAAGTTACAGGGCTTTATTATAGTTATATTTCAAGAAAATGTCCAATTGTTGCGGCTAGAGAAGGATTTCAAATTGTTTTTCAATGACGTGTTGTAATTTACAAAAGAAAAACCTGCCGAGACGGAATAGATTTTTCCGTAGGCAGGCTTTGATTGTTTGGCGATTTTTTCGCCGATTATTTAGGATGAAGGCTCAAACAGCTATAATAGAAATGTTCAAGCTCTTCTGCTACTTCTTCTTTCGTAACCGCTCCTTGCGAATAAACTGCCATGGAACGGTCGGCTTGGCTCCCATTATTTCTTTTCCAATCTTGGGACCAGGGAATCAGTACTGCTATGGCGCCAGACTTGGTCTTAAATCTGCCTCCCCAGAACCAGCAATAGCCATCGCTGGTGACGGGGTGGAACGGTTCGATATAATCGGCGATTCCTCTGCCGATTTTATCCATTGTTTCACCACTTTTTGGTCCCATTGAATCTAAGCAGTCCTGGAGCTGACTTGTGGAAATGTCCATGGGCCCGCTATATCCTTCCAGTTTGGCTTCAGTAAAAAGTGTTCTGCTCATGATTTCATTTTCCTTTCTTGTTGAGTTTTATTAAGCTAGAATATTCCCGAATAAAACTACACAAACTAATAATTAAATAATCCAATGCTTCTAATTGCTTAATTATTAGTTTGTGCCAAATATGGATGAAAAGAACTAACGATGAAATCTAGCATGGAAGTTGGTGCTTGTCAAATAAATAACTGAATATCAATATTAATTCCGCTTTGAGTGGCAGAGATTTAAAGCGTTAATAATCCTTGTGCCCCACATCTCTCAAGTCCTTTTTTGCGGATTTGATGAATTTTCCGAATTGGCGGTTTTTTTCTTTTTTTTCCAGTCCAGTCATTCTGTTATGCGCGGTTTCTTTTTTGAGAATGGTGTAATTGGCATGCTGGCTCTTATCCAACCGGCCGGAAGCGACGGCCAAAAGTACCGCGCATCCTGGTTCGTGCACATGTGTGCAATCAACAAATTTGCATTTTTGAGCGAGAGAAGTTATCTCATCAAACAAATTGTCGACGCCAGCACTCGTGTCTGTCATTCCCACTTCGCGTACTCCAGGGTTATCAATCACAATGCCACCTTGGGCCAAAAAATACATTTCTCGAGTGGTCGTTACATGTTTTCCTCTACCCGAGCGTGCTCCGATATTTTCAGTTTTAATGAGTGCTTCGCCTAGAAGTTTATTGATGAGGGATGATTTTCCCACACCAGAAGATCCCAAAAAACAATAGGTCTGGCCTTTGGTGATAAATTTTTTAAGTTCTGCCAATCCCTCATCAGTCAAAGTGCTGGTTGCAATGACTGTGATGTCTGCTAGCCGGCTTTTGATCTCGCTAATTTTTGACTCTAGTTCTTCCTGCGAGAGCAGATCAGTTTTATTGAGAATAACTGCGCCATGGATGCCCCCATCACTTGCGAGAGCGAAATATCTTTCTATACGGTTTAGGCTATAGTCTCGATCAACCGACTCGACGACCAGCGCTGTGTTGATATTGGCCGCGATAATTTGTGTTTCATTTTTTTCGCCAAACTTATCCTTGTCTCCAGATGTTCTTTTTAATAGGGTTTTTCTGGGCAATATTTTATTAATCACAGCTTGCCCATTTTCAATGTTGGTAATCACTACCCAATCGCCAACGGCGGGAAAATCCTCCTTTGAAGTCGCCGTGAACATTTGTTTTCCGGTAATCTTCGCCAAATATTCACCACTGGCATTTTTGACTCGATATCCGCCTTTATGTTGAGAGGTCACTCGCGCCACGGCAAAATCAACCAGCCCGAGCTTTACTCGGCTAGCTTCAAAAAAGGCATCATATCCCAAATCTTCATTTTCTCTGTCCGAAATACTTTCCATATATTTTTTGTTTTCCATTGATTTGGCCTATTATTTTTTTAATCCTCCTACGCTGAAGCTTCGGCGGACGAGCTAATTTGGAGTAAATTCTCCGTGGCTTGCCACGAACAGGGTCCAAGGCTTGTCCTGGAGTTCATACCTTTGATCCTTATTACAATCTAAGGCCCACATTTCAAAGCAGGCGGGCATTTTTTTAGTTTACCTCGACTGGAGTAAAAATACAAAAAATAGGTGTCGAGATAAATATCCCGACACCTATATATGAAAACAAAAAAAGCTGCTTTAATTGATGAGTCCATTCAAGTAATCAAGACTTTCTTGGAAATCCGCTCGACGCTGCTCGGAATACCATTCCGGACGTTCTGCGCAATAGTGGACCAATCTGCGGAAAAAATCTCTCCTGTAGGCAAGATATTTTTCACGAATATCACTGCCCACGAATCGAAGTTCGAACAGGAGTGATTTGAGACAGCTTCCCGGCTCCTCTTTGAGCTCATGAATCTCATTGAGCTCATGGAGTATCTGGGGTTCGCGGAATTCCGTCGGCACATCTTCGGAGATAAAATAATGCTGGTCATCTTCATATTTGAAGCATCCGATAAACCCGACCAGATCTTTGTTGACAGCTCTTGAAAGGACGGCATAGGGAATCATTAAGCCATCAAGCGGAACCGCGCCAAAACCAACCGCGTTACTTTTTATTAAGTTAGGCCAACTATTTTTCATATATCCTCCTGCTGTTCTTAAATGTTGAGTGCTAAAGTGCACCAGCGTAATAATAAACATACCAACTAGCATGCCTTTTTGAAAGGCTTTCCAGTTGGACAACTTTACTTTTGGAAAGAACAAAGCGAAGTTGAGTCCGCTTTTTTCCATTGGCGACTAGCCAATCTAATCCAGTCTTAAATTGTTTGACATGGTCGATGTGACTTAGCTTCTGAACGCGGCCGGCAAAATTATTTGCTTCTTCCTGACTTTCAAACTTTTTCCAGAGAAGATCGTCTGGTGATAATATTCCATTGTCTTCTCCTTTTTGCTCAAGCCAGAGTTGCAGTTGTTTATCATCCCAGGAAAGTAGTTGATCGCGCATTTCCGGCGCATAGTGCTTGCGTACTTGATTATATATCACGTAATCAAGAGCGCGAGAGCGTGGGTTGAGATAGATGTCGCAATGCATATAGGCCCGCAAAAGCAAGAAGTCAAAGAGCCTATTAGCGCAAGTGAACCAAACGTCTTTTCCATCAAAGCGAATGTCTTGCCAAACATCCATCACGAACCGATGCTGGCAGCAATGCTGATAGACACGTCCGCCCTGAGTATACAGAGCATAATAACAGGCATCATGAGCTGTGTAGGCGATTTTATCTATCGCGTCAAGTAGTTTTCCGTGCGGTCCAATATTATGCACCCAGTTTGACGCTTTCGAAATATCAAAGCCAAATTGCTTGGCCCATCGCGCAGCCAATCCATCCTTTTCCATTACCAAGCGGAAATTATTTTCTTCCGAAAGATTTTTTGGGTCTACTCGAATGACCGAATCTCCGCCGGCTGGCATGGCGATATCATGACACGCCGCCGTCAAAACAAAGGGGTCTCGCTCGGTTTTCGAAAAACCATTGCGCGCCAACACCAACTCCGCCAGTATCCCTGTTAGAAGCGAATGCCCCCAACGGGTATGTGGGAACTGCGGTAGGTAGTAAAATATTCTTGTTTCTTCCGAACTATTCTTTGGCTTTGAGGAACATAGGTATCCGAGTTGGCTTATTCCACCCAGCCGATGAAATCTCGGATCATGGTAGAGGGTGGAGAATATTCCATCTTCTCCTGGAAGATCAACGTAAAAATTGAACGAGCTGAAATACATGGGAAGTTGCAAAAAACCAATTGGATCACCGAAATCATCAATAACCGAAAAATAGTCCTTTTGCGGTATGAGATATACCTCAGGATGATCCGCGCAAAAAAAGTTCTTTAGTGGTATTTTAGGCGCATGGAATGCGTCTAGAATCAAATTTTTAAGTAACAACGACATATCCAGCTCCTTTCTGTGTTAGGGTTTTTCTTGTAAATATGTTCCCGTAAGCCTAGCAAGTTATGGGTGCAAAGTCAATAAAACAAAAAAGGGTCTTGATTTTTCTTTTGCGAGCATTGCATCTGGAGCAATTATAGATTATACTCAAGGCATAATTATAGGAGCTTGCACGGAAAGCCCATTTTCTACTGCAACTTCCAAAATTCGGCTGCAAAAGGTTCAAGTCTCGTCAGGTTATCTAGGGATAGCCTTCCTCCACTTTCACTTTTTTCGCTCGAATTTTGAAAGTTTCGCTACGAAAGAGACTTTCTGTGCAAACTCTACAAAAAAATATGAAAATTATTATTCGTTGGATTCTTTCCGCCTTGGCCGTCATCATTACTGCTTACCTTTTGCCAAAGGAAGCGATCTTTGTGCAAAGTTTTTTTGTGGCGCTCGTTGTGGCGGTGGTTTTGGGATTTTTTAATAGTATGATCAAACCAATTTTAATTATCCTGACTCTGCCAATTCAAATTTTCACTCTTGGTCTTTTTACACTTGTCATCAACGCCGGACTTGTTATGCTCACCAGTAGTCTCGTCAGTGGTTTTTATGTGAAAAGTTTTTGGTGGGCGTTGCTTTTCAGTCTCGTGCTTTCACTTGTTGGCGCTATTATCAATCGTTTTGAGCCGAAAAAAGATTTAGAGCGAGAATAAAAGCGTCTATGTGGAATTTTGGGAAATAAAAAATCCCGCCAGCGATCCGGAGATGTGGCGGGAAGTACTTTGCGTACTTTAGATTTGATTAAGAACATGAATAAGGGTTTATTCGAGAGATCTGACCCATTCGGCCGGATACTCAAGGATTTTGCCGTGGATTCTGGAGTCCTGGGGCATTTCAATTGGTTCGTCCAATTGAATTATGCTGAAAAGCTGAACTTCTCTTGTTCCTTTCAGGGCTTTTTGGATGAAACTCTTGGTTATGAGGTGAATTTTTTCCAAAGCTTCGTGAAACTGGGAAGCCTTTCGAATACCGCGCCCTATCCCATCCAAGCGCAGTATGACGCCGATTCCACCACCGTTGTTGGTGATAAATCGCACCTTTTCGACGCCGTATTCCGCCGGTTTCAGTAAAACGTCTTCTACGCCGAAGATTTTTTCGCAAATCCCCAGTAATAGTTCTGTTGTGAAATCAGGCGAATTGAGCTCCGCGATAACTGCGGAAGGTGCCCCTTCTGTGATTAAGGGTGTGAAAACCATGAGCGTTCCTCCTTTGAATAATAAGGGTTTTGGGATGGGAAAAATACGGGCTGTTGTGAATAATTTAATTGTTTCATCGAGTCCTCTAAACTTCTTTAAAGAAGCTTGGAGGACCCGGCAAATTCTAATTAAAGTAGTTTTTTTAAGGTGCTATGTGACCCGAAAGAATAGCATGGACAGTGTAATTTTGTCAATGACAAAAGGATTATTTCAGAAAAATAAAAAAACCACCGAAAGCTTAAGTGGGCCTTTGATGGTGTGTGACCAAAATCCCTCTAGGGTTTTTATTTAGCAGGACTAATTATCTTTATTTTTTTCTCCATGGTTTCGGGAAAGTTTTTGTAGAGTCCGACTCGATAACATTCATTTTTTAGAGCTTTTTTTGTCTTTCGACTTAGTGCATATTCTGGGTAGTATCTGAGTTGACCGATGGCCAGAAAAACTTTTTGTGGAACTTCATAGGCCAATTGACTTGCGAGAAATAAATTAGAGTCGATTTGATGCAAAAGTCTTAATGTTTGATAGAGGGTGATCATAATCAAGCCAATCAATGAAGATGTTATGATATTTCCACTCCGTAGGCTCAGTAGAATTACCGAAATGATAGCGGCCAGCGAAACTAGGATAAACCAATGTCTGGCGGTCACGATCCGTTTAATTAAAACCGCCATTTCTTGCCTGATTGAAATAATGTTTACTTTGATATTGTGCAGATTTTGGATTAATGATTCTGTATGTTTCTTGGATGGTGTGACCTCATCTATGGTGCTTAGCAGAGCATCAACCTCCCCTGAAGTGTATTCGGCATAATCAAGCAATCCATAATCCAATGCTGCGATCATATATTTGTCAATCGAGTTTCTGATTTTTTTCACCATGGTTGGTTGTAATATTTTCACCAAGCCAAATAGGGAAATGAGGCTGGCATCCTCATCGGAAATGATGGTCTGCAGTCTGAGATAATTTGATGTGGCGGCAGCAATGAAGAAGCCAACCAGAATAGTGAACAATAATGTTACAACCGTCAGGATGGTGGATATGTCGAAATCAAATTTAAATGCTGGCAAGAGTAGTGCTAGAAAAAAGAGTGCTAGTTGAAATATTATTGAGCGAATTTTTATGAATGTTTTATTTTCCATATATATTTTTTTTATTTTAAAAACTAACAGCTAATCTTTATTAGATTAAGTATATCACAAATTTAGATTTATTTTAGGGCAATAAAAAAAGTCAGCGCGATATTCCGCCACTGACTTTTCGTTTTCTTTGTATTCCGGATGTCATTTCCCGAAATTTTTAATCCTTACTGCCAGAATGGTAATGCCATAAAGGGCAAGGAAAATCGCCCCTAAATTTCCCAGAAACAGCTTCGTCACTTCAGATGAAAAAAAGAAAAAGAAGGACGATACTATAGCTGCCGCTGGCAGCCCCCAGTATATTTTATTAGGGACATACACACTGCTGAATAAAAATCCAAGCATATCCAGCAGTAACAATCCAATCTTGGAAAAAAAATTCATCTTTCCCTCCTACTATTTTTAGTTTAGCTAAAGAAAACCACACAAACTGACAGTCAAATAATCAAAAAAATCTAATTACTCAACTGTTAGTTTATGTGTCATTAATTTGGAAAGAACCAATAAGAAAGCCTAGCACGTAATGCGGAGGTTGTCAACGGTAAGTGATAAAAAAAGGCAGAGGTTAAGTTATTTGATACTACGGGTTAAATATTGGAAAAATAAAAATGCTCATGCAAGATAAAGTCTGGCGACTAAATCTGCATGAGCCATAAAACGCAACCTGCTGCTATTCCGCGATATTGAGCGTCGGCAGAACAGATTTTTGAAACATCTGATTGCCGAAGAAATAGCGCGCGGTGGACATTCGATATTCGCCGATAAGCTGAAAGGCTGCCTGGGCCAGTTGGAAACGCAATTTCAGTGTCGTGTCGCCGAATTTCTTCAGAAACAGGCCAAAATCCGTATAGTCTGCCGGATTTGTAAGCACCGCCACACTGGGCCAGTTTTTGGCTCCGGCCATGATCATTGTTGGTCCGCCAATGTCGATGTTGACCCGAGCCATTTCCGCCGTGCAGTCTGCCTTTGCGGTGACTGAAGTGAACGGGTAGAGATTGCCGGCCAGAATATCGAAATATATCCCCGGACCTTTTCCGAGCTTCGCCATCTCTTCAGTAAGATATTTCTCATGGGCTGGATTGCCTCGCTCTGCCAGAAGTCCGGCGTGGACTTTTGGATGAAGAGTCTTCACGAGCCCGCCTTCCATTTCCGGCGCGCCGGTAAACTCTTCCACCGACATATAGTTTTTGGAAGCCTTGTCGTTGAGAATCTCCACAATCTTTTTGCCTGTTCCGCCCGTCGAATAGAATACGGCGTCGGGATTCATATTGAGAATACTTGCAACAAGAACGTCCAGGTTTGTCTTGTCAAATACGCTGACAAGGATATTTGCCGGCCGAATGAGATTAACCACTTTTTGTTGATTCTCTCTGATGGTCATGATTCCTCCTTTTGCAATCCGTAAAAGTCAATTTCGTTATAAGCCGTTTCTGCCAGTTGCCGGTCTTCGGTGCCGGTTCTTCCGCTGACGCCGAGTGCTCCGATGACAGTGTCATCGTGCTCGATCAATATTCCGCCAGGAAAAAATGTAAAGCGGTTGTCAGTAAGATTTGCGATCTTGATGGGCGGATTTCTTTCGTCCCATTCGGACGTGTCCCGATTGCCCATTATCGCCGTGTATGCCTTGTTTTGCGCAACAGCGATGCTTGCGGGCATCACACCGTCCATGGCCGAAAATTCAACCAGACGTCCGTGCGACCCGACTACGGCGGTGGCAATTGGTTTGCCATGATCTTCTATGGCCAGCTCGATTACCTTATCAATGAGTTTTCGAGCCTCTGCTTGACTTATTGTGAGACAGTTTAATGGCATTTCATGCTCCTTCTTAATAATCGTTTTGGGGTTATTTGCATATTCCTTTGAGCACTTCTATGTAATACCAGCCTCCTTTCAGGGTTTGCCCTATTTCTATGATAAAAAGAACTGATTAGCTAATATAGAAGTATTCGGTGTTAATGTCAACAGTATCGCTGTCTGCACAATGAAGACCACTAGCTAGGAGAGTGGTTTTTATTGTACTTCGGATTAATCGAGGACGGTCCTCGATTTAGCGTTCTTCGCCAAATATCTGGCGGTATTAACATTTCGTACAGTCATAAATTGATAAAATTTGTGGCTGATTATTTTGTTCAAATGGCTTTTATTGTAATTCTTCTTGTTGATATTCCACAAAATTGCACCCTTAACATAGCGAACATCAATAAATTCTTTTTTCACCGGCAAATCATCAACGGTTTTTTTCGAGTCAATTTCCGGAAATAAGTAGGCAATATCTGATCGCTGTGCTGTATCGTTTTTCCAGCCTCTTGGTATCGCTTCGGCTATCTTTGCCATCTCTTTTTCCGTTTTGACAATAACAGGAACATCAAAGCCAAATTCTTTTTTAATATTCAATTCGATTTTTTTGCGTATTTCTTGTTGTTTGCCTTTCCCTGCAAAAATAATATTACCGGAATTGATGTAAGTGGAAACATTTGCATATCCCAAAGACTCAAAAAGTGATTTGAGTTTTTTCATTTCAATTTTTTTATTGCCACCCACATTAATCCCTCGCAAAAGCGCAATATATTTCATATTTCGATTTATCAGTGTTATTATCTTATTATATCATCAAAGTATATAAAATAAATATACATGTTACTTTAAAAAAATAAAGGGTTTTGATATCCAGTTTGACATATTGAATGGCCCCAGACCCTATCGGCCAGGGCTGGGTATCGAAGTGGCTTTGGCCGAAATTGAAAAACACAAGGGTGTTCTTTATCATCCACCAATAGTGGATGCGTGTCGTTCGATTTTCAAAAAGGGGTACCAGATTTCCTATGCTGCGCAAGGTCAACTGGTCTGTAAAGGGCTCAAGAGTAATTCTTGAGCCCTTTCTTAATTTGTTTCTTCCGCAGGAGATGTTTCGTAACTTAAATATGGCTCAAATGGAGATGGAGCTTAGTTTCCCTCTATGAAAATAAAAGCCCACCAAAAAACAACCCGTGTCCTTGGTGGGCTGTGCAGGGGAAGGGTCTTAATTCTTCCTGTTTGGGGATAAAAAACAAGACCCAAATAAACCTTGCAAATGTTGCTCCGCAAGCTAGAAAAAGTTCAAACTGCTTTTCAAAAACAAATTATCTAACTTTTTCGGCCAATTTCGCTTTAGTTAATTCTCCCACAAATCCAGTCGCTTCGATTCCATTATCTGCTTGGAATTTTTTGACTGCTTCCATAGTGAGTTCTCCATAGGTACCAGTGATGTTTTCGGCCTCAAGATAGCCCAATTTATTCAGAGCTTGTTGAATGTGCCTGGCCCCCTCTTTTGTTTTTTGATTATAATAATCATTGGAAACTGCTGAATTCAGATCTTCTTCGTTTTTAGAAATTAAATCATCGAGATCTATTTTTCTATCTGCTTTCTCGCTGTCGGTATCGGGATTGGTGACGTAGATATTTCTCTTGTGGCCAGTTTTTACTTTAAGCAGTTTATCCATACAAAAGATAGCAACTAGTTTTCGGCTGTATTTGACATCGACCGAATCGGCATTGGTACCATTTATTCTAACCTTAGCATTATCATTAAAATGCTTTCCCTTGATAGTCAGTTTTAGTTTTTGAGGGCAGCTACTCTGGTCGGTGAAAAGGGAAGTAGACCAGGAATCAATCTTGGCCTTGGTAGTTTCGTTGGCATCACTTGAATTGTCTGAATGTGAATCTGTCCATTGGGCATATACAGTGAGGTTGCCTGTAATTGCCGTAGAGGCATCAAAGGCTGAGCCATTTCCATCGGCAGCTGTGTTCCAGCTCGCGAAAGTATATCCATCTTTTGTTGGGGCGGTTGGAAGAGTCACCGTACCGCCTGAAGCGATGCCTGTTATGGGAGATACTGAACTTCCGCCTTGGCTATCGAAGGTTACTGTGTAGGTTGCGGGTGGAATCTCCTCAAACTCTACGCTCACTGTATTGGCTGCTTCAAGGTCTGAAATCGTATAGGTATTAGTTGTATTACCTGGAACATATGATCCAGCAAATGCCCATCTTTTTACTTGGTAGCCTTCAGCTGGTGATGCTGTGAAGACTACCTCGCTGCCCTGTTCTACAGATTCACCAGTGGTGATACTGTCCCCACCGACTGTTGCTCCAAGTGTTCCATGGCCTCCGAATACGAAATAGCTTACCGCATAAGTTTGTACCCACTTAGCATAC
Organism: Candidatus Moraniibacteriota bacterium; assembly: GCA_049297495.1. GTDB lineage: Bacteria > Patescibacteriota > Minisyncoccia > Moranbacterales > UBA2206 > UBA9630. Next base: position 19,233 of record JBAQUL010000002.1, read on the forward strand.
AAAGTTACATTGGCTGAGCCCATAGTAAAAGTATTTGCTGAGGCATAGGTAGTTCCGCTGCCATTGGCTGCGGTATTCCAACCTTTAAAAACATAGCCGGTTTTAGCAAGAGAACCAGTGTTGCCTTTGACGGTGACGGTAAAGGCATTTTCATAGGGGTAGAAATCGGTTGGCACAGAGCCGTCAGTTTCTCCGTTGCCGTCATAGGTGACGGCGTAAGTAGTGTTTGAATCTGAACGGACACAGCGCACGCGATATCCGAAGTTCTTGGCTTGGTAAAACCAAGAGTTATTACTGAACATGTGATACGTTGCGTTATCGGCTGGATAGGTTGACCACCAATATTCAGTAGATGACCAATAAGCATCGCTAAAACCAGACAGAAAAGGAGCCCACGTTTCCGTATAATCTCCTTTGTACAAACGATTTGCTGCAATTTCCGTATCTATCGCAGCTAGCTGATCTAGTGCGGGCAAATACCAATCAGTATAACCATTATAGCCAGCTCCTTCATTTAAATCAGCGCATATATCAGCTGCAGTACCAGTAGCATTACAGGCGGCTAGTATTGCTGCTGTATTGCCGTAACCGTCTGTGCCTGATTGCGCTCCACTTCCAATAGTTGTTCCTTGACATCCCCACGGTGCATTTAAAGAATTATTTGCAGTAGGATAAATATAGATATTTTGTCCACCAGAAGCAATGACCGGAAGGTTCAGTGAGGTAGCAGACGCAGTTCCTGCAAACATTGAAAAACTGCCAATTGCCAAAACCACGGCTGCTAATAGTACTGAACTTTTCTTGAAAAATACTTCGCCCATAGACTTGCTTTTTACTAAGTTTTTAAAATTTACTCTTAAATTAGGGGTTATAGGGCAAAAATTAAAACCGGGTAATTTTTTATTTTAATTATAGTAGTTGGGAAATAAAAAAACGAATCGCCAAAAAAGAACTATTAACCGATTCTTTTCTGACGATTCATTCTTTGCATTCGTCATGCTTTTATTTTACTATGATATTTTCTGATTAGCAATATAAATTACGCATCACAAAAAATGTTTTTTAAGATTGTTCAAAAATACATCTGCCGGAATGGTGCCTTCGGGAAACTTATCTAGTTTGTGGTAACCAAAAAAAGCCAAATAAGCCCTAATTTAATCTAGCTCGTAATAGCTGAAGTGTTTGAAACCTTAAGCGATATTAAAATTGTGTAGGATTTGGAATTAGTTGCTATTTATTAACAAAACCCCCACCTCTAAGAGATGGGGGTATGATCTCAAGCAATATTATTACTGACATCAACATTAGGCTAACATTTTCAAAAAAGCATTATGCAGGTTTACGTAGTTATCAAGAAATGTTAAGGGTTGGGTACTTTTTAGAACTGATGAGCATATCCCATACAGACCATAAAGATCTTTGGAAAAATTTTCATCATTTTTTGCTACCTTCCAGTGAGCTACTGCGGATGTGAATTGCCGTGGGCCGAGAATATCGTGTCCGCAAAGCAATCCAAGCGTTTTGTATACCTCATCATCTTCAATTGTAACTTTTTTTAAGCTCTCAAGATCTTTGAGTAATTCAGTAAATTTTCGAGATGCGCGAAAAACTGCGACAATCAGCATCTCCTCAATTGATGCAAGAATACTTTGAGTGTGCTTTTTAAGTGCCACAACACTTCCGTTAAAAGCAAAGCTATCCCAAATCGGATTTTTGATGCCGACACAAACACCAACGGACAATGATTTGTCATAGGAATTTCTGTAGCCGATACAAAGACCCTCTTCCTGCTCATTCTTATTGAAGGTAATGCAGCCAGCAAGCTGTCGTCCATATCTGCCCACAAAAAATTCCTCACTTTTCAGTTGGTAGCCAGCCAGAACACTGTTGCCATTTTCAATAATAAGATCGGCAATCAGGCTATGGTTAATGGGCTTGTAGGTTTTGGTTTCCGTAGGAAATGTGATAGTTTCCAGCTCTTGTCTTGTAAAAACTTGGTTTCCTCGTTGGATATTTGATTCATCCTTCATATGCTCTCCAATTCTATAAGGTTGATTTTTTAACGATCTTGCCAAAACGAGACCTTATACTGTATCAGAAAAACAGAAATAAGTCAAGGGAATGTACAGTTAACAGTAATAGGTAACACTTGGTATACTAAGGGGTAACACTGTTAACTATGAAAAAATATATGCCTCTAAAACCAAGTTACCCTAGGGATAAGCGTCTTTTGTGGTATCGTGCAGTCGATCGAGACAAAAGA
>JBAQUL010000003.1:0-1941 GCA_049297495.1 Candidatus Moraniibacteriota bacterium
CCTGTGATGGAAAAGATTATCCACATTATCATTGGCATATTGAAATTTTGCCAAAACTAAATATTTGGGCGGGATTTGAGGTTTCAACCGGAATTGAAATCGTTACGATTAGTCCGGAGGATGCGGCGGAATACTTAAAAAACATATAACATATAGTATGTAACAACTAGCAATTTTAAATCTGAGTGATTTATTGCTATATGTTTTATACTATATGCTTCATGAAAAATGATTGAGCAGATAATTTCATTTCTAGCTGGTTTTATAATTTGGGGGATTTCTCTTTTGGGCTACTCTGGAGTTGCTCTTATGATGGCAATTGAGTCGGCTTGTGTTCCATTGCCATCGGAAATCATCATGCCTTTTTCAGGGTATTTGGTTTCGCAAGGGCAATTTAGTCTTTGGGGTGTGGCGTTAGCTGGGGCAGTCGGCTGTGTTATTGGTAGTATTTTGGCTTATTGGGTGGGCTATTATGGCGGGAGACCAGCTGCAGAAAAGTATGGAAAGTATATCTTGGTTACTAAGCACGATTTGGATATTGCTGATAATTTTTTCAAAAAATATGGCAACGCGGCAGTGTTTATTTCCAGACTTCTTCCTGTTGTGCGGACATTTATTTCACTTCCAGCAGGGATTGCTCGGATGAATTTTCCTAAGTTTGTAGTTTATACTTTTTTAGGTTCTTTGCCATTTTGTTACCTCCTGGCTTATATTGGAAAAAAACTGGGCGATAATTGGAATACGCTTGGCGTTTATTTCCATAAGTTTGACGCAGTGATTGGGGTATTGATTTTGATCGGCGCAATCTGGTTTGTGCGGAGACATTTGAATATTAAGAATAAATAATATAAAAAAATTGTAATCGGCAATCTCAAAATGTCAGCCTGAGACTTGAGCCAAAGGCTCATCAGCCTTGGGCTGAGATCCGCCTCGGGCGGAAATCTAATAATATTAAAAACTATGTGTAAGCTAATCATTGGAAACTTGAAAATGAATCTAGTTTCCCAAGTAGAACGGGAGCAATATTTAAAAGCATTTAAAAAGGAATTGACTGGAAAAAAAATGATTCAGACGGAAATCGTGCTTTGTCCTCCGGCGATTCATTTGGAAAATTTTAGAAAAGTGTTAGGCAAGGGAGTAATCTTGGGCGGGCAGAATTGTTTTTGGGAAGAAAAAGGCTCCTATACAGGAGAGATTTCACCATTAATGCTGAAAAACTTTGGCTCAGAATATGTGATTATCGGTCATAGCGAAAGACGTAAATACTTTTTTGAAAACGATCAATCAATCAATCAAAAGGTACTAATAAGTCTCAAGAATGGTCTTAGCCCAATAATATGTGTGGGTGAGACGAAGGAAGAGAGGCAATCTGGCGAGACAATGCATGTGATAACTAGGCAAGTTAAGGAAGCTTTTGCAAATATTGGCGCTGGAAAGTTGGAAAAAATAGTCGTAGCCTATGAACCGATTTGGTCAGTTGGATCAGACAGTATTCCGACAAGCAATGAGATTATGGAGGCAAAAGTTTTGATTCAAAAAATTCTATCACGTAATTTTTCTCAAAATATGATTCAGAAAATGCGTATAATTTATGGTGGATCGGTCAGTGTGAAGACTGTGAAACAGGCGTGTATTGAGAGCGGAATGGAAGGTGCGCTAATTGGAAGAGAGTCGTTGGCGCCGAGGGAGTTTTTGAAAATAGCCAGGATAATTAATGGATAATAATTTAATTTATGATTACTTCGGTCAAAGAAATTTTAACAAAAGCGAAAGAAGGTGGCTATGCCGTGGGAGCATTTAACACTGTTAATCTTGAGACGACGCGGGCGATTGTGGCAGCAGCAAAGGAGATGCGCTCTCCTGTGATTATTCAAGTGACGGAGAAAACAATGGAGTATGCCGGAGGAAGAGGAATCTTTCACTTGATAAAAAACGATGCTG
>JBAQUL010000004.1:0-28822 GCA_049297495.1 Candidatus Moraniibacteriota bacterium
GAAAATCTTTAATCGAGCATTACCAGAGTATCTGAGTTACTACAATGCGGAAAGATTGCATATGGGAATTAATTTTCAAACGCCAAATTATTTAATTAATTGTTTCCAAGCTATTGGATAGAAAACGTATTGAGGCTAATTATTACCTTGATTTCTTTACTAAAAGCGCAAAAGCTTCATCAAGATAGGCCTCACTTATGCCTCTTCCATCATCTAAATCGCTATGATAAACACTCATAAGGCTATCCAAATTTGCTGTAACAATCTCTGTCTTTTTGGCTATTTTATCCAAGTTTTTCACCGGGAAAGCCAAAATTGCTATATTTGGATCAGTTATCACAATTGCCGGGTCGTTTCCCACACAATCAATAACAATGATTTTTTTGGCACTATCAATCAGTTTTTGGTATTTCCGTTCAAAAGCACGAAAGCCACTCCCCCAATAAACCGGTTTATCATAGGATAATTCCTCGGCTCCGGAGAAAACAAACAGATTATTTTTTAACGTTTCTGGCCTTTCCAAAATCACCTTCATCATTACTGCCACACCAGAAGCATTATCAATCGCGCCTTTTTTAATGCTATCATAGTGAGCAAAAAAGATGGCTTTAGGATTTTTCACGTTTCCCACCAGGATATTAGCCGATTGATGAGCAACTTTTTCAACCTGAACATTGCCAGCAATTTTTTTCGCCTCAACTATTTTGGCAATATCTTTGTAATTAACGCAAATAGCTGGGGTGAAATAATAGTTCTTCAGCGATATTCCTTCGCACCTGGGGTTGAAGTTGATATTGGAAATTTCCTGACAAATCGAAGAAGAAAGCAAGGAGCTGAGCACAACGTCATTGCTTTTAATTTCTCCACTCAAAAAAGAACAGCCTTCGCATTTAACTTTTTTGCCATCGGCAGACAGAGAAACATGTCGTGTCAGAGGAATCATTACTCTAAATTTTTGCAGCGCAAAGGAAACACTATTTTCCTCCAGCATGGAAGTTAAAAAATCACACGCCTTCAATTCTCCTTCCAATTGCCTTGGAGCAAAAGAAATTAATTTGGCAATAAAATTTTGGTAATTGAATTTTTTAGTATTCATAGTGATATATAGAAAATTTAACTTGCTAACAAGGGAAAGAGGGTTGCACTAATACAATCTTAGCACAACCCCCCTTTGAAGCAATTATGAATGAGCAATCAACCCTTCTTCATAATGCTTCATCAGCCCGAAGAAACATCCGTCAACAGTGGCTTGAGGCGGAGCAGGAAGAGATTTCAAAAAACCATTTCCACCCAAAGCTTTGCGAGGAATCTCGTTTAACTTTGAGCAAAAACCGTCAACCTCAACCTTAAGTGGAGTATCGAGAATAAGTGGCAAAAATCCACAAATATTCTCAATCTTTTGGTTACCCTCTTTGAACCACGCAAGAACTTCCGGATCTTCATCAACAGTCGAAGCAAGGCCACGACTGCCGCTGACGAAAAGAAGTAAATAAAAAAAGTAATACCAGTCTGCCGGCGGACGCGGATCGTTCGCCTCGGAAAAGTTACAGCCATAAAACATTTTTTCTCGTCTGCCTTGGCGCACGAAAACACAGCGGGGCAAATTCTTGGAAGAGCTCATGAGCAATTCCTGGAAAAAACCAGCAAGTTCGAGCTTTTGCGGAGGATTGGGAATGGCTTTTCCCATCAGCTCCCAATGAACCTCCGGGAGTTTCCTACCACACTTCGTTCCCAAATCGGAGAGAATGATATTTTGCAGGACACTATCTTGAACAAGACGTTCATGCTGAACCGAGATTCCCTTCCTCCCACGAAACATCCTTGGCGAATTAACTAGAGATTTTTTGTACTGGTTTTCTGTCGCCTGCTGTGGGAAAGAATCCCTGGTCAGTGACATATAGACCGGTTCCAATCCCCATGCCTTTGCCGAAAGATACGTGGCTAAGTGTTCAACGTTCGGTGTCGGCACTTGACGCACCAAGCAAACCTGAAACTCGTCCAGCTGTTCAGGAAAATGCTTGTCTGCAATCGCAAAAAAATCCTCAATTCCGAACTCTTTAGCGCAAAATGCGTTAATAGAGCTTCGAATTTCCCCTTGAGCATTTCTTCTTGTCGCAACTTCTTTTTTAATCTGTTCACGCTTCATCTGAAATCCCCCTATCCCATTGTTACTGGTTAACTTAAGTTGACTAACTTAAGCTTGCTATTATTTTTTTTATTTCTTCATATTCTTTCAAGGAACTAAAAAACCGGCTCCTCAGGAGACCGGTCTTGGTTTAGTGAAAATGTTTTTTTCTTACCCCCTACACATTTCCCTTAAACCAAAACCGGCCTTGACTATAATCAAGACGCAAATCAACATCAAAGTGATATTCTTTTCAATTGTTTTGGTTATATCTCTAAACATAGTAATAACTTAGCAAATGGGTGGATTTTTGTCAAATTTTTCAAAACGGAAAAACAAAAAGGTTGGTCTTAGATTCTAAAACCAACCCTTGCTAAACTTGAATCGAAACTACTCACCTATTCATTATTCGCTTTTCTCCCTAAATAGACATAGGACTAATGAATGCGGACTTCTTTGTCGGTGAATATGTAATAAAATATTTTTGCGGAAACTAAAGCCCTTTTGTTCATTTCTTCAACAACTCGCACATCCCGAGGAATTTCCCAGTCTTCAAATCTGATTTGATAGAATTGCTCATCGGGGTAACCCATCTTTGGTCGAAAAAAGGCCTGCTTAGCATGCTGCAAATTATGACTGTTAACTTCCATGAACAGCTTGCCTACAATAGGATGATCAACTTCGACGGAGACCGGCTCTTCGAGCAAACTATCATCCACCGGATCATATCGCTTGCGCTCCAAAAACATTGCCGGATTTTTCACAATAATCTCAATCTCCTTCGCAAGGGCATTTAGCGCCGCAGCTGAGCAACGCCCCTCCGCCCAATGAACTTTGTGCAACGTTATTACCCGTTGCTTAAATTCCGCCAGCTTCTCTTTCGTGAAATAGGCGAAGGAAAGCGCTGGACTGGCCAACTGCTCATTAAATGCCCGCTCATAGCGTCTCGTCGCCCTTGCCACGCGTCTTTCATCAGAAAAAATTGTACGCAATAAAAAGCCAATTGCAACAAGAGCACCAAAAAACACAACGTAATATGCCAGATTCTCCATGACTTCCTCCTTTTTTGGACCTACGTTATAATTTATCAACAAAATACTTTTGTCAAAATGTCTTTTAAAAAACACTCAATTTACCGAAGAACACATAACCCTAGCAAGTAACACTAATCTTGTCAAGAATCGGTCTTGTAAAATAAAGAAGGGATGAGTCATTAGACTCATCCCTCTTGCGATAAGATGATTATCCCGCTCGATAAGCTCAAGACATCCACCCCTTCCATTGGAATGCCCAATAAGCAAGAGTGGCGGCAGTCCCGCCAGAAAATAGTGCGACGATGGCAAACATCGGCATTGATACTGGCTCCTTAATCATCCCCCTCACCCTATAGACGCCCCAACAAACAAGAAGGAAAATGACCCAAAGTAAAATCCGACAAATTGTCTCGATATCATGTGCCTGAAGCTGCATCCTACACCTCCCTTGTGAACGGTTAATTTACAATGATACTAATTCTAGTATTATTTTAATTTAGCAAAAAATAGCCTAAATGTCAACGAAGAGAAAAAAGCGTTCTGATAGATTTCAGAACGCTTTTTGGAGCTATTCTCCGTTTTTGAGATTATAAAAAACCACAACCCCAACCGCGAGAAGAATTCCAGATGCCAGCCAGTTTGTTGGAATACCAGCTTTTTCTGCCAAGTAGCCACTACCGAAAAGACCAATGAAAGCACCAGCTTTCCCCATCATTGAATCAAAAGACAAAATTGTCGCTCTCTTTTCTGATGGGATGCGATGGTTGAGATAGCTTTGTTTCAAAGGTCCCACCATCCCGCGTCCCATTTCATGAAAAAGAAATAGGCTAACCATGGGAACAATTCCAAACATCATCGCTGCCCCGAGCATTCCAATTACTGTCACAGTTTGCGAAAGCACAATTGCATTTTTTTCCTGCTGGATCCTCCCTGCGAAATATTTCGATAATATTCCGCCTAGCATTGTAAATAGTGAAACTGCCACAAACAACCAACCAAGCTGAGACGTCGAAAATCCATAAGTTTTTTGAAATACGAATGGCCACTGCATGTTCATCCCCTGAACCGACATCGCCAAAAACATTCCAAATAGTGTCACAAACCAGACCGATTTTTTCTTGAAACCAAAACTGACACTATCCCTGATAACTTTTTTGAAAGGCGCGAAAGTAAACCGGAAAGGTGCATGTTTTTTCTCTTTTTCGGTAATCGCAAAAAAAGCGAACATCCCTGCAATAAAGGTACCGACTGAGCTAGCCAGCCATGGTAGAGCCAAATCAAATTGACCCAAGTATCCACCAGCTAAACTACCAACAATTATTCCAATTTGTGAGGCATAGACTTCTCGACGAAAAACAGTTGCAATCTCTCCGTCATAACCATGACTTGCCAGCGCGTCCACAACCCAAGCCTCCAGCGCACCAGAGAGAAAAGTCAATCCCAGTGCACCAATAAGCTCAGCTGCCACGAAAGCCCAAAAGCTGTTTCCCAAGAAATACATCAGCATCGAAAACGAAGATAGCAAACATCCGACAACAACTGATTTTTTGCGTCCAAAAGTGTCAGCAAATGCTCCGGTGGGCACTTCCAAAAGAAATACCCCAACCATAAAAAACATATTGACGATATTTATCTCCAAAAGATTTAGTCCACGTGAAGCCAGAAATAATGCATAGGTTGCGAAGAAGAAGGAATGAGCCAAACTAAAAAGAAATGAAAATACAACGTAGGTTCTGATGGTTTTTTTTGACATAATGTTATTCTCCTCTAAGTTATTGTTAATGATCACCTCAAGCATAAAAACAAAAAACTCGGCTTTTACGATTGAGCCGAGAAGGTCTTTTATCAATTTCGTGTGAACTACGTCTAAAAAGTGTCTATCCGATACGCATACTGGCTCACAAAAACCGCCTGGGCTCGCAAATCATCATACATTGCGACAATGGCAAAATGGGGAGAATTATTCCCACAGGTCTTTGCCATATTCAGTTGGTTTTCGTAATTTATATACATATATTTAACTTCGCCTATTTTTAACACGGATGAGGTTTTTTGTCAAATTCGAAGACCCACCATTTCTAAGAAGCCAGCTTATCTTTCTTGTACACATCCGCCTTATACGCCAATGGAAGGAGTTCTTGAGAATCAGTCTTAACCACAAGAGACAGGTCACTATTTGCCAGCAGCATCGGAATCGCCTCCGTTTTCGATCCATATCCTTCCGCCTCAGCCAATATCTGTCGACAGGTTCCGCAAGGAGGGGTCAATTGATCCGACTTGCCACTTCCGTCCATACTGTTATTGTCAAAAAATCCTACGATTGCCAAAAGCGCATAGTCATAATTTTGATCAAAAAGTGCGCTATCCAATGCCATGCGTTCAGCGCAAGTTGAATTGCTAGTGTTGGTCCGGCGGATGCTGACGCCGTGATAAATTTTCCCATCATCACAAAGCAATGCTGCGCCAATGTGACGAGTGCCTTTTTTATTAATATATCTCACTCCCGCCTCTTTCGCCTCTTGCAAGAGTGATTGTTCTTTTTTGCCTAACTCACTAAAGTTGATTTGTTTCATAATATTAGATTAATATATTAAAAATGGGGCGGTTTAGTTAATACGGTTAGAACTGGATTTATGCAAAAAACGTTTGCCTAATAATTACTTACTTCGAGACATTTCCTTGTTTAATTTATCTTTGTCATCTTCATCATCCTCAAATAATAATAAAAGATCATTATCATCTTCAGCTTGATTTTCAAGACTACACTGTGGATTTTGCCCTGAAATTGTCCTCTTATCACCAGAATCACTTTTAAAATATCTATTATCTATTTTTTTCCAAATAAATATTACCAAACTAGCTAACGCTATACCTATAATTAAGTTCTCTAAGTCATCAGCATAGTAGCCCCTTATTTGGCTAATTATCGTTGTAGAAACAACAAGTACGGCGATAAAAAGAAATATTTTTTTTAGTCCACTTTTTATTTTTTTGAAGACGCTTTTTTTCTTATGGAAATCTTCATCCAAAAATAGTTCTGTTAATGAGTCTGAATCATTGCCTTTTATTAAATACCTCATTACTTCTACAGATTGAAATAATTTTGATTTATATTTATAGTCCATCTCTATCGGAAGCGAACCTCTAAATGCAATCAAAAGCATGGGCTTTAGAACGATAAGCATAAGAACTAGATAAAGAATCAAGAGTAAGATAGACGAAATACCTTCTTCCCCATTGATAATTGCAATAACAATCAAGATAAAAAACCAAAATAGTGTCACTAACAGTAATAAACAAAAAGCAAATCTAGAAAATAAACTAATTTTACCCTCCTTTTTTGTTTCATTTCCCATATGTTTATTCGATAAATATTATATCATAATTATAACATTATATTTTTTCTTTTACATTCGCATTGGATGCGACTATCCCTATCTTACCTAGCTCATCGAATAGTACACTCAAATCATCACTATAATTTGCTGTATAGTTATACGTGAATACCTTTGTATCTTGTGGGAGAGCTTTGCAATATGTCTTTATCTTTTCTGCATTATTCATCCAATAATTTGCTAAAAGTTCATTATCAAAAGCTTTTTTAAATTCTGCAATCAAAGGACGATATTCGGTTCCTCGTATTTCATGAGTCCATGAAAAACTTGCGAGTAGATGATTTACAAAATATCTACAATTATCTATATTTTTTTCGACATTAAAACATACATCAAATAAATATTTTTGCATTTCTTCGGATATTCCACCTCCATCTTCATTGCCATCCCCATTTAACATTCCTATAGCATCATTATTTCTTCCAAATTGGTATAATATATGCCCAGCAAGGCTACTTTTTATTTTAGAAATTTCAACAGTAAGACTAGCGTTTTTTCTTTCAAATTCTTTTACTATATAATCTTTGAAATCACCAAGTAATTCTTCCTCAGGCAATTGCTCTATTTTTTCTAAAAAGTTGATATTCTTATTGATATACTCGCTTTTGAAAACAGCGTAAAGCTTTTGTCCAAGAATTCTCTTTGAACTTGTACCCTTTTCTTTTCCGTAGTTATCAAGTGAAGTGTATAAATTCCAGTTATCTGAACTACCCCTTCTATCACATGCTGATAAAAATCTAGAAGCATCTGAGATTCCCAAAATACCTCGCTCAACATCAATAAACGCATCAAAAATACCATTGCCCCTATAATCACCCTCACCAAATATTCTTTTAGCTATCAAGGCAACGTTTTTGGCAGTGTTATGATACGAACCCCCATCTTTATCTTTCCATCCCCGTCTATTTAATAAGAAGATTACTTCATATACTAAGTCATCCCTAAGTCCATTATATATTTCGGAAAATTCATTAACCAATGAATACTTCGCAATATTTTCTGTAATATAGCTTAAAACCTTTGTTGCACTTTCAAAATCTATATCCGATGTCCCCGCATTCATAAAAAATTGATCTCTCGGTTGTTCTCCGTTAGCTGCACTATATTCTGGCGTTTGAACAAATATATCATCAACGGATTTTGTTTTTAAGTCAGCCACTCTGTTTAAGTGAAAATTATCATACTTCCATCGTTCTAGTAATTTCCTTTCAACAATAATCTGCAAATAATCCTCGAGGTTTTTACGCATAAACATTCCTCCATTAAACATCGGGGAAATCCTTTGAAATTCAATACTATCCATCTCTTGCTTTAATTTATTTGCTTCCCATGCACCTTGTTTGCTATCTAAGAAAAACAAATCTTTCAGCAAAAAGCGCTCACTGTCTTTCACCGTTTTTAGATAATTTAAAAATCTATCTGAATTCTTGTATAGTAACTTACCGTTGTTTTGGCTATAATCTTCATTGCGTTCTAATGAGAAGAAGCCAGATGAGCCACTTGTTTCGCTATTGTAAACCTTACGAAAAATATGAGGATAATTTATGTATAACAACACTAGTTTTAGCAGAGCTATTGGATCTATATCCCTTTCATCATAATCAATGTTAACTAGATTGGAGGCTCTCAAGAAATTTACAATCCTCTTGATTTTTCTCACATCCCCCAGTAGCTCTTGATAATTCGGATAATTTTCTGGAAGAAAAAAGTAGGCAATCCCGTCCAAAAATTTTTGTAAACTTTCATCTTCTTTATTACAAATATTTTTTAGCTCCTTGCGAAAATATTTGATCAGCATCTCTCTGTCTGGGATGAGAGTTTTTTTAACTTGAACGATTTTTTCAAAATACGCATTTATTTTTTGGTTGTTCATCTCGTGCTCTGCTCGAGAATAAGTTTGTTTTTGGTCAATATCTGAATATGTATGAATTGTTTTATGGCTAGTATCGAAGGCATTTATACTATCAGTGTCATAGCAAAGTATAAAAGTTATATTTGGAATATAAAGGATATTGCGAACTATATTTAACATAGCCTTAACATCTTCCAGATATAGCCTATCCAGATCATCTACCACGATTATTATCTTTTCTCCTAGAGCCTTTACATCATCCTCTATTTGTTTCAGCGTTTTTTCACTCGATTGAAGAAAAATATTTCTAAACTCAACATTTAATCCGAAAAAATTTATTTTAAAACCTTGGATAATTTGCGAATATCTTCGAAGATGCAATTTCAAAGAATCGACTTTTCCTTGCTCAATACGAGGCTTTAACATTTTTACAAACTCCTCAATAAATATTACGAAAAGATCTTGTCTCTTAGTGCTATATATAATTGGCCTAAAGCGAAATACAATTAAATCATTTTGCTTCTCCCACACTTCCTTCTCGCATATATTTAAATAGCTTGATTTTCCACTTCCCCAAGGAGCATCCAAACCAAATACGATAGGATTGCTCGAGTTTCCATTCAAGACATCTTTAGCAAATCTTATAGCATCTTCACGAAAGCCCAACTCATCCTTTTTAGAATCGCAAATTTCTCTGTCATCTAAAAAAATGGCCTTGCCTTCTTTTCGTACTTTTCTAATCCTTATCTTTTTATAATTCTCTATATCTAATATCCATAACATAGCGATAAGGAAGAGGCCTACCGTCAACACTGCTAATGTCCCATACTCAATGAATTTTGCTGGAAAAAACCAAAAAAGACCAGCGCATACATAAAGCACTGTCAATATAATATCTGTCAAAAAATACCAAAAAACCTTCATATTTTCAATAAATTAGCTTCCAAGTAGTCTACACCATTAAGCAACCATAAATCAAGCAAAAAACAAATTCGCAATAAAGGCGCTTTGTGGCTTAATGCCCCACTTCAATCAATTTTTAATTTATACCCAGACTGTTTAACCCAAGAAAAAACACCCATTCCTAGGTGTTTTTTGTTCTTTTTTAATAATCCCTGAGCTTCTTTATCGTCTTATGATCCCGAATTTTTTCTAAGGCTTTCGCTTCGATCTGACGGATACGTTCGCGGGTGACGCCAAACTCTTGGCCCACTTCTTCGAGCGTGTGGGTCACGCCGTCTTCCAGGCCAAACCTGATTTTCAAAATCTTTTGTTCGCGTGGTGTGAGGTCTCGCAGAATTTCTTCCACATGTTCCTTGAGCATCTTTCTCGAAGCCAATTGATTAGGCATCACGGTTTCCGTATCTTCCACAAAATCACCAAGCACTGAGTCGTCATCACTGTCTCCGACGGTTGTTTCGAGAGATACTGTTTCCTGAGAGATTTTTTGGATGTGACGGATTTTTTCCACCTCGACACCCATTTCCACGGCAATCTCCTCCGGAAGTGGTTCACGGCCCAAATCTTGGACTAGGCGACGAGTTATCTGAGTGTATTTGTTGATTGTTTCCACCATATGCACCGGGATTCTGATTGTTCTGGATTGGTCAGCGAGGGCTCTCGTCACAGCTTGACGAATCCACCAAGTGGCATAGGTCGAGAATTTGTAACCCTTTCTGTAATCAAATTTTTCCACCGCACGGAAAAGTCCGATATTGCCTTCTTGAATGAGATCGAGTAGCGAAAGATTATGCGAACGTCCAACATATTTTTTGGCAATACTAACAACCAGTCGCAAGTTCGCTTCGGTCATTCTTTGCTTGGCCGCGAGATCATCTTTTTCAATTCTTTTGGCCAGAGCCACTTCTTCAGCAGTGGAGAGCAGATCAACTCGTCCAATTTCTCGCAGATACATCTGCACAAGGTCTGAAGATACATCATCGGAAATTCCAGCGGCCAGATTATCTTTGCGAGGAGATTTGCTTTTTTTAGTTGTTTTTTCACTTTCAAAGTCTTCTGAAATTTTGTCGGTTTCAAATTTAATCATCTCATCCGAACTAATCACTTTGATGCTGCTTTTTTCCAGATTTTCATAGAGTTCTTCCAATTTTTCAATGTCGCGTTCGGCATCTGGAAAAGCATGCAAAATTTCATCTTCCGTAATGAAACCGCGTTGCTTAGAGCGATAGACCAGATCTTCGATTTTATTCTTTTTTCCACCTTCCGTTTCTGGTTTTTTTTCAATTTCTCCCTTTTTCAGTTTTATTACCTTTTTCTTATCCTCTTTTTTGGTTTTTCCGCTCGTTACCGGCTTATTTTTAGGCTTAATTTTAATTGTGAAGCGACCAGCGGTATGTTTGGAAACTGGTTTTTTCTCATCTTTGCGCGCCAAAACAACCTTTTTTTTCAATGGTTTTGGGTGAGCTTTTTTTGAAGCTTTTGAAGAAACCTTTTTAATTTCCTTCTTCTTAATCGCAACTTTGACCGGCTTTAACTTCTTTTTATTTGGCATAATTTTCTTTGTTTTTTTAAGCAAACGCTTTTTTATTTTTTCCGGTCCTTTCTTCTTAACCATAAAAATTAAAAGTTTTAAAATTTATCAACATAACTTTACTCCACAAGTACTCTTTCAAATTCTTCTCGTAAAAAATCTAGAGCTGCCTTGTCCTTGCGACTTTCCGCTAGCTTTAAATCCTTGGTAATTTGAATCAGTTTTATTTTTTTTATTTCTTTTTTCAACTCGAACAATATTCCCTCAAATTCCACAGGAAAACTTTCCACTTGAATTTCTTCCAGACTATTATTCAGTCCCAAACGAAATTTCTTACGAAAATATAGCTTTTCCGCCTGAAGCTTTAGCTCCCGGTCAATATTTCCTGTTAAAATAGTAAAATCGAAGTTAAATTCCACTCCCCGCTTTAGCATCAAATCAAGCAGAAGAAAACGCGAAAAACAGGCGTGGTATTCATTTTTTTCCAAAAGCTCCTTCCAGATTTCTCCGGAAACAAGCGCTAAGCCGGTGAGTTCTTCAAGCAGTATATCAACTTTTTGACGATCCTCAGTTACCATTGGTTCGTCAGCTTGGTTTTTTTTACGCACCGATATTCTGTTTCCCAGTTTAGTCTTTTTTAGCATATCAGTCAATGCCGACTCAGGAGCATCCAGTCCTTGGGCTATCTTTTTCACCCAATGACTTTTTTCCACCTCACTTGAAAGACTCTCCACCATCTCCATGAGCTCTTCACTAATCTTTTTCTTACCCTCTGCCGCGTCCTTATCATGAGCGGAAAAAGCCTTATCATAGAGATATTCCATCGCGCTCTTTGAACTCTCAATCGCCTCACGCAATTTTTCCGGGTTATTCTTGGCCAAATCGGCAGCGTCTTTGCCAAAGGGCAGTTCCACAATTTGGACAGAAATATTTTTTTCCAAACACAACTTGATGCTTTTTTTCGTCGCCGCTTCCCCAGCTGAGTCCATATCAAAAAGCATTTTCAAGTTTTTCGTATAACGCTTCAAAGTGTCGAGTTGCGCCAATGCCAACGCCGTACCGGAAACAGCCACTACATTTTTTATCCCCGCTTGACTGGCCGCAATCACATCCATATTACCCTCGACCAATAACACAAAATCCTTCTGCTTAATTTCACCCTTGGCTTTGTCAATGCCATAGAGCGCCTTACTTTTGTGATAAACTTCCGTTTCTGGCGAATTAACATACTTAGCTTGCGATTCGTCCCCACCGGGAGCAACACGCGCACTGTAACCCAAAACACGCCCTGAATAATCACAAATGGGGAAAATGATTCGGTCGCGGAAACGATCATAAAACTTTGTTTCAGCATTATTCTGTCCCGATGCACTATCCTTTCTTACAAGCAATCCTGTTTTCTCAATCTCCGAAATTGAAAAACCGCGCTTAGTCAAAAATTCTAAAATATTGCGCCACCCATTTGGTGCATAACCTAGACGAAAAAGCTTAATTGTCTCTTCGTCCAGTCCCCGTTCTTTCAGGTAACTCACAATTTTTTCCTTTCCTGCGCCTTTCCAAAGCTGGATTTCATAAAACTTGGTCGCTAATTCCAAAATCTCCGTCGTGCGATTTTTTTTCTCAAGCATTCCCGGCGCAACCACCCTCAATTCCACTCCTGCTTTTTCTGCCAGTTGCCGCATAGCATCGCGAAATTCTAAGCCCTCAATTTCCATTACAAAAGAAAAAATATCCCCCCCTTTTTGACAACCAAAACAATGCCAAATCTGTTTTTCTTCGCTAACCATAAATGACGGACTTTTTTCATTATGAAAAGGACAGAGCGCCCTGTAATTGGTCCCTGTCTTGTCTAGTCTTAAATATTCACCCAAAACGTCCACAATGTTCAGGCGGCTTTTGATTTCTTCGAGATCTGTTCCCATAGCTTTAGACTACTATAAAGCGGGAAAATAAGCAAAAATACTAGCTAAGTCGCTTTTTGGCGATGGTTTTTATTTCAAGATTGAACTCCGCGATTGCCTCATCAATCATTGGGTCAAAGTGTTTGTATATTTCTCTGTTTTTAACAACATTACTCGCCTCCAAGAGTGAATCATATGTTCCAGCGTCAAGCCAAGCCCCTTTTATTTTTACAACTTTAAGCTCCCCCATTTTCATGTAGCGCTTATTAATATCAGTCACTTCAATTTCGCCTCGTACGGATGGCTTTAGGCTTTTAGCAATTTTCACTACGCGATTATCAAAAACATAAAATCCAGTCACAGCAAAATTACTCTTTGGTTTTTTAGGCTTTTCTTCAATCGAAATCGCATTATCATGTTCATCAAATTCCACTACACCAAAACGCTCCGGGTCACTAACTTTTTTGGCAAAGACTAATCCGCCTTTTTCAAATTTTTTAATCTTAGCACTGAGATCATCTTCAAAAATATTATCCCCCAAGGCCATCGCCACGCTATCGTTGCCAATAAACGTTTCTCCCAAAATGAAAGCATCGGCGAGACCGCGGGGAATTTTTTGCACGCGAAATTCCAAATGAATCCCTACGCCCTCAAAAATTGATCCCAAAAGATTAATGAATTGTCCCGAGTGCTCTGGAGCAACAATAATCAAGATTTCCTTGATCCCAGCCTTGATTAGCACATTTAAGGGATAAAAAATCATCTGCCTATCATAGACGGGAAGCAGTTGTTTTGAAGTCGTTGCTGTGAGCGGAAAAAGACGCGTTGCTGTTCCTCCAGCTAATATTATTCCTTTCATATGATTTATTTTTGACAATTACTTAGGCATGAGGCTTTTGCTTCAGCTGGTAAGCTCTCACACATCTGACAGACATCTATTTCTGGTTTCCCACCAGCTTCTTTGGGCAGGGCATTTAACATTTGAGAAAGATCATTAAATTGAATATCAGTTGGGAGCACAAATTTAGAAGCGTCAACATTCCATTTCTTGCAATTATAATCAAACTTACTGTCCAAATCTTCACTCTTAACGGCAACATCTTGTCCGCCAGGTGCCTTCATGGCTGGATTCTCCTGAAAATCTTCTGCTAATTTCTTCGCTTCATCCATTTTCATTTTTGTTCCCATCTTAGAAAACGTGCTCCATTGATACAGCCATTCTCCATCATTCAGAATAAAGCTCTTCATTTCTCCTTTTTCCGGTTGAGAAGAAAGAAACTCTTGATAGAATTTGTCACCGTTCACATAGACCGTGCCACTAACTTTCCCTGATTCATTATCAGCCGACCAAGAACATTGCATACTTGTTCCTTTGGCCATCAAATCTTTAAGTGAACCGGAAAATATACTACTCCCGCCATCGTCTTTTTTCTCCGCAATTGGAACAGTTTTTTCAACTGGCTTTTTTTGATCAGTCACTTCTGGCGCCTTATTCCCACAACCCGCAAGCGCCAAAACGAGGAATAACGCTCCGAGCCAAATAGTTTGTTTTTTCATTAGATTAAGATTAAAAAAAATTATGCTCCTATCTTAGCACTATTTCATTTATTTTCAAAATTCATACCAATATAACTTATTTCAAGCCATGCATTAGTGATTATGACAAAACGATCATCTTTTGGATTTTTGATATAGGCGAAAGTGATAAAGTAGACTATACTTGATACGTCATGAAAAATATCCAAGAAAAAAAATTACCCCGAGATGAATCTAGATTGGAAAAATTAGCCTTTGCTACCACCCATCATATCGGATCATTCAACTCACTCATTCTCCATACAATCTTTTTTGTGGGAATTTTTTCATTGCAATGGCTCGGCTTCAATTTTGACCAAATCATGCTCATTCTGACAACAGTCGTATCACTAGAAGCAATTTATCTCGCCATATTCATCCAAATGACCGTTAACCGCCAAGCTCACACACTCGCAGAAGTCAGCGAAGATGTGGAAGATATCTCAGAAGATGTAGAGGAAATATCTAAAGACATCGATGATATTCAAGAAGATATGGAAGATATCGGCGAGAGCGATGAAGAACTAACTGTCAAACGTCAGCACAATCAAGAAAGGATCCAGCATATTGAAATCATCCTAAAAGAATTGCTCGGTGAAATTCGAGAACTAAAAGACAAGCACAAATAACCTTCAATCAAAAACGCGTCTTTCAAAAAAAGCCATTGGCTTTTTTTTATCCGTCCATTCGCTGTCCAGCTTTCTGCGCCCCAGTTTCATCCGAACCGAAATGATGAGCAATTTCATGCCTAACCGTACTAATAATTTGCCTTTTCAATTCTTCTTCCGTTCGACACATACTTTCAATAGGCTTTTTGAATAACGTAATCCTATCAGGAAAAACTAATCCAATATTGAGCCTTTTTGCTTGATGATAGCCCTCATAGAGCCCCAAAAGTGTCACGTCAGATCTCCTGGAAAGCTTCACTTTGCGCAACTGTTCTTCAGTGGGATAATCTTCAACAAAAAAAGCCAGATTATTAATCCACGCTCGATATTTTTCCGGCACCCCGTCAATCGCTTGGGCCACGAACTGTTCAAAGTGTTGCTTGGAAACTTGCATCTTTACAAAAAATTATCCCCGTTTATTTTTCCACTTAATCTGAAACTCCAATTCTTCTTCATCTCTTACTCTTTCGTGCTCGACATTAATTATCGCTCCGGCCGGAATCGTTATTTTCTCGTCCGCCACCTGGATGGAAAACCGCTTATTTTTTTCCAGCGCATCCGCTAGACGGCGCAATTTTTTGATAAACTCGGCATCGGAATATTTCTTTTCAATGTCGCGTGTGTTTTTCTTTTTCATAAATTTGTTATTTCTTATAATTCCAAAATTATTAGTATTTTCGACTATCATAGGCCCAGTGCAAAACCGCTTGTCGCTGTTTTTTTCGGCAATCCCAATCGTGTGAATCACAATTCTTTTCAATCTGGGAAACATGGCGCTTCATCGCCTTCCAGCGCCTAATCTGCCGTTCGTCATCAATGTGCCTGCGCCCGAGATAATACCGGCAATACCACTGGAACCAGCCACGTGGATCATCTTTTGAGATCCAACCTTTTTTCCGCCAAACAGAAAGTGACTGACTAGCATTCACTCCAAAAAAGTTGAGCTTGGGATCGTGTTTTTCAGGGCATAGCTTAGCCTTACTAAACCATGCAGAAGGAAATTCAGCTGCACAGTCAGTCATATACTTTCCACCGAAAATACCCAGCTCAAGCATTTCTCTGGGCGTCAACTCTGGTTGAAAGTCTGGGGCAAAATTTTTCCCCACAGACTCAGTTAGCTCATAGCGATAGCTCGCTTGCATCTTATCCTTTACGATGATTGTTATTCCTTTTTTCGCCATAATTTATCGATCAAGATAAGTATTTGATTTATCTTATTGCGAATGGTCACAAATTTTATCACCATCTGTATCGATGTAACTCGCACAGTCTCCGGGAAATTCACAATCCACCCTTCCGGTTGGGCAATCAATCGAGGTGCTTGTTTTTTGAACTGCGACATAAGCATCAATGACCGTTCTAAAATCTTCCGTCTCCAGCACAGCTCCCTCCTTATTTTTCAACTCATATTTTGGACCAATCTCTTTTAATTTCAATGAGATATCAATATCCCCGGGTAACCCCAACTTAGACTGGAATTCATCAAGAGGTACCTTGGTCGTTTCGATGACATATTTTAAGGTATTGCTCCCACGGATATCCGCCGTATTAACTTCACCCTTAGTGTTTATGATATTAGACTCTGGCTTGGTTTTCCAAAATGGAGTAAATGGCGCAATGGCCAGCGGAAGAATTACCAGGATAATCACAAGAATAGTAAAGGTTTTTCTAGTACTGGCTTGACCAAAGATCGCAAAACGCAGACTATTTTCCGGACAATTCCTGACGCATTTTCCACAACTGACACAATCCGCCTCATCAACCGTTTCGGCTGTCGCTATTTTCAAATTAGCCGGGCAACTCTGGTCGCAGATGCCACAACTGATACAAGTTTTAGCATCTCTCTCAATTTCCAAAAAACTAAATTTCCGAACCAGTCCGAAAAAAGCACCCAAGGGACAAAAATAACGGCACCATAAATTCTTGGAAAATACCGCCGCCAGAAAGACTAGCACCAAGATACTATAACCAAAAACCTTCTCTTCAAATTCAATACCAAGGTGCATAAGCGCGTTGTAGGGATCATAATTGCGAAAAATTAAGTCACCAAGATAGAAAGAATAATAAACCACCATGGCAAGCACCAAATATTTCACGAAGCGCAAATATTTATCCAATCCAATTGGCAATTCCAAGTCTTTTTTGATCCCCAACTTCCTGCCCAACGCACGAAGCCATTCTTGAAGAGCGCCGAGCGGACAAAAATAGCCACAAAAAATTCGCCCCAAAACCAAAGTTCCGACCAAAAATACACCCAACAAAATAAATGAGCTAGTGAAAACCCTTTGCAAGAATTCGCCCTTAAATAACAATGTGAAAAAGCTTTCCACTGCACCAAAAGGACAGTAGGCATCAATCGGAGCTGCTTTCTCGATGCCCAATTTTTGATGGATGAGCGATAAAGAGACAACCACCGCGACAACCGCAAATTGGGCAAAAAAACGCAGAGACAATTTCGAAAATATTTTTGGCATAATTTGTTTTTATTGTTTAATGATAGCGAGGGTCGCCTTCACACGTTCCTAGCGGATTTATCCGCCGTAGCCCGCTTCGGCGGGCGAAGGCGGAGAGACAGAGACTAACTACGCCAAGGCTTCGTCAGTTAAAATTCTCTTCTTTATTATAGCTCTACCTGAGCCGGTTTTAAAATATTTTTCCAATTCTCTAGCTTTCTTTTCTGTTTTTACTGCAATATAGCTTTCCAGCGTAAACCTTTTATTTTTCAGACTTTTAGTTTCACCACTCCCATGTTGGACAATTCTTGTCCTTAAATTATTAGTTGAGCCAATATACAAGTCACCATTACAACATTTTAATATATACACATAAAACATAAGTTTTAGATAAGCTTGTCAAAATTTTCTTTGCGGATTTATCCGCCGAAGCTTTAGCGAAGGCGGAGAGACAGGGATTCGAACCCTGGATGCCCTTGCGAGCACGCCGCATTTCGAGTGCGGTACCTTCAACCACTCAGCCATCTCTCCAAAAAAGACCCGCTGTCAATTTAGCATGCATCTCAAGTTTTGTTAAGCTCATGCACTCATTGATTTATTCATAGAAGAGATATCGGTCTAATTTTAAAATCCAAACCTTGCCTACCGGCAGGCAGGTTTCCAATACCAAATAAATTCCAAAATCCCAATGTCAAAAAAATAGTTTTAAATTTAACATTTGAGCTTGATTGGAAATTTGAAATTTGGATTTTGAAAAAAGATGGCCCTGAGCTAGATCATGCCTTTATTATGTTTTTTATTTTTTACCACCACATCCTCCGCAATTTTCGCCAGGTCCAAAATTTACCCCCGGAGCAATATTTTTCATCATTCCCCGCATCGGACCGCGCTTGAGCCAAACATTATCCAGTCCGGTCATGTCGATAAGGATTCCGGTAGCAATAATTGCTAAAATAAAACCTAAAACTAAAAACCAAAATTTTTTCTTGTAGGAAAAATCGAACTGTCGCAAGAGTATAATTCCCAAGATTAGCGTTAAAATTGCCACAAATGGCACCCAGAGGGAAAAGCTAGAAAGTAGTTGTTCCAAACGAAATTGGCCCATTGGGCCATGCGTACGAAACGCAAAACGCATTAAACTGACCAAGAAAATAGCCGTCACACTTGACGCGACCAACCCAGCAAAAATCAAAATTGATCCAAGAATAAAATAAATCCTGGGACGCATTTTGATTTCGCCTTTTTTAATCTTGTCTAAAACGACATTGGAAATGTTTTCTACTTCTTTTGGCATACTTTTTTCATTAATAATTTTGCGCGACTAATCCTTGTTGCTACGGTCCCCTGCGGTAATTTTAAGATATCACCAATCTCTTCATAGGATCTCTCTTCAATATAATAAAGCGCGAGTGGTTCGGAATACAAAACAGGAATTTTTAACAAACACCTTCCGACCGCCTCGGTGATTTCTTTTTGCGAAAAATCTTTTTCCAAATTCTCCGCGCTTTCGAAATCAAAATCTTCTAGCATCGGTGACTCTTTGTGATATTTTTTCAAAACGTTAAGTGCTTCGTTATGCACAATCCGATAAATCCAACTGGAAAATTTCTTCTTTGGATTAAATCCGTTAAGATTGATAAATGCCTTGATGAAAGCTTCCTGCACGATATCTTTGGCTCGGTGCTCATCTTTGACTAAATTATTGGCATAGCGCAAAAGCTTGGATTGATACCGTTCCATCAGATAACCATAAGACTCCTTGTCAACTGATTGGACTTTTTCCACAATCTCTTCGTCGGTCAGTTTTTCCAAGGCGCTATTTTTAACAACTTCATTTTGCATAATATGATTATAGCTCAGAAAAATATTCAGCTCCAGCTAAGCTGGAGCTGAATATTTTTTGTCTCGTCAACGCTTAACGATTTTGGCAATTCCCCATTCCTCTGCCTCCGCCGTTACCGTTTTTAAGCCCCAATCCGAGTTCTGCGCGAATTTTTTGCGCTTCGGCTGTTTTGCCTTCCAATGTTAATTGGTGTGCTTCGGCAAAACTAGCGAAATTATCCTGATTAATAACTTGTGTTGCCCGACCTCGCCCGACCATTAAATTTTTCCAAGCATTATAATCCTTATTTTCAAACGCTTTTAGCATCGAATCATGCCGCTCCTGCGAATAATTAGGCCCCTTGACGTTTGGATCACCCCGATAAGCCTCTGAATTATTGGCAAACACAAACGCTCCACCCAAAATTACCGCCAACGTTCCGATTCCTAAGATTGTTTTTTTTATGTTATTCATATAATTTATCTATTATTAGACTAATTAAGCTTATCGACCCTTCTACTGTTAATACAATCCGAGATGCGTTTTTCTTTCATCCACAAAAAAGCGCCTGATTGAGGCGCTAAATAAAAAATAAGCTTAGGACTTGTACCTGCCCCAAAAGCAAGCTTTTTCATAACCAAGGTTGATCCAGGAGAACTCCATTGATTTCAGGAGGGCTAAAATAGTCAAAAATAAACTCTAGCAAACCACGCACCTTAAAGATTGCTTTAGAGCAGGCGTAAGTCATGAAATACAAACAAGCTAGATGCTTGATGCGCTTGGCGCTGAACTGGAATTTTCGGCTGCCTTTTGCCATTTTACGGCGTCCCATAGCAACTTTTCTCGCAAAGCACTTTCAACTAAGTATGTGTTTTTTATGCCGTCTTTTCGCATATAGAATTGATTGGGAGTAGCGCCGATTTTACCAACCAGAAAGATGGCTTCTTTGCCATTTTGGGTGATGCTCAGCTTAATAGCCGCTTCCCTATCCACTCCAAATTTAGATTGGTTAGCTTCGCTTTGCGAAACCATCTCGCCAACTTTCAACTTTTTTAGTTCGCTAAAAAAGCCTGTGACTTTTTCTCCATCAGCTTCCCCACCATCAATCAACCATTTTCCCTCCCTAAAAGAGAGTTCTTTTTTCGTCTCGCCATTTTGGATTACTACTTTTTCCACCGATTTCTCGGAAAAGTCGGAAAAATCCAGACTGATATTTTTCGGTCCATCCTTATCCTTGCCAATTCCAAACTGATTACCAATCCAAGGTAAAATAAGGATGATTGCCATAGCAAGAAAAACAGCTGCCAGGATTTTTATATTTTTATTATCCATAGAAATAATAATTTCAGGACTTACGCATTTGCCAAAAGCAAGCTTTTCTATAGCCAAGATTGATCCGGAAAAGTTTTGGTGGTTTCAGGGGTTAAAATAAGCAAAAACAAACTCCAGAGTGTCCCGCGCTTTAAAGATTGTTTTTGGTAAACGCGTAAGTCATAAATTAAATTGATTTAAGCTTCATAAACATCATTTTTTCTTTTCTTCCGCTTCCATAGTCGCAATGTTCCATAACCAACGGTCACTACAAAAATCAAACCCAGATTACCAAATTTGATCAAATTTGGATCGGAACTGTTTGTGAAATTAAACTTTCGCTCAGCTAGATTTTTAATTCTAATCTTACTCAGTGATTGCTCTTGTCCTAGCCAAGAAAGGGCATCCAAGGCAAAGGCGAGATTGGTTTGACCGTTTTGCATAAACTGATCAGAAAGAAAATTAGAACTGCCAACAATCACGATTCGTGATTGATTTTTCCCTTCCTGCTTTGGCGCAAGAGCAAGCGCAAGTGTCTTTTGTCCTAGTCCGGTCTGACTAAATTTCTGGTTCGGCGTAATATCGAACGCTCCAGATTGCACTCCTGCAAAAGCGGAAGAGGTAAACAGGTCAATTTTTTCCCAACCCTTATCCTCAATTACTTTTGCGTCCACCCCCAAGGAGCTACTCCAAGGTAATAATATATTTTCCAACTTACTGGCTATTGGTAGGGAATTTTGCGATCTTGCCGCCCGCACCCAGAATGGATAAGGCAGGGCAAATCTTGTCTGACCGCCACTAAAACTCACGACTTCATTAGATTTCAGATCATAAACTAAATCTTTTTTTACCTCCACTCCAGTTTCATTCTTAACAAAATCTGCCAAATTCTTTTCATTAACGGCCACTTTCATATCTGCCGGAGAGATTGTCACGCCATCAATCAAAAATAAAACGCTACCGCCTCCAGCGATAAAATCTGTCACTGACTTTTTTTCTTCGCTAGAAAATTCTTGGTTAGGTCCAGCGATCACAAGCACCTTAATATCAGACGGAATAACAAGTTTTTTAACCTGATCGATACTGCTTTTCGCATCCTTTGTTTTTCCACCGACAGACTTATCCGCGACAGCATTAGCATTCTCACCGCCAGCCGCTACTGGCACAATTTCAAACTGCTTGGCCAATTCTTGTTGCAAGGCTCTATAATCAGTGGGGGTACTCTTCTCGCCATGCCCGGAAACGAAGCCAAGTCTATTTTTTTTCTCCGTCGTCAAGCCTTTGATAAAACTGGTCAATTGATATTCTAAATCATTAATATTTTCCACAAAAGGAATGCTTTCATGCTTTCCACCATAAGTGACAGCGAGACCGAGATAGCCCTCATTGACCTGAAATTGCTCATCCGAAATAACATTAAAACGCACTGGACCGATTCCAAGAGAAGCGGCTTCCTTAGCAAGCGCACTATCCCCAGAAGGATTTTTAATGCTCACGCGGATATTGCCCTTGGAAAAATTCTGATAATCCGCTAAAATATCCTTTGTTTCACGCAAAACTGGCTGCAATTGGGCTGGCAATTTATCCGAGGCATAAAGAGAAATATTTACAATGTCCGGCAGATTTCCAGCAATGTCTCGGGTAGTATCGGACAGAGTGTAGACTTTTTCCTCCGTCAAATCGAGTCGACCAGGAATTTTAATACCAATCATGTTAGACAAAACAAAAATACCAATAAACAAACCAACGGCGATTTTAATATTGCGAAAAGCTAATTTTCTGTTGCCATATTTATTCCTAAGCAGCCCAAGATAAGCCAATCCAAGAAAAACTACTGAAAGAGAAATGAAATACCATAAATCGCGAAGGTCAATAACGCCCCGCGCCATCGAATTAAAGTGAGTAGAAAGTGAGAGTTGCTCGAAGAAAGGTGCCAATTCAAAAGGCAGCCGCGCTGTTATCAACTCCGTGCCTGACATGATCAAGAAAAAACTGGCAATGATAGTCACTAAAAAAGCTGAAATCTGACTCGAAAAAAGTCCAGAAATAACAATCCCCAGACTCGCAAGCACTGACACAGCAAAAACACTTGCCAAGTATTGACCGACAACTTGTCCAAAATCAAGGTTGCCAAATTTCCCCATACTCCACGCCAAGGGGAAAATAAATAAAAGGGTTAGCGTAAAAAAAATTAAGATACTCAAAAATTTCCCCACAACCAATTGAATCTGACGCAAAGGATGTGTTAAGAGAAATTCCAATGTACCCTCGCTTTTTTCCTCGGCCAAAGATCCCATCGTAAGCACGGGAACAACAACAAGCAAGATCCACGGTAAAAGATCAAAAAGCCCACGAAGTGATACCGCCCCAACCAGAAATACGCTGCGGAAAAAAAGGAATTCCCAAAGGGAAAGGAATGCCAAGATGATAATATACGCCGTGGGATTATTAAAATAGGCCTGCAATTCTTTTTTGATAATCGTTAGGATATTTTTCATACTACTTTTTAAAAAATAATTATACTAGCAGCTCAGGTATTTACTGAAAATGAGATTATCTTTAGCCAAAACTATACAAACTGCGTTATTCAAAACATCAAACCAGCTACGTCTTAGTTAATACTTGGAAAATCTCTTCCAACCGCTGCTCTTCTTCATGCAAATTCCAGATAACCCAGTGATTGTCCCAAGTTAATCTGGCGATATCTTTTTGAGCTTCGTGTCCTTCCTCAAGAATCAACTTACCCTGCAATCTGTTGTTTTCCTTTTTTCCAACCTCCAAGCTGCGAACATACGTTAAGCTGCGAAGCTGAGATTCAATTTCTTTTCCTTCCAAATCAAAATGCAGAATTTTTTCCCTTTGAGACAATCTAGAAAGATCATCAGCCGTACCATCCGCCACAAGCTTTCCTTGGTTAATAATCAGTAGTCGACTGCAAACAGCTGAGGCCTCTTGCATCACATGTGTACTAAGAATTATTGTATGCTCTTTGGAAAGATCCTTGATTAGTTGTCGAATCTCCCCTCTTTGATTTGGATCTAAGCCTTCCGTCGGTTCGTCCATAATAATAATCTGCGGTTTATGAATAAGTGCCGCCGCAATTCCCACCCGCTGCTTATAGCCTTTGGAAAGCTCTCCAATGGGGCGATAATAAACCTTTTCAATCGCAACAGCTTTCACAACAAAATCCAAGGCTTCGGCTTTCTTCTCCTTCGAAATCTGGTGCAAACTAGCTGCCAAATCCAAAAATTCCGCCACTTGCATATTCTTATACAGCGGATTATTCTCCGGCAAATAGCCAATCTTTTTTTGCGCCGCAATGGGTTCTTTTTCGATATCCACTCCATCAATTGTGATTTTCCCCTTATCCGCAGAAAGAAAACCCGTCAGCATTCGCATTGTCGTCGTTTTTCCCGCGCCGTTTGGTCCGAGAAATCCCAAAACCTCACCAGAGTGAATCTCAAAAGACAGATCGTCCACCGCTTTAACGTTCCCAAATTTCTTGGTCAAATTCGTGACTTTGATCATAGGTTTGTTTTTTGCTAATTGGTTAACTCAAAAAGTTTGCATCCAAGCCACCAGACTGCCAACTCTTATTTTATAAAATTGACTTGTCTTGTCAAGCAAAGCTGATTTGATAAAATCAAAAACGTTTCTGCCTAATATGACAGTATGGCTCGTGTCCATTTTTAGCGTAATATTTCTGATGATAGCTTTCGGCTTCCCAAAAGACACTTGCCTTTTCCAATTCAGTCACAACTACACAACCCTTTGCTTTGAGAATTTCAATCAGTTTTTCGACAATTGTTTTTTGCTCATTGCTTACATAGAAAACAACTGAGCGATATTGCACGCCAATATCTGGTCCTTGGCGATTGAGTTCGGTTGGATCATGAATTTCGAAAAATAGTTTCGCCAATTCTTCATAGCTCAAAATGGACTCGTCAAAAATCACTTCCAAAGTTTCGGTGTGTCCAGTGTTCCCATGACTCACCTCTTCATAGGTCGGGGTTTCTGTTTGTCCACCCATGTAACCCACTTTAGTTGAAATTACGCCAAGCAAATTTTGGAAATAGTATTCCACGCCCCAAAAACAGCCACCGGCGAAATAGGCTTTTTGAATTTTGTTATTCTTATTTTTCATCTGGGTTAAATTTTAGGGAAATTGAATTAACACAATGACGCGTATTTTTCTCAGTTAGTTTTTCTCCGAAAAACACATGCCCCAAATGCGCCCCGCAATTATTACAGATAATCCCAGTTCGCATTCCATCTTTATCTGGAATTCTTTTCACCGCTTCCGGCAACTCGACGTCAAAACTAGGCCAACCACAGCCAGAATCAAATTTATCATCCGAACGGTAAAGCGGAGCATCGCACCTCCGGCAGACAAAAGTGCCTTTGGCTTTGAACTGATTATACTCGCCAGAAAATGGCGCTTCCGTGCCTTTTTTCACAATCACGCGCTCTTCATCTGGGGAAAGTTTGTTGAATTTTTTGTTTTTCATATTATTTAATTAAATCAATGGATGCCTACCATACTATTTATACGACAAAAGCTTAGATATTGATGCCTTGACCATTTCTTATTTTCTGCTACACTGAAACCATGAAAAAATTTAACTCCAACAATTCAATCTCTCGCCGGGTAACCCTGCTCCATCTGAGGTTGTTTGGTTATTGTTAATTTTCCCAATAGTTAGTTACCAAACAGCCTCGTGGGCTGTTTTTTTGTATTTATTTTTTTTAAATCATCAACTTTTATGCAAACTTTTTCTCAAAAATCTAACCGCCGCCGCAACAAATCTTTTTCAGTTTTGTTGCTATGGCTTGATTTTTTGAACCATAAAAGCTGGACTGAAAATTCTTTCCGTCCGACAAGCACATTCACAATTCATAGTGTAAGGAGATCTATTATGTCAATAAAATTGAAGGCATGTCTCTGCGGCAAGTGCGTTGCAAATCTTTCCGATGTCGGGTTTAGCACTTTCGGAGAACCTAACAAGAAAACTGCAAAAAAAATCGCCCAGTTTATCCGCAATTTGCGAAATAAGCACGGAGCAAAAATGCTCCCGCGAACGGTGGATTTCTATTTGTCCCACGAGACCATTGTAGTCAAAAACTTCTTCGGAAAAGTTATCGGCGTCATCTCCATTATTATATGGGATGACTCCAATATCGAAGTCGTGTCGCATGCAATACATCCCGCCTATCAAGGACAGGGATTGGGAGCGTTACTTTTTGATAAAATGAAGAAAAAGCTGCGCCTTTTTAATCCCGGCGCGATATTCTGCTTCACCAATCAAGTTGAATTTTATGAAAAGCTTGGATTTGTGAAAACTGATCCTGCCCAATTTGGCAAAAAAATCCAAGACAACTGCAATGGTTGTCCAAATGGACCGAATGGTCCTGGTTTTGATCCTTGCCCAGAATTTGCCATGCGCTATACTGGCAATCCCTGGAAAAAACATGGTGAAATGCACTGTTAGCACCCAAAAAAACCACCCCGAAACTGCGGGGTGGTCATTTTTTTATTTCCCTACTCTTTTTCTGACCCGATTTGTTCCCAGAATCTCTCCTGCATAATCGACATTTCCATTACCTCACCAAAAAGATCAGCCAATCATTTCCCATGGCAAATCTCTTTTGCCAAAATGCCCATAAGCGGCAGTTGCCTGAAAAATTGGCGTTCGCAGATTCAGCCTTTCAATAATTGCTTTGGGACAAAAATCAAATTCTTTTTTAACAAGCTCCGAGAGATCCTTGCCATTTTCATCAATCGCTCCCACCATAAGCGGTTCTGCCTTACCAATGGCATAGGCCACGCTGACCAGACACTCTTTTGCTAAACCTCTGGCGACGATATTTTTAGCCGCATAGCGAGCCATATAAGCTGCACTACGATCAACCTTGCTCGGATCTTTCCCGGAAAAAGCTCCCCCGCCATGTGGAACCAACACAATATGTGTCCACCATAATTTTTCGACCAGTGAGCCCTGCGTCAGCCTCAAAACCACCTTGAACAAATTTTCCGGTTGGATTGACCAAAACCTCAATTCCCGTCAGATCTCCAATTACTGGTTTGATTAAATTTTCGATGAGTAGTGCTTTTATTTTTTCTTGCGAAATATTTTCATCATGCTGCGTACTGACTAAAACCGTTTTTATTTCACCATCAACAATTGTTATTTGTGTTTTTCCATCTGGTCCAAGCCAAGAAAATTCCAGATTATTTCTGCGCAAATTTTCTAATTTTTCAGCTAGCTCATGAACTCTCACCACCGCCTTCGGCATAAATTCAGGTGTTTCCTCTGTGGCATAGCCATACATAATCCCTTGATCGCCTGCTCCTCCCATGTCCACGCCCTGGGCGATGTCTGGTGATTGCTGAGCAATTTTCACCAAAATCTCCAACTCTTGATCATAACCGATGTTTTTATAGACTTCTCGTGCTATCGCGGCATAATCCACATTGGCCCGCGTTGTCACCTCTCCGCCAATCATCAGAGTCCCGTGCCCACCAAAAGTTTCTATCCCTGCCCGGCTCATTGGATCTTCGCGAAGACATGCGTCTAAAATAGCATCTGAGATCTGGTCGCAAACTTTATCGGGATGACCAGCTGTTACACTTTCCACTGTATACGTTTTTGGTTTGTAAAACATATCTTGTATCTTTAGGATTTACGCGCTTGTCAAAAAACAGTTCCGCACGTTTATCCTTATCAGCACAGAAAGTCTTTGATAAAGCAGCAGAAGGTGAGTGAAAACGGGCAAATTTCGCTTTTAGGAACTTTTTGAGGCAAGCGCGTAAATCCTAGTTTTAAATAAATTAAAAATAAAAAAATCTCCTTTCGGGAAAAAAGAGATATAAAAATCGACCTTTATCTCTCCCCGTCGGGGCTGAAAGTGGCACCTTTTTGAAGAAGTCATCTTCAACGGTTGCCGGATGGATCAATGAGTCAGTACTCTCCCCATCACTCTGGATAATTTCTACTTGATTGTACTTCCAAGATAGCACAATTCTAAAATAATGCAATAGCATGCACAAACTAATCTCTTCTCGAAGAGGGGTGGTGAAATAAAAGATACCCACCCCGCTCCAAATATATCGTTTTATTTTATCCCCAAAATCTCTCCCACATAATCAACGTCTTTGTCGCCACGACCGGAAAGATTAATGATAATAATTTCTTCTTTTTTCAGTTTTCCCGCCAATTTAATCGCGTGCGCCACGGCGTGTGCACTTTCGAGAGCTGGGATTATTCCTTCGGTTTTACTGAGCACCTGAAAAGCATCAAGCGCTTCTTTGTCATTGGCCGAAACATACTCAACTCGATTTTTATCCTTGAGATGTGAATGCTGTGGCCCAACTCCAGGATAATCAAGTCCTGATGCAATCGAATGCACGGGGAGCGGTTCGCCTTCATCATCTTGCAAAAGATAGGTAAACATTCCATGCAATGTGCCTGGAGTTCCCAAGGTTAATGTTGCGGCGTGATCTCCTGGTTTAAAACTCTTCCCTGCCGGCTCCACTCCAATCATTTTCACCTCGTCATCCAAAAAGGCCTGAAAAAGTCCCATCGCATTTGACCCACCACCAACACAAGCTACCAAATAATCCGGCAAGTGATTTTCCTTTTTCATTATTTGCTCACGTGCTTCTTTTCCCACAATCGATTGAAAATCTCGCACCATCATTGGATAGGGATGCGGCCCAACAACCGAACCGATGCCAAAAAAAGTGTCCGCGTATTCTTTCACATACACTCCGAAAGCGCTATCCACAGCGTCCTTGAGACATTTTCCACCACTTTCTACCATCACTACTTTCGCGCCAAGCAGTTGCATGCGCAGAACATTTTGGTGTTGTTTTTTGACATCAATCGCGCCCATGTGAATTTCGCATTCCAGTCCGACCAGCGCTGCCGCTGTTGCCAGTGCCACTCCATGCTGTCCCGCTCCCGTTTCCGCCAGCAACTTTTTCTTTCCCATTCTTTTAGCCAAAAGCGCTTGCCCTAATGTGTGATTGATTTTGTGCGCTCCGGTGTGATTCAAATCTTCCCGTTTCAGATAAATTTTTGCTCCGCCACATTTTTCAGTTAGATTTTTGGCAAAAAATAGAGACGATGGTCGCCCGACATAATCAGAAAGAAGCATCTTTAATTCCGTTTGAAACGCCGGATCATTTTTTGCTT
>JBAQUL010000005.1:0-83804 GCA_049297495.1 Candidatus Moraniibacteriota bacterium
TAATACTGGTGGCAATATTTGAGGCGTTGCCAATGAAAAGATTTCCACTAGTGAGCGCGGGTGAAAGTTTACTATTGAAAGTTTGCCAGTCGGTATTACTGAGAGCGCCGGTGGTAGAGGTGGAGGCTAAGACGAGAGTAAGGACTTGCGAGCCATCAACCGAGAGACCATTAGCCGTTGTATTTATTGTAACCGGAGTATGTCCAATGGAAGCGGAAGTAGTGTCGCAAACTAACCCGCTTGTAGCAGAATAGGTGCACAGTCTCGTGTCAGTCAGAGTGCCTTCTTTAATGGAAAAATTGCTACCGGTTAATTGGAGTAGTGTGCCACTGGCTGTATAAGCTGTGCCCGTCGCTGCTTGCCAAG
This sequence comes from Candidatus Moraniibacteriota bacterium, assembly GCA_049297495.1. GTDB lineage: Bacteria > Patescibacteriota > Minisyncoccia > Moranbacterales > UBA2206 > UBA9630. Next base: position 367 of record JBAQUL010000005.1, read on the forward strand.
TTGGGTTATTGCCAACGCCATTCGTTCGCAGAAGATAGCCATTCGTACCTGCCGCAAGCGTAGTCCAGCTGGTGCCGTTGTAATAGATTAGATCGCCTTGAGCGGGAGTGATACTTGCCATATCGCCGTGCGTCGAAGAAAAAAGATTATGCGCGGTGCCGGGAGCAGTGGCGACCCAAGCAAAACCTTGCGTAGCTGAATTGTAGGATAAGATATTACCATCGCCAGGAGTGGTAGTGCTTTCGCGCAACATGCCTTCCGTAATTTTATCAGCCCCGATTGAGGTTACTCCAGCATTAGTAGTAGTAACATCTCCACTCATGGTGACGCCAGTAGCAATATTTGAAGCGTTGCCAATGAAAAGATTTCCACTGGTGAGTGCGGGTGAAAGTTTACTATTGAAAGTTTGCCAGTCGGTATTGCTGAGGGCACCGGTGGTGGAGGTGGAGGATAGTGCAATGGACAGTTCTTGACCATTTAGAGTTAGACCGTTACTTGTAGCGTTAATGGTGAGTGGGCTATGTCCAACCGAGACACTATCCGTATCGCAGACTAAACCACTCGTGGTAGAATAGGTACAGATTCGACCATTAGTAAGTAGACCTTCTTTAACTGAGAAAGTGCTGCCAGCTAATTGGAGTAGTGTGCCAGATCTTGTATAGGTGGTGCCGGTCGCCACTTGCCAAGTCGGGTTACTATTAGCGCCATTAGTTCGCAGGAAATTACCACTCGTACCAGCGCTAAGCGCAGTCCAGTTGGTACCATCATAATAGATCACATCCCCTTGAGCCGGAGCGATTGAGGCTGTATCAGGATGAGCGCTAGAAAACAGGTTGTGATCAGTACCAGCCGGAGCACTCCAGCTACCATCCCCTCTTAAGTATTGCGCAGTAGTACCAGCAGCAGCAGGGAGGTTATAGGCACCATTGATATTGAGCGCACTAACTCTAGTGGTACCTGTCACTTCCAACTTGTAGCTAGGACTAGTAGTGCCAATTCCTATGTTAGTGCCATCGTTGTAAAGGACACTACTGGCAGACCAACCCAAAGAGGTGTGATAGTTTAATGTTTGTCCAGTTGCACCAGTTGGAAGGGTACCACCGCCACCGCCAAGCATGGTGTTGCCCCAGTAGAGATTACCACTATTGCTGTAGAGACGATTCGCAATAGTAGTTGGCACGGAACTATCTGCCAAATAGAGTCGATCACTGACATCCAAGCTAGTAACATTAATTGTGTCTTTGAGTGAGATGGAAACAGAGTTGTTGGTTGTGACCACATCAACATTTCCCGCCCCTAAAATTGAGCCAAAAGCATAACCGGAACCGGTTCCCATTAGTAGTTTGCCGTCTTGGGTATCAGTCAGGCCGGTACCTCCTTGGGAAATGGGTAGGGTGCCTTGGGTATCGGTGCTGAGTTTAATTTTATTGGCGGTTAGTTTTTGGTTTTTGAGGGTGAGATATTTTGCTCCCGAAAGTGTGAGGGAATCATTTAGTCTTGAGTCATTGCCGGTAATCAATTGACCTGCTCCGGTGCCGATGGGGAGGTTTTGCAGATCAATCTTGCCTAGGTTGTTGAGGGCGAGGATATCGCCAGAGTTTGTGCCAATCTTTTTGCCATTAAGCAGGGTGGCATTGGTGGCATTGTAGGCAAAAAGAGAAGGAACAATTCTTTTTCTTGGAACCATCTCACCATCTTGATTAATTCGAATTCCCAAGTAGAACTGATCATTTTGAATGTTGCTAAATATGGGCAATTCCTGATTTTGACCAAGCGTGAATCGAAGAATCCCCTTTTTAATATTTACCGTCTGACTTTCCTCCCAAAGTCGACTGTCGCTATCTGAATCTGAAGGATAGTTGTCAGTTACGGACCGATTAGTAGAGTAAATAGCAAAACGGACAGAATATTCTCCATCAATTGGTTGGCCATTTTTATCGGTAATAAAAGCCATTGCCTCCATCTGTCTCGCAGCGTCAACTTTGAACGCTAAGAAAAGAGGGAGAAAACAAAGCAAAAACAAAAAAACGAAGACGTTTTTCTTGTAATTTTTATAATTTTTTGTTTTAGAGAAAACCATGATTCCGAGCTTTATCAAAAGCAGAAATGCTTGAGTTTGTTTTATTTTTTTCAATTTATTTTTTTCTGAAATGAAACTCCTTTTTATAGATATATAATAGCACAAAAAAAGGAAAGCAAGAAGGAAAAAATAATGCAACTGTGAATAACTTTTTTTGGTTAAAAAAATTAAAGACGAGGCAATGCCTCGTCTTTAAAAATTTCGCATTTTTCCTTCAATATTTCATATCCTACACATCCAAATTCTTGACGCTCTTAGCATGCGTTTGAATGAAACGTCTGCGTGGTTCAACCTCTGTTCCCATCAATATATCAAACATTTTGTCCGCTGCCTGAGCATCTTCAATTTCGACGCGCATCATCATTCTTGTCGTCGGATCCATCGTAGTTTCCCAAAGTTGCGTAGGATTCATTTCTCCAAGACCTTTATAGCGCTGGATAGTGATACCGGAAACCTCTTCTTTGACTTCACCGTTTTCATCTGTTTCAATTACTATTTCAGGCGACACTTCTTCCGCTTTTTTCTCGGCCAGTTTATCCACCTTTTCCTTCTTATTTGCCTCGCTCTTCTTCTTCATTTTCTCAATAATTTCATCCCGCCCCTGGTCAGTGTAGGCATAATTAACTTCCTTGCCTTTTTGCATTCGATAAAGTGGTGGCTGAGCGATATAGATATGACCATTACGAATCAATGGCTCAAAGTAACGGTAGAAAAAAGTCAAAAGTAGTGTTCTAATATGCGAACCGTCGACGTCGGCATCGGCCATAATAATCACTTTGTGATAACGCAATTTGGAAATATCCAAACTATCTCCAATTCCCGCTCCAAGTGCAATTATAATTGGCTTTAAGGTGTCAGATTTAACCACTTTATCGAGCGTAGCTTTTTCCACATTCACCAGTTTTCCACGCAGAGGCAAAATCGCCTGAAAACGCCGATTGCGACCTTGTTTAGCTGAACCACCAGCCGAGTCTCCCTCAACAATATAGATTTCCGACTGTGATGCGTCGCGACTGGAGCAATCAGCTAATTTTCCAGGAAGAGTCATACCCTCCAAAGCGCCCTTTCTGATCACTGCATCTTTGGCGGCGCGAGCTGCCAAACGTGCACGCGATGTGAGAGAAATTTTGGAAATAATCGCTTTCGCATTATTAGGATGCGCTTCCAAGTATTCTGCCAATGCCTCCGCAGTCGCTGAAGAAACAATTCCCCGAATTTCACCGTTCCCCAGTTTTGCTTTCGTCTGTCCTTCAAATTGCGGGTTGCGTAACTTTACACTAATCACTGCCGTGAGACCCTCCTGAAAATCTTCCGCCGTAAAGTTATCATCTTTCTCTTTCAGAAGGCCGGTTTTTTTCGCATAGGAATTAATAACACGAGTCAAGGCGCTGCGAAAACCAGCTTCGTGCATCCCTCCTTCCGGAGTAGCAATATTATTTGCAAATGAAAAAACGTGCTCTTTATAGGAATCGGTATATTGGACCGCTACCTCAACCAGAGTATCTTCTTGCTCTTTGCGTGCATAAAAAGGCATTTCATTTTTAATCACTTTGCCCCGATTGAGAAATTTGATATATGACACTAGCCCACCATCAAACAAAAAACCATAGGCTCGCTCTTTTTCTGCCTCACGTGTGTCATAAATTTTCACACTAATACCTTTAGTCAAATAAGACTGTTGGCGAAGATAAGCCAAGATTCGCTCCCAAGAATATGTAATTTCGGGAAAAATTTGCGGATCAGCTTGAAAAATGATTTTTGTGCCTGTTTCCTTTGCTTTGCCCACCACAATTGGCTCCTTACTTTTCGGCTTGCCTCTTTCAAATTCCATCGCATAAATTTTTCCATCCCGCTTCACCTCAGCGCGCAAATAGACCGAAAGAGCATTGACCACAGAAACACCCACGCCATGTAACCCGCCTGATATCTTATACCCATTACCACCAAATTTTCCTCCCGCATGAAGAACGGTTAACACGGTTTCCAAGGTGGATTTTTTTGTCTGAGGATGCTTTTCCACTGGGATACCACGTCCATCATCTTCCATTTCAATCATATTGTCAGGCAAAAGTCGCACAATAATGTTTTCACAATAACCCGCCATCGCCTCATCAATAGAATTATTCACAACTTCCCAAATCAAATGATGCAATCCATCAACGGATGTTCCCCCAATATACATACCTGGACGTTTGCGCACCGGTTCCAAACCTTCCAGAACTTGAATGGATTTAGCTGTATAATCCCCGTTACTTTTCTCCTTTTTTTTAACTTCTGCCATACGTTTTAAAATTTGATTTGTTAGAAATTATATTTACATCCCCTTCGCCCTCCGGGAGAAGGTGGCCCCGCCGCGGCGGGGATGAGGGCAAGGGTGTTATATTAAGCAAAAACTAAATTAGTCTAGATTATTCTTAATTTATAGCCCTTGCCCTCACCTGTCACGTACTCGTGACATCCCTGCCTACCGCCAGGCAGGCTCTCCCGAAGGGCGAGGAGAAAATCCCTTGAAAATTATTTTTAAATTATTCATCATCACGATCAGACAGAAAATAGAGTTCAATAAGAAATATCCCTGCCACAGTCAGAAGTCCATCCCACCACAAAAGCATGCGCAGTCCCTGAAGGACTAGTAGACTTGTCGCTAAAAGTGCCAAAAGTATTCCTTGACGCAAACTCAAGATGATATTTTCACCCACCAATTCTCCTCGCATCATGCGCCTGCGAAGTCTGAGCAGAAATAAGTTAAACAAGGAGCTTAGCAACAAGAAAAATGCTAGATAGAAGAATATTTTTATCCAAACATCTTTTTCTGGCTCATTTTGAGTTATTATAAAAACCAAAGCCGAAAGTGAAAGAAGACCGATTATTCTTATGAGCCATAAATAACCTCTTGGTACCATATTTTTCTTCGTCACATAGTAGTCCCGATTTATCGGGGCGAAGCATAATTAACGAGCAACAAACAAAAAACCAAAGCAAGAATATGCTCTATTTTTGCTTATCTTGCGCCTCATTAGCGCCCTCCTATTATAGCCTTTTTTGGAAAATCATGCAAGCTAGCTTTTTTGAAATTTATCTTTTGGGGTGTGGCAAATTGGACAAAACTCCGGCGCTTCAGAAATCGCTGGATAACCACAAACGGGACAAATATAATAATCGACGTCGCCCAAATCCGCACCGGTTTCTAACTTTTCCAATGCCTCACGAAAAAGCTTCTGATGAATCATCTCGACACTAAGAGCATTTTTAAAAGAGCCCTCTGCGCCACCTTCCTTTTCTTCTTGGGCTGAAGAAATAAACTCTGGATACATCGTATCAATTTCATAGGTCTCGCCAGCCACCGCTGCTTTCAGATTTTCTGCCGTATCCTTGACTTCGCCTAATGTCTGCAAGTGTCGCAGAGCATGCACTGTCTCCCCTTCCGCCGCCGCGCGAAAAAGTTTCGCGATTCCAATTTTTCCTTCACTCTCGGCTTTTTTGGCAAAAGCCAAATATCGACGATTCGCCTGCGACTCTCCAGCAAAGGCCGCTTTTAAATTTTCCTTTGTTTTATTCATAGTTTGCTTACTTAATTCTTACAACACTAGTATACCAAAATTCAAACATCCCGGCAAAACAAATGAAAAAACGGGCAACCCTGCATTACGCAAAGTTGCCCGTGTTGAACTAAAAGTTGAAAGTTAAACCAAGGCGAATTACATTAGCCTCGGTTGTCTTTGCTCCGCTGGGAAGATCCCACTCATGCGTCCAACGAACAAAAACTGAAATAGTCTTGTTGATGTTATAACCAACGAAAGGACCAATCATTGCCCACTGATTGGAATTACTCCACCAGTAATCATAGACCGCATCCACTCCGACAAAAAACTTATCACCCAAAGGATAACTTACCTCCCAGAAACTATCCAAATAATTGAGAGATTTCGCGTCCAGACCAAAATAATTTCGCATATCAACGATGACGTTTAATTTGCCAAAACTATTGATGTACCATCCTCCAGCCTGAAAGAACTGTCCGCAATCGCCAAATGATGCGCCCCCGACAAGGTACCACGGTCCATCATTCCAGGTCGCGTACGGTTTTACCTGAATAGAATCAGCCGTCCGGCTTTCACTGACAACAACGCCACCGCCCCAATCATGGAAGTGCGAATAAGAAAAAAATTCCTGCGTATCAAAACTCTTTCCACCATTGACGAAATGCCAATCATTTTTAAGTGTGATGCTGGTGGACACTCGGTCAACCAAGGAATCTTCCGCCCAAATAAAACTGGGGGTTACGACAAACATACAGGTAACAGCTATTGCAATAACGATAACGATATTTTTTTTCATGTTTTTCTCCTTCACATGCCGGAGAAAAACCGTTCTCCGGCTATTTAGTTATTAGCATAATTATCGACAAATCGAATGCTAAACCAAATAGCCAGCAACTGGAACATGAAAAATTTTTTGCCATATCTCCTGCTTGATAAATCTTAATCTTTCGAGCTGAAATCTACTTACCGCAAGAATGTTTTGAAAGTTTATGTCTTCAACCACGAAAACACTTTCTCCAAAACTATCGACATGCGATGCTAAATTTCCAGCAACGTATTTCGCTGAATCAATGCTCATCCTTGGCAGATGTATTTCCGTCTGTTCAAAAATGAAACATTGACCAACTTTTGAAATGAAGCCTGCATCAGCGTCGACTGGTCTCGGTAAAACTGAGAAAATCAATGTCACCAGAATAGCTGCTACAAAAGTATGCCGTGGTCGAAGTCCTTCTTGCAAAAGCATTCGACACCAAACCGAGATTGCCAATCTGCTTTTGGCAAATTGTTCAATCTTACCAACTTCCCTTTCGGAAAGATAAGTAAAATAATTTTCTTTTGTTTGGCGGTAACGTGCTTCGGCAATAAATTCACGCCGACCATTACCAAACCATTCAAAAAACACTTTAGTGAGATAGAACGGATGCGCCACGACGCGCCAAACAAAACTTAGTGGTCTAGGGATCCCTTTTTTCTTCCTCTCATCAATTGCCCAAATTAGATACAGACAGATTGTTGGAAAAAGGTTTTTGAAATAAAACCAGACAAGCCATAAAAAAAATTTCTCCCAGCTTACCCGTTTTTCATTTTGCTTCTCACCACAAAGCCCAGACGCAATATCTACTTCTGGCCCATATATATCTCGAGCCAGAGAAATATCACTGCTTGAATAATATCCTCTTTTGATGCCATCCCACATGAGTTGGCTCAACGGATCAATCCAAAACTTGCCTTGAATCCGAATGCCCAAAGTTCTTTCTTTGTTGCCAACGGCAATCAGGTCTTCAAAGTAGTTATAGGGAGAATAAATCGCTCCCTGTTTGTCCCGCTCCTGCGCCAAAGCTATTCGATGTTTGGCGAAGCCTTCTGCCTCCTTTCTTTTGGATTCCGCCATAGAAACAGGCATTTCGCCCCGATCAATCACTCCGCGAACCCCCTGGATGATGCCAGTATTCAAGAAAATAGCAACTATCACCAAAAATTTCAAAAATCCTGGCCTATATAAGCTTTTCAACGACCGCATACAGCTTCACCTCCCTTCGTACCTTCATTAGATTGCATTATTAAGTTGGGAAGAAACAATAGTCAACAGTACATTAAATATTGTTTTTTGTCAAGCCAAAAAAGGCCTTGCCAAATCGAAATCCAGAAAGGATAATCATTCGACAATGATAACTGATTCCACTTTTTTATTCGTACCAAGTAGTATCACGCCAAAAATCATTGGAATAAATGCTAATAATTGAAATTTAGTTGGAATATTCCCGAGTAGTATCCACGCGAAAAGCAATGTCAAAAGCGGAGTAACACTATTTAGTGCGCTAGCTTTCGTCACACTAATTCGATGAATTCCCTCAACCCAAAGAATTTTGGAAAGACCCAAAAGAAAAAATCCATTGATAATCAAGAAAACAAAAGATTTTCCCAAGTCTAGTTCGGAAAAATTCACTCTCGTCAAATAGGCCAGTATGAATATGACTGGAGCGCTAATGAGACTCCTGATAAACAGAATTGTCTCGCTCTTGACTTGTTTCCTCGCTCGCCTTTGAAAATAATTTCCAAAAGGTGAAATAAAGCATGCTAACAAAATTAGCAAATCGCCAATCTGAATCCCGTGAATGCTTGGATAGAAAATAATTATTGATCCTGCTAACATCAAAATTGCTCCCGCAATATGCGCAAGAGAAAAATATTCCTTTCGCCAAATATTAAAAAACAAGAAGCTGAAAAAAATTTCCGTCAACTGAATCAGACTAGCATTACCCGCAGTCGTATAGCGCAGTCCGGTGAAAAATAGCCCGTAATAAACAATGCCAAGCAAAAAAGTTGTTATCAAAATGTCCTTAATCGCCGCTTTATTTCGCAGTTCCTTCCAGCCATTTTTAACAGATAAAACTATCCCGAAAAAAACGGCAGCAAAAAGCGTGCTCCAAGCCAAAGAGAGGAGCGGAGAAATATTTACAAGCGATAGAATTGTTATAACCGGAAAAAGGCTCCACAAAATTGATTCGGAAAAAATAATCACTTCTCCCTGCCTTTCTCTTTCCAACCTCTCAAATCCAAACATAGTTTTGCAATCTCCCCATCATACAATCTAATTATATTATCTATGTTTTTTGCTCTAATTTTGCTATTCCAGTCGGACCACCATAAGCAGAGTAATCCTCCCGTGAATTTGGATAGACCCGTCTTGATACACTCACCTGAAATTCCTTCGAAAATTCCTTCGCTGCCTCCATCACACAGCCCGCCAACTCAGGTTCACCGTCACCATCCGGCCAACTAATAACGAGGTTCATTCCCGCCAAAGTAACTTTTCTCGTACCGACAGATTTTAATTTTTCGAAAAGTGCTTCCCAGCTACCCTGCTCCGGGGTAGAATCATCTGCATGTGTTCCCACAACAAGTGCAGGTGCGGATAAATCTGCCTTCAGCAAATTTTCCAACTCCGCCATCTTGCGCGCATCATGGAAAATAAAAATTGGAGGATGCCCTTCTTTTTGACCGGCAAGCAATCTTTTTAATGCTTCCCGCATACCCTTCAAGCTATCCGCGCTCGCAAATCCTATATCAGTGTGAATTGATTCTTTTTTAGGATAATACGGATGGATAAAAGCGATTATCCCTCCCTCGCTCTTTTCAATTCGCTCCCGCAACCATTCCTCCTGTTCTTGAGATAATTCTTGAAAATTAACAAGTTCACCCTTCGGAGCACATTCTGTTTTAGCTTCTTTTTTCACCTCGGTTAATCTCTCAAAAGACCCCGCATTAAATTCTGCCATATGCGTTATAATTTAATTCTTTGGATTATCTGCTTTAGTATGCCATAAGCGATATGTCACATTACCACATACCAAAACCACAAAGTTTCTAGATATTCTTTTCACGCTTGGTTCCGATATAGGCTCTTATTTGCTTGTCTCCGTTTATGGCAAATGCCAACGATCGCATACATCCATCATCAATATCCCCTTTCATTTTGCGCATACCTTTGCGACAAGTTGTGATAGTTCCACCCGGAAGAATTATTGGCAACAAATATTTCTCTTTTTTTATAATTGTCCTCGAGTTTATTATTTCCAACACAACTTTCATCGCTCTAATTCTTGATAGCTTGGAATCATTCTTTTTCAATTCATGAGACATCTCATTAGCTGAGTCGCGAAGTGATCCATAAGTCCATGCCTTAGGAAGGCCACCAGCGCCCTTCCAGAGACCCACTTCAGATAAATCAACAAAACCAATATGCCAATCAACGCTGTCATAAGCTTTCAGTCTTTTTTTATATTCCGTGGAGATGATTAAATCAAGAGCAGTTTCTTTTAGCTTTAAGACTGCACGTTTATTTATTGCTATATTTTTTGAAAATGTTTCTTTGGTTGGTTTCGTGATCTGTTTTTTTAACGCGTCTTTACGCATCCTTTTTGACGTAAACCTATTAGAAAGCACAAAACACCTCTTAACCTCCAACCCTTTCACTTTTTTCAATAGTTTCATATTTATTGCATCAATACCCTTCAATCCAATATTCCTCTGTTTTATTATATCACAGTTAGAATATAATTTTACACATGAAAAATACGACCCATAAGAGCCGTATAGTTTGCGGAGACGGTCCCGCCGCAGCGGGATGACCTATTAACAATGGCGGGGACGGCCGGACTCGAACCGGTGACCTACTGCGTGACAGGCAGTCGCTCTAACCAACTGAGCTACGCCCCCAATGTATTATTCTATTTTAAATTTACACCTACTGCGTGGCAGTCCGCCGGCTGGCGGATCTAACCAACTGAGCTACGCCCCCAAATTGTATTATGTATCTGGTATTTAGTATCAAGTATTCATACAACATACTAGATACCTTATACTAAATACTATTTTTGTAGCAGGAGTGAGACTCGAACTCACGACCTCAACGTTATGAGTGTTGCGCTCTAACCGGCTGAGCTATCCTGCCATTTTAATCAATCATTTCAAGCAGCTTCGCCGAGAGCTTTCATCAAACCCATAATCTCATAGAACAATTCCGAACTTTTTGCGATTCTTATGCACAGCGTTCCATAATGCTGAAAATGATTTTCGTAAACTTTTTTATTTTCTGTTTTTATTAAAATCGGCTTTCTGAACTGCTTAACCGATACTCCTGTTATATTTGACCAATATCTATCAACTTCGCGCAATCTTTCCTTGTGAATTTCGTTTATTGCAACATGCATGGCAAATCTTTCATTTGGAATATGCAACGCTTCCCTAAACCATCTCATGGCAAATTTAACAATCAGCTGATCTGAATTATAGAATCTTACCCTTGGATCTCTCTTGCTCCCCTCTCCCCAATATAAAGCAAGTCCAGCAATAAGCAGCTCCCTCTTTTTCAGAGCAACAATCTCTTTTCTTCCTTTTTCTATGTACTGTTCTATTTTTTGTAGTTTCCTGTTTTTTTGAGACAACGCTCCTTTCATGCGCCCTTCGTACCCGCCCCTCACCATTTTAACATGCAATTTTTTAATTTGTGCAACAGATAAGATAATATCCGAACACCAAACACTAACAGAACTCTTAGATACCTCGAGTTCTTTTGCGATGTCTTTGATGCTATAGCCTTTTTTTCTCAGGCCACGTGCTGCTACTATTTCTTTTGACTTTGCCATGGACTCCCCCTATATGGTTATACTATAATTATACGGGAAGTTCTAAAATCAATCAACCTTATTATGTTGCGGGACCAGGATTCGAACCTGGAACCTTCTGGTTATGAGCCAGACGAGCTGCCATTGCTCCATCCCGCTATCTTTTTGAACTATTCCCTATTCTAGCTCAAAAAATCCGAAACGTCAATTATTCTCAAAAACTAATCGAACACCAAGAAAAATCTTAAGAATTCCTCATAACAATCAAATGTCTTTAGGGCCTCTTCTCGAGTGAGCACAAAGCTATCATCATGAATAATGCGATTCCGAATCTCATGTGCACGTCGCAATTCTTCGATGTTCTCAATTTGACCGGGAGTGATATTGTCCAAGCGCTCAGTCATATTTTCACCCTTATAATTCATCTTAGCAATAAGATCCTCCACAATCTTATCTGCTTCAATAATCGCCACCTTATACTCCGATTCGTTCTTGCTATTGAACCTCCTTTTCACTTTAGCCCACTTCACACGCAACTTTCCTTTCCGATATGCGAGCTCTGGCGGAATATTCATTCCCACAAGTGTATCACGAATATCAGCGCCCAGGCCACGTTGTTTGAGCATCAATGCAAGATCAATAAACATCACAATCACATACACTTCCAAGAAAAATTTCAAAAAAGAAAAAGTGAGCGAAGTGTAAAAAGCTTTTGCCAGTAACAATATTCCGGTGATAAAATTTTCCAAAAAAACGTCCATTTTTTAGCTACTTTTCGCCAGTTTTTTATATTTTATTTTAGCGAAAATTATTTACTAATCTCATAAGCATGCGCCGCGCGCAACATATTTTCCTCGTCAAACCATTTTGCCATTAATTGAAATCCAAACGGAAGTTTCTTTCCATCAACTTCAACCTCCGGCCCCGGAACAGAAATCGCTGGCACGCCGACAATATTAGCTGTAATGGAAAACATATCAGCCAGATACATTTTTAAGGGATCTTCGTTTTTTTCTCCTATCTTAAAAGCTGGGGTAGGCGCAGTAGGAGCAAGAATCAAATCAACTTTTTCAAATGCTTTTTCAAAATCACTCTTAATCAGCGTTCGCACCTTTTGCGCCTTGAGATAATAGGCATCATAATAACCAGATGAAAGTGCGTATGTTCCAAGCATAATCCTTCTCTTCACTTCCTTACCAAAACCATATTGGCGAGAATCGAGATAGGTCTCCAAAAGTTTTTTAGGCATACCGTCCTCCCTCACACCAGAATCCTGCTTATCATCAACATTAAGCCCATATCTAATTCCGTCATATCTTGCTAGATTCGAACTGACTTCGCAAGGTTGAATGATATAGTATGTCGCTAAGGAATATTTTGAATGTGGCAGTTCAATCTCTACAATTTCTGCCCCTAATTTCTTATAAGTTTCAATAACTTCAAGAATGGATTTCTTCTCTTTTTCATCCAGCCCATCAATATATTCAGCCACAATTCCAATCCTAAGTCCCTGGACTTCTCCGGTCAAATATTTCGTATAATCCTTTCCTGAGCTATGGGCTGAGGTAGCGTCCAGCTTATCCTGTCCGGCAATCGCACTAAGTACAATTGCTGCGTCTTCTACGTTTTTTGTTATTGGTCCAATTTGGTCAAGACTTGATGCCATCGCAATTGCCCCATGGCGCGAAACGCGACCATAAGTTGGCTTCAAACCGACTACTCCGCAGAAAGAAGCTGGCTCACGAATTGAACCGCCCGTATCTGTCCCTAATGCCCAAGCGGCTTCGCCCGCAGCTACCGCTGCCGCTGAACCGCCAGATGAACCACCAGCTACACGAGTCAAGTCTAATGGATTTTTTGTAACACCATAGGCGCTGTTTTCTGTCGATGATCCCATGGCAAATTCGTCCAGATTAGTTTTTCCCAAAAATACTGACCCAACCTCTTTCAATCTTTCAATCACCGTCGCGTCATAGGGAGCGATATAGCTATCTAAAATCTTAGAAGCAGCCGTTGTTCTCACGCCAGAAATGCAAAGATTGTCTTTGATTGCTCCCGGAATCCCCTCTAAGAGTTCAATTTTTTCGCCTCGAACAATTTTTGCGTCCACTTTGCGGGCTTGTTCTAACGCCAAGTCTTTAGTTAAAGTTAGATAAGCAAAAATATCTTTATCTTTTTCTTCAATACGCGCAAAATACTCTTCCGTCAATTTCACTGAAGTTATTTCACCTGATATTAATTTATTGTGGAGTTCTCTGATCATGGATTCGCCTTATTCATATCCCCTTCGCCCCTCAGGAGAAGCCTGCCTGCCGGTAGGCAGGGTGGCCCCGCCACGGCGGGGATGAGGGCAAGGGCGTTTGATATATTTATTACTATCTTATATACAACAATTTTTCCTTTAAATAAAACCCTTGCCCTCACCTGTCCTTCGGACATCCTCTCCCAAGGGGAGAGGAGACAGTTTTTATTGACTACTGAAAACTATAATACTGACTTCACCTTATCATACCCATTTTTACTCTCCGGAAACAATTCAACAATTTTCTCTTTATTTAAAAAATCTTCCATCCGATCTTCTCTAGAAACATCATTCATGCCTGTAATATGCGCGGTTGGCAAAACTCCCGCCACATCCACCTCATCAAGCTGTTTTATCCAATCCAAAATCGACGACAAATCATGGGAAAATTTATCCATTTCTTTTTCGGTAATCCCGATTCTAGCTAAATTCGCGATGTGCTTTACTTCGTCCTTTGATAACATAAACGCAATAAATTAAAATTTCAATCCGCCAGCTGGCGGACAAATGCCAAATAAATTTCAAAGCTCAAAATTCAAAAACTTTGTCATTTTAATTTTGGGCTTGATTTGACACCTGCCTGCCGGTAGGCAAGGTTAGAAATTTGGTTTTTGACTTTTTAAAAATCATTACTGGATCATTCTTCTGAATTCCTCCTCGTCTATAATCCTCACCCCCAACTCCTTCGCCTTGCCATATTTCGACCCAGGATTTTCCCCGGCAATCACATAGTCGGTATTTTTGCTAACAGATGAGGAAACACTTCCTCCTGCTTTTCTAATCATATCCTTTAGAACGTCTCTTGTAAAGTTTTCAGCCTCTCCGGTGAGCACAAATGTTTTTCCCCAAATCTTTTCATTTACTTCTTTTTTCTCATTATCTATTAAAATTTCCACGCCAGATTCTCTCATTTTCTCTAGCATTTTCACATTTTCCATATCCGAAAACCACTGATTCAGACTCTCCGCCGACTTATCTCCAATACCCTTGATTCCCATCCAATCTTCTTTTTTTATCAAAGGAAAAAACTTGATAATGTCCGCCAGATTTGTAATTTTAAAATTTGACATTTGGTCATTGATTTGAAATTGGAAATTTGGATTTTGAAATTCCCTGTTAATCGCCCCAGTGATTAACAGGGCAGTTTCTTCGCCAGCATAGCGGATCCCCAGGGCATAGAGAAATTTATCCAATGCAATATGTTTACTTTTTTCAATCGCCAAAATCAAGTTATCAGCTGACTTTTCGGCAAAGCGCTCAAGCGGTTCCAAATCTCCTTTTTTCAGTTCAAAGATTTCCGCCATATCAGAAATCACTCCCTCGCCAATCAGTTGCTCAACAATTTTTTCACCCAATCCGTCAATATTAAAGCCTTTTTTGGAAACAAAATGAATAATTTTTTCTTTCTCCACCGCAAAACATTTCGGATTAGCACAATAGAGTGCAGCGCTCTCTGTTCCCCCGCCTGCAACGCTATGCTCGCCCGAAGCTGTTGCATCGCTACGAGCGGGCGTAGCATTGCGGGCAGGTTTTCCGCCAATAATTTCCTTTCTCACTGGCCCACCACAAATCGGGCAAACCTGAGGCATCACAAAAACCTTTTCTTTTCCCGTACGAAGGCCAACTAGTGCTTCGGTTATTTCCGGAATAACATCTCCCGCTTTTTGCACAACCACCGTATCCCCGATTCGCACATCCAAACGGCGTATTTCATCTTCATTGTGCAGTGTCGCGCGACTTACCATTGAACCAGCCACCAGTACCGGTCGCAGATGTGCTACTGGCGTGAGCGCTCCAGTACGCCCCACCTGCACCCCAATATCTTCTACAACTGTAGTCACTTTTTCAGCTGGAAACTTGTAGGCAATGCCCCAACGAGGGGATTTTCCCGTGTAACCCAATTTCTCTTGAATTAAGCGCGAATTGATTTTAACCACCACCCCATCAATCCCGAAATCCTCTTTATCTTTTTTCCTCGTCCACTCCTGGTAATAATTTTCAATCTCTTCGACACTTTCACACAAGCGATAATGCTCATTCACCCGAAAACCCAATTCTTCTAGAAGCTCCAGTTCTTCAATCTGTGTTTGTGGTAGTTTAATATTACTTTCCTCTTTGACATTTGGATTTTTGATTTTATTTGACATTGGAAATTTGGATTTTGAAATTTCCAGCATATCAATATCATACACAAAACACTCCAGCCGACGCTCAGAGGCAACCTTTGGATCGAGCTGTCTGATTGATCCGGCAGCGGCGTTCCTTGAGTTAGCAAACAATGCCTCGCCTTTTTTCGCACGCAACTTGTTGATTCGCACCAATTCTTTTTTCCCCATAAAACACTCTCCTACCACGATGCAATTTATCGGCTGATTTAATTTCAGAGGAATATTAAAAATCGTTTTCAAATTCTCTGTCACATCCTCGCCAATCACGCCATCACCCCGCGTCGCTCCACGCACAAAGTCACCATTTTCATAGGTCAGAATAACTTTCAACCCATCAATCTTGAGCTCGCAAACATAATCCGGTTTAGTATTTGGTATCGAATCAGTATTAAAACCAAATTCTAATTTATTTTTGGGAATTGGAACTTTGGATTTTGAAATTAAGCGAAGCGTTTTTTCTTCCCATTTCACCATTTCCTCCAAATTGAAAGCATCATTAAACGACCATTGTCTGGTTTTGTGAAGCACTTTTTGAAATTTATCGAGCGGTTTCCCGCCGATTCTTTGGGTCGGAGAGTCGAGAAATTTCCACTGGGGATATTTCTCCTCCAGCCCTTTAAGCTCTGCCATGAGGGATGAATAAACCTCATCGGTCAGATCTGGCTTATCTAAGTCATGATATTCGTGCCGCAATTTATTAATCTCAGCTGAGAGCTTCTGAATCCGCTGCCTAATTTGTTCGTTATTTTCTTGCATAAGGGTATTATAACACACAAAAAGCCAGAAAATAAACTGGCTTTTTAATGCGTACTGTCAATCAATTTCTAATTGGAAAACTTCAAAATAAGCTCATCGCCGCCAATTTCACCCAAATCATCCGCTCCCACAAAAACGTGTTTTTTTCCATTAATTTCTCGCACAAAAGCAATATTTTTCCCATCAGTCGAAATAATAGGATTAGCACCATCGCCTAAATCTTTTTCATTATAAATTACATGCTTTTTGCCATCCACCGTCTTAACATAAGCGAAGCCTTCATCTCCGATCACGGGATCGGATCCCACGCCCAATTCTTTTCCATTATGCACAACAACAGTCTCCCCTTTCTCATTTAATCGCATGAAAAAGAAATTGTTTTTTGCGATACCAATTTCCTTTTCCGGAGCAATATTTCCATAATCTTTCCCGTTAAAAATAACATGCTGCTCCCCATTAACACCTCTGCGATACAGATAATTCTCTCCCGAGCATTGCACGCCATATCCATTGCCAATTTCCTCTTTATTTCTAAAAACCAGTGGTTCCTTTATTTTATCTGAAAACGAAAGCGAGCTGGCAGGAGAAGAGTAGCACACATAATTATCATCTACAACAAAAGAAGAGCCGCTTGATCCTAAAGGTTCTCCCTTATACACAATGTGATTCATGCCATCTATTTCACGCAAAAAGGCAATGCTTTGTCCGCTCTTCGACAAAACAACGGTTTCGCCTTGCCCCATATCTTTTCCATTGTATATAATATGAACATTCCCATCTATTTTCTTTTTGTATGCAATATTATTCCCAGAAATAATAGCAAAATTTCCATCTTCAGTATAAGTCTCTCCCAAGTCCTCATTATTGAAAATAAGGTGGGGAGAATTTTCAATATTGCGATAAAAAGCCAAGCTACTACCAGAAAGCAATGGATGAAAACCCTCGCCGATGTCCTTTCCATCAAAAACAATGTGACTGATTCCATCAACCTCCTTTTCAAAAACCAGCTTCCCCTCAGAAAACTCAAAATATTGACTGGCCACTTCTCCCAAATCTTCCCCATCATAAATCAAATGAAATTTATCATTCACTAATTGCACAAAAGCCACATCTTTTCGAGCTACAGCTACATTTGCGCCTTCTTTTTTGCTGCCAAATATTTCAAATCTTCCTTTTCCGAAACTAAGAAACCACACTAAAATTAAAATAGCAATCAAAAATACTGTAGCCAAAATAAGTACATTCTTACTTGATTTGATAGTTATCATTTTTAAAAGTTAACCAATTAACACTTACATGATTTAACCATGAACATTCTTTATGGAACGGTCACGATCCCAGTATTGCAAGTTCCGGTCGTGCCATCAGCCGCGTACGCGATCACAAAGCACTGATATTGCCCGCTAGCCCATGGACCGGTACCCATATACCATGAACCAGCACTAACACCTCCATAGTCTGGAGCAAATTGCAGGCCTGCCCAATAAGTCGTATCTACAGCCCAGCATCCACTAAAAACTAACCTAGCAGCATTTGTGGATACCCAAGTCAGTGCAAAATTTGACGTTGAAGAATATGTTGCAACAGGACTGTTAATTGATGTTCCCCACACTATACTACAAGTAGGCGCGCTTGAAACACAATTGCTTCCAACCCGAGTATACCCATTGGCACATTTATAGCGACAACTCGTAGTGCTTCCGGTTACATCATAGTCAGTTGTTGCATCAGCTACAGGAGACCATGAACCACTCCAGGTTTGAGGATAAGAATCTACCGTATTATACATCGTAGTACTTCCGCCCGGTTTAGCGCTACAAGTAAAAGTCTGGGTGCTTCCCACACAATTCCAGCCATCCCAAGTATAATTGTTTGCGCATTTATAGCGACAGTCCCCAGATGAAGCCTCATCGCTATGAACAGCGCTTTTCGTTGATGGCTCCCACGTATCACCATCCCATGTCTGAGTGAATGTTGAGCTAGTATTCCAGACAGTTCCTGTTGCCGGCTTATCGTTGCAAGTTGCAGATCGAGTATTGGGAACACAAATTCCACCAGAACGAGTATAGTTAAAATCGCACTGAAAGTCACAATTATTGGTTATATTGTAATCTCCGCAGCTACGCTCAGAACAGTAGTAATTTCCCGTACGAGTACTATGCGCAGGAATGGCCTGAGTACAACCAGGATTAGTCCAATCTGAACACTTGTGATAACAGCAAGCCTTGCTGGTACCTGTAAAGATAGTCGGGTTTGTAACGCCATACTTCCCGGAGTCATAATCACAAACCAACCGACAACGCTCCGTAACGGTATACCCGGGATCGCCAGCATTGGCGCATTTCGTATTAGACGCGCAAGTACTGGTATTGACCCAACTCGTTCCGTGATATGGATCTAGGGTATAGTTACAAGCTCCTAGCGTAACGGTTGGCGCATTATCATGCGATATAAATGGAGGGCTAACAGAAGGACAATTCTCAGAACAACACTTACCGCTTGGATACTCGGGATCGCCAGCATTATTAAATGGATTATAATTCGTCGCACATGTCAAATTACATCGTTTAGTCAGAGTATACGGTCCACAGTTGTTATTATTTGCACAACTCGTATCCGCTGTATTCCAAGAAGCCTTTTTGAAAGGAGATATTGAACAATATGCGTCTGGATTACTTACGATAGTTGGAGGTGTACCGGACTTATCCGGGCACAACTGCTTGCAACATCGGGGTTGCGATGGATCTGACTCGGTTGTGTGGTAAGTGGTAAATGACACTCCATCGTAATAACCATTCCTCGGATTCATATCAACATCTATTTTATTTTGTGGCGACCATGAATTAGAATTGAGTTTTATTGATGGATCAGAACCTTCAGCTGCCGCCGGGCAAGTCAAACAATATCCCACCGTTCGATATGGATGCAAGCAAGCATCTCCAGGCACACAAGCCTGCGCTGTTTTACACCAACCAAGACCAGTAGTGATTCCATTTCCACTAGCTGTTACACCATTGGCGATACCAACAGCAACAGTATCGGTAACGCTTGGATAATGACTAGAAGAAGATGTCAAATAGCCCTCTCTGTTAACACATTTTTGAAGCGCGCAATTTTCCTCTGGCAATTGCGGCGTCCAATTAGGATCCGGCTGGAAGCATTCTGTCCCATTGCAACAGTTATATGATTGTGTCGCTGTAACAGTTCCCCGTGGCTGGCAACCAGCTTGCCCGGGACTAGTGCAAAGTTTGACACACTCAAGCCCACCCAAAAGATCTCCGGTGTTACAATCAGAAGTTGACTCAATCGTTATCTCCTTATTTGTTGTTCCAGCTCCAGTTCCACTCGTATCCAGATAAAGCGAATCAAGGCTCAAGGGATATTTATTTCTTGCTTTGATTGTAAAAAAATAATGCTCATTATATTGCCCGCCAGAATTGGCCAATGAACCGGGAGTAGAACCAAAAAGTGCTCCACTAAGTTTCTCGTCTCCATTTTTAAGTACCACACTAGAGCTAGGCGTCGTCACTGGCAACCAAAACGGAACAAACACGCCAGAAGCATTTCTATTTGTTGCTATCCACCAGCCATTACCCGAGACCGTATAATCAGCTTTCAAACTTCCTTGCATCGACTTTCTCACTTCATAATCTTGAATTTTTTTCGTTACATCAGCGCCACCACCGGGAGTGACAGATAGCTTCACATCACACCTATTCCATGTACAAGGAGTAACGCCATCCCCGCAATTTGTCACCGTAAAATCACCACTTCCCAATCCACTATTAATCCGATCGCTCACATCTGCTTGAATTTTACGATTTAATCCCTGACTAGCAGCATCGACACCTTGACTCCGAAGCTTATACACTTCTGAAAGATAACCGGAAACTATTTGCGTTGGTGAAGGAGAAGCTGCATTAAAACATTTTATAGTATTCCCATCGCAAAAACCCGCTTCATTGTAACGTGCATTTTCCGGAATCCTATTCCCGGCAATATTATTATCCAAAGCTTTCAGATTGTTCAAAAAAACTTCCGCAGCTGAATCTGAAGCCTGATAGGCGCTATAGCCTTTTTTTGAATCAAGCGTGAGGATTGTTCCTTGAATTGCGCGATTGACAATCGCGATTGAAATCGCTGAAATCACCAAAAACATAATCAGGACTCCAATCATAAAACTTCCTCGTTTGTTTTTTTGAATCTTCATTTTTTCAAAAATTATTGCTAAAAATCTGCTTAATTATCATCTCTATATTTCGCTCGCATCGAAACGGTCGTCTGTGCTGTCATCCTCGGAGGGCCAGCTTTCACGAGCACTGTCGTAATCCTTCCAATAAAGGCTCCTCTCACATAAAAATTTCCCGTGACATCACTCGCAATCACATAATTCGTTGGCGCGCCTACTGTTGGAGTCTCAGCTCTTGAGAGAGTCTTGGCTACGGAATCAAACGTATATGTCACTGTACTGCCAGTAGCATTATTTTTCAAATCAATAGGATTAGTCAGCCCACTTGGTATTGGCCCAGGAACAAAATCACTCATACGAATATCTTTTGCCAAAGAATTCAAAGCTAGTGACAATTCTTCATTATTGGCTTGATATCTCTTGATTGATGTACGATTATTGAGGTAAGCAATAGTAACAGCCACAATCGCCATGGTCAAAATACTCATAACAGCAATGGCTATGAGTAGTTCAATGAAAGTCAGCCCTTGTCTTCCCGCAGACCCAGTCGAAGTGTTAGCATTGCAAGTAATAGAATACTTTTTATTTTTATTTAAAATATTTTTCATTTTAGTTTTTTGCATTACTCTGTATTCCCCCATGAATAAATAGTATCAGTCATAGTCAAGGTTTTATTGCTAGTAGTCCCCCATGTTACCGTACTAGTTATTATCCTTGAGTCTGTCGCCGGTGTAGACGGACCATTGACAAGAGTAATATTTCTTCTAAATGTTGTCACTGTCGTTCCCGCTCCGCATGCGTTACTATAAAAACCAGTCGTATTATTTCTACACAAAGTTGTCGCGCCACAAGTAGCTGTTGGAGCAATGCTACTAAAATCAGAGCTATAAAAAACACAAAAACCAGATCCATTACCAGGGAAAGGAGAGTCAAATGCGCTCTTATTCGCAGGACATGGTACGGTCCCATTGATGCATGTTTTCCAATTATTATCCCGAATATTTCTAACGATTTCAATCCCCTCCTGAGCCAAATTTGAAGCGATAATAATATCTCGTTTGGAAAATTCCGTACGATATGAAGCCGCCATTACAGTCAAAAAGGTGACAAGCACAATTCCCACAATGAAAGTAGCAATCACCGCTTCAATGAGCATATATCCCAACCTGTTTTTTTTATTTTTAAAAACTCGCTTTTGCATTTTATCTTTTTTGTTCAAAAAACTACTTACATATTGCTTGATAAGGGGTAACTTCCACATTTCGACTTCCTCCATAGCCGGAGCAAGTGATAATCGAGGTTGCTCCACCACCAGGAAGGGTGCCAACGGCATTGGGAGTGGCATATGTAGCTGACCATGTCGGAGAAGCACAAGTGACTCCACCAGGAATATGAAACGTTTCACTTAACCCAACAGGATTATTAGAAACTATTTGTATGGTACCGCCAGTTATTGTAATCGTGAAAGACTCTGGAACACTGCCGCCAAACCCGCCAGCCACCTTCCCCGACAAGGCATAGTTTCGCGTCTTATTAATCATCGCTGACACCTGACCACAAGCATTATTTATGTTTGTCTTATTCTTCATTCCACTGAGCGCACTCCAAGACATCGCAGTGACTATGGTGACAACAGCGATAATCACAATCAGCTCTAAAATTGTAAATCCCTGATTGCCCGAAACAACCGTATTATAAGTAGACTCGTCTCCAGTTGTCACTTTTTTTTTCGAAAACAAATTATCAAACATACATAAGTAATACTAAAATAAGTTCAGATACCAGCCCACAATTGGAACATAGTAGAAAAGAGCAAAAAATGTCCCAATAATCAAAAATGGAGCAAAAGGAAGTTGACTCTTCATCTCTTTCTTCTTCATTCCAATAAGAATTATACCATAAATAGCACCAATTGCGAAAGCTAGAAAAAGCCCCAGAAGAATTCTTGGCCAACCCAAAATAAACCCAAGCAGGATAACGAGATAGGCGTCACCCATTCCCATCCATTTTTCCTTTGAGAAATAGGACAAGGAGAAAAAAAACAAAAATGCACCTCCACCAGCCATAATTCCAGAAACTGCCATTCGTTCCCAGACAGTTGAAAATGTTTGCCCAAAATCAAAATAAACATTGAAAATCAAGACCAAAATGATTGCTGGCCAAAGAATCAAATTGGGAATTTCCATGTACAAAATGTCATAGATAAAAATTACCAAAAGAGCGCTAACGAGAGCAAGCATCACGCCAGTAATCAGCCAGGTCGCAGGATCTTCTAGTCTAAAATATTGATTTGCTAAAAGCGCAAAAACAACGCCCGTGAGCAACTCCACTAAAGGATACTGCCAAGAAATTTTTTCTCCACACTCACGACATTTAAATTTCAGAAGGACAAAACTCAAAACCGGGATATTATCATACCAACGAATAGTTTTTTTGCATTTTCGACAATGAGAACGCCCCATTATCGTTTCTGCCGTACGAATACGATAAATAACAACATTAAGAAAACTACCAATAATCAGACCGAAAAGAAAAAAAATGATAAGCATTATTTTTGGATTAATTTTTTATTCAAACGCCATTAGTACTGCCCGTTTTCAACTAAAAAACTCATTACCTCATCACAAAATCTCATGTCAAGAATAGCATAATTCTTGTGGTAGGGCAAACTCTATTTCTCTATTCTACCATTATATTATTTTTTATTTCTCAAGATAATCACATAACTTTCAGTGAAGCTGGCATAATACTTGGCATAAATTTCCTGAACAACCGCCCTACCACTAATTTTGAACAATATAAACGAGACTAGCAAAGCAACATTGTCAATCACAAGAGCCAATAAATTATTCATAACAAATAATGGAAAAAGCCAATATTTCGATCCGGGCAAATAATGCAAGAAATTATTCCAAAGAATTATGAGAGTTTTGAGGTAACCACTAAGTGGAACAATCCTAATCACCTCGAAACCTTTAAACAATTCTCTGAGACCATATTGAGTGAACCGATAATAATCATGCGGAATCTCATGTTCAGGAAAAGTCAGTGGCACCGAAATAAAAATCAGTCCTCCATTTTTAACAACCCGCCTAATCTCTCCAATGGTCTCTTGTATTTTTGATGTATGCTCCAATACTTGAGTCGAGATCAAAGCGTCAAATTCACTCTCTCCAAAAGGAAGCTCCCAATTAAACCCAAAAAAATCCGCTTTACTGTCCTGACTAACATCAAAACCAACATACGCGTTTACTTTTGGGAATAGAGCTTGGTACGGTTTCGCTCCGCAACCCAGATCAAGAATTTTTCCAACCTTCTCCCGTTCAAGCATCCCAGAAAAAATCTTCACCTCTCCAAGTAATGCCCGAAGGCTTAAATATGCCCACTGCCATATTCGCGGAGTCGTTCTCTCAGAAATAATTTCCTTAACAGTTTTTTTCACAACTAAACCTTTGCATATCTCAATATCGATTGTATTATTTTGCATAAAAGCGACAGAGTTGATAGACTAATTATACGTAAGCTAAGTAATGCTTTCAGTATAGCATAATTTGATCATTCTATGTGCGGAATCACAGGAAAAATCCATCTCAACACAGGCCTTGTTTCAGTTGAAGATATCGAAAAAATGAACTTGGCTATCGCCCATCGCGGACCAGATGATAGTGGAACATACATCTCCCCTAACCAAAAAATTGGGCTTGGACATCAAAGACTATCCATCATCGATCTCTCCCATTTTGGACATCAACCAATGAGTTATATGGATCGCTATTGGATCGTATTCAATGGTGAAATATATAATTTTCAAGCCTTAAAAAAAAATCTACAAAAAGAAAAAATTTACACCTTCAAATCAAATACTGACACAGAGGTAATCATGGCCCTCTATCACAAATACGGCACCGATTGCCTCCATCATTTACGAGGAATGTTTTCTTTCGCTATCTATGACGACAAAGAAAAAACCTTATTTTGTGCCAGAGATAGAGTTGGGAAAAAACCCTTTAAATATTACCTTGACGACAACGTTTTTATTTTCGCATCAGAGCTCAAGGCAATCCTAACTCAAGCGGAATACAAAAAAGAACCGGATTATGCAGCTATCCGCCACTATTTAACGTTTCAATATTGTCCAGCGCCACTTACGGGCTTCAAAAATATCAAAAAACTTGAACCAGCCCACTACTTATTAATCGATCTCAAAACAAACCAGACCAAACTTGAACGTTACTGGAAACTAGATTATTCCGAAAGATTAGACCTATCTGTTAGCGACTGGAAAGAAAAAATTATCAATAAATTGGAGGAATCCGTAAAACTGCGTATGATCGCCGATGTTCCTCTAGGGGCTTTCCTTTCCGGAGGAATTGACTCTAGCGCCATCGTTGGAATGATGAGCAAATTCAGTCCCACATCAATCAAAACTTTTTCCATTGGATTTTCGGAAAAAAAATATGACGAGCTAGGATACGCGAAAATAGTAGCCCGTAAATTCAAAACTGATCACACCGAGTTTATCGTCAAGCCCGAGGCAATGGAAATCCTGCCTGAGCTTGTCCGCCTTTATGAGGAGCCCTTTGCCGATCCCAGCGCCATCCCAACATATTATTTAAGTAAATTGACCCGCGCGCACGTTACGGTCGCCATGTCAGGAGATGGCGGAGATGAAAACTTCGCCGGATACTTCAGGTACGCCATCCAGAAACTGTCCCTTCAACTTGATTACTTGCGTTTTTTCAATAAACTCCCTGCCGATATTATTGCCAGGATTCCACTTGAAAATATAAAAAGTGAACTACTGTCCAAGATATTTCTTCTCTTAAGTCACCTGCCGCTAGATTATCGAAAGCGCTATGCAAGTTACATGTATCGCCAAAACAACCATATTGAAAATAACTTATTCGCCGAAAACTTTCAAAAAATCACATCCAGAGAAAATAGTCTTGAGTTAATAGTCAATAAATTCAATGAATCGGGAACTGAAAATAAATTAGACCAAACTCTCTATGCCGACTTCTCAACCTATCTACCAGATGACCTAATGACAAAAGTGGATCTTGCCAGCATGTCCGTTGCCTTGGAAACACGATCGCCCTTCCTAGATCATGAATTTCTAGAGCTAACCGCCAAAATCCCGTCCAATTTAAAGGTTAAAAAATTCAATCAAACAAAATGGATTTTGAAAGAAACGCTTGAAGACCTCTTGCCTGACCAAATAATTAACCGGTCCAAAAAAGGCTTTGAAACACCCCTGAATATTTGGCTGAAAAATCAGCTGAAAGACTATTCCAATGAGCTACTCCTTTCTCAAAAATCCAAAAACAGAAACATACTTAATAGTGAGACTGTAAAAAAAATACTCGATATCCATCAAAACACTTCTGTCGATTTGTCGCATAAAATCTGGTCGATGATAATTTTAGAAAATTGGTTTAGGGAATATTTTGACTAACAATATTATGAAAATACTTGTTTTCACCGCAATGTATCCCCCCTGCATTGGAGGACTGAGCAGTCATGCCGATGAATTCAATAGACACTTGGCTAGTGAAGATACAAAAATCACTGTTTTTACCTGCCTACTCATCAAGGACTCGGCCGAATATGAAAAAATTAATGAGCATCTGGACATCATCAGATTCCCAGCCTTTGAAATTGTTCCCAACTATCCCCTGCCCAAATTTTGGAAGTTTAAATTTTGGAAACTATATCTTAGCTTATTCAAAACAGACTACGATCTCATCATCTCACGTATTAGATTTTTCAACACGTCTCTTTTGGCCATGCTGCTCGCCAAAATCAAAAGAACTAGATGGATCCACATCGAGCACACTTCCAACTTCACCATCCTATCAAGCCCACTAAAATCATTCGTCGCAAAAATCTATGACCTAACGATCGGTAGACTCATTTTCCGATCGTCAGATATGAATATTTCCATCTCGAGAGCAGTTCAGAAGTTTGTCTATAAATTTGACAAAAGACATTCTCCAATCATTTACCGCGGGCTAAATTTGGACGCAATAGATTCCATCCCTCCTGATATTGATTTCAAAAACAGATTCAAAGATAAGATAATCATTCTGACCGTAGCCAGACTCTATAAATGGAAAGGGATTGAATACAGCATAGAAGCAATCAAAAGCCTTCCGGAGAATATAAAAAAACAAATAATTTTTATTGTC
Organism: Candidatus Moraniibacteriota bacterium; assembly: GCA_049297495.1. Lineage (GTDB taxonomy): Bacteria > Patescibacteriota > Minisyncoccia > Moranbacterales > UBA2206 > UBA9630. Next base: position 27,219 of record JBAQUL010000005.1, read on the forward strand.
ATTGGTGATGGAGAAGATTTTTCCAGACTGCAAAAGTTATCCGACAAATCAACCATCCTGCTCGGAAGCATGCCGAGAGAAAAAGCGATTGGGATAATAAAGGTATCAGACATCTATATCCATTCCGCCCTGCACGGTGGCGGACTTTCCACATCTCTTTTGGAAGCAATGTATTGCAACTGTGCAATCATTGCTACGCCAAATGAGGGAGCAGATGAAGTTATCAATTTGAGAGAAGACACTCTCATGGAAATTCCTCACATCCAAAAAATAAGCGCCACCATAACAAACATCATTTCCAATCAAGAAAAAAGAATCTCCACGGGGAAAGAAATGAGAAACAAGATAATAGAAAATTTTAGTTGGGAAAAATCGATAAAATTGTATCAGAGAATACTAAAAAGAAACTAAAACACGCTCATTGATCATTTTTTAACTACTCTAAAATGAAACTCTATTTCCTCAAATCCCCCTACCCAGTAACACCATATTCTTGAACACAAAAGAGGAGCTAGATTAGCAAAAAAATCTAAAATTTTCCCAGTTGACATGGCCATGAAATAAACAAGTGGAGATACGAGGGTTTTTTTCAAATAAGGCTGACACATCCAAGCAAGAGTTATCTTTTCTGGAACAAATTCAAATCCTTGATAACCTCCCTGAAAAGATGGGTTAAAATAATGGCAAAAGGCTAAGTCAAATCCTCTTTTGTGTTCTGGATGAGTAAATCCTCTTGAAAAATGAGGGACTTTTAATTTTACCATCCCCCCATTTTCAACTATACGATGCAACTCCTTCATAACTCCAAATGGATTATTCAAATGCTCCAAAACATGATCCGCCTCAACCAAGATAAATTCATTGTCTACAAAGGGATATGGGAACATCTCCAGGTTATGTCGAATATCAGGCTCTGAAACTGAAAAATAATCCACATTAACAAATCCTTTCTTTTTGAATTCTCCGCATCCTAAATTTAGTTTTCTTATCATAGTAATATCGCCAGTTAAGTTATTTTATATCACTCAATCCTCCTTTTTCTATTAATTATAACCAGTAGCTCTTCATGCCTCCTTTTAATTGAGCTCAAAATCAATCCAGCAATAAAACTGATAAAAGCAGCGATCATTGAAAGGCCGGCAACAATTAACGTTGGGATGCGCAAAACAATTCCCGTGTGTATATAATCTCGAATGCTATACCATCCAAGAAACATGCCCATCAGAAAAAAGATGGAACTCAAGAGTGTAAAAAATTGCAACGGCTTATAGTCACGAAATAAGGAGATGATTGTATAGAGAACAACTGTACCATCCCTTACTGCATTAAGCTTTGAAAGACTTCCTTTTTTTCTCAGATAAAGCGCTATTGGAACTTCCTCTATTCGTACGCCTCGCTCCAAAGCTTGGATAGTTAACTCCGGCTCAATCCCAAAGCCACCGGCCAAGAGAGCACTTGAATGAACAAACTTCTTATCAATTGCTCGAAAACCCGATTCCATATCTTGAAGCTTTGTCCCAAACAAGAAATTTAGTGATTTGGTGAGAAATTTATTTCCCAACCAATGACTACCGGTAAAAATACTCTCATTCTTTGAGTGTATCCGATTTCCTACTACCATATCGGCATTATCCTCTAATACTGAAACTAACAAATTATGCACGTCTTTAGCTTCATAAGTGTCATCACCATCGACTAAAATAAGCACATCTCCATCAAATTCATCAAATATTTTTTGGACAGCGAACCCTTTGCCTTGCCTTTTTTCGCTAGTCACATCTGCCCCGGCTTTTCGGGCAATTTCTGCTGTCTGATCTTTTGAATTATTGTCCACAACCAAAATTCGCGCTTCCGGCAGCTCTCTTTTAAAATCTGTGATTACCTTGCCAATTGTCAATTCTTCGTTATAACAAGGAATTGCTACTACAATTTTATTATTCATTTATTTAAGTTTAAATACATCAACTTTTACATTCTCATTCTGCGCCTTGGCCTCATAATGATCTTCAATCAAATCAGGGTTTAATGCGATTATCTTGCTAAAGGCATCAACGTCAGAAACAATAAATCGAGAACCGAATTCAGTCTTAACTGAATCAACCATCTTTCTTCCATTTTCCTTAGCATATTCTTTGCCAGCATCCTCCCCCTGTGTAGCCAATCTATCGCTAGTTGCTTTTACCAAATCCTCGCAATCCCGCGCTTCATCACAATAAAAATTATACCTATACATATTATACCAACGCCAATACAGCTTCTGATCATATTGTTTCAGCGCAGTTGGATCCATCCCCATCGTATAAACATTCTTACTATCACCAAAAAATAATCGAGGAAAACTACCCCAATCATGAATAAAAACTAATTCTTTTTCATTCGAATTGGACTCCAGCCACCTAGCAGCTTCAATATAGCTGGCATAGCGAATGTTACCAATTATTTTTTTTAGCTCAATAAAATTATTCAATGAAACCAGTGCAACAAATGCCACCAAGCCCACAGCCAGATACCTATACAGACCACTATTGAAAACGATTAGTCGCTCCTTTTGGAATATACTCACGATAACTGCCAACAAAAAAATTAGGGTGAACTGATAATAATCGTAAAATCGTCCAGAAACGACCATCGTTCCCAAGCTAAGAAGCAACAGAAATATGAAAGAAGAATACGCTATGATATAGAATTCTGCCAATTCACAATCTTGACCCATACAAATCAAAGAATTTGGTTCCTTTTTTTGTCTTATATAGAAAAAGATTATTGTTGCAACACAAATAAGCGCGATAACAAAAAATACATCAACACCGATAAAACGTCCGCTAAAAGCATCTAGCGCCGACAGTTCCATTCCGGACACCTTCGATGTTCTGTCTATCACGCTTGTCTGCGCAACAAAAATATTCCCAAGCCAAGTCCAAAGATTAGGAAAGTTAGGCAAAAAGACCATCCCTGAAGCAGTCGCAAAAAAAACTGCAAAAAAATTATAATAAAAAAACTTCTGCAAAACCAGATATCGCGCCATCTCAACAATCCCTACTATCACAAGTGGAAGCCAAAATGTCGCATTATGCCAAAATAAATGCACCAATGTAAGCAAAAATAATTTTCGATACTCTTTCTTGACCGCTAAAAGCATTTCCAAAAAAACCAGACCTATTGTTAAAATAAATGGCCGACCCATCAATAAACGATGGATCAAAAAAGGAGAAGTAAGTATGAAAAAAGTGAAAAATAGGGGATACTTTATACTTGCCTTTTTTAAGGCATAATAAAAAAGCGCCAAAAGACTGGATGCGAAAAATATATCACTTAATTTTAATCCGGTTATGCTATCCTTGAAGAAAGTAAAAGGAGCGGTAGCGATATTAAACAAGGATAGTCCAAATTTGCTTTGCCCAGCTTCTGTTTTTAGCAGAAAACCCCCTGTGAAATTTTTCACTTCATCCCAACCACCTTTTCTTAAAATTTCAGCATACTTAAAATAATAAAAATGGTCATCAATAGTTGAAACTCCCGAGTTATCCAAATACGCCCACGAATAAAGCAGTGCTACAACCAAAAAAACACCTACGGAAATAAGTGCCGGATAATTTGAATATAAGAATCTAACTTTATTTAAAAATAGCCGTAAGCAAAGAAGCATATAAAGATTATCCAGAATAAATTAAACCGATAAAGATGGGCACTGCGAAATAAACTTTAAAAAAAATATCAAACAGCCATTTTCGAATAATCGCAAAAAACACCTTTTTTTGTCGACCCGCTCCGCAATAAATTTAAACAATCTGTCTATGCGGAGCGGGAAATCCATTAGCGTCTATCGACAAAAACATTCTCAAAATACTTTAGAGCCCTGTTTCAACATAGGTACATCCGGCTTCAGAACATGCAGCAGCCACCGTTCCAGTTCCAACATTACAAGTTAGATTGAGAAAAAATATACCATCAGAATTGCTTGTAGTAGCATTAAAGGTTATTGGATTGATAAATGAACACGTTTTTGGAACTAGGTTCGGAAGCATGGAAACAGTTCCTGGGCAAACATTAGTTGTAGTTGTTCCAAAGCCAGCATTAGTTGGAGCAGCAAGGGTGGAACCCATATCTTCACACATCGCAAACGCCGGCACCAAGCTGGAAATACCAGCCTTAAACGATGCCGATTTTGCCTTCGCTCTCGCCGCATTCAAACTAACCAACACGATCGATGCCAAAATTCCAATGATCGCAATCACGATCAAAAGTTCAATCAGCGTAAAACCTTTTAATTTTTTATTTTTCATAATTTCACCCACCTTTCTAGTTTGCCTCTAAGTCACCAATAAGTAGATGACTAAAAGCATTATTTTTCCCACTAAATTCCGCTCTAGTCGGGTACCAGCTTCGCTGGACTTAGTAAGATTATTTCCTATGTAAAATCAAATCTTAATTCTTTCTATGGGCAGAGATCAAAATTAACTCCGGCACTTGTAATAACTGCTCCTGTGCAAGTCGCAGGCAAACTAGCAGGATCAACTGGAGTCACATCAATATCATCAAAACTTCCCGATCCATTGCACATATTGTCTGTTGAAGCTGGCGAACTCACAGATGGTGGAACCGCTGTAATGAGCATTGTGTTACCATCGTCAGAACTACATTCACTAGCATAAGCAGATTTCAAGCTTGCAACTCCGGATTTGAAATCAGCTTGCCTGGCTTTCGCTCTCGCACTATTTAAACTAACCAAGACGATTGACGCCAAAATTCCAATAATCGCGATTACAATCAAAAGTTCAATCAAGGTAAAGCCTTTTTTATTTTTCATAATTCACCCGCCTTTCTAGTTTTAAAAATCTTTTCTATTTTATCTGTCCTGCAATATTATATATCGGCATAAGAACTCCCACGGCCATAAAACCGACACCGAGTCCAATCATAATCATTAAAATTGGTTCAATCAGCGTTGACATATTTTTTGCCATCAATTCCACTTCTTGACTATAAAACTTAGTGATATGCCCAAGTACCGCGTCGACTTGACCAGAATCCTCACCAATTTTGATCATATGCGAAACCATTGGGGGGAAAAGTGGACTTCTGCGCAAAATGTCACTCATCGTCTCTCCTCTTTTCACATTTTCCGCAGTACGCAAAAGCAACTCTTCATAGGCCGAATTTCCAATCACCGCACTAACAATCGTAAGCGCTTTTATAATTGGAATACCACCTGCCAAAAGCACAGCTAAATTTTCAGAAAACCTTGTGATATAAACATACCGAAATAACGTCCCGATTACTGGCAACTTTAATTTAATCTGATCCCATTCTTTTTTCCCCTCTGGCGTGTTGAGATAGTAAGCAATACCAGCGATAGCGCCAAAAATAAGCACCAGCACTGCCCACCAATATTGCACCATGAAATCCCCGGTTTTGATGAGTACATTCGTATACCAAGGAACTTCTGCTTCCAACTCCTTAATCATTATAGTTAGCTTCGGGATAATCAGCGTAATTACCAAAAAACCGATAATGAAAAACACGACCATAATTATTGCAGGGTAAAGCATGGCCGATTTCACCTTGTTACTCAGATTATAGTTTTTTTCGATATTATCCGCCACATATTCGACAGACTTTCTCAAATTTCCCGAGGCTTCGCCGGCTTTGATGATATTGATGACCAAATTAGAAAAGACTTCTTTATGTTTAGCAAGCGCATCAGACAGTGGAACACCATCCTCGATGTCCTTCATTGCTTCAGCCAGAATGATTTTCAAAAAACTGCTCGTCGTTTGCTCTCCGATAGCTGCGAGAGCCACCACAATCGGCACCCTTGCTTCAATCAAAATTGCCAGCTGTCGAAAAAAGATTACCAACTCCTTGCTCGTGACTTTGTCAAAATATTGAGCGACTACTTTTTTGACTGAACTCCCCACCTCTTCCTCAAGACTGATTGGAAAAAGCTCATTTTTTTGCAAAATAGCCGCAGCCACATCACGACTAGCTGCGCTGATGTAGCCAGTATTAACTTCTCCTGTTTTTGTTTTAGCTTTAAATTTAAATTTCATATTTTTCACCCTCAACCATTTTTTTTATTTTTCAGAAATTTCCAGTCTTATGACTTTTTTATTATACCATCATTTCAAATAAATAGAAAATTCAGTAACTTCTCAACTAGTATCTGAGCAGTGTTTCGAAATTTTTTGTGTCCCTTGCATAGGCCGAAGCGACTTCAAGAGAAACCAAACCTCTTCTGACTAAATCGGCCAGTGAGCGATCCATTGTCACCATCCCCTCTTGAGAACTCGTTTCAATCACATTACCAATCTGATAACTTTTGTTTTCTCGGATCAAGTTTTCCACCGCATGATTTTTAATCATGATTTCAACCGCCGGAGACCGACCCTCGTCAACCCTGGGGATCAAACGCTGAGACACGACTGCCAAAAGCACGCTGGCCAATTGGGCTCGGACTTGATTTTGCTGATGCGCAGGAAAAACATCCACGATACGATCAATTGTTTGCGGGGCATCATTGGTGTGAAGTGTCCCAAAAATCAAATGCCCGGTTTCAGCCGCTGTCATTGCCGCGGAAATCGTGTCCAAGTCTCGCAGCTCACCAATAAGCACTACGTTCGCATCCTCGCGAAAAAGTCCCTTTAGCGCCAGCTGAAAAGAATTCGTGTCTTGATAGACTTCTCTTTGATTGATAATTGAGCGATCCTGCTCATAGACATATTCAATTGGGTCTTCAATAGTCAAGATATGCTTTTCTTGGTTATGATTAATATCATCAATCATAGCGGCTAGTGTTGTCGATTTTCCATGCCCCACCGGTCCTACCATTAAAAATAATCCTTGCGAAACTTTGGTGAAATCATAAAGAATTTCCGGCACACCCAATTCCTCCAACGTACGAATACCTTTGGAAATTAGACGAAATGCCATACTTGTATAGCCCTGTTGAAAAAAAGCATTAACGCGAAAACGCACCTTGTCCTCAAAATTATAGGAGAGGTCGACTTGCCCTTCTTTTTCTAATTGCTTTTTCTTCTCTTCATTCAAAACAACATCGCAAATCTCACGTGTAACTTCAGGTGTAATTATTTCATCTTGATTGAGCGAGATGAGTTTTCCGTCAATTCGATAGGTCGGATAGCGACCAACCACCAAATGCAAGTCTGATGCTCCGCGTTGCGCGGCGATTCTTAATAAATTTTTTATTTTTTGTTCAGTTCTTAACATAAATGTTTAGCTATTACCAATAAGCAAATTTATTTTCTCCAAAACTTCTGATGGCGTGAAATGAGATTTGATCAAATAATCCTTCGCTCCCAATCCCATCCCCTTGTCAATCTCGGCCTTTTGACTTAAGTTAGTGAGCAAGATTACCGGGATATTCTTTAGTTTATCATCATTTTTTATCCGTTCCAAAACTTCTAGTCCGCCAAGATAGGGCATGATAATGTCTAGCAAAATCAAGTCGGGAATTTGTTTTTCTTCTTGTAGTTTTTTTAGCGCGTCAATTCCATTATTCGCACTGATCACATCAAAGCCGGACTGCGTGAGTTTTGTGTGATAGATGTCCATGACGAAATAGTCATCCTCGATAATCATGATCTTCTTTTTCTGCTCTTCCATAAAATTATAGTTAAAAAATAAAAATATACTTAATCGTTTTCCTCAGTCAGGGTTGTGAAATTGCACTCTGTTACTCGCTCTACCTCTTCAATTGTTGTGAGCCCTTGGATAATCTTCAATATTCCATCCTGCTCAATCGTAATCACCCCCATCCGATCGCGCTCTTTTTTGAGCAATTCTTCACTGCCTCTTTTTTCAATAATAATATTCCTGATTTCCTCTGTCACCGGGACTGCTTCATAGATCGCTACTCGCCCTTTAAGTCCCGTTCCGTTGCAAGCGTCACACCCAGCGCCATGATAAAACTTGAGTCCATCCGCCAATTTTATCCCATAATTCTCCAATTCTTTTTCGTCAATATTCTTTATTTTTTCCGCTATTCCGCCGCTAACCACAGGAGAAACCGTAATCTCTTTTTTGCATTTTTCGCAAATTCGCCGCACCAAACGCTGGGCAATCACCATTCTTAGTGACGAAGAAAGCAAGAATGGCTCAATTTTCATATCAATCAACCGCGGAATGGCGCCGATAGCTGTGTTTGTATGCAACGTAGAAAACATCAAATGCCCCGTAAGAGCAGCGTGAACCGCCAGCTCTGCTGTTTCGGCGTCACGGATTTCTCCCACCATAATCACATTGGGATCTTGACGCAAAACCGTTCGCAGACCTGAAGCAAAAGTATAGCCTATTTCCGGCTTGATCTGGCTTTGATTCAGGCCTTCGATGAAATATTCCACCGGATCTTCCAGTGTTATGATATTTCGCTCTTCGTTATTTAAAATTTTTAAAAGAGTGTAAAGTGTGGTTGATTTTCCACTACCAGTCGGACCAGTCATCAAAATCATCCCATATGTCTCACGAATTGCCACACTAATATCATGCTTTGCCATCCCGACGAGTCCAAGATTATCAATACTACTCGTACCACTATCCTTGTCCAAGATTCTCATTACAATCTTTTCTCCGCCAACAACAGGCAAAGATGAGACGCGAAAGTCGATATCTTTTTTGTTAAAATTCAGTCGAAACCGACCATCTTGCGGCTTTCTCTTTTCATCAATTTTCAAATTGGCCAAAATTTTTATGCGAGAAATCACCACCGGACCAATCTCGATCGGAAAAATCAAGCTGACATGCAGAACACCGTCCACTCGAAAACGGACACGATAATCTTTGTCCATCGGTTCAATGTGGATGTCGCTAGCCTTTCCTTCCACAGCATGACTAATAATCACTTCCACTAACTTCGTAACAGGCGCGTCTTTCAAAATTTCCGCTTCCTTTTTCTTTCCTGAAACAGCACTATTACTATCCTCAATCGCTAATTGATCCTTTTCATCTTCGAAAGAGTCAACTGCTTCCTTCAACGCCTCATTCGTTTCATTATAGAAAGCAAATAAATCAGCGAATACTTTTTGCGAGACTGCATAAGTCTCAATTTTGCCCCTCTCTTTTTCCGCCACAAAATTCAAAGTGTTCAAAGCTTGCGCGTCTTCCGGATCAGTCATTGCCACCTTCAAAATATCTCCCGACTTACCAAAAACCATCATACCATATTTCTCTGCAACTTCCTTGGGAATCATATTGACAAGACTGCCCGCAACAGTTTTCGGCGCCTCACGCAAAATATTCTGTCGAAGACCATCCGCAGCATTTCCATCGACAGCCTCTTCATTTTTCACATCATCATCTTTCGGAGTCATTATTTTGCAAGTATAAAAGGATTATTCCCTCTTTTTTGTCCCGGCATAACATTATTAACATCAACATTTCGACTACTGCTTATTTTTCCAATAATCTGACTATCAAAACTTCCCGTCGAAAAAATTTCATTACTAAGATCAGCATCAGTCAATCTCTTCGGTTCATTCAAATAATTAAACTCCAAAAGCATATTTGCTTGCAACGAATCACTTACCTCCTGATTTTCTGTCATCAGCGTTTTTATCTCTAGTCCTGCAAATTTATTAAATCTTTTCAACTTTTGAATTTTCGCAATCAACACTTTTATATTATCATAGCCACCAACAACTGAGTATTTTACTTTCAATTTCTTTGGTACTAGCTTCGGTGCGTTAGGCACAATAGCTCCTGTGACAGGATCGGTAATCGGCGGTGCAATTGAAAGCGTACTAACCTCTGCAGCGACAGCAGCATCTGACAACTCGGAAACCGAAATTTCCAATACGGCCAAAGTGCTTCCTGTTGCCTGTAAGTTTAGATTTTCAATAATTTTTTCTTCCTCCTTGCTCTTGGGAATGTAATCAAAAACAACTGCATTTTGGGTAGTATTACTATTTAGCTCTGATCCCAATTTCTCTGCGTTACTGATATTGCTATCCAGCTTAGCCATGAGCGCCTCTTGCTCTGCCATTTTCGCACTCCTTTCTCTGACACCATCCACGCCGTCATAGGCAGGATAGACGTACCAAATAATTGCGACTACGATAACAATGATTAGTCCCGGAGCTAATAGTATTTTTATTTTCATATTTTTTATTTAATCGTTAAAACAACAGGGAAATTAATCATCCTTCTTTTCGCATCAAGCTTTGTCTCCCCTGCAAGGACAGTTGAAAAATAGTCATCCCCCTTAAAGCTCAAAATTTGCTTTGCCACCGTGTCATAACTGTCAGCAAAGCAATCAATCTTAATTATCTTGGCCGCTTCATCATAGGTATAGGATTCAAGATATACGCCATCAATCATCACACTTTCGATATTTTCCAGATCCCTCCCATTATCCCGTTCCATTGCAAGAAGCTCATTTGAAATCGTCAATCTATTTTGAAAATCCAAAACTTTTTTGGAATCGCCAATGGTAAACATATTAAATTTAGCCGCATACTCTTCTTTAGCAGTCGCTAAATCGGTCCCCAGCTTATTCCCATAAAAAATCATTCCTCCATAAATCAGCAAGACAACAAAGAATATCACTAAGAGAACAGTAGTGCCTGTTCCAAGCATTTTCGTATTTTCTCTGTCTGTAACTAAATTTATATTTGCCATTTTATTATTTCTACCTCGCTAAATTCGTCACTCATTCTGGACGACCCTGCCCAAAAGCAAGTTCAGCGAAATATCTTAAATTGTTTTAACTATTTTTTATTTAAATTATCTTTCAAATACTCGTCCACACCCTTCAATGCCAATCCAACCGCAATATTGAGATTATTTTGGATATCCGCAATGGTTGATTTTAACCGACTATCATAGCCGATTCGTGCAAAAGGATTGCCAATTGTTGTTTTTATCTTCAGCTTATTGGAAAAATAATCTGCAATGCCTGTCAATTTTGAAGTTCCGCCAGAAAGGATAATTTCCTCAATTTTATTCCGCTCACCATCCTTGCAATAAGCCCGAATCATTCGTTCTACCTCTCCCGTGATCAGTTCGAGTGTGAAAAAACTAATTGCCGATTCAGTTTCAAAAAAATTCTTACCAGAAATTTTGAGCGCCTCTGCTCTTTCCATGTCAATTCCCATTGCCTTTGCTATCGTCTTAGTCATTTCGATTCCACCCGCATCAATATTTCGATTAATTCTGATTACCCCTTTTTCAACCAAGATGATATTGCAAACTCGCGCGCCAATATCCACAATAACGAAGCTACCTGTGTCATTACCCACTAGCGAGCGCACGACTGAAAAAGTTTCGATATCAATCGACTTCAAATCCAAGCCAGAAAGCTTGATCAGATTTTCATATTTCAAAACCTTTTTTCGTGAAGCAGCCACAAGTAAAACCTTAACCCGCACCCCGGAATCAGACTCCTTGACATCTCCACCAGCATCACCCGAAACCGGACGCTCTCTAATCAAAGACGCGGAATGGGTCTCTCTTTCGACAACCTCCCAACTAATTACCACTTCATCCAGTGAGGTTGGGATATATTTATGCGCCTCAAACTTAATTGCTTGCTCCATGTCGCTATCAGCCATTTCAGGAAAATCAATGAGCGTTATGAGTCCTCCAAAAGCCGGCAAAGAAACATAGGCATCTCGCCCAGAAAACTTAGCCTTTTTAATGACTCTTTTTAGGCATTGTGGCAGGATAACTTGAAAATATTCAACATTTTCATCTCCTTTTCCAGAATTGCTTCCATCCAGTGACATCCAGGCATAATTAGAAAGCATCGGCCTTCCATCTACGACAGTAAGTTCAACCACCTTAATAGCAGCTGACCCAATATCAACACCCACAAATACATTTTTTTTGAAACTAAAATCAAACATTATTATAAGTAATTTTTTGCTTTTTATCTTTCTTTAAATTTATTATACCATACTTTTCAGAAAAACAAACACGAAATTCCTCTCCAAGGACAATAGCTAGAAATATGTCTCGGTTTTTTTGTCCAGCCCAACTTTCTATTTTTGTCTATTCTAGCTCAAACCCTATTTCTCTTGTACTTGAACTTTTGTTACGGAAATTTCTGTCGCATTTTTCGTGGTCTTATCGTAAGTCACTTTGACAGAATCCCCCACCTTGAGATCAGACAATTGAGCAGTTCCCAAGCTTTTTCCATCAAGACTAACATTTAGCACAGAGATTGAACTGCTCACGTTGACGGATACGGTTTCTCTCATCTGCCTTATGCTCAAAGTTTTTTCATCAATCGTACTAATACTACCCATAATGCTCACGGTGTCGTCCTGTTTCACACTTTCCGCAGCTTGTTTTGATGAAGCAGTAACTTCTTTTTTTTCAGTAATCGTTTTTTGAGAAGGAACCGTTTTTTTATTCTTCTCATTGCTACTTCTGACTACCACAAAAAGTCCAACCAAAAGTACGAAAAGCGCAAAGCCTAAGATGAGAATTTTTTTTCTGTCCATAAAATTATTATAATAAGTTACTTTTTAATGAGAAATCTCCTGCCAGCCTCCTGAATTACAAGGACAATAAATCGTTCCCGTGCAAGAAGTTGCGAGACATGGTGGAACACCACATCCAGGTGGAGCAACAGGAAGACATTCTTCATTTTGAACTCCGCAAACACCAGGAGTGCAAGTGGTCGGGTAGTAACATTGAGGAGTCATTGAGCAAGAATAATATTCACAAATTCCGCTTGCACCAGTGCAAGCACCAAAAGTTGCTTTGTTTGTCCATGGTTGCAAAGAGCTAAAACCCGTCTCTTGAGTTCCTGGGCATTTTGTTGTTCCTGCTGGTGGAGTGACTGGATTACAACCAAATGTTCCAGCTGGAGTATAATATTCACAAATTCCGCTCACTCCCGTGCAAGCGGCAAGAGTTCCTTTGGGGGTCCATGGTTGAGCAGAACTAAAGCCTGCTTCTCGAGTTCCAGGACATTTTAGCGTTCCGACTGGTGGAGTGACTGGATTACAGCCGAATGTTCCACTAGGGATGTAATACTCGCACATTCCAAGCACCCCGGTGCAAGCAGCAAGAGTTCCCCGATTTGTCCAGGACTGAGGAGAAATAAATCCCGATTCTCTGGTTCCTGGACACTTCATTGTTCCGGTAGGTTGAGTTGTCGGCATGCAAGTGTACGAAGTCGTAGGAACGCAATGGCAACCATCACAACTTGTTCCCGATGGACAAGGCGTTCCACCACTAAATACCGTACTACATTCACAATCATCATTAACTAACACACTAGCAGAGCAAGGGGTACCTCTTGTTGCTCCCATGTATGGAGTGAATGTGCAGGTTTCCGTTCCAGTTTGTGAGGCAGTAAAATCAAATGGATAACCAGTAATATTAGACAATCCGTAATCACCTTCTGGAATTGTTGCACCGATTCCAGAGCAAGTACCAAGCATCTTATCCGCATTGGAAGGAATCCATGTGAGCCTGGAAGTTCCAGGAGCGGTTAAACTCGTTGGTGAGAAATTTGCAACACAAGAAGGACTAGCGCAATCTATGGTTGTACTACAAGTCTTATTAGCGCCACCATTCAATCCTAAACATGTCCATCCCCACCATGTGCCAGAATATACCGTCGGCGCTCCTTGTAATGTACCCAGGGTGCAAAGATTACTAGTTGGCGCTAAACAGGAAATTCCTCCATTCGAAGAACCACAGACTGCATCAGCCCTCACGGAAACTGTTGCTTCGCAAGTAGCGCCTGGAGTTGCTCCATTGTACGGAGTAAAAGTACATACCTCTGTTCCAGTTTGGTCTACGGTAAAAGGAATCGACCCGGAACCACTGGCAGGATTAGCGACATTCATCGCAGGACTAATCGGCATTGGACCTGTGCAAGACACTGTCATTGAATCACCGATGGAATCCCATTCAAGGACAGAACTAGCAGGAGTAGCTGATGTGGTAGTTATATTAGAAGGAGAGAACGAAGCATGACATGAAGCTGGCTGGCAACTCTTAGTAGCAGAGCAACTCACGCTACCGCCACCATTAGCCCCCGCACAAGTCCAAAACCATGGACCAGAGCCAGTAACCGTAGAAGCGGTGCTTGATGAATCACAAAGATTAGCAGTCGGCTGTGTGCATGGGGATGTTCCATTAACAATGCCACAAACCCCTCGTGGCCTCACCAGTACACTGGCGGAACAAGGAGTTCCGGCAGTTGCACCAATATATGGCGTGAAAGTACAAGTTTCCGTCCCACTATCCGTCGCGACAAAAGGAAAGGGAAAATTACTATAAGACAGACCATAATCAGCCGCTGGAATCGCGCTCCCAATACCAGAACACGCGCCAATTGTCCTGTCCGCGTTGGAAGAATTCCAGGTAAGATATACCGTATCAGGAGCTTGAATGTCTGTGTCAGAAAATGAAACAGTACACGTAGGAGTGGGAATTACCGCGCTGACTACCGCAGAAGCATAACAAGCCGCGCCGGCCGTTGAACCATTATATGGAATAAACGTGCAACGAACAGTCCCTGTTTGATTCAAATAAATACCAAAGTTAGTGTAGCTGGCAGCGACATTGGGACCGTCTATGCTTGGCGAAAGTCCGCTGCAAAAAAGCATTCCATGTGTTGAATCATTCGTTGACCAAGTCAAAGGTCCCCAGCTATTAACATTATAGGAGCTAGCACTAAAATGAATTTCACAAGTAGGATTGGAGGGAGGAGCAACCGTGTAATAAATATCGCCAGTCGCTAAATCAAAATTGCCACCACCAGATGTTGTGCCAGAGCAATTAGCGGCAACACCCCCAGAGCCTTCTCCAGTTATACAAGCCTTGAGAGAAATGACACCACTTGACGATGGCGCGTTACCAGCACTCCAAGAACCAAAATTGCTAACAGTACAACCGTTTTCAGCAGTGAATGCGCTATTGCCCTTCCAGCCAAAATCAGACCAGCTACCCGATGTGTTCGTTGCAGCTAATAGTGTAGTATTCCCACCAGAATAATTAACGCAACCAGTGAGGGCTGCACTTCCGTCATATGTCACGGATATCGCCTCTCCTGGGATATAAGTTCCTTTATTTAAATTCACAGAATAACTAAAAGCTCCCCAACTATTAAATGGCCTAGAAAGTGTAAGAGCCTCCACGCTTTGCAATCTCCAACCAAACAAAGCCCCAAACAAAAGCAAAAGCAATAACAAATTTTCAGTTTTGTTTTTCTTGTAAGAAAAAAGTGTTTTAACAACAATGGCAATCACCAAAAATAACAGGATTATGGATACTATCAACAATACTGCTTTCTTGATATTATTTGGACTACTTTTTTGAGTTTCGCCTTCGCTGATTTTATCTTTTTGAAAATGCAAGTCTCTTTCCGCCAAGACTTTACCTTGTTCATTTTTGAGGGTTATTTTAACATTCGGACTAGAGCAATCAATGTTGGATTTAAGCTCAAATTTAGCTATGTTTGAATTTTGATCCAAGGCTTGTCCCTGAATTTGCATGCAGAGTTGATTGGCTTGATTAGCTATTACCAAATCAGCTGTTACTTTTTTCCCAGCTGCATTGCCGATGTGCGAATCATTGGAACCATCCACCAAGCCAGACCACAACAAAGTAACATTAATCATTTCGCCTTTTTGATAACTAATTTTATCCAGATCTAGTTTTTGAATCGTGGCACTTTCGCCGGAAACAACATAGCGCAAAATTACTGGACGAGCGACAACTGCCAGGGCATTGCTTTTCAAAAAAGTAACTCTCGCTTCGTATGTCTGAGGTGAAGCGGGCTTATTAATCGTCAGATCGATAAATTTTTTCTCTCCTGGTTGGAGAGCTAGCTCCGCCCCTCGCTGGTCTTTGTCAGCCGAACTACCATAGAGAGAATGTTTGAAAGTGCTCAATAGAGGATAAACCGAAACAGATTCCTTGAAATGACTGGTAACTTCGCAGCTAAAAATCAAGCCTTCTTCTGGCTTAAGCGATACCCCTTGAGGCAATGAATAAACCTTACCATTCCCATCTCCCTCGATTTTTAATCCGCAAGCATCGGTATTGATTTCCAGGTACTCACCAGAACCACTAAGCGCTATAGGCTTTTCTAATTTTAAAACAGCTAGCGGCAGGCCACTTTCATTTTTGGCTACTAGCCACAACTCAAAATCACCAGAGAGATAACTTGGAGCCTGGTAAGAAAAAACTTTTTGAGTAGAACTATTTCCCTCAATTGAAAGCACATCGGCGGAATACACTCTCTCGTCATACAACGTCTCATCCTTAATCAATTGCACACCATAACGAATGCCGGCTTCGCTTTTGGAATAATTATTTTCCAAGCGGAAATAAAGATCTAAATTATTATTTTCTTGTTTTAAAAGAAGGGGGTCGCGAAAATTGATATCAGCAACAACATCCATCTGTTCTGACGCGATCGCCCCTCCTGGCTCGCGCTGTATTTCCAGAGCACTATCAGTGGGAGTGTTCGTTGAAGATTCCGCGGCGGCGACTGATTGGCCAAAGAAAATAAAAGATAACATGCACGCCATTACCAGGCCCTCATTTAATTTTTTTTTCATCTTTTTGTTTTGTAAGAAGTTGCCCCTCAACTTCATATTGAATAATAAATTATATTATTTCCTAACTTCACCTAAACATTTCTCACCCTCAAAAGTACACATCCTTATGAGCATATAATATCATAAAAGGCAAAAACTTCCAAATATTTATCCTACCCGCGCTACTATTTCTATTTTTTGCCAAATTATGCTAAATTATATTAATAGACAAGCCTCCTGTTAGTTTTCAATATGACCAGAAAAAAAATCGACAAAAGAATGCCTCACTTGGAACCGAGCTTTCATGATATTTTGATTTGCAAAAAAAATGATTGTCGCCCATTTATTGAAATACTAATCGAAGAACCAGAAAATATTTCACATCATAATCTGGGGACGCTGATGGGAATTTTCCAGATCGACGACAGAAGCGAGGATTCCTCCTATGTTGTGAATTACCTAATTTCCATCATTAAGAAAGAATATTTTTCCCGCGCCAATCGTGGTCCCGTTGAAAACTTTGAATCAGCTCTACACAAGGCCAACCTTGCCCTCGCCAAACTTGCCACGCATGAAAATATTGGCTGGATTGGGAGCATCAATGCTATTTGCGCTGTAATTGAAAAAAATAATATTCTCCTCTCTCAAACCGGAAATGCCTCAGCTTTTCTTTTGCGCGGAAACACCTTCACCGAAATTACTGAAATTCAAGATGGAACTATCGATTCCAACCCCCTAAAAACGTTTCAGGACGTCATTTCAGGAAAAATCGAAAAAAATGACAAGCTACTACTCACTACGAAAGAAATTTTTGACATTTTTTCCCTGGAAGAAATCAAAAAAAGCGCACTCAAATTTTCACGTGAAAATTTCATCCAATTCCTAAATACCGCACTCGTCAACGAACTTGACCAGGTAGCCTCTCTCGTTATCGACATAGACGAAAAAACTGATGAGTTCCCCGAAACCCCACCAACTCCAAGAAGAGAAGATGTGAATGTTTTTAGTCAAACTGCCTTTCAAAAAGAACTTTCTCCTAAAATATTAGAGAAAGAAAGGGCTAAGGAAGATATCTTGAGAAAAGAGCGGCAAGAAATAATCCAAGAGCTCAAAGATGAGGCAAAAGATTTTGTCGATAAAAAAACTGGACATATCTACATAAAAGAAGCTCACAATGCGCCCAAAGAAGCTCAGATTGAAAAAATTGAATTCGACCCACTCCCCTTTTTCAAGGAAAAATTCTCTGGCTTAAGACACTCTAGTGCAAAACTGCTCAAAAATGCAACAAGCATACTAAAAGATCAATCTGCTTCACTTTGGGAGAAAAGCCGCGCTAAAATCTCTCAAATTAAAGTTAAAAAAACTCCTCCAGAAATTGAGTTTTTAGACCGAAAGACTGAAAAAATCGATGAACCAAACACAGTCTTCGCTCAGACTGAGCCAGAAATCACCCCACTAGAAAGATTAAGCCATGCATATTCCAAACTAGAAATCAAAGCAAGAACCGAATCACTTGTAAAAAAAATCAAGCCAGGATTTGAATGGTTAGAAGAAAAAACTGCTGATGGATTAATTCTTATCCTGAGAAAGCCCACCAATCTCACCATACAATTGATTGAATCGCTGAAAAACAAATGGCGCAACCACAAAATTAAAAACCAAACCGAAATAAAGACCCAAGGATACCCCTGGGAAAACTCACCGGTCTCGTCTGACATAGGCCTCCAAAAAATCGCGACAACACCTCTGCAAAAAACCACAAATCTCGGTCAATTCATCGAGCCCAAGAAAATCCTGCCAAATTTTTCTCGTCTGAAACAAATCTCCAAAAGCCTTGATCGAAAACAAAAGCTATCAGCTTTGGCAGCGTTAGTTCTTCTTTTGGTTGTCCCATATTGGATCGTAAAATTAGAAAACAGAGAAATCGAGAAAAAACCGGAAATTGTCGAAGAAATCCCCGCAGTCATACTGCCACTGGAAAATGACTTGAACGTCCAACGCATTGAAAAACTAAACGAGATCTACGGCGGAAGTGTCTCGCGAATCATAAATCTCAACGATAAATTTTTCGCCCAAAAAGACTCCGAGATTATTGAGCTGGAAACGAAGAAAAGTTTTCCCCTTTCTCCAGATTTCCAAAATCCGGAATTATCGCTCGGAATGGACGATTTGAATTTAATTTTCATTGTTAAGAACAATAAAATCATATCCCTCGCGCCTACTTCAGGAAAATTCCAAGCCAATTCCATTGCGTTTCCCGAAAAAGCTAAAATAGCTGATGCCAAGACCTATCTTACCTATCTTTATTTGCTCGATGGAGCAAATAACCAGATCTATCGCTACCCAAGAGCTGAAGGCGGATTTGGCGAAAAAAACACCTGGCTAAAAGAACCTCTAGATCTATCCAATGCCAAAAGCCTCGCCATTAATGAAAATATCTTCATTATAAATGGCCAAAGTATCATCAAATTATTTCGCGGAAAGAATCAGCCCTACATGCTGGAAAAAACCGCAACGCCCATCTCGCCAGATAAACTCAGTACCCAAAATGCTAGCACCAACCTATACATCCTAGATAAAACTAACTCGAGAATAATAAAACTGGACGGTGAGGGAAAAATTCTGGCCCAATACTATAATGCGGAAATCACCAACGCAACTGATTTTTCCGTCAGTGAAGAAAATAGCTTGGTTTATATCTCAGATACAAATGGAGTAAAAAGCTTCGCAATGAATCAATAGCTAGTATCTTTTAAAAAACAGGAACGGAGCTCATGGCTCGTTCCTGTTTTTTCATTAGTTTTATTTTTATCTCACGACTTACGCGTTTGTCAAAGAATTATTCGCACGCACAGCCTATTTAGCTGAAAAAGCCTTTGGTAAACCAGCAGTAAATAAACCAAAATGAGGAAGCGTCGCTTTCAAGAATAATTATTTGGCAAACACGTAAGTCCTATATCTATAAATAACCGACGATAAATAAGCATTTTCTAAAATCTCGTCCGGGCGATGATTTCCTGATTGACGACATGTCGATCTCGGCCAAAAGTCAGACGAGACAGCTCCTTGATTGCATTAGCCACTTCCTGATCGCCTCTGGTCGGAGGAAAGCCCTGGATATTGAAAGGTTTGGTCAGTACGCCGTCAATTAGAACTTTCGCAAACCCTTTGTGATTATCCACATTCACTAAATCATTCTTTGAAAAAGTCGGCGCCACCTGTTTCTCCAGAAATTCCGCGTCTTCCGGACCGACGCGATAAAGAATCATAGAGCCAATATTGCCAAACACGGCCTTTGAAATCTCTTCCTTGAGTTGAGCGATAAATTGATGAGCGATATTGAGACAGAGTCGATATTTTCTCGCTTCGCTGAGAATTTGGGCGATAGAATTGGTTGTCACATTTTGAAACTCATCAAGATAGAGATAAAAATCCACGCGATCATTCTCTGGAATATTAGTACGCGCAAGCGCTGACATCAAAATTTTTCCCACAATCACCATGCCCAAAAGTCGCGCGTTAATTTCCCCAATCTTTCCCTTGGAAAGAGCCACGAGTAGGATTTTCTTATTATCCATGATATCGCGAAAATTAATCGTGCTTTTTTGTTGAGAGATAATCGGACGCATCATGTCATTGGAAATAAACGGAGTCAGTTTGGAGGTGATATAGGGCACCATATTGGCCAGTGCCGCTTCACCTCCGGCTTTTTCCGCTTCTTTGGTCCAAAAATCTATCACTGTCTGATTGGTACATTTGGAAAGTTTCATGGCGCGAAAATCCTCATCCGCCATCACCTTGGAAATTTCCATTAAAGTTGATCCTGAATCCGGGTCGCTCATCACGAGAAACATCGCATTACGCATATATTGCTCAAACATCGGTCCACCAGTCGCTTTGAGATCATAGAGTTGATCAAAAATGCCAATCATTTCGTTGATCACAAAGGTCATCTGCTCCGGATAGGCCGGATCATATTCCAGCATATTAAGCCCAAATGGCCGCTCAACATCCGATGGGTCAAATACAACCACATCTTGTGCCCGCTCCTTAGGAATGCAGGCCAAAATATCCTCAATCGCATCGCCATGCGGATCAATAAAGCAAAAGCCCCGCCCTTCCTTGGCATCCTGTTTGGCCATTTCTTGCAAGATAGTCGTCTTTCCTGTTCCAGTTTGACCAATCGCATAGAGATGCCGCCTGCGATCACTCTCAGTTAAACGAATATCCGTCTTTGCTCCACGATATTCATTGAAGCCGATAAGCACGCCTTCCGTAGGAATCCCGACCGGTGGTGGGGCAGCGTTCGCTTTGAGCCATTTAATTTTTGGTGCTTCGGTGGTGGAGATGGGAATGTGAAAAATACTGGAAATCTCTTCCACACCAAGAATCATTTTTTCTTCCGATTTAAAATTACGGAAAATAAAATCAAAAGCAATCACTTTTTTATTTTTTCTTTGCACTTGAAAACAGTTTATATCCGCATTTTCATATTGCGCGAAAGCATTCTCAATATGCGCTAAGATTTCCTGGGCCCGCTCACTTGTCGCAGCTGACGTTACCAAGCGAATATTGGTTTCAAATCCAGTCTTTGAGGCTTTTTTTTCAATCCCCTTCACCAACTCTTGTTCTTCTGGAGTAAGCTGCACAGTTTTTTTGTCCCCCGACAGTGGATCATCTTTTTTCCCTGGAGTGATAATGGATAGCGCCGCAGAACCAAGTTCACTTCCCACTTTTGCCATAAAAGATTTATCCACGTCACGTAGTCTTTTCCCTTGCTGCATCTCGTGAGCGATGCGCCGCCCTTCCGCCCGCCAAGCTGTCCCAGCTGGACGCAAGACCAATTGGATAGCTGCTCCCTCGCTTACCGTGTCAAGCTTGCTGAGTGCATTAGCAATAGCATTCAGTGGATCCATTTCTTGATTTTCATAGGTACGAATCGGCAAAGCAAATTTATTTTTCAACTTAATAATTGATGCCTCGGTCTTACTCCCAGGAAAGAAAATATTAAAATCGGTTGTCTTTTCCAAGGATGCATATGGAAAAAAACTATGAATCTGCTTTTCTATATTTTCCCTAAATTTTCTTGGCACCGCAATAAAAAAAACGATTTCCTCATTCTTAGAAGAATTGGCAATCTCCAATGAGATTGCGGGTGAGCCATACAGTAATTTTTTGAAAAAACTCCGAGTATCTCTGATTGAGGAAAAAGCCGTGAGCATTTGCTCCATCGCTCCAATCTCGCCCTTCCAATTCTCTCCTTCCTTAGTTTTCTCCTCCTCACTCTTATTGATTTTTGAAACGCGAATCACATCAAGATCCAAATTCATTGATTGATTAACCTGAGCGCGAAAACCTAAAAAGCTTGACACAACAAGCCAAGCACCACTAAACAAAGTCGCTATTCCTGAGACCAAAAGTACGATATTAATTAAGCTAGAATAATCCATAATCTTGAACTATGATTTTTATGATTATCAACAAATTTCAAAATCCTAATATCAAATTTCCAATCAAGTCTTAAATTCAAATGACAAAATAATTTTCTGGCTTATTTTCTTGGATTTTGAATTTTGGTTTTTGTTTGACATTGAAAATTAGAAATTGAAAATTAATCCTTCATTCTTCTGTTATCATTCCCTTCTTTACCAACGCGTCATGCAAATCTGTCGCCAGGAGTCGATCATGCAATTCGTCAAGCAAATAATTATCCTCCATGTGTTGTGCCACCTTGACTGCATGCACAACACCCTTCGCCTCAGCCAATTCGACTAATTTTATAATTTTATTTTCATAATCCGTCCCTTCGCCAGCTATTTTGGCGTCCGTCGAAACATCATTTTGGGCCACAGGATTCGAACTTTTCACCTTGGCAAGAATCTTGGCATAGGTGTCATCACGCTCCACCTTTCCCTCTTTCCTTTCCGGCGCTTCTGGGGTAGGAATAACTTCTGGGTCATCCTTGGGCGAACTGGACACAACACTCTTTTCACCCTCGGGACCACCTTTTAAGAATTTATTTTTCAAATCCAAATCTCCATCTTCAATTGGCTCTAGCATACGTTTTAGCTTAATTGTTTATACTGGTTTATCAAAAATATCATTATTTACATCATCCCTTTGAAAAATATAGTCAGTAATTTCCATTTTTTATCCAAAACGCACAGCTTCAATTCGAAAATTAAGAAATTTAAGCATTGTTTGGAAATTGGAAATTGGAAATTTCTCCCCCTACTCCACTTTCTTCATTTCTTCTTTGAAATCAGCAATAATCTTTTGCACCATTTCATCATAATTCAATACCTTTTCCTTCAGAAATTCACCGATTTTCTCTGGTTCGCTTTTTTCATCAACCATCTTCTCATACATCTCACGATCTGCCTCACTCAATCGCTCCATCGTTTCCACAAAGATTCTTTTCAAAAGCACTTCCGTCATTTTAATCAGAATCTCATTTTGCTTATCCAGTGGAAGATTGGAAAGCCCCAATTCTTCCATTAGCTCTTTTTGCAATTGATCTTGATCAACCATTTTATTTTTGTTACCGCCAAATAATTCAGCGAGTAAGATTAATTTTTTAAATTGAACTTTTTTTATTTTTTAGCAAAGAAGCCTATTTTCCGCCACGATCTAACAACTTAAAGTTTTTATACTCCACGCCACCGGCTTCAAGCGATGATTTGATCATTCTAGTCGTCCAAGAAAACATATTCTCTCCGGGAAGCGGATTGGAAAAATTAGTTCCAAATTGTTTAGCAACGTATCCTTTTAATTCCACAATCTTTGAGCTCTGCCCATTTTCGCTACCCAAAAATTCGGCCGCCCCAACAGCTTTTAGCCCCGCTACTCCACCCTCAATTTGTTGTCCCGCAAAAGTCTCTCTGGCAAGCGAATTAAAGGCCTTGGCGTAGGCTTTTTCATAACCACCTTTGGCTGATTCGAGCGCTGCCGCCCTTGCGCCACTAACATCATTAGTATCACTTACAGCTCTCGTATACGCCTCTTCCGCCGCAGCCTTTAACCTGCCAAGATCTAGTAATTCCCCTCTGTGTGATTGCATGGATTCTGGCATCGACTGAATATTTCTCAATATCTCAGCACCACCCTTGCCATACACTTTTTGATATTCATTATTTAATTCTTGATGCATGCGATCTCCATCGGCCGAAGCATGTGATTGCGCATTTGAGTTCGGACTACTATTTTCTACACCTTCTTGCGCACGCACACCACTATCAACCGAGCTGGAATGAGGTTCCACATCTGGCGCTACACCTGCTGAGACTGGTGCTTCTGGAGTAGGACTGACATCTGGTCCGACTGGCATCACTTTTTCGACCGAAGGCTGATGAACTTCCGTTCCTCCTGCAGGCACATCCGGAGTGTTAACATGCGCACCAAGGATGCGGTCCACTTTGACAGTTCCTTTCTCCCAATCAACAATAACCTTTTGCCCCGGTTTGATTTTACCCAGCTCCTTAAGAGTTTCTTCATTATCAGGATTTGACGCTATCTGATGAGCCAATGTTTCTGCGTCATGAGGGCTCATGCCTTCTGCAATTTTCTGATTTATCATTATCCTCTCGACACTGTCACCCTTTGCCGCGACATACTCAGAGGCACCTTGCGCTGATACTGGCGCCTCAACCGAGCTAAACCTATCACCATCAGACGCTCCAGCATGCGTCGCTTCCATTTTTGGATTGAATCTGTCACCATCGGACGCACCAGCGTGTGTCGCTTCATGAGCAGAATCCGCATGATCAATAGGATTTGTGCCGACTTCAACCGGCGCCGGTTCACTAGCAAAAGCTAATCCTCCAGATTCGTCTGCGCCGCCCACATTCACATGTTCCCAAAGACTAGTTGCACCATCTTTCATTAGACCAAAACCCTTCCCGATGAGCCACCCTGCTGCCCCCGATCCTACAGCAACAGCAACACCCGCCCCGATCAATTTTCTGTTTCTCGCTTGACTCTTCTCTTTTTGCAAACCATCATGATAAGTCTTCATTTCCTTACCACAATATTCATTAAGCGCCTGAATATGTTCTTGAAGACTTCTTTCCACATTTCCCATCATCTCATTCTTGTCTTTTCCCGCTTTTTTGTTCACTTTATTCCTTGAACGCGCCTCTAGCCCTGCCGTCACACTAGTGCCAAGCACTGCGCCACCAAGCCACCTTCGAACCAGATTAACGCCAGTTACACCAGCCACAGCTACAGCCGATCCAGTGAATGCAGCATAACCTCCAGCTGCAAAAAGAGCTACCGCAATACCTGTTTTTATTCTTGGATCCAGCGTACGGTACTTATTAATCAATTCTGCGCCTATCTTCAAAGCTTTCTCGCCAAATCTTCCCATCTTCGTTTCTGACCAGGATGCTGTTCGCGCATCCGTCCTTGCTCCCGCCAAATCAAGTTTCTCGGTGAAGCCAAAATATGTTGCCATGTCACCCATCTCTTTTTTCATTTCCGTCATCGCCGCCGCTTTTTCCGCTGGTGGCAAACTATCCATGTTGGCATATTTATCTCGCATCGCTTGGATTTGCAAATTCCGCAACTCATTTAATGCTCCTTGATATTGCTGATAAGCAAATGAATCTTTGGCGCCAGTTGGCAAATTTTCAGTCTTCATACCCAGCACACTTTTGAGCTTTGTGAAAATATTCGTTGTTCTATAATCCTCAGCGGCATAACCTTTTCTTTTTTCTTCTACTAAAATTCTCAGCTCTTCGAGCTTGCCAAGCTTTTCTTTTTCTTCAGGACTATAAGCAGCATCTTTCTCTTCGCCCATCTTAAACCGACCATCATCTTTTTCCTCTATGCTCTTGCCAATTTTTCTGCCCATATTTTTCCGAGTCTCTCTCTTAGCGTCGGTCTTCTCTTTTTCTCCAGCAGGAATGATATCTCCAATTTCTCCTTGATAAGCGGCAAAAGCGCCTTCCTGCATCCCATCATCCTCTCTTCTTATAATATCCGCTTCAGGCTTAACACCCTCAGCTTTTTTCTTGCCAGTATCGCCAGTCTCTTCTTGGTAGGCCGCAAAAGCGCTTTCTTGCATTTCATCATCCTCTCTTCTGATGATATCTGCCTTCGCATCAATACCTTTCGAGACTGGATCAGTTTTTGTCCCACTTTCAACATCCTCCACCTGATAAGCTGCGAAAGCATTTTCTTGCATATCATCACCATCTCTTCTGATGTGATCCATCTTTGCATCAATACCCTTTGAGACTGGATCAGTCACCATCTTCTGCGCATCCTCTCCTTGGTAGGCCGCAAAAGCGCTTTCTTGCATTTCATCACCTTTTTTTCTAATCATATCCGCTTCCGTATCGACACCCACGTGTTTTTTTTCACCGCCAGCCATTCCCGCTTTTGCCCTAGCAAGTTCAAGCCGCTTTCTTTTTTCCTCAGTTTGAGGGAACTCAATTATTTTATTTTTCTTAACCCCAGGTTTGGTCTCTGGCTTAAATGCAAAACTTTCCTTCATTTTGTTGTTTCTAATTTTTTATAAATATTAAAAAGATAACTGTGACTTTCACTTGTTTAAATTATACAACAAAAAAACAATTCTTGCTACAAGACAAATAACTTCCTGCTGTGGATAACGTAAAAATATGATATACTAATCTTACAATGAATTTAAAGATTAAAAAAAATGATCAGGACTTACGCGTTTGCCAAAAATAAGCTTTTCCATAGCCGGGGTTGATTAAAAAAAGCTTTGGTAGTTTTGGGCGTTAAGATAAACAAAAAACAAACTCTAAGTAACCACGCGCTTTAAAGATTGTTTTTGGTAAATGCGTAAGTCCTAATAATAAAATAAATATATTAAACCTATGTCAATCCAAAAATTTTTGGAAAAAAACTACAAGCTAGTTATTGGAATCATCCTCGCCTTCATCTTTACGGTTTCCGTCCTGAACGCTTGGTGGGACAGCGCCATTTTCGATGAAACTGCCCACATCCCTGCCGGCTATTCCTACCTGACAATGCATGACATGCGCCTTAATCCGGAACATCCACCCCTCCTGAAAGATCTTGCCGCATTTCCTTTGCTTTTTTTAAATTTAAACTTTGATACCACGCAAAATTTCTGGACCACCGATATTAACGGTCAATGGGTGGCCGGTCACAATCTTTTTTGGCTGAATGGTAACAATTCCGATCTGCTTATTTTTTGGGCGCGCATTCCTTTTGTCCTTCTTTCTCTGCTTTTTGGTCTGTTTATTTTCAAATGGAGCAAAGAACTCGCAGGAACGCTTGGCGGACTCCTTGCTCTAACCCTCTATGCCTTTGATCCAAACATCTTGGGCCATAACCATTTCGTTACAACCGACCTCGGTATTGCCGGATTCATGATGCTGTCCTTTTATTATTTTTTGAAATTCATCAAAGATCCTTCCTGGAAAAATGTCACACTCGGCGGACTCTTCCTCGCCCTTGTCCAGCTGACGAAATTTTCCTCCATCATGCTCTTTCCAATCTTCGGTCTTGTCGCAGTTATCTACCCCTTGGTTAAAAAAATTCCCGCCGAAGAAAAGAGTGCTTGCCTTTTTAAACTAAAAAAAATAGGAGAATACTTGGGAAAAAGCATTGTCGCTCTCACTTTTTCGCTCCTGATTGTTTGGCTATTTTATGCCTTCAATAATTTCGATATGCCAAAAGAAAAATTAGCTGAAACAATCAACTTCTATTTCACTCCCACAGACACAGAAAACGTCAAAAATATCTACACCAATAAAGTCCTTCTTGCTCTCAATGAGACAGCCCTGTTTCGTCCGTTATCAGAATATTTCCTTGGTATCGCCATGGTGTTTAAAAGAGTGGCGGGTGGCAATGGCGCCTACTTCATGGGCCAAGTTTCCAATGCTGCCTTTCCGGCCTATTTCCCAACAGTTTTCGCCCTAAAAGAGCCACTGATTATCCTACTGCTCATGCTATTTGCTGCCGTTATCGGTTTTTGGAACAATCTTAAAGCGTTTTTTGATCGTTTCAAGGAATCCGCTCAAAAATCCCCATGGCTCACGGCGCTTAGCGACTACCTGAGACACAACATTGAAATCCTAGCAATGTTCGCCTTTATCCTGCTCTATGCCTACATCAGCATCACCGGAAATCTCAATATTGGCTTTCGCCATCTCTTCCCAATCTTGCCTTTTGCCTACATCCTTACTGCCAAAATCATCATCGATTTTTGCGAAAAAAGAAAAAATCTTCCCGCAAAAATACTATCCTTGTCAATCGTACTTATCTTTTCATTGCTACTTATTATTGAAACTGTGACTGCCTACCCCTATTACATGTCGTATTTCAATCAAACCGCTGGCGGACCGAAAAATGGCTATAATTTTGTCACAGATTCCAATGCTGATTGGGGACAAGACCTAAAAAGATTGCAACCCTTCCTTGATGAGCACCCGGAAATTGATAAAATCCGTGTTGATTATTTTGGTGGAGCAGATATAAAATACTACGTCAAAGATAAATATATCATGTGGTATGACTCCAAACGTCCCCTAGAAGCTGGCTGGTATGCCATTTCAACCAATTTCCTTCAAGGCAGCATCTATGACGCAACAAAAAAAGACCAAACTACTTATCGCTGGACTCAAAAACTTAAACCCCAATATCAAGTAGGAACATCTCTACTCATCTATCACGTCAGTGAGAATGATTTGAAAAACTTGAACTAATTATTTCTTTTTCTTTTCCTTCTTTTCTTCTTTTTTCACTTCTAGCACCACAACATTTTCCACTGCCTGAGACTGCTCAAGCCCCTCTTTAAATTTATAGAAAACCTTATTAGCGATGCGCAAATCCACGTACTCGAGATCTTTTTGGCGCTCTTTTTCGATCTTATCAACAACCGCAGTCCTTAGCATCAAAATCTCCCGCTCTATGCCCACGGCCTCGCTAAAATAGATTTTCCAACCATCCTCTGTCTCTACTTTCAAATCACCCGACATTCGACTCGGTGTCTCATATTGCTTTTTAAGAACAATTCCCGTACCGTCAAAGACCGCTTTTTCTAGCTTCAAAATAAATTCCTGAAAAGAACTTTCAAGGGGGCTAGTTTCTGCATCAATCTGCGCATCACCCAAGTCATTAAGGGTTATGATATTTTCCTTTTCCAGTTCTTCTGTGCTGAAATTCGAAGCTCCGTATGCCTCACCTTTCTCGTTCAGAACATAACAATTGCCCAGACTACAAAACAACATTGTAAGTTTCCTCTCTTCAATTGTCACACTCAAGCCATTTGGAAAATACTTATCAACCCGCACGGTTTTTATCCGCTTAAAATTATCCAAAAGCATCTCTGTCGTTTTTTTCCCACTAAACACAATCAAATTATCTCTACGGACTAATCCTAAATACTTACCCCGCAACTCATTCTCAATCACATTCCGGATCGGCGCCTCTTCTAATTTATTTAAACCAGCAATTCCTATGCTTGTTATTGTTAAATAATCAGAAAAAAATAGCGTAAAAATCACAGTTGCAAAAAACAATACCGCTACTAGACGATAAACCCATTTGCCAGAAAACGGCTTCTTGTTCCGTGGCAAATCAACCTTTTTTCGACGTTCCTTGTGATTTATTATTTTGAGCATACTCACACTGCCTTAACAAAAAAACCTCGTATTACGATTCCGCTCACGCGTAAAGAATCCTCATTTCAAAGCATCAACGTCATCAAATTAATAGTCAGAAAGCCAAAACCAAATTTTCTACCACCAAGCGCACATTGGAATTCGTACTGTTGATTATTCGCCTACTCTCCTCTATTTTTTCTATCAGTTTCAATGCTTTTGCCGGAGAGCTCACAATCAAACTTTTTTGGCCCAAAATCACCCCGCGTAAAAGAATGATCCAAAGATCCATTTTTTCCAAGAGCAGTGGTGTGTTTTTGCTTAGGACCTCAGCACAAAGCAGCTTTTCATTTCCGCTCATAGAAAACAGCGCTTGCACCTCCCTGACTAGTTCGCGCCTTTCCTCTAGCTCAACTTTTTTATCTAACAAATTACACGCCAAACCTGGACGACCCAGTGACCAAAAAATTAATTCTTCCCTGTTGGGCAACGCTTCATCAATCATTCCGCTCATCTCAGTTTCTGACAAAAGACTAAACCGCTTAATCTGACAACGAGAGATAATCGTTGGCAACAGTTTTTTCTCGTCTTCAGCAATAAGGATGATAATCGTATTTTCAGGTGGTTCTTCAAGTATTTTCAACAATGAATTTTGTGCTGATATATTTAACTTTTGCGCACTGCGAATAATTGCCACGCGATAATTTTTCGAAAAAGAAGTTAAACTGAATTCTTTTTGCAATCTCTTGATTGATTCTAATTTAATTTCTTTCTCCTTGAGAATGCCATCTTTTTCTTCAATTTCCGGCTCGATTATGAGGAGATTCAAATCTACCACGCCATCCCTATCCCCGGTCAGTTTTTCTGCAAATTCCTTGGCCACTAAAAATTTCCCGAGCCCCTCTGGACCACAAAAAAGATAACTTTGCACAAAAACTTTTTTTTCTATCGCCCTATTCAGCGAATCGACAACCTTCTTATTTCCCAGAATTTTCATATATATTGCTAATAAACAACTCCAATTCCTTCACAAACCGTTCTTCGCTAAATTCTTTGGCTCGCGCAATAATCACCTCCTTATTATAGGTATTTTCATTTTCCCGAAATCTACGCACACCATCAGCAATAATCTCCGAAGTAACGCTGTCAAAAAACTCACCCGTCTTTCCTTCAAGCAGAATTTCTCTCATTCCGCCCATCCTAAGACCTAGCACGGGAACACCCTGCAACATCGCCTCCACTGGTGCAATACCAAAATCATCCAGTGCTGGAAAAATAAAGCCGCGCGCTCCAATATAGATTTTTGAAAGTTCCGCATCGGATTGAAAACCTAAAAACTTAATATTTTTTTCTGCTATTGACCTAAGATATTTTTCCTGATCACCCGTGCCCACAATCACCAATGGCAACTCCAATTTATTAAACGCCTCCACGACCACATCAATTTTTTTATAGGCAGAAAGTCGTGAGACAACAAGAAAGTATTTCTCTTCTGCAAGTTTAGCGCCACTCGCTTCATTGATAGAAACTGGCGGGTCGATTCGCAACGCTTCGCATAGCGACACGGGCGGATAAATCACCGGGGCTTCACGATTATAGTATTTTTTAATCCTATCTTTCGTATAGTGAGAATTGGCAATTAAATATTCTGGTCGATCCGCAGCGGCAAAATCCCAAAGGCGGATATAATTCAACATATATCGACTGAAAAAATTGATGATGCCCCCTTTATTTTGCTGACGCAAATATTCCCCGTTCATATCCCAAGCAAAACGCATCGGACTATGCAAATAGGAGACATGGATCGTATCGAGACGAGTCACGATTCCCTTGGACCATGCCCCAGAGCTAGAAATGATCAAATCAAAATCTCGCAGGTTAAAAGTTTCTGGCGCCACTGGCAAAAATGGCAAGAGCCACTTCTTTCTATTGCGTAAGAACTTCGGCCACTTTTGCAAAAAAGAAACTTCCACTCTTCTATCCCTCAACCAATCGGGAAAGTTATCTTTCTCCGCAAGCAAGGTATAGATTGGCGCGTTTGGAAACATTCCTGAAAGCGTTTTCAGGACTCGCTCCGCCCCACCAAATTCAACAAGAAAATCGTGCACCAAAGCAACTTTCAGCTCTTTTTTATCAAACATAGCATTTAAGACCCAAATTGGTCATTTTAGACAATATTTCAGTAATTCCAATTCTAGCACAAATCAACAGTTTTTGCACCAAAACCGGAGACATGCTAAAATATCTTCAATAAGCTCTCTTTTGCATAAAGCCAAGTGGTTTGCAGCTGTATTCAATACGTCCTCAACGTAGCATTGATTAAATAATTAATTTGATAGAAAAAATATGTTTTCAGAACATGCGCCAATGGCTAGCCCTGAAGAATTAAATCCTAACCCAAACAAAAGAGAGGGCAATACTAAGCCCGCAAATGATTTCACAAAAGAAGATATAAGGATAATTGAGGATGACAGAAATACGCTCGTGGCAAATGTTCACAATGCTAGTCGCCCAATAATGGATCAGTTGCTGAGAAAAAATAAACTTTCAAAAGTTGATGTTGCGCGGGCGGAAGCCGCTGCAATAAATGAAGAGCTGCGTAAAATCGAAGAAGGAGTAACCCGCATAAACGAAGACCTCAAGCAGCTAGAAAACCAGAACGCCACAGAACAAACCGAGGCAGCTAATTCTGTCACTATCTTAAAATTGAAAACTGAACTGGAGACCCTCTCGGCTAGAAAAAGAGCTATAAAATCCGAACTTGAAATATTCGAGCCATGAGCCATCTCGCTAGATCAAGACCCTACTCAAAAATCACACAAAAGTTACTCCGTCAAAACCGTCGCGATAAGATCGGCACAATTTTTCCAACTAAACCGCTTGATATTTTCATAACCCTTTTTAATCATATCTTTGGCCATTTTTTCATTCTGCACAAGAGTGATTATAGCTTCAGAAATCATTTCTGGCTCTGCTGGATCAACTAAATACGCGCTTCCATTGGCCACTTCGGGAAGCGATGATGTATTGGAAGTGATAACTGGAACGCCTTGACTTTGCGCTTCCAGAACAGGCAAGCCAAAACCTTCATAGAGTGTCGGAAAAAGAAAAACAGTTGCGTTTTTAAATAATTGCCATTTTCTAGCGTCTTTCACATAACCCAGTATAATAATATCTTTTCTATACGCAGACCTCCCGATACGCTCCCGTATTTCAACATCTCCAAAACCAAATTTGCCACCCAAGACTAATTTGTGCTTAGCCTTGGTCTTTTTTTTAAATAAATCAAAAGCTTCCACTATACCTGAAATATTTTTGCGTTTTTCCAAGCGTCCCATAAAAAATAGGTATGGCTTCATCTCCTCAACCTCTCCATCATCTTCCCAGTCAAGCTCTCCTGTTTTATCTTCATAACCCTCATAGACAATATTAATTTTATCTTCCGGAACCTCATAGAGGTTCATCAAATCTCTTTTAGTGTTTTTGGAAACACAAATAATCTTTGTTGCCCAACGGCAAGAATTTTTAATCGAAAAGCGCATATAGAATCGCTCAAAAGGAGAATATGCTTCTGGCATAATTTCATACTCCAATCCATGTACCGTCACAACAGTTTTTTTCGGATGAAAAAACGGCACAGTGTGTGCCGGAACAAAAAGGACATCAATCGGATGAAGAAAAAGTTCCATGGATAGTCCGATTTGCGTCCAGAGGCGTGGAAATCGAATCTTTTTGATTTGCCAATTTTTGGGCACAGAAAAATCCACCTTCTGCGTCCCTCGCAGATAAAGAATAACGCGATGTTCTTTCAAGCGCGTACGCAACTGCCTAATCACCTGATAGGAATATTCCTCAACACCCGTTCTTTGTTTTAAAAAAGCCCGCGAACCATCAATACCGATTTTCATAAGAGTTTTTGAACTTTAGTTTTATTATAAGACTAAGGACGTTTGTTTTCGAGTGCAGTTCGAGGCAAAATCGAGCAGCGAGTGAGACGTAATTACTGTTACGACGAACGAGTAGCGGAGGTTTTAACGAAGAAATGCGCCGAAAACAAACGTCCGTTATTTCGAAAGCATCATTGTCCTCTTATACATATCCAGATTCTCCAGAGCAATCCCAATTCCTTTGATCACACAATAAAGTGCGTCATCTGCCACATAACACGGGACACCGATGGTTTTGGTAATTAGCTGATCAAGGTTGCGAAGGAGCGCCCCGCCACCAGAAAGGACCATGCCTTTGTCCATAATATCGGCCGCCAGCTCCGGCGGAGTTTCTTGCAATACCTTCTTGATGGCATTGATAACTTCTCGCAGCTCGTCTTGAATCGCTTCCGTTACTTCATTAGAAGAAATGCGTACCGTTCGTGGTAAGCCTCCGGTCAAATCACGTCCTCGCACATCCATATAATCTTCCTTCACTTGAGGCAAAGCCGAACCAATCTTGATCTTTACTTCCTCCGCTGTACGATCTCCGATCGAAAGACTGTATTTTCGCTTGATATAATCGGCAATGGCTTGATCAATCTTGTTCCCGCCAACCCGTGCGCTATGCGCGGAAACAACACCACCGAGAGACACCACGGCTACTTCTGATGTTCCTCCTCCGATATCAATAATCATATTGCCCGCGGCATTGTTTATTGGAATCCCCGCACCGATTGCCGCTAGAATTGGCTCCTTCACAACATAGGCCATTTTCGCTCCCGCTCTGATTGTCGCATCAATCACCGCCCTTCTTTCCGTGGAAGTCACACCGGCTGGAATAGAAACCATCACTTCAGGACGAATCAAGCGAAATCTTCCGCTGACTTTATTGATAAAATACTTAAGCATCGCCTCAGTTATTTTATAATCAGCAATCACACCATCACGCATTGGACGACTCGCCACGATAGTGTCTGGCGTTCTTCCGAGCATTTCTTTGGCCTCATTGCCAATCGCAAGGACCTTGTTCTCCAAGAGCGATATCGCCACTACGGATGGCTCATTGGAAACAATCCCCTTGCCAGGGACAAAAACTAAAACATTGGCTGTGCCCAAATCTATTCCTATTTTCCGTACAAGCATGATAATTTCCTTATTTTAACTTAATATATTTTCCAGCTAGATAATTTTTAATTGTTTCTCTTGTTGTCTGATTAAGCTTTCTCGGAAGTCTTTCTAGACTAAACCATTCAACTCCATCACATTTTTCCGGTTCCCGATTTTTTGGTACACCCGATTTAATCTTAGCCAAATAATTAAACGCCACCCAGTGCTGTTTATCTTTTTTAATAATATGATCAGTATGTGGCAGATATCCCCAGATATCAACAACTATACCCACCTCTTCTTTAATTTCTCTCTTTAGAGCCGCTTCTACTTTTTCTCCATAATCGACTCCTCCTCCTGGCTTTGACCACAAACCATCTTCATTTCTTGTGCCCTTTCTCCTCGCAAGAA
This sequence comes from Candidatus Moraniibacteriota bacterium, assembly GCA_049297495.1. Taxonomy (GTDB): domain Bacteria; phylum Patescibacteriota; class Minisyncoccia; order Moranbacterales; family UBA2206; genus UBA9630. The sequence goes on from JBAQUL010000005.1 coordinate 61,785, forward strand.
GAACCTCTTTCTTATCATTGAATATTAAAATTCCACCGCCAACTCCGATATAGTCTTTCCCAGCTTTTAGCTTAGATTTTTCTGTAAGCATAGATTCAAATTATTTACTACTTTTTTCAGCGATTCTTCTGATATCAGCGCCCAATTTTTGCAATCGCTCTTCAATTTTTTCATAACCTCTATCCACCTGATAAATTTCCTTTATTGTAGTTTTACCTTCCGCAATAAGTGCTGCAATAATCAGTGTTGCGCCAGCGCGCAAATCAAAACTAGTGATCGTTTTACCTTTTAGTTGTGTTGGTCCGCTGATAAGCACTCGATGCGGATCAAGAATTTTCGCCTTAGCCCCCATCTTCCTTAGCTCCCCTACATAGTTAAAACGACTTTCATAGAGCGAATCATGAATAAGCGTCTCCCCTTCGGCTTGCGTAGCCAGAACACCAAAAGGCGCTTGAACATCTGAAGGAACGCCAGGATAAGTTCTTGTGTCCACCTTGGAAACCGCCTTTAGTTTTTTTGCCGGAATAACTTCAATAGCATTTTTGCTAATCTTGAAATCTGCTCCAAATTCACGTAATTTCTCCAAAACCAAATCAAGATGCTCCTCCCTGGCATTTTTCACCACAATATTACTCCCCGTCGTTACACCTAAAATAAGAAAAGTAGCTGCCTCATTAGCATCCGGAATAATCGTATGACTTGCTTTGTGTGTTTTTTTTGCGCCAGTAATTTCTAAGCTATGCGTTCCCAAGCCTTTAATTTTTGCACCAAGTGACACCAAAAATCTTCCCAGGTCTTCAACGTGTGGCTCGCAGGCTGTCGCTTTGATTATCGTTTTTCCCGGAAGAGCAGCAGCGAGCATCATTGCATTTTCAGTCGCAGTCACAGACATCTCTCCCAATGTAAACCTTGCGCATCTTCTATTTTTTGCCACCACCGAATAGCCCTGCTCACTTTGCAAGATATCCACTCCCATCTTCCTTAAAGCTTCAAAATGTGTACCAAGAGGCCTTGCACCAATTACACAACCACCAGGACGATAAAACTCAAACTTATCAAAACGCGCACTAAGAGAGCCTAGAAGTAAAATTGAAGAACGCAACTTTTTCACCGTTACAAGATCGATCTTTCTTGGATCAATCTTCTCATTTTTAATACTAATTTTTCTTTTTCCCAACCACTTTATTTCCGATCCCATACTCGTTAATATTTCAAGCATGCGATAAACATCTTCAATAAGCGGAATATTGGAGATAATACATTCTTCCTTGGTAAGCAGTGTCGCAGCAAGAATCGGTGTTGTCGCATTTTTCGAACCACGAACCTCAATCTCCCCCTTCAATTTCTTTCCTCCTAATATTTCAAAAGTTTCCATTGATTTAGCTTTAAAATATTATATCTCGCCCATATATCGACTATACACTAAACAAGGCTTTAAAGCAACCTTTATTAGAAGAGACGCTCCATAGTGGAGCGTCTCTTTTTATAAATACAGGACTTACGCGTTTGCCAAAAACAAGCTTCCCTATAGCCAAGATTGGCCTGGAAAATTTCAGCAGTCTCGAGAGCTAAAAGAAGCAAAAGCAAGCTCTGGGCAGTCATGCGCTTTGAAGATTGTTTTTGGTGAACGCGTAAATCATTAAAAACTAAAATTAATTCATCACCCGCTCATAATTATCTGCCCAATATAGCACTTTTTCACCATAATTGACACCTTTTGAATCGCAATATGCTGACCAATTGCCACCAGCTAAATACACGCAATAGGCCTTGGCTTCAGCGGATTTCTTATGCTCCTTTACGCCGTCAACCTTTGTAAGTTTTATAGCCATTGCCACAACACCATCAGTCAGATCCCAGGGATCAGGCGGATTATGCCCGGTCACTGAAGCAATTGAACTTTTGTACCCGGCCCAAGTATCGGACATAAACTGCGCCACACCCATTGCGCCACCAGTCCCCTTGTATCCGGAAGGTGGACAAGAAACTTTTCTTTTTTTCCATTCATAATCCAGCTCACTGCAAATAGTTTTAAATATCCCCAAGCGATAACTACTCATATTGCTTTTATCGGCAGTACAACCACCAGTATATCTTCCCAGATTAGATTCTACCACCAAAACACCCAGCAGATAATCTTTTCTAATTCCCGTTTTTTTAGCAGCAAAGGCCGCTGCATCTGTCACATTCTTAAAGCTGACTGAACTGGATAATAAGCTCGATAATTCACTTTTCAATTTATCAATTTTGGCGTTAAGTTCCGACAATGTGGCTTGCGCCTCTTTAATGTCAGTTTTTATCTCTACTTGTTGTCCTTGCTGAATAGCCACTAATTTCTCATGATCTTCTTTTTTTTCAGCAAGCTCTTCTTTCGTCTTGGAAACATCTTCTTTGGCCTTTTTAATCTCACCAAGAGTGAGCACTATCTTTTCTTTCACATTTAAAATTTGATCGAAATCTCCTGACATCCCATAATCCCTAGTATCACCCAAAAGTAAGCCCGAAAGAGGGTCCTCGTCGGCATAATAAGCTTCGAGGATATAGCCCTCTAGTATTTCACGATTCAATTTTATTCGCTGATTAAGGTTGTTAACTTCAATCTCCTTTCTTCCGATTTCACTCTGCGTTTTTTGCAATAAATTTTTTGTCACCCCCAACTCCGCATTCTTTTTTTGAAGCAATGTTTGAGAAGTATTCAGTTCTTTTTTCACTTTCTCAGCCTTACTTTGCACTTTTTCAATATCATCCTTAATGTCTTCTGCATCATCTGCCGCAAAAGCCTTTTCCTGATAAATCTTAAAATCAAAAACAACTAACCAGACCACGAAAATGGCTAACGCTAAATTTTTTATTATTCTTTGATAATTCATACTTCGATATTATAGCAATATTTGGAGAAAAATAAAAGTGAAGACAAAAAAAGCTCTGCCTCCACCAAAAAACTTCTACAAACTCCCATCTTCCACTCAGGATTGCGCCAAAATTAAGCGAAAACTCTTGATAATATCGTCCGCCTCGGAAAAAACAGCCTCGTCAAAATCATCAGGAATCAATTCTGTTTTGCTCTTTTCCACTGCGTCCAACTTATCATACCGTGTATATACGAATACAAATCTAGCATTTCGCCCCAATTCCCGATCGTCATTATCACAAAGAGGAAACTGCCTATTCTTATCGCGACACGTTTTTTTCGAGTTCTCCAAATCGGCTACTGGCACCAACTCTATCCGAAATATCTCACTATAATCTTCTTTTTTAACCTTTTTCATCTCACTATCAGAAAAGGGTAATCCAAAAGTAACCGCCGAGTTCATTCCCTTAGGAGAAATTTCCTTGACCGCAAACCGCTTGCCATCTTTTGGCATGAGCAATTCAAAACCCAAGTCCTTATTAGTATAAACAATCTCATTATTTACCGCTTGATTTTCAAGTGAGTTATTTCTCTTTTTCAATGCGTTTTTTTCAGGCGAACTTTTTGTGAAATTTATAGATGAGCAACTTCTTATTTGTTCATTCAAATGCCATGCCCATCCGCTAAAAAAAATAATCACAACAACCACAGCTACTAATACAAAAACTATTGAAATATCCTTATTCATTTTTTCACCCAATCCCACTATTTCTTTTTTGGGCGGGATTTCTTTTGGCAGATTCAATGTGACTACTTTTTTATTTTTTTTGATTTCTTTTTTCATACTTATATTATACCAAGAAAATCCATTTACGCAAGAGTCAATCAGAAAAGTAATTCAAATCATCTACGCAAATCCTATTTTTTTCTGACACACAGTTCAATCCTAATGTTACGGGCAATTCTTTGTCCCCTGTCGCCGCTGGCAACCATCAAAACAAACAAGCTCTTTGCAGGTATGCGCAGCGCAATCCGGATTATCTGGTTGACAGCTAGTTTTCGTATCTGAAATCACACAATTGCAATTCGTACAGCTTTTTCCTGCTGGACAAAGCTGCTCAATTCCGTCACAAGTCTCACCAGAATCAATCACGCCATTGCCGCATTTCTCATTTGATTTACACGCATAAATAGCACAACCGCTGCCATCCATTCCGGTTGTTATGATATCCGCCTCGCCACCTGGACAAAAATTCGCTCCGGGAAAATTATCGCATCCGGAAGTCTGAGCGGCGATTGTCGAAATCGTATCATCCGGATCGCCGTTGGAAAGCCAAGTAGCAGAAGCGTACCATTGCTTATAGCTGCCAACGTCAAAAACAGAGCCATATTGATATGTAGTCACTGTTCCTGATTCAGGACTGACTATATCAGGGAAATTGCCACGCAATATTTTCACATATAACCAGCCTCCTTCACTAATCATGGGGCTATAGCTAGATCGCCCTACCGTTATTACTCCTCCGGCATTTCTCGCATATTGAGTAGCTTCCTTTAATTGAGAAATTGAAGCCCCGCTCGTGGGCATACTATTATAATTTGGAATAGCTGAAATGTCAGGCAACTGACCAAATCTTGCTGCAGTGGCAATTTGCGCCTCCCTAGTCATACCCAAAAGATCCAGCGAAGCCCGAACGGCGCCAGCAGGCACATATACCTTGAAACTATCTGAAATGGTTTTATCAAGAATATTTCTACTCAGACCAAGCTGTCCATTTTCAGGTAAGTTGCAAGATGTTTGTCCATAGCAATAAATCCGGGGGTCATTAATATTATATTGCGCCTTATAGCCAATAAAATTGTCATAGCATTTACTCTCCCCGGCATTGCAGTTGATCACACCTTCATTATTGCAAGCTCCTGCGCTACAAAAATTAATTTTCTGCGGAGTCTGATGATACGATTCATAGCCACTATCATCAACCTTGGTTCGACAACTTGCTGTCGTTCCACTATTTGTTCCTGTGCAAGTCCAACTCCAAGGCCCCGCTCCCGTAACCGCAGAAGCTGTTCCAGTCGCACAAAGATTAGCAGTTGGAGCAGCCGAAGCCATTTTTCCGGCCGCACTGCCGCAGACACCATTTATGCCAACGGCACCAGTTGGCTTTTTAACCTCAATTCTAATCAAAGATGGTGTCCCGGGAAGACCATCAGATCTATTAGTCGGATAAAAACTGCAAACTTCAACGCCTGATACGCCGATATTAAACCAAGCAGGATAACCATCAGTAGCAGTTTTGGCAAAGGGAAATGAACCATTTTGGGCACCATACCAATCCGTGCTGCTCAGAAAAAAAAGTGTTCGCGGGATAATCACCGGTCCATCGCAAGCCAAGTCTGTTTTTGAGGCGTCAGTAGAACTCCAAGTAAGCCAGGAAATATTAGCATCAGTTGGTTGATCTTTAATCGATACCGATTCAACAAGGCCGGGATTAGCTTTAGTAGCTATACCTGAGCAAGCCGCTGTTTTCGCACCGGGAATCCAGACTGTGCCATTCCAACAAGAATTGCCAAGACAAACCTTTTGATCACAGCCAGGACCAGTTGGAAGAGCTGGAGCAGCCACGCCTTCGCAAGTTCCATTGCACTCATCTGAGCAAACAGAGCCCATGGGAGTTGTCGTGGCGCAAGAGCAATTAGGCACGCAAGAAGAACTCGACTCATCGGGATCACCATCAGAAAGCCAAGTGGCAGAATCATACCAGTTTTTGAAAGTGTCATAATCAGCAACACCACCAGAATTGCTATATAGCCATGGCTTAGAGCCATCGAAAGATAAAATTTTCACATACAACCAACCACCCTCAGCTAAAGTCGGAAAGTGCTGGTCAGCTGAAACTATCAATGGTTGTTGGCTAGCTCTGACAAACTGTTGCCCTTCTTTCAGTTCGGGAATAGTGTGTCCAGCTAAGTTTGCGCCAATGCCAGTGGAAAATTCATTCCAGGTAAGGCCTGCGGGCATTTCATATTCTGGAGGAGAACCAAATTTAGCCACCGCTCCCACCTGGGCATGATTAAAAACTTGAAATGAAACAGGAAAACTCTTTGACCCGGCCGGCACATAGAACTTAATTTTATTCCCAACAAAATCCAATGGTGTAAAACTTTCCGGATTACTATGATTAGGATATGAATAATGCCATAAGTAGCCATGGTCACCAGCAAACGTCGTCCGAATTGTCCATGGCCAAAGTGAAAAGCTAGAACTTGATACGCGAACATCCGCATCACAGACTGTCTGTCTGCCACACTTCAATTTGGAATCGTTCAAACTATACAATGACTTATACCCCTTAATATTAGCGATACAAACTTTTTCGCCCGATTGACAAGTGGATTCTATATAAGTAGCTGTTTCAGAGCATGTAGAATCAGCACAGTTCAAACTGTCACTCGGGCAGGCCGTTTTACTACAATAAAAATATGGATGATCGAGTTGATAGAATGAAGTATAACCACTATCATCAACTCTCGTTCGACAACTTGCTGTCGTTCCACCATTTGTTCCTGTGCAAGTCCAACTCCAAGGCCCCGCTCCCGTAACTGCAGAAGCAGTTCCCGCCGTGCAAAGATTAGTAGTTGGAGCAGCCAAAGCCACCTTTCCGGCCGCACTACCACAAACACCATTCACACCAGAAATCTCGCATGTCTTCGTGCCCTGGCAAGTTCCCTGGCAAGTATCCGAACAAGTTGAGTTTATGCAAGTATTCGCCGCGCAATCACAATTTGGAGTGCAGCTTGTTCCAGAAGTCACCGTCACTGAAGTGGCCACAGTTTCGGTGCAACGCGGAGCAGGTTTAATTGTTGCGTCAAGACTAGGCTCATAGGTGCCCTCGGAAGCATAGGTGCAAGTAAAGCTATTTCCACTTTGCCCAGAAACCGTTCCGCCTGATCCACAACTGTAGTTAGAATACAGAAAAGGCCCGAAAGCAGAAGTAATATCCGCCCGGAGATTGACGGTAAGTGGAGCGCTGGTAGGAGTCGAAACTAGCGTAGCCGTAAAATCACAAGCGCTGACTTTTGAAATATGACCGACAAAGAAAAGCAGTAATGTTAAAAGAACATGGGAAAGAATTTTCATTAAATTTTTTTAATTTTATTACAAGTTAGTTTTTTATACTAGTATTATACCATAAATTCATAATCAAAGGTATGAATTACTCAATGTTAAGCCGGCATCAACTCCAGGTACATCATCGCGCCTGAAGGAAGGATGTTAGTGCAAGAATACTAATCGGTGATGATAGTCACGCTCGCCGAACAGGGAGCTCCCTCCACACCACCGCGGGAAGGAATGAATGTGCAAGTCTGTGTTCCGGTTTGAGTGGCAGAAAAAGGAAAAGGGTAATTCGCATAAGCGAGACCATAATCAGCTTGTGGAATCGGCCATGGTCCGCTGCAAGAACCAATCAGGTTGTCAGCACCGGAAGAACCGAAAGACAGATAGGCCGTTGCAGGAGCAACTAATGAAAAATTGTTAGAGCCCATGGTGGTTGCAGTAGATGAAAAAGATGCAAAACAACTCGGAGTGGCATCAGGCATAATGACTGATCCCTTCACTGTGATTATCTTTTCTATTTTATTCCCTCCGCATTCAATACTAGCCGCATAACTTCCTGTCACAGCATAGTGACAATTAAAAGATTGTTCGTAAACAAAATCTTGCGCTCCCACGCCAGGACTACAGAGATAATTAATGCAACTAGTGCCATTAGTTAGCGTAAAATTGACATCCAATGGAGCGACGCCACCAGCAGGACTAGCTGAAAATGAAGCTGCTGTCAGCGCTGGAGTGGTGCCACATTTTTTTGTTCCATTAAGCACCCAACCACAAGCAGCTTCCGTGCAAGTATCATTTATGCAAGTATTCGCCTGACAAGAAAGATTCGGATAACACTCTCCGCCAATACCAGTCCACACGACCTGCGAATAAAGAGTGCTCCCGACGAAATATTGACCCTCCAGATTCAAATGCAACCGATCACCATAATCATATTGAGGCAATAATGTGTTTGGGTTTTGCGGATCCTCCAAGAGAGAGTGCATATCAATTCGATAATCCACCCCGGTCGCTTGACCGGCAAGCCAACTGTTCACGGCATCTACGGCTGCTTGTTTTTCTTCCGACCAAGCATAGGCAGTCCCATTGGTATTATGCTTAAACGGTGTAATATTAATCGCCACAACTTTTATCCCGGCATTTTGCGCCAACGTATAGATTGTCTGAAGATTGCCCTTAACTGTTTCTGCACTGCCACCGGGAGCAATATCATTGATTCCACCCCAAACTATGACATACGCAGCGTTTCCTTTCGGCAAAACTTCCTCCTGAAATCGCGCCAATATTTGCGCAGTAGTGAAACCGCCCTGACCCCGATTAACAACCTCGCAAGATGAATCCGCCGAGCTGCTTGTGACTAATTTGCAAGAAGAGCCCAAAAGAGAAACTAATTTTACCTGATATTCAGCCGTCAAGCTGTCACCGATAGCATAAACCTTCGTGGCACCGGAGGCATTGACCCTGTGCGCATAAATAAAAGAAAAAAATAGCAGAGAAAATGACAAACTTACTAATATTTTTGTTTTCATTTTTTTAACTAAATCTTAACCAAAGTAACTAAAACGACATGCCCCGTGGTCTTGTTATATTCCACTTTAACAATCGCCCCCACCCTTACATCGGAAAGCTGACCCTCAATCGTCTTTTTCATTTTGTCCAAAATCACAACCCGCGTGTCTTTGTCCATTTTCACCACCGTGGATTTTTGTCCTAGACGCAAAATCATGTTTTTCCTATCAATCGATTCCACTGTCCCAGTTGTGGTTTCATTTTTTGCCACTTGCATCGTTCGAAAAAAATTATCCGCAAAAGCTTTTTGCTCTTTAGTGGGCTGATTCTCAGTTCTAACCCAAGCTAAGAGTGCAACGACTCCCACGGCGAAAACAATAAGCAAGAAAATTAAAATACGTCTTTTGGTTATTTTCATTTTTTTATCCCCCACCACTTTTTTGCTTTTTGAAATCATCTCAAGTCATAAATTATTTCTCACTTACGCACGGAGTGCGAGCGAAAAAGTGATGGAGGATGAATTTATTCTTATGCCTATATTATACAATGAAATAAGCCACCCAGCAAAAAAATCAAACCCAATCAATCAACTCTTTCCAAATAATTTTTAACTCGCGCAAATCTTTTTCCGCCACCTCCAATTTGGAAAAACTTTTAAGTTTATTTTTCAAAAATATTTTCACAAGCTTTATCGATGTGTCGCTGTTTTTGACTTTTTTGCTTTCCGTCTTAGCGCATATGGCGCACAACGCCCCGCCTCGCTCAGCACTAAAATAATTCTCATTCCCCGCTGTAATTTTCCTCCCACAGTTGGCACAATTCCCCACGCGAATCCTATACCCCAAACTTTCAGTGAGCTTGAAAAGAAATCCCAAAGTGACAATATCAAACTTATACTCCGCCTTTTGTTCCTGACTTAGCTTTTCCATCGCTTCCAGATACGCAAGCAGCAACTCGAAAACATGCGCGTCTTTCTCTTGCTGAGAGATCAACTTGTCGAAATGGGAAAGCGCCCAAAAGACCCGACTGATCGCCGAAAAATCGTTTTTTATGGATGAAAAGTTATTCACAGCAATCGCACCGGTAATATTGCCCATGCCCTTTCTTTTGGAAACATAGACCTCACAGTGCGTGAGTGGCTCCAAGTTTCCTGCCAGCTTCGCATTTGGCCTCCGCACCCCACGCCCAACAGCTTGGATTTTCCCATCTTCCAAGGTATAGCAATTATAAATCCGGTCCACTTCCGAGATGTCTCTTTTAGATAGGATTAGGCTGGTATATTTGAAGTCCATAGTTTTATTTCCTAATTATAGCACGAAACAAACCCACCTCACCCTTTTGTCTCCAAGCCATTGAAAACAAAATATCCTTAGCAAGAAAAGAGGATAAAATACAGAAAAGCCTTCTCCTTACTAAGGAGAAGGTGGCCGAAGGCCGGATGAGGTGGATTTAATTTTTCCCAAAGAAAAAAGGAACCAGGGGCGAATTCAGCTCCCAATTCCTTTTTGCCAAGACTCCTCCAAGTCATTGGCCTTTTTGATTTCTATTTAAAGAGGAAAAATACCCCTCCCTTTTTTCTATATTGCTTTTTTGAGAAAATCAGCCCATCACCTCGCGAGCCAATACGCCAAAAAAACAAAATAAAACAATGGGCTGTGCCACTGTATTCGTGGAAAAATATAACACTAAGCATATGCTAACGATGGCTACAGCAGCCAATATCATTCGTCCCATGGAACGTCCCTCCTTTCAAGGGAAAAATTCTTCTTTCTATGAAAGCGAAAGAATCCCTTTGAACGTAAAAAAATAAATACAATTCCCACCCCAATAAAGAAAGTAGGGCTCCTGACGATTGTCAAACAGACTTCCATCATCCCTACCTCCTTTCGTGTGGCATGGTCAAACTTTCTTTTGAAAATCCAGTGGGAGCTGAATCCTCCCCACTTTTTTTTCTACCTTTTTTTTCTCAACTACGGGATCTATCACGACAACCACGACCGTAGCAACATTCTTTTTGGGAGTACCGTCTTCGATAACACAGTCCTCCGCCGGCTCACCGGAAGCCAACTTTCGCCAATCAAGCGCCATGGGCCACCTCCTTGTCAGAAATAAAAATGCGCACAATACAGAGATTGACATCATCAACCAAGATAACTTCCCCAGCAGTTCATGATACCAAAGGATATTATTCACGTCTCCTCCTTTTTTTCGAGAAAACTTTCCACCGCCTCTTGAACCTGATCTGTAGTAATTGGCCTTTCCAGGATATAATCTATCCCGAGCTTTTTGATTGCTTCAACATGAATATCTTCAGCCGAAACCAGAATGACCACTGCTCCTGGATTTATCCTCTTTTCTTTGATGAGAATGCCGATTCCATTGCAGCTCGCGTCAGCATCAAAGTTCAGCTCGCTGATCACGAAATCATAGCAGCCACTATCCATTAATTCAAAGGCTTCTGCTGTTGTTTTCGCGAAATCAACATCCCATCCAACAGGCAGCATTTTGAGCATTCCAGCTATAAGCTGGCCGAAAGATTCTGCGCCAACAACAAGAAATTTCATCGCTTCAACTCCTTTTCCAGAAATTTTGAATTATCTTTTCAATCAGCTCCATTTCAATGGGCTTTTCCAAAGACTGATCAATCCCTGCCGCTGCAATTTCTTCCTCTTTCATTTTTTCAGCCGACATAAGAATTGCCACGACATTGATATTATTTTTCTTTGCTTCGTGAAGTATTTCAATTCCATCCCGCTCAGCGCCTTTGCCTAAATTAAGATCACTCAGAACAAAATCATATGGATAACTCCTTAGATATTCCTGAGCTTCGACCAGGCCGCTGGCAACATCAATGCAACTTTCGGGAAACAGATCCTCCAGCATCAGAAGTAAGACAACACGAAACGATTCGTCATCTACGATCAAAATTTTCATTCCTACAAGATCCTTTTTCAAATTGTTAATATACAGTTAATCCATACAAATCAGTTTCCTCATCACCTCAAAAGGCAACGAAAAAACTGACTTGAATGAACCAATGACTTCAAATCCTAGCACAAATCAGCCAAATTGTCAAATTAGCGCCGTAAGAAGGCACTCTCTATTCTACTCCACTGTCACGCTTTTGGCCAGATTTCTTGGCCGATCCACGTCATAGCCCTTAGCGGTCCCGACATAATAGGCAAAAAGGTGGGTGACGGTGGCGCTGAGAAATGACGAAAAAGCCTCAGGCACAGCTGGAATATAGACCACATCATCCACTAAATCCTTGATTTTTTTGTTTCCCGCTGTTACCACGGCCAGAATCTTTCCCTTACGCGCTTTGACTTCTTGCATTCCGCTCATCGTTTTTTCGTAGACACTATCCGTTGGAGCAATAAAAAAGGAAGGGAACTTTTCATCAATCAGGGCAATCGGCCCATGCTTCATTTCCCCGGCCGCATAGCCTTCAGCGTGCACATAGGAAATTTCTTTGATCTTCAGAGCACCTTCAAGCGCAATTGGAAAACTATATTTTCTCCCCAGATACAACCAATCACTAAAATGCGCGTATTTTTTGGCCAGTTTTTTAATTGTATTTTTATCTTTGAGAATTGCCTCAATTTTTTCCGGAATTTTCTGCAGCTCTATGGCTAAAGCTTTTGACTCTGAGAAAGACAATCTTCGTTGGCGACCGAGAGTAAGTGTCAGGAGAACTAAAATCGAAAGCTGGGAAGAAAAAGCTTTCGTCGAAGCAACGCCGATCTCTGGCCCCGCATGACAATAAATCCCCGCGTCAGTTTCCCGCGCAATTGTCGAGCCAACCGTGTTCACAATGCCTAGCGTGAGTGCGCCTTTGAGCTTCGCTTCGCGGATTGCTTCGAGTGTATCAGCTGTTTCTCCTGATTGAGAAATTGCCAGCACTGCCGTGTGTTCATCGATCGTATTTTTGCGATAACGAAATTCACTGGCATAATCCACCTCGGTTGGTAACCCGGCGAATTCTTCTATCAGATATTTTCCCGCAAGACCGGCGTAATAGGAAGTGCCGCAAGCCACAATCACAATGCGTTTAATTTTTTTCAAACGCTTTTCCACGCCAAGCAGTCCTCCGGGAATCGGCCCACCATCTTCACTAAGAAACTTTTCCACCCGACCACGCAAAGCATTTCGTACAGCGTCTGGCTGCTGATGAATTTCTTTGAGCATGAAATGGGGAAAGCCTTGTTTTTTCACCTGCTCATCAGTCAGATTGACTTCAAAGATTTGCTTGGCTGTCTTATGATTTTTAGCATTAAAAATATTGAAACCATCCTGACTAATTTCCGCAATCTCTCCATCCTCCAAATAGACGATTTTTTTAGTATGACTCACGATGGCTGACGCATCAGAAGCCACAATAAACTCATCTTTCCCCACTCCCAAAATCAGCGGACTGCCTTTTCGCGCGCAATAAAGTTTTCCCGGCTCCTTGCTGGTGATGATTGCCAAACCATAAGTTCCCTCCAAGAGCCTTACAGCCTCCGTGAGCGCCTCCATGAAAGTCTTTTTCTTGGCCAACTCTTCAATCAAATGCACCACCACTTCCGTGTCTGTCTCCGATGAGAAGCGGTGGCCTTTTTTGCTGAGCAGTTTTTTCAGTTCCGCGTAATTTTCAATAATTCCATTATGCACAAGACTGATATTTTTCCCACAATCCGAGTGCGGATGCGCATTTTTTTCCGATGGCTCGCCATGCGTCGCCCAACGAGTGTGCGCAATTCCCACATTGCCCACTTCCTCTATATCAATCTTCTTTTCTAACTCACTCACCCGCCCAACCGCACGCCAAGTTTTGATCCGCTTCTTTTGCACGAGCGAAATTCCCGCACTGTCATAACCACGATATTCCAAGCGTTTTAGTCCATCCATGAGGACTGGCAGAGCATTTCTCTTCCCAATATAACCAACAATTCCACACATAGGCTTTTTATTAGTTAATTAAAAACTTCTGGATGAATTATAGCACAAAACAAAAAGGCATTGCAGGATATGATTTCCCGCAATGCCTCCCTTTTAAAAAAACAAAAAATCCGCTAATCAGGGCAAAAAAAGACTCTCCAGTGTGGCAGATCTTCAAAACATCCCTCATCAGCAAGATCAATCCTTTGCGTGATCCGCTCAACAGAAGGAATTTTTTTGAGATAGTTTTTGTCTTGCTTCGCTTTCTTGATGATCACGCGAAGCGCTGTGAAACTTTTGATATCTTCCGCCGTCATAATTTTGCGAAGCTCACTGAAAATACGCTTGGCAATCTTTTGACGCACTTCGTTCATCAACACCGCTTCTTTCACAAAACAAACGACGCAAATGTCTACAACACCCCGGTTGCTTGCTCCAGGAATTATTTCGGCCGGAAAAACCCGAGCATAAATATCCGCAGGATCTTCTCCTAACTCATCAATCCCACGAATCGCCCCCAACAATTTAGCAGAGAGATTCTCTTTTATTTCCGGTTGATCCAAGGCCAGACCTGTCACCGTTACAAAAATAGGCATACTTGTCCTCCTTCTTGTTCGTGTTGTTTTTACTGAACACGAATATGCTTTTCATAATATCCGCCGTCTTTGGCGATGACCGCCGCCAGTAGCTTCTCGGTTAACTCATGATTGCCCTTGACATCAAGAATCTCCTGAATCCATGAATATCTCAGAGGAATCTTGAACACATAGATCGCGATCAGAATTGCCAAGGCTTCATCTTCGAGTTCATAAAAACCTTCGATTCCGATATTCCACGTAGCGGACCCAACAGGGATGGCAATAGCGCCACCATATTCCTGCTGATCAAAATTTCTGCTTTGAAATGAGCTGATGTGAGAATTTCTGAGCTGTCGGGAAATTTTCTCTTCCGCCAAGAACCAGCAGTTTTCCCGAAAACCATCATCAGAAGGAAAATTTGTCCCAACCTTGGTTTTGATAAACGGTGTAGGTTCACCTTTTCTCCAAAGAGCCAAAATAAAAGCTCGGTGACACCATCTCATGAGCAGATTGGCTTCCAGCAAAATTGCCAAGATATTCTCAGCAAAGTAACAAATCCGGCTTGCCAAGAATTCGCTCTCCACCTCAGGGTTAATAACAGTGATTCCCAAATTATCTTCCATGCATCAATCCTCCCTTATTATTCAAAATAAAAGGTGCTGCTCCTCCTTTTTGGCAACAATTGCCACTCATCAAAACGCTTTGATGATTTTCCATAATATCGCAAAACAAGCAAAAAGTCAACAAAAAAAGCGCTCCGGTTCATACCGGAACACTTTTTTAAAAGCTTCAATAAGCCCTACTTTATCTTCTCCTTAGAAAGAAAGGCTTGAATATCATTGACCGTTCCCATAAACTGCGCCGGGAAAATGATGGTGGAGTTTTTCTCAACTGAAATTTCCGCCATTGTTTGCAAGTTTCTCAATTGCAGTGCAATCGGATGCGCTGCCATAATGTCGGCAGTATCAGCCAATTTTTGACTGGCGAGAAGCTCACCTTCCGCGGCGATAATTTTCGCCCGCTTTTCTCTTTCCGCCTCCGCTTGCTTGGCCATCGCGCGTTGCATATTTTCAGGAAGTTCTATGTCTTTAATTTCCACCACAGAAACCAGCACTCCCCACGGTTCCGTATTGCTGTCAAGCACGGTACTAATTTCCTTATTAATCTCATCCCGCTCAGAAAGCACTTCATCTAACTGAAAACGACCAACAATATTTCGCACTGTTGTTTGTGCAATCTGATTGATGGCGCTCCTTACATCTTCAATCGACACGATACTTTTTTCCGCGTCGACTATTTTGTAATAAGCCACAGCGGAAATGTCCACAGAAACATTGTCTTTGGTGATAATTTTTTGCGGTGGAATTGGCAAGGTGACTGTGCGAAAATCAATTTTTCGCATGCGGTCAACATAGGGAATAATCCAATTCAGTCCCGGCTCCCGGCTGGAGATGATTTTTCCAAAACGAAAGACCACACCCTTTTCATATTGTTGCACCACCCGAAATCCCGGCAGGACCAAGAAAATAAAGGCGGGAATAATGATTGGCATTAAAGCAGCGAGCACTACCATATGTTTTAGTTTTAAATTATTATGTTTTTATTATACCAGTATTTTGGAAAAAATAAAGCGCCCCAACGGAAGTCGGGGCGCTCTAGATTAATTCACTATTTGTCCCTTCTCCTTACCAAGGAGAAGGTGGTCGTAGACCGGATGAGGTGGATTTGAATTATAGTGAGTTGTATTTTACCAAAGAAACATCCTCACTCGACTGGCTGCGGTTTTCAAAGTGGTGAACATAAAACTACTAAAGCTTCCCGCACCACCGCTTGAACCTCGTCTTCTGATCCACCACCAAATGGTAGAACCGAAGAATAACGCGACAAAGATTTCAAATGGTAATGAGCGGTACCATGGAACAGGCGAGCCCAATCCTTCATTTTGCGCTCCTTCACCCAACACTCCCTGATCAGCTGGTGTGGCCTGATCACCTTCGACCGAACCATCACTGCCATTGCTTTCGACACCAGCTACTGTCGCACTAAATCCTGTAGCACCAAGATCAACAGAACCCGTAATGTCCGCATCGGAAGATTCAGTCGCAATCACCTGAATTTGATCATAAACAGTTCCACCGGTTCCAGTCAAGGTAATTGTGGAAGTCTTCAAGGCGTTGCCTGTATAAGTCAGGGAAGCTGGAGAAGCCGTGTAGTCAGTAATCGCCACATAAGCTGATCCATTCCAACCCTTGACCGTGAGATTTGCTGTTGCAATGTTGTTTTTATTATTTCCGTATTGATCTTTGGCAATGACCGTTATGATAAACGAATCACCTGAAGTAATTGGATCAGTGTCGGAATACACCTCGAAATGATCTAGCTCACCAGCTACAACTGTTATCTTCCAATTTGAACCGCTATTATTATCCGTATCAGGATTATTAGCTGCGTCTTCGGCAATCACATAGTATTCCATTTTTCCGGAAATACTTTGCTGTACATCAATAGTTGCCTCCCATGTTCCATCTTGGTCATTTCCAGAAGATCTTTCCATTTCCTCTGTTTTCCAAGTGCCTCCGAAATTCTTATAATGCAACACCACATCATCTACTCCTATATTATCAGCTATATCCGCTTCGATTGTTTTTGTTCCGTTAGCAGTCGCCGTCGTATTCTCAGTTATTACATCAACATCTGGGTCATCATTGTCGGTAATATTAACATCAACTTGCGTTGTTGCCACCTCAGCGTTTCCAACATTATCTTTTGCTCGAAAGAAATAATGTAACTGATTAACACTATTGCTTGGGTTAGTTACACCTAGCGCGTATGTACTACCGACAGTATTGGCCATAACAGAAACCGTATGTGCTCCTGCTCCATACCAATATTCCACTTTGACATAACCATCGACTCCATTGATTCCGCTGCCTGTTTCCGTCACATCTTGCGAAAAAGTGAATGTATCTCCGGTTGTTCCCGTTCCAGCAGTATTATTTGTGCCGAAAGTTGGAACAGCAATATCTACCGTCATAGAATAAAGCGTTGATGTTCCACTATTGCCGTTTGTGCCTCCGCCATTTACCGAATCATACGCCTTAGATTGAACAGTGATAACATCAGCATTCTTTCCGGCTAACGCCAAACTGCTCGTGACATAACTCCACGAAGTCGTTCCTGTCGCTGGCACCCAAGTCTCACCACCCTGCCAAGCCGTTCCGTTCCAATATTCATTAGCAGTTGTGTCTTTGATTTGTACATCCACTCTTCCCACTCCCGATCCGCCTGTATCCGCTGCCGTTCCGGAAACTGTGAAATCACCTTTTACATATTTCGTTCCGTTGTCAAAAATCGGAGTTACTGAGCTGACAGCTGTTGTCGGCGCGTCATTATCAAAGCGGTATTCAAAAGCAGTCACCGCACTTGAAATATTGCCTGCTGGGCCACCTGTTGCATTCAGATTGGCATTATCGTCCACCCTGAGTCTCAAATATTTTGTTCCACTCACAGTAAATGTGCTCGGTGAATAATACAGATTGGAATTGAAATTTCCAGTCGGATCTCCTGTTGCACTTATTCCAAAATATTTGAAATAACCTCTCACGCCAGCATTATCCATTCCGTCCGTACCAGCCGGATTGTCACTCACTGCCAACCAATCAAAATACGGATTAGCATAGTTATACCACTGACCAGAAGTCAAAGCAATTCCACTTCCATTGGCGCTCCATCCATTTACAGGTGCAAGTGGATTGTTTGGCGCATTAACGTCATATTCATAGATAAAGACCGTTGTAGCAGAGCTGACATTCCCCAAAGCATCTTCTGTTTTGACTCGCAAATAATACGTCGCACCGGAAGTCATCACTACTGCTGAAGTGAGATTGGTAGTTATTTGCCAAGTTCCCAGAGTTTCCGGGTCAGCTCCACTATCAGTTCCAAAATAGACATAGTAACCAGCCACGCCTACATTTGCCAGTCCCGCTCCCGATGGCTCGTCTTGTGGCGTGGTCCATTCAAAGTAAGGATTGGCATAATTATACCAATTATTTGTCAAAAGAGTTCTGGTTTTTTCTGAAGCGTCATATCCAGTCACAGTTGGATTATTTGGAGCAGTAATATCATAGACGGTCTCCGCTTCTCCTAATCCACCAGCCGCCACTTCCCAGTTGCCAGCCACATCCTGTCCTAACGCTTCGAAATAATAAGTATGCCCGGAAACAAAGCCACCCGCAACATCGCCTGATTCAAACGTATCTGATGTCAAGGTTGTATCTGCCAACCAATCCGTCCAAACTCCACCAGCTTGATCCTTATATCTAATCTTGTAATGTCCGTTTGGTCCGGAAAGTGCATCGGTTGTTCCGCTCCATGAAACAGTGAAAGCCTCGTCATCGCTAGCCGGCGAAGTTGCTAGTGTCGCTGTCGGTGCCACCAAATCGCTCCTGATTCCATCAGAAGAAACCACTGCGGAAACATTGCCTGCCTGATCTTTCGCACGAACATTCACAAAATAGTTTGTTCCGCTAACCAGACTCAAAGTTGCATCAGTAAAGTTAGTGCTTGTTGTATTTGTCCAACCCTTGACACTTGTGTCGCCAGCCGAAGTTCCAATAGAATAATCATAGGCGGTCACGGAAATATTATCCGTAAATCCTGACCAATCGGCATGCAATGTGTTGGTTGAATTTGTCCAAGCGCCATCATCAGTCACACTAGCTCCAGTCGCCACCGGGTTTTCATTGTCATACTTATAAACAAACGAATTTCCGGCAATGCTAGTGATGTTCCCCGCATTATCCTTGACTTCCATTCGCAAATAATAGGTTTGGCCATTGGTCAAAACAGGGAAAGTGAAGTTCAGTCCAGTCTGATATGTGCCAGCTGTGCTTGGATCACAAGTTCCCGCCGTATCAACACAAATGAAATAACCCGCGATTCCACTGTTTGCTACTGGATTGTCTGTTGGCGCAATCCATTCAGCATATGGCGTATCTTGATCATGCCAGGTGTCTGTTGTGAAAGTTGTGCCTTTCAAAGAAGAATCGTAAACAGAAACTGATGGATTGTTCGAAGCACTATTGTCAACCAAAACCGATCCACCAAATTGAGTCGAACCATTTGCCGCGCTGTCTGTTGCATCAACAGTGAAAACTGGAGTACCTTCCGCTAAGGCACTAGAAGTATATTGGGCAGAACGATAGTTATACGAAATCGAATCAATCGTCCATGGACCACCAGCAGTGACCATCGCTTCGGCACTTTCCGTTGCAGTGACATTGGAAAGATCGGCAATCACCGCTCCTATTCCGCTTGTCGCATCGTCAACTTGCGCGTATGTATAATAGGTGTCGCCAGCTTTAATATATCCGCCAATAGATCCCAATGTTGATTTAATTATTGAGCGAGAGATTATTGGAGCGACTGTATCCTTAACTACGCTTGTTGACGATTGAGTTGCGTTATTTCCAGCAGCATCAGAATGATTTGCTGTAATTGCAAGTGCCGCATTATCAGCAACTCCGCTTACATCACTCGTTGTTGTCCAAGCTAAACCGGTACACACTGGGGTTGATACTACGCCTCCGATATTTACTGATACTGTTCTTGTATTTTCACTGCAAGTTCCGGTTACTGTGTATGCGGCTTTATTCGCATTATTAATTACTGCCGGAGCATCAATAGTAACAGTTGGGTCTACTGTGTCAGATGTATACGATAAAGTGTTTGAAACTTCATTAGTGTTTGTCGCTGCATCTTGTGCAACTCCTGCTACTACGTTAATTGTTACAGCCACACTTGCTCCGTCTGTTGGGTTAACATCAAATGTGTATATCGCATCACTTCCCGCAAAATTTCCTACCACTCCATTGGTTACGGAAACATCTCCTGCAATAAACTCAGTTACATTTTCATTAAATGTAGCGGTCACTGCAATCAATCCGTTAGTAGGATTTGGAGTCGCTGATGAAAGTACAACTGTTGGCGATATGCCTGTTCCAAATGTTGTGCAAGCATCTGTTAGGCAGAAAGGCAAGTAATCTACACTTCCATTTATTTTAGCTGCGATAGCAACGTCATCCACACTATCCCACCAGTTTTTAGTAGCATCAAACATAATGCCTCCTCTGTTGTAAACATCGGCTGGCGTAAAACCTATTCCTGAAAAATCAGTGCTGTCGTTAGAATAAATCTCATTATTGTTCGCAACGGCCTCGGCACCATCATCAATAGATATGCCCCTCACATTGTCGTATATATCATTGCCAGTGATGATATGACTTCCGGACCCAACTTCCGCAGTTGAATATGCCAAGAAAATACCATTAAGGTTGTTGTGTATATCATTATCGCTTATTCCCCAACCCTTACTGGCTGCCAGCCAAATTCCAGAACTCTGATTATCTGCAGACTGTGCCACATTCATAGTCTGACCATAAATCTCATTACCAGTCACAGTTACGCCCATACTATATCCGCTCGATTTAATGCCTATGTACTTATCTACTCCGCCGATAGCTCTACCGTTGTTATATATAACATTATCACTGATTGTAATCGCAAGGTCGTTGGTCCAGAGAACTGCGCCTACAGTTGATGAGACATCGATTCTAATCCCGTCAGTTTCATTGGAAAACACTTGATTATTGTCTATAGTTAAATTGTGGGTGTGATTAGTATCCTCGGCTCTTCCAAAAACAACTATACCTGAACCGGCGTCATATTCATTACCAGCATCACCTGTCTTTATAGAACCATGGATTCTGTTACTTGAAATTATTGAGTCCTTTATATTGTGTACAAAAATTCCCCAACCATTATTAGTAAGCTCATTATCGCTAATGGTTATATTACTTAGCCCAGGATTAGATACTAGACGCGGATCATCAACATAAATCCCTGCGTTCTGAGCTACTCCCGTACGAAGCGCCCCCTGAATCTTGAAACCCCGAACCGTAACATCATTGGAAAGAATCATAAATACCGAATTTTGTCCGTGTTGCGTGCCTCCTGCTGTCGGTGCATTCACGACAACATTTGATGGCGTTGTTGTATTTCCAATAACACTAACTGCTTTATCGATCTCGATTCTGGAAACTAAATCATAAGTTCCATCCCCAACATTAACCGTGCCATCAGCCTTCACTGCATCAATACCAGATTGAATTGTGCTGTAGTCATCCCAGCCAGAAGCATGACCGCAATTTCCGGAAGGACAAACGTAAACTGTCGTTGGCTGTGCAACAATCGTATCTTGAATATAACTTGCATCAGTTGGCGCTGCCATTTCATTGCCCGCATTGTCAACGGCTCTAGCATAGAAATTGAAAGTTCCCGTTTGTGGAGCAACAAATGAAATTGGCGAGGCGGTATAAATATGTCCACCATTATAAGCTGTCCAATTTGATCCACCATCAACAGAATAATATAATATCACTCCTTGCACACCACTTTCGGGCGTTCCAGTAGTATCAGTGGCCGTCCAAAGAATATCAAATGTTTGGCTGGTTGTTTCGTCAGCAATGATTGTAATATTGGAAGAAGTTGGAACGTTTTTGTCCACCTTCACATTATATTCTCCTACAGCCGATTGATTTCCAGCATTGTCGTAGGCTTGATATCTGACAATGGTATTCTGATTTGAATTGTATAAAAGACTCCACGGATCCGTTAAGGTTGTTCCGCCCGCTGGATCACAACTTGCTCCTGTGCAATATTTCACTGTGTCAGCCCCTGTCGGTGCAAGCGTCACTGTCTGATCGGTATTAACCCAAGTGCCATCGCTGGCATAATTATCCATTATTGCTGGCGCTGTTGTATCTTTCACTACCGTATCAGTAGTATTAGCACCTTGATTACCTGCTGGATCAGTAAGATAAACAGTTAAAGTTAAAGTTCCATCGGTTAACCCTGCAACATTGATTCCGGTAATTTGATCAGTAGCTGTCGAAATTGTTCCGGTCCCAGTTACTGCGGCTGTTCCTACGTCAGTATCATCAATCGAATAATTGTAAGTTGCGCCTAATTCCGCAGAAGCGAAA
>JBAQUL010000006.1:0-6558 GCA_049297495.1 Candidatus Moraniibacteriota bacterium
ATAGCAAAAATTACCGCCTACAATAGTGAGCGGACCACCAACTAATATTTACTTTTACTGGTGATATTTTCATATTGGCATTCTAGCAATGAGTTTGAATTGCGTCAAATCAAGGTAAGTCTCGGTATATATTCATTGTCCTAATCTCTATTAGAAAGCTCTTTTTTCAAGCCATCCCTTCCCATGCCTAACCAAAAATCAGTTTCCTTGGTGTCATTGCCATAGATAAATTTCTCTTGGTGCGCTCCCAAAAAATCCATCGCGACACCGGCGAGCGCATAAGCATAAAGATGTTCTTTTTCTTCGTCTGTAAGCGTTACTAATTTATTGTATTCATTCAATACTAGCTCGCTTCTTTCACGAATCGTCTTATAATTATTTTTATCATAGAGCAAGTTCGCCGTAATTATAGCAAGTTCTTGAATCCTCGGGTACCAATTAGAAACCGAAAAATCCAAAATATAAATAGTTCCATCATCTCCCCTGAATACATTAGCTTTTGTTAGATCGCCATGAACAAAGCAATATGGCAATTTATCTATGGGAATTTTCATATATGGCTCTATGGCAAGTCTCGCAAGCCAAAGGTCATCTGGCTGAATAAACTGTTCAACTCTTTCTAGCATTGATTGAATATTTTGAAGCGCCCAAGAATCAAAATAATATGCTGGGTGATAATCGATACTATTGATCTTACTGGCTTGTTCAATAATCTTTCCTAATTCGTCAGCACTAGGAATACGACCAAGCTGGATAAAATTTTTCCCTTCGATAAATTCCATGAGCACTAGTGATATTCCATTTGCCTGGTTGTCCACATAGACGACATCGCCGCTATTCGTTTTCATCAGCTGAGGATGATTTACCCCTGCTTCCAGGGCTTTTTTGATAATACTAACATAGCGAGAAATATTTTCCTGACTCCTAACTTTTGAAAAAAACTTAGCTAAGTATTTTCCCTTCGAAGTTTTTATCACCACGTTACAGTCTTCATAACCCGTTTCAATCACAGAAAAATCCACTGGTCGACCGATTTTATACGCATCACAAAGCCTATCCACAACTGGGCTAAGGTCTCCTGAATAATTTAGTCTATCAACTGGAGTTCTTTTGTTCATTGGCGGAGAGAGAGGGATTTGGTCACGCATAATTTTTTGCTAAAAATTTGCTCGACCCCGACTCGCGCCGTCGCGCTCCGTCCTTCAAATCCATCACGCGAGTCAAACCTTTGACTCGCTCCTCTTTTTTATTCATCTTATTCCCTGCGGATTTATCCGCCGAAGCTTTAGCGAAGGCGGAGAGAGAGGGATTTGAACCCTCGATACCCTTGCGAGTATGCCACCTTTCCAAGGTGGTGCACTAGACCACTATGCGACCTCTCCAAATTCAGTAGCATGTATTTTGTATAAAGTATCAGGTATTGAAATTCATGCATTATACATACTACATAATACTTGCTACATGATTTCTCGAATTCCCACCAACCGCATCTTCTCCCCTCCTGGAATTCTTCCTAAGACTACCACCACTTTGTCCCCCGCTTCAATCTTTTTCTCACCCTTCAGCCTTTCAATCATCGTTTCAATCAGCTGTTCCTTGTCAACATTCTCCAAAAGATAACCCTCCACACCCCAGACCATTGAAAGTTGATTATAGACCTTTTCGCTGATTGTGGCAACAAAGTTGCTTTGCATTGGGCGAAAGTGGGCAATGAGGCGCGCTGTGAGACCGGAAACTGTGATGGCCACAATCGCGTTAGCCTTGGAGTCCTTGGCTAAATTATAAGCACTTTCAATGATGGCGACATAGTCTTGGTCTTTGTCATCACTTGGAGTAGCCCCCTGAAAATTATCATCAAAACGCGACTCTTCAGTATCCCTGATAATTTGACTCATTGTTTCAACTGCTTTCTGAGGGAATTTTCCATTAGCCGATTCACCAGAAAGCATCACCGCATCAGTGTGATCAATCACAGCATTGGACACATCAGAAACTTCAGCGCGCGTCGGAATGGGATTTTGAATCATTGATTCAAGCATCTGCGTCGCCACAATCACGGGCCGCACGGCTTTAATGCATTTGGCAATGATTTCTTTTTGATAAATCACCACCTTTGTCTCATCCATTTCAATACCCAAATCTCCTCTCGCTACCATAATCACATCTGTCGCTGCAATTATTTCTTCAATGTTTTTAATTGCTTCTTTTCTTTCAATTTTTGCCACAATCTGTGGAAGATTATCATCGCGTCCAAGAAGTTTGCGCATTTTCTCACGTGTCTCTTCGATTTCCTTACCATTACTTACAAAAGAAAGTGCGATAAAATCCACTTCACGACTCATGGCATAGGCCAAATCTTCTTCGTCTTTTTTAGTCACCGCACCAATTTTGAGCTTAGAATCAGGCACGTTCACCCCTTTATGATTTTTGATCACGCCGCCATTCACCACCTCAGCAACCAGATAATCTGCATTTTTTTCTACTACTATCAATCGTTTTAGTCCATCTTCAATAAGAATTGCATTACCCAATTCAATGTCCATAACTATGCCTGGCCAATCTAGCCCAATCATTTTCATGTCCTTACTTTCTGATTTTTTTGCAACATCATACACCAAAACCCTTTCACCTGTTTTTATTTCCAAGTCCTCATCAACCAAGGTTCTAATTCTTGGCCCCTGAAGATCAACCATAACTCCGACAGGAATGTTTAATTCCTTGGAAAGTTCTCGCACCATCGTGATTACCTTCCCATTTGTCTCATATGTTCCATGGGAAAAGTTTATACGACAAACATTCAGTCCGGCCTGAATCAATTCACGCAAAACCTCTTTCGAATCAGACGCTGGTCCTATTGTTGCTACTATTTTGGTTTTTTTCATAAAATTTACTTATTTTTATTACCTATCCATATTGGCACAGTAAACAAAAACAGACAACCCCGAAGGTTTGTCTGTTTTTTAAAACTAGAAAACTATTTGATAAGCTCGAATCCTCCAATAATAGGCAATTTTTTCATTTCACCCTTTACAGCGTTGATTATGCCCATAATCGCCAAAACAAAAATCAAGATTGTTCCCAATGGCAAAATGATAAACCAGCCAAGAATCGGGATAACGGTTCCAATAACATTTACTGCAATGGCCGCCAAAAGCAGGTTTAATTGCTGATTAGCATGAAACTTCGCAAAGGGACTGTTTTTTGCTTCTGACACCAACGGGATAAAGAAAAGAATCGGGATAATATATCCAACGATTGCCATCGCCTTATTTTTTTCTGCATCAGCACTAATTGGTTGTGGCGCAGCTACTGGAGCAGCGGTTTGTCCACCCTCTTCCTTTTTTTGTTCTTCCATATTTTTTATCCCCCACCACTTTTTCACTCGCATTCGCGATGTGCCTAGGGGGAGGTATTATTAATTTACTTAATTATATAAATGCACTTTTGCTAATAATTCCCCGCCAAAAAGTGAAAAAGTGGTGGGGGATTAATTACCTACTATCCTATCATAACCATAAATATCCGCAAGGCTTAAAGATTTTCCAGAAGTTCTCGCAAGATTTCTTCCGGAATCGGATTCTTCTCCGGACTCACCCCCGGATAACGCCACGCACTAATAATTTTGCATTTAGAATTTTGCACTCTTGTTTCATGTTTCATGCTACATGTTTTATGCTTTTGGTACATCACCCAAACCTCCTGCTTCCAAACTTCTTTTCCATCAACAATTTTCGGTGAAACCGGTTTCATCACCGCGATAGTTTTTTCCACAATCCCCTCCTCTTTTCTTTTGGGACTACTAATGACGCCAAGTACTTTTTGCTCACTCAAACCATAAAAACGCATCTTAAATTTCACGTGCTCAGTCCAGAAATATCGATTGGTGTTTTGGGGAGATTTTTTGATCATTTTATTTTCCTTGTCAACTAACACCCTTTCATAAACTCCAACATTTTTTCGATTTCCCCTTTTCGGATATTATTAAGAAAATATTTTTTAGACATGTCCTTGGGAAAATGCGCGGCAGTTGTATGCGTAATTAGAAGATTTGACGCCTCAGTTTGAAACTTGTGGATAATTCTGTCCGCCAAAACAGAACCGTCATGTTTATTTATTACCAAAATATAAGGGCAATTCTTTAAAAAACAACCGTGATTTTTGTTAATCAAAAGAATTTTAGCAGTTTCAAAAAAGGTGCGCGCGTCAATCTCATTTAAATACTCTTTGATTTTATCATTAACTCTGGCGCTACTGCCAAACAGAAAGCGTTTTTGAAAATATGGACTATGCCACGCTCGATAGAAAACATTAAAAAACCGCAAAACTGAAATCATAAGCATGAAAAAGATTTTTTGCTTAGCTGATAAATTCAAAGAAGCGGACCCAAGATACGGTTCTATCGCAAGAATTCCCCGGCAATGTTTTTTATCCTTGACCAAATTCACCACTACAAAGCCAAAGGAAACCCCGGCAATCCAATAGTTTTCCAATTTGAGTTTTTTAATTTCTTTTTTAACATATCGGGCATACCCTTCTAGCTCAATGTTTTTCATCGGCTTTATTTCTTTAGTAAAGCCAGGCAGATCTATTGGATAAACATTAAAATAGTCTCGCAGAAAATCATAAAATCCCTTAAGGATTAGGCTGTTAGTGGGAAAAGAATGCACGATTACTAAATTTTGTTTTGGTTTTTTCATTTTTAGAAGCTTACGAAAGACTAAACCTTTCCAGAAGCGAATAATTCGATAATTTTAAGTGCCGCATAAATGAGAAAAAAAAGTCCTACCAGAAGAAATATAGAACGACTGACCCACACTAAAGGCAAATCCTCCTTTCTTGATCCAAAAGTCTTAATAATCCAAAAAATGATTCCGACAAAAATCCCAATTCCCAAAGCTATCCAAAGAAAATTCGGATTACCCGCGAGAACATTCTTGAAATAACTAAATCGAACAATGATCTCATTGTAATTCTTTGCTCCTCTTGCAAAAAAGAAAACGATAAAAATACAAAGACTAAAAAGCATCCCCATCGCCCACTTAATTTCTCTCATTTTTTAACTTTAATTTTTTATTTAACTTCCACCCCCCTTAATGCTGCTACACGATCTTCGATCGGCGACCTCCTCCGCTAAAGCTACGGCGAGTCAAAAAGCCAAACAGTGTTCGTTATAAAAACTCAAATATTCATTCCTCTCAAAGCTTTTACTCTCTCTTCAATCGGTGGATGAGTCATGAAAAGTTTTGTCATTTTTTTCCCCTTAAATGGATTGGCGATGAAAAGATGCGCCGTTGCCCTGTTGGCCGCTTCAAGCGGTTCAGTGTCACCGGAAATTTTTTCCAAGGCACTGGCTAATCCTTCCGGATAACGCGTAAGCAGTGCGCCATCAGCGTCTGCCAAGAATTCGCGTTTTCGAGAAATTGCTAGCTGCATGAGAACACCGGCAATCGGAGCCAAAATCGAAAGAACTAGGGCAAGAATTATCATAATCAAGCGCAATTGTCCGCCACCCTCACTATCACTGCCCCTGCGCCCAAAAAATGCCCAATGGCGAAACCAATCGGCCAATAACGTCACAAAGCCCACCATAACTACAATGACCGTAGAAAGCAAAATATCGCGATTTCCGATGTGTGATAGTTCATGTGCAATCACGCCTTCCAGTTCCTTCTTTTCCAAGCGACTAATGATTCCAGTTGTGAAGCAAATCACACCATGCTGCGGATCTCGCCCGGTCGCGAACGCATTCATCGCAGTATCCTCGATGATATATATTTTGGGCAAAGGTAATCCAGCTGTAATACAAAGATTTTCCACTAAATGATAAATTTCTTTGTTGCTATCGTGATCAATCTCCTTGGCTGAGCTCATCGCGAGCACAATCTTATCACTCCACCAATAAGACCCAAAACTCATAAGAATCGAAAAAGCAATCGCGATATAGAGGATCGTGCTATTGCCCATTGCTCCAGCAAAAACATAACCGACACCAATCACAAAAACCAAAAAACCGGTGATATAGACCCAGGTCAGCCGCGTATTTCTATCTGCTTGCGTGTATAGTGTTGCCATAATAGTTTTATTACTTCTTATTTTTAGAATCCAGTTTTGATTTAAAATTATAGAAACGATGATTTTCTAGCACCTTTTTCATAAACTTAACTCTAAACTTTGCGCCGTGAAATAATAGGGAAAAATTATACTTAATTATTTCTTCAATTTCTTTTTTAAACGCTGACGAAACTGAACCATTTTTCACCAAGGGACAATCCTCATCCAAAAGTATAGATGCACGATTTTTTTATCAAAATCAACCGTGTCCCAATCAACTAGATAGGGATAAATTTTGCAATCAATTGGTCGCGAATCAATATCCTTGTTTGGGGAGTGAGTTATAAACTTGCATTCTTTGCCATCAGAGCAATCATGAAATCTTACTCGGTCATCCAAAAATTCAATCCTTATTCCCTTGGATAGCCAATAATCTTTCATTCTGTCATGAAAAACCATATATTCAAGCGCCCATTCTTCCACCAAGTCATCGTCACAACAACAAGA
>JBAQUL010000007.1:0-43944 GCA_049297495.1 Candidatus Moraniibacteriota bacterium
TAATCAAACTGTGACCGAATGGCTGGTTGAGTACAACTTCAGGCGTCCCCATGAGACATTAGGCTATGCCACCCCCATTAATTTCCATAATACTACGCAAGTGTTACCTATGTGCCCTTCAAGAACAGCGCATTGACAGGAGGCTAAAAATGTGCTATACTTGGAAATCGTAATAAGGTCAGGCGAGCGGGTCATCAGCAATTCCTTATTATCTTGTGACGATAGTGATGGGAAGGAGGAGTAAGTTTTAGGTTAATAGAAACGATTTTGTAATTGAACTCATCGAACTTATTCTCAAATTATCTTTTTCATCACTTTCTTCGCAAGAAATATCTCGGATTTACATGTTGACATCTCTCTTGATTCGTGTATAATAGTATGATATAATTTCAGCAGTGGAAGAAAACCTTTTGTTTTAGTCAATTTATTCTATTTCTTTTATTATCAATTTCTCTTTTGCCTTTGCTACGGCAGATGAGCTTATTATTTTGTTTGTAGCTTTTTACAGAAAAAGAGTCTGAAGTTTTTTCAGGGTCAACGCTGTTTAATTAATTTCTTTAAATAAAAAAGCGCGAAGTCGCTTTTATTTGAGATAACCAGCTTTTTTGGTATCTTTAATTTTTCGAAAAGTATGTTTAAAAAAACAACCAATGTATCGTCAGCTGGTTTGGTGCGTCCAAACAGTTTTACGATACCAAAAAACCTCGATGGTTTAGCGAGGACAAAACAAAAACCAAGTCGGACCCCGATGCCGATTCAAGTTCATTCGGGAGGCGCTAAGGGATCTTTGCGGATTATTCCTCTTGGAGGTCAAGAAGAGGTTGGTCGCAATATGACGCTATTTGAATATGGCGGAGATATTGTCATTCTCGACATGGGTATGATGTTCCCGGAAGAGGATATGCCAGGAATCGATTATATCATTCCTAATATCAGCTATCTCAAAGGGAAGGAAAAAAATATTCGTGGCGTGATCTTGAGCCATGGTCATTTGGATCACATTGGCGCTGCGCCAATCCTGCTTCGTCAATTGGGTTATCCACCAATCATTGGTCGAGATATGACGCTTGCAATGGTGAAGAAAAAACTAGAAGACTTTGAAAAGGGTTCAGCTCAAAACTTGAAAACTATTCGCGTGAAATCGGTTGAAGACAAACTTCGGCTGGGAAAATTCGAAATTGATTTTTTTGAAGTGGAGCATTCTATCATGGACGCCGTTGGTGTAATTTTAAAGACTCCAGATGGGACAGTAATTCATCCTGGGGACTGGACAATGGAAAAAACTCCAGATGGCAAGAGACTTGTAGATTACAGTCATCTATCTAAGTTGCCAAGCCCACGCATTTTAATGCTCGAAAGTCTCGGTGCTATCGTGACTAATCCATCTCGTACGACAGAAGAGGAGATGTATCACAATCTGGAAAAATTGATGAGTGAAGCGACAGGCAAGATTATTATCGGTACTTTTTCTTCACAAATTAGGAGAATCGGTCACATTCTGGAGTACGCTGAAAAGATTGGCAAGAAAGTGGCACTCGACGGCTATAGCATGAAAATGAATATTGATATTGCCAAAGAACTTGGTTACATTAAGATGCATAAAGAAACATTGATCACGGTCAATGATTTGCATAAGTATCCAGAGAACAAAGTTGT
This sequence comes from Candidatus Moraniibacteriota bacterium, assembly GCA_049297495.1. GTDB lineage: Bacteria > Patescibacteriota > Minisyncoccia > Moranbacterales > UBA2206 > UBA9630. The sequence continues at coordinate 1,657 of JBAQUL010000007.1, forward strand.
GATTGTTTGCACTGGTGCGCAGGGCGAAGGCAATGCTGTGCTTTCTCGTATCATTACAGATAACCATAGGTTCATCAAGGTTAAGAAAAATGACACGATCGTTTTTTCCTCTTCGGTTATTCCGGGTAATGAAAGAACGATTCAGCGCTTAAAAGATAATCTTTATCGTAAATGTGACAATGTTATTCATAGTGATATTATGGATGTGCATACTAGCGGGCACTGTAGCGCCGCTGATATTCAAGAGTTGCTTCGTCAGGTGCGACCAGACTTTTTTATCCCGGTCTATGCTAATCACTATATGCTCAAAGAAGCAGAGAAGCTGGCCGTGCGAATCGGTTTTCGTAAAGAAAACATTTTCGTTATGGATAATGGGCATGTGCTTGAAGTGCAAAAAGGCGGTGCCAAGCTTTTGCCAAAAAAAGTTGATACCAGTTACGTTATGGTGGACGGACTGGGCGTGGGGGACGTGGGACAAGTGGTCATTCGTGACCGCCAAGTGCTCAGCGCTGACGGCATGTTTGTCATCACGGTTATTCTTGATAGTAAGAAGAAAGAAGTGGTCGGCAATATTCAAATCACATCGCGTGGTTTTATCTACGTCAAAGACAACTTTGATCTGATTAACGAAACCAAACGGCGAGTGCAAAAAGCCATCAAAGACACGACGTCTAAAAAAACTGCTCCCGAAAAGAAGTTTATCGAGGATAATATTCGTGAAGTGGTTGGACTCTATCTTTTCCAGCAAACTCAAAGACGTCCAATGGTTTTGCCGGTGATTATTGAAGTCTAGAATTCTCTACGAATTACGAATTTGTACGAATGTACGAATAATGCCTAGCAAGAGCTCTGATTAGTCGGGGCTTTTGCTTTTAACCAAGAATTGCTTGAAACGGGAAAATGGGCTAAAATGGATTTAGTTAACTTCTTATGGGTAGTATTTAAAAATGCCTATTTGGCTTGGTAATTATATGAGTCTAATGAAGAAAATCATTATTTTTGGCTTGATTATCCTTGGCGCTATTTTAATAGTTTTATATATTTGTTTTCGCAATTCAAAGCCCGACAATATTTACAAGAAAACGTATGAAGAATGCAATGGGGTTGGGCTGGGGTATAAGGGGATGTGCTATGGAAATTTGGCCGTAAAAAAGAACGATATTTCCATCTGCGAAAAAAACATCGCGGATGATTTTGATAAGAAAAAATGTATAGAAGAGTTTAATAATAGTAAAAAATAGTTCTTCTTTTTTTGTTTTTAAAAAATAACACTATGAAAAAAATAATTAAAATTAGTCTAGCATTCTTCGGGGTAGTTTTCTTGGTCGGATGCGGAAAACAGTCCACGAATCAGGCTCAGCCAGTTGTGTCGACTCCAGCTGTGAATCAGTCAGCGAACAATCAATTAGATGCAGCGAAGCAATGCCAAAATTTTCCGCCACCAAGTTTTTGTCCTGGTGGGGTGGGGGATATTATTGTCACGGGCACTGATAACGATGGATGCTCAATTTATGGCTGCAAACCCGGTCAAGAAGGGCAAGTTTATAAAAATGAAAAATATGGATTTCAATTGACGCTTCCAAAAGGTTGGGAGAACTATAAAGCCCTGGCAAACGAGACAACGGGCAGTAAAAACGTGGTTGCTTATGTGTACATAGACCTGCCGACAAGTGAAAAAACTTGGCCGGGCGATACTGATCCTGCTACTGGTAAATCGTTTATGGGGTATGCGAGTATGTTTGCAATCACTGTTTGGAGCACTGATGGCTATGCTGCGGAATTGAAACGTTGCAAGACTGAGTCAGATCCGGGTTGTCCGGGAGCAGATGTTGTTTCTGTGAAAAGCGATAGGTATGTCTTTTCAATACGCGGACCACAAGCAATGCCGGAAGATTTGCAAAAAAGCATGGGGGGTGGATATATTGAAAAAATTAAGCAAAGTTTCAAGCTAGCTAATTCTGCCGATCAAGGAATTGAAACAGCAGATAAATGTAATATTTCATCCAAGGATGCGTGTGAAGCTAAGTCTGAGTGCTTTTGGAAAGATGCTGGCGGCAAAAAAGAATCACACTATTCATGTTGTCCGAAAGATGTTGAAAGCTCTCCAGAGAGATGTCGCATTATGGTTGATTAATTGCTTGAAATTGGAGAATGCTTTAAAATGTGGTTAACCAAGCTGGTATAAAAATTGTGGCAGACAGTGAAAATCAAAACAATCAAATTGCTTTATTTAAAGGCAAGGCAATCCGAAAAACGCTCTATCAAAAAGAGTGGTGGTTTTCGGTTGTGGATGTAGTTAGAGCGCTTCTTGATGAAGCGGATAGCTTAACTGCCAGAAAATACTGGAATAAACTCGCACAAAGACTCCGAGAGGAGGGAAGTGAACTGGTGACAATTTGTCACCAGTTGAAATTGCTAGCCGAAGACGGAAAAATGCGGGAAACTGATTGTGCTAATACAGAGGGGATGTTTCGCATTGTTCAATCAATTCCTTCACCCAAAGCCGAGCCACTGAAACGTTGGTTGGCCAAAGTCGGCTATGAGCGGGTGCAAGAAATTGAAAATCCGGAACTAGCAACCAAAAGAACGAAATTACTCTATAAGCTCAAGGGTTATCCCGAAGATTGGATTGAAAAACGGATGCGTGGTATTGTGGTTCGCGAGGAGCTGACTGATGAGTGGCAAGAACGCGGGGCAAAGGAAAAGCGGGATTATGAAATTTTGACTGCTGAAATATCCAAAGCTACTTTCGGTATAACGCCAACGGAGTATAAAAAAGTGAAGGGGCTGAAGCGAGAGAACCTGCGTGATCATATGGATGATTTTGAATTGATTCTTACAATGCTCGGAGAAAAAACGACGACGGAAATTCATCGTACCAAAGATTCCCAGGGCTTGCCAAGATTGAAAGATGATGCTCGAGTTGGTGGACAAATCGCCGGAACAGCCAGAAAGCAAATTGAAAGAAAATTGAAAAGGCCGATTGTTTCGAAGAATAATTTTTTGAAAAAGAGGCACACTAAGAAATTAAATAGCAAATAAGCTTATGAAAAAACGCATTTTTTCAGGCATTCAGCCATCAGGGAATCTCCACATCGGGAATTATCTCGGCGCAATTCAAAATTGGGTCAAGTTGCAAGATGAATATGATTCAATTTTTTGTGTCGTGGATATGCATGCCATCACCGTTCCGCAAGACCCGAAAACGCTGCGCCTCCGCACAATTGAAATCGCTAAGATTTATTTGGCAGCCGGCATCGACCCAAAGAAATGTTCCATCTTTATTCAGTCGCACGTCTCGGAACATGCGGAATTGGGGTGGGTATTGAATACGATTGCAAAAATTCCAGAGCTGGAAAGAATGACACAATTCAAAGATAAGTCTGGAATTAAAGATATAAGGGAAGAACTCGACCGAGTTGGTAATTTTTTAAAAGAATTTATCGAAAAAGACAAAGAAACCAGAAAAGTTTTGAGAGAAATCGATGTCACGAACATTTTAAATACCAGGAAAATAATTCAAGATCTTAAGGAAATAGAGAGTAATAGATATATTAATTTTGAAAAAGTTTTATCTTATACAAATGATATACTAGACAATATCCGTAATAGAGCTAGTGTTGATGTTGGTCTTTTCGATTACCCAGTCCTCATGGCCGCTGATATTCTTCTTTATGACACACAAGCAGTACCCGTTGGCAAAGATCAAAAACAACACATTGAATTAGCGCGGACTTTGGCGCAAAGATTTAATCATAAATTTGGCGAGACATTTATTATCCCCGAAGCCTACACAAAACCAGAAAGCGAGAACATCATGGGTCTCGATGATCCAATGAAAAAAATGTCTAAATCGGCCAAATCGGAATATAATTACATCGCGCTTTCGGATGACGCCGAAACGGTGCGTAGAAAAATCAAAAAAGCGGTGACGGATTCTGGCAGCGAGGTTGTGTATCAAGAGGATAAACCGGCGCTCAAAAATCTGATTAATATTTATAGCCTTCTTGATGATAAAACGCCAAAAGAAGTGGAGAAACTTTTTGTAGGCAAGAAGTATTCTGATTTTAAGACTGAATTAGCCGAAGTTATCATTAAATTCCTCGAGCCGTTTCAAAAGAAAATGGGGGAGCTGAGTGATGAAAAAGTTTTGGCTATCCTGGAAGACGGTGCCAAAAAAGTGCGCCCATTGGCGAAGAAGAAACTCGAAGAGGTGAAAAATAAAATTGGGTTTATAGTCTAAATGGTTATTTATTGTTAGAATGATTTAGCCATAAGGATTGCGCAGTTGCATGCTTAGATGAGACAGGGGTTGGAGCTGGCTATTAATCAAATTTTTATCAAGAATGCCGATTATGCCAAAAGTGAATTTTTCGGAAAAAATAAAAAAACTTAGTAACTTTCTCGATCCATATTATCTTTGGCTTATTTTGATTTTGGCTTCAGTTTTCCGTTTATATCAAATTGCTTTGCGTGATTTTTGGTATGACGAAGCCTTTACTGGTGTTGCTGTCAAGGAAAATTTTTCTGACATGATTCAGATGATTATCAATGATATCCATCCGCCTCTGTACTATATTTGTCTAAAAATATTCTCTCTCTTTTTTGATTATAGCGTTTTTGGTATTCGTCTTTTTTCCGCTATTTTTGGCGTTCTCTCTGTCTGGGCGGTCTATCTTTTTGCAAAAGAGCTCTATGATAAGCGCGCCGGACTTTTTGCTGCTTTTGTGGTCGCAATCTCTCCTTTTGCAATTCAATATTCGCAAGAGGCTCGTATGTATTCTATGCTTTCTTTTTTCCTCATCATGGCAGCCTATTTCTTCCTGAAGGCACTCAAGACAAACCAAACCAAAAACTATATCCTCTGGGGGGTGTTTTTGGGCTGTTCTTGCTTGACGCATTACATGGGCATCGTCTTTTCCGCCACATTTTACTTGGCTTATCTGGTGTGGAACATTTTTAATGAAATTGCTTATGGTCATAAGTTTAATTTTAAAAGTATCAACGGATTAATTCCCACAACCGGAATTCTGCTTGGCTACGGCTCGGCTTTTCTGGTATTTTCCTTTTGGATTGGAGAATTCTATCGTCATATCACCGATCTCGGGGATAATCTCAAATGGGTTCGCCCGGCTAATTTGGGTGATATTTTTTGGAATATACAGATGTTTCTTTTTGGGACACCTCTGGGCGAAATGTCTTCCGGTATGCCTAATCCTAATTTCTTTCATCACATCCAGCAGACCTCAGTTTTGAGTGCGCTAACGGTTTTTCTCACGGGGGTTATTATCTACTTATTTGTCAAAGATAAAAAAAAGACAGCCATTCTTCTGGTTTTTTCTTTTGGATTTTTTGGGATTGTTTACGCTCTCTCTCTTTATGGCAAACACTATTTTGTTTCTCGCTATCTTGTGCCCGGCGCATATTTCATTTTCACCCTTTTGGGCGTTTGGCTTTCTCAAATCCGCTGGCGCTACGTTATCGCCACGTTTGCGCTTTATGGGGTCCTTTTGGTTTTTGCAGCGCACTTGGGATTTTCTACTGGTTGGAATGTACTGAAAGAAAATTCGCCAAAATATGAAAAAAACAATTTCTATATCCTCACTTCTTTTGATTACGTCATCGCCAGATATTATTTAGGTGAAAAAAAGCTTTATTTGTATAACGTCGATTGGCCAGCGTATGATCCCAGCCGTTGGGCAGCTATTGGACCAGAGCTTAGGCGAGTTGAAAGTTTTGACGCGATTGCTAGCGACCCCAATGCCATTATCATCTCCAATACGCCGCTCACCAACAAGCGCAGTGTCGATCAATCGTTCAGCCCTAATCGCCTGGAGCTTATGGATAGCTATAAAAATATTTTAGTTTATAAGATAAAAAAATAAGGCCTAGTCAACTTCATAAAAAAAAGAGAGGCGCGAGGCCCCTCTTTTTTTTATGTCTCGTTAGTTTACTTTTTTAATTCTGAGATTAACTCTTTGAGTTCACCAATGGTATATTTTGGAGTATTGCTATCAGGCGTAAATCCATATTCATCAGTTAAAGCATCCCACAAATCAAAGCCTTCAACTCTTGCAAGAAATTCATCTACTGGGTCTCTCGTGCCAATTTCTTTGCGTAACTCGTCAGGCAAATCTTTGAGTAGAATTGTTTCGCTTAGGATTCTAAGTTTGAGATACTGTTCAAGTTCAGAAGTAATTTGGGGCAGTTGACTTTTGGGTAGGTCTTTTTTAATTTCGTCAGCACGTTTTGATATCTTTGACTCTGCTTGTTGTTCTGGTAATTTTGGTGCGGCTGGTATGTTGAAATTCATAATTTTATTGTTACGAATTAAGCTATTTTAATCAGTAAAAGTAAATTCGCCAAACGCTTATTCCAGCTCTAGCGCTTCCACATTTATCGGAGTGATTATCGCTCCGGTCCAGTCTACCTCCGGGTAACTATGCAGAAATTCATTGAGATATTTTTTGAGCTGATCATAGCGTTCTTGAGTTTGTGCTTCAAATTTGATAGTCAGATATGGACCATTTTGAGAATAACGAACCACAAACATCGAATCTGCCAGATTGAGCCTAACTCCATCTCCTGCTCTTTCATCGGAAATCACTTCTGCCTCGGGATAATCTTTTTGAAGCACAGCGCTCATCTTTTCGATGAGGGCAACTTTCTTATCATCTGCGCAACCGATTTTTATTTCCGGGCTGGAGATGTATCTTGGCAAACTCTCCACTGCTTCAGAAAGCGATTGATTAGTTCGTGACAAATAGGCAAGCAGGCGCAGGGTTGAATATATTCCATCGTCGTGGTTATAGAAATCAGTTGAGAAGAAAAAGTGGCCGGAAAGTTCTCCGATGAAGGCGGCTTTCACTTCTTGATTTTTTTTCTTCAGGAATGAATGTCCAGTTCTCCACATAAAGGGGACGCCGCCAGTAGCTGAAATTGTATCTTCCACGACTTTTGAGCAGAGCGTGTTATACATTATTTTTTCTCCTGGATGTGAATGCAATACATCGGTGGAAAAAATGGCCACGAGTACATCGTTCCAAATCACGCCTCCCTTATCATCTACAATCCCGATGCGGTCGCCATCGGCATCATAGGAAAATCCAAGATCAGCTTTTTCTTCTAGAATTTCTCTGCTCAATCTGTTGGCGACGATATTTTCAGTTGGGTCGGGAGTGCCCAGTGGAAATGACGGATCAATATTACAATTTTTTTCCACCACCTCACAGCCAATCTTTCGCAAAAATTCCGGCACAATCGCTCCTGCAGTGGAATTGCTCGGATCAATTACGACTTTGAATTTTTTTGTGATGGGCAATCTTTTGTTTAAATCTTCAAAATAAGCCTGGCTGATATCTTGTTTTTCTATCTTTCCTGGTCGGTCACCCTTTTCGTAATCTTCTTCCTCGACCATTCTGCGGATTTCTTGAATCCCTTCGCTAACCAGTGTTTCTGAAAAACCAATTGCAAATTTAAATCCATTATACTCAGAGGGATTGTGCGAAGCTGTCACAAAAGCACCGCCAGGGGAATCGAGATAATATTGTGCCCAATAAAAAGTGCCAACCAAACACATCCCAATATCAATCGTATCCACTCCAGCCCAACTGAATCCGCGGATCAGTGCTTCGCTATACTCGGCGCTAGTAAATCGACAATCACGTCCGACAACTGCCCTTGTCACGCCCTGCCTTTTCATATACGTTCCATGCGCTTTTCCCAGATGCTCTGCAATTTCCGGACTAAGATCTTTCTTAACTATTCCTCGCAGGTCGTAGCCGCGAAAAATGTTTGGGTTTACTTGCATATTTTTTATAGTTAAAAAATTATCGTTGAAATATTTCCAAAATTGAATCGTGCAAATCTTTATTAGTTGCAATTATTGATGTTGTATCGTTGGTAATCTTGTTGCCTTGGATATCTGTTACCTTACCACCAGATTCCTCTACTATGATTTTTAAAGCAGCAAAATCCCATATTTTAGTTTCGGCTTCAATCATGATATCGATTTTACCTTGAGCAAGCAAATGATAGCACCAAAAATCACCAATGCCTCGATGTCCACTGGTGCTTTTGGAAAGTTCCAGGAGAGAACCTAGATAATCATGTTTTTTGAAATATTTGATACCGCCGAAGCAACAATAGGAGTCACGCAAGTTTTGAATATTTGAAACATGAATTTTTTCTGTCTGAAAAAATGCTCCTTTACCTTTTTCGGCAAAAAGCATTTCATGCATTGCCGGCGCGTTGGAAATACCTAGAATTATTTCGCCATCTTCCAATAGAGCGATTTGCGTTGCAAAAAGGGGAATTTTTCTAGTATAATTTTTTGTGCCATCAATTGGATCAATAATCCATTGATATTTCGAAGTTGTGTTGTCATTTCCAGATTCTTCGCCAAGAAAAGAATGATCGGGGAAGGAATTTTTGATTGTTTCGATAATAATTTTTTCAGCCTCGGTATCTGCGAGAGTAACAGGTGACTGGTCGGCCTTTTTTTGCCACTTCAAATCATCCGAATAATATTTCATAATAACCCTTTCCGCTTTTTTTGCCGCTTCGAGTGCGACAAGTAAAAAATTGCTTTTGTCCATTAAGATACAATTTTTAACTTTAAAAATTTCACTTAACGCTATAATAGCATAAAATTGACTAATTTAGAATAAACTGGCGCCAATCGGGGGAAAATAGGGATTTAAAGACAGCTTTAGGAGTATATGATATTATATGGGTATAAGCATAAGTTAATTATTTATCTCTATGAAAAAAAAAGAAACTAATGATATTTTTCTTGTTATTCCAAAGCTGATTGAGCAGTCTACTTGGGGTGGGGACTATATCTTGGATTTTAAAAATTGGCAAAAGAAATCACCATTTGATTCTCTCAAAATTGGCCAATCCTATGAACTTTTTTCGGGTACAAAATTACGAACAGATATTCGTTCTTCCAAGGAGGATTCTTTTACTGGTGAACTTGGTTATGCTATGGAGCCGGACAAAATTATCTACGCAGGAGATAAGAAGAAAGCAATTTCTCTTTCAACGCTGATCAAAAAGAACCCCGCTGGAGTGTTGGGGAAAAAGGCCTTCGCGCGCTTTGGTTCGAAGATGAAAGTGCTCATTAAGTTTACTCAGGCCAAGGGAAATTCTTTTCAGCTGCATGTAAGGGAAAAAGATGAGACAAAACGTTGGCAATTTAAGCCGGAGAGTTGGTATTATTTTGAAAAAGGCTTAATTACTTTGGGGGCTAAAAAAAATATTGATTGGGGAAAGTATGAACAGTGCGTGAAAGGAGTGGCCCTTGAAATGAATGAGCTCAGCGCTCGTGTTGCTAAAAAGGAGCTAACAACAGATGTCGCTAAGAAAATGGCCAAAACGATTGTGGAAGAATATAATCCATGGCAATTTGTTAATTTGGTTAGAGTGAAAAAGGAAGGACTGATTGATTTGAGCTCTGGCGGGCTGCATCATTCCTGGGAGGAAAATGAGAAAGAATATCCCTCGGGTAATGTTGTCTATGAACTCTGTATGGATGTGATGGACCCAGTTTCCTCTATTAGAAGTTTTGATAAGGGAAAAATGAAAAGTGACGGGAGTCTTCGCGCCGTACACATTCAAAAGTATTTTTCTAGCATTGATCGGACAGTTCGTGCTAATGATCCGAAAAATAGTTTGAAAAAGGCCAAAACTATTTTTTCTGACTCTGGTATGAAAGTTGAAGCACTTTTGCGAACTAAGTATTATAGTCTAGATCGATTGATTATTTCTAGGGAATACTCCGGGAAGTTTAGTAGGCTAACCGATTCATTCCATCATCTGTTTATGAAAGAAGGAGAGGCGCTGATTCGGACTGAGAAATCGGAAATACTTCTCTCCAGGGGGCACTCTTGTTTTATTCCCGCTTACGCAAAAAGCTATACTATTAAATCTTTGGGGCGAAAAAAAAGCGAAATTCTTAAGACTTTTGTGAACTAGGCTCTGCATTGTTATTCTGAGCGTAGCGCAGCGGAGTCGAAGAATCTACTATGGGTTATCGTAAACTCTACTATATTGCAGAAAACTTGTGGTAGTGGATGGCAGATCCTTCGATTGCGTCCTGAGTACAGGACTCCGCTCAGGATGACATGTTTATTTAAAAACCCGTCTTTAGGCGGGTTTTTAAAAACAATTGTTTTATCCGATAATTGGAAGTCCACCCAGATCTTCCTTTAGAATTTCTTTGTATAGCGGATTTCTCTTGAGTGCCGGCTTGCCTTCATGCTCGACGACGTAGTAGGCGAAACCGCGCATTTTTTTGACTGGTTCATAATCAGCGTGTCCGGGAAAACTGACGGGATTTTTTTCGTCAAAATTAACTGGACTGGTGTCAGCGGTAACGAAGTAGGTTTTGCCGGTGTTGACTAGGAGGTGGCCATAGCCTGGAGCCATGTAAATTTCATCTCCTACCTTTGTGACAATGGCTTTGAATTCTTCGACCGAATCAGCAATCATTTCTCCATTTTCGTCAACGGATAATTTTTGAAGTAGCGCGATACCTTCGCCAAAGAGGATATTGTAATTTTCATCCAATTGACCAACATGGTAATGGCCGTAGGTTTTGATGTATTCTCCGGAAATTGTACCCGGTTCCCAGACGGTGATATTTTTCTGTTCAATTCCGCCACGGATCATGTAATAGTGGATGGCAGGTCCAACGCCACTTGGGTCCATGAGGACATCTATCATTTTCTCGTGTTCACGCGCAGCGTAATGCTTGGGAACAAATTCAAAGTTGTTTTCCATTTGTTTTAAATTTAATAATTACAAAAACTTATTTAATTTAAAAAAACGAGTAATGGGAAACAGTTCGCTCATCAGTGCAGAACTATTTTTTATTTGTACATTTGTAAAAATTCGTATTTTGTAGGGAAATAATTATTTCCAAACTCGCCTCGTATTGATAAACCATTTTGAAATATTTGAGAAGCGTTCTGAGGGAGCGACAAGATTTGTTGCGTCGATACCTTGGACTTTTTTGTTGACTGGGTAGATGTATTCTGGCGAACAGAGAAAGATGGCTGGCATTTCTGTTACTAATTTTTTCTGAAAATCAGCATAGAAGTTCGCTCTTTTTTCTCGGTCAAACTCAACGCGGGCGTCTTCAACTAGCTTGTCAGTGTCACTATCACCAAAAAGAGCCAGGTTTAGTCCCGGGTCTTTTTTTTGTGCTGAATGCCAGAAGGAATAGAGATCTGGTTCAGCTCCCAAAACTTGTCCAAAGAGTAGGGCTTCATATTCTCTTGGGCGGATATAGTTTTGTTGAATGTCTGAAACGGAAAGACTATTGATGTTCACTTTGACGCCAATTTTTGCCCACTGGTCTTTAAGAACCTCTGCGCTTTTGGAGAATTCGTCCCAATCTGTTGTGGCCAGACTTATCTCTAGCAGCTTATCATTCTTTTTGCGAAATCCGTCATCAGACATTTTCCAACCAGCATCATCAAGCAGTTTTTTGGCTTTCTCGGAGTCGTAGTTAACTTTTCCTAAGTCAGGCGAATAGCCAATCATTCCCGGCAGGATTGGCGAATAAATTGGGGAGCCCTTTCCGTTAAGTACAATTTTTACTAACTCATCTCGGTCAGTGGCCAAGTTTAGCGCTTCTCTGACTTTATCCTCAGCTAGAGGCAAACTCTTGCTTTGATTTAAAAATACTGCGGAATATCTGGGAATAGAAAAAGAATGCAAAAGAGAGCTTTTTTGATTTTTGATCTCGGCTATCTTCTGGGAAGAAATGGTTCCCATGCCCATAATCTCTTTGCGGTTATAAGCATCTAGAGCAGATTCCTCATCGGTGTAAAAGTTGAAAGTAATCTTGGAAAGATAGGGCTTTCCTTCGAAAAAATTTGGATTAGCAACAAGCTTATAGGAAAGAATGTTACCCTTGGAATCTTTTTGAAAAGCGTTATATTTGAAAGGGCCAGTACCAATTGGTTCGAGGTTCAGCTGGGCGAGGGGAAAATTATCCGGTTTTACATCATCCCAGATGTGTTGAGGGAGGATTCCAAAGGTGACGTTATTAAGAAAGCCAGCATAGGGACTGGTAACAAATTTAATTGTGAAATCATCTACTAGATTGGCGGTCACACCCTGCCAGTTAGAGCGCAGAGGGCTTTTGTAAAATGGATCAGTAATTAAGTTGAAGGTGAAGAGCACATCACGGGCGGAAAACGCTGCGCCATCATGCCAAGTGACATTTTTTTTCAGATGGAAGGTATAGGTGGTTTTATCCTCGCTAATTTCATAGCTTTCGGCAAGGTCGGGAATAAGTGCACTTTTTCCGTCATATTTAAGTAGTCCGTTGTAGATGATTTTAGTGATATCGGCGTCGACATCATTGGATGCGGACAGGAGTGGATTGATATGTTGTGGTTGTCCCACGCTACCTTCGATATACTCACTGCCATAATTGGGCAGAGCAGCGGTGTGGGAATAATAGGAAGAAACTCCCCAGTAACCGAGAGAGGTAATAAAAAGTAAAACTAAAAAAGAGAGGAGGGTCTTTTCTTTAAAGCTGCTGACTCTATAGAGCTTGGAAATGCATTTCGGTGAGAGCCATTTACAATTTTCGGTTGGAATACTAATATTTTTAACTTAACTTGTTAGACAAAATCAAATTAATAATAGCTAGAATAATGAAGGTTGTTGAAAGAAAGATGGAAAAATAAACCAAAAATCTCTCAAATCCTCGTCTCGTATAATAACCTTCAAATCCACCACCAAATGCTCCAGATAGTCCTGCGCCTCGATTTTGCAATAAAATAGCAATGATAAGCATGATAGCGATGACGATTTCAGCAATATTAATAATTTTTAACATTTTTTTGAGAATTTAATAAATTTTTATAAATTAACCCTTTTTTATTTTGCGCCTAATTTCAGCTCAATAACTCATTTGAGATTAGCATGCTGCTCAGCTTTCGTCAAGTGCAAAATGGCCATCTTAGGCCATTTTTAGGCTTAGAATAGCCAAAATAGCGTTGGTCAAAAACGCTCATCTTTCGTTTTTTCGGTTGGTGTGGTTTAATTAAAGGGCAGTTGTCTTGTCATCCCCGAGAAGTCGGGGATCCAGGCACCTCGGGTTAACAATAAAGAGAAAGTGAATTATTAAAATTCAAGACTTACTGAAGCAGAGAGTTTGTCAGACTTACGGTTCGATTTTCCAGGGCTCATAACTAGTGGTACCTGGATTCCCTGCCTACCGGTGGCACGCCGCCAAAGGCTATGGCCGACGGAGCGCAGGCAGGCCGCCGGAGTTTATACTCGTGAAACGGGTGCGGGAATGACACGAATTTTAGTTTTTTGTATATCACAAAAGATAGCACAATGAAGATAATAATTAATAAAATTAAAACAACAATATGAAAATAGTTATCTCAGCTGGAGGAGTTGGCACGAGAATGTGGCCGTTGTCGCGAGAAAATTCGCCCAAACAATTCGATAAAATTTTTAACGGAAAATCGACATTGCAACTAGCCTATGATCGAGTGGCTCCGGCTTTTGGAGCAAAAAATATTTTCATCCAAACCATGCCGGCCTATCAGAAAATGATTCGCAAGCAACTTCCGGGACTGCCAAAGGCGAATATTTTTCTCGAACCGGCCAGGAGGGACAATGGTCCGGCAGTTTGCTTTGCCGTTAATCAGCTAGTCAAATTGGGGCACAGTGGTCCAATGGCAATTGTCTGGGCGGATCACTTGATGGATCGGATTTCTGAGTTTAGGAAAGCTTTGAAAGCAGGTGAAAAACTAATTGAAAAGGAGGCCGATCGCTTTGTGTTCATCGCGGAGCGTCCTCGCTTTGCTAATAATAATTTGGGTTGGATGAAAGTGGGGGACCAAAAAGGCGAGATTGGTAAACGGGATTATTTCGGTTTTGAGGGCTGGAAGTATAAACCGGAAAAGGCGCTTTGTGATCAGATGTTTAAATCAGGAGAATATTATTGGAACCCAGGCTACTTTATCACTTCAGTGGAATTTCTGCATAATTGCTACAAGAAACTGGCACCGGAAATTTTCAAATGCGTAACGAAGGGAAAATATGAGGATTGTCCTAAGCTGTCTTTTGATAATGCCATTATTGAAAAAGTTGACCTAACGAGCGCCGTGATTCTCAAGACCAATATGGGCTGGAGCGATCCGGGCACGCTCTATGCCTTGAAAGAAGCCTTGGAAAAAAGCAGTGATTGCAATGTGACAAAAGGCAATGTGGTTGATTTTGAAACGAAAGATAGTCTTGTCTATAACTTTGAGCCAGGAAAAGTAGTGACAACAGTCGGTCTCAAAGGCATGGTAGTCGTGAATACCAAAGACGCTATTGTTGTCGTGCATAAAGATGATGTAGTGAGGATTTCTAGTTTGGTGAAAGAAATGAAGGTGAGGGGGTTGGAGAAATACCTATAAATAAAATTTCCAAGCCCTAATTTCCAATGTCAAAATTAAAGAAAGTGCCTCCTCTCCCTCCGGGAGAGGATGTCACGAGCACGTGACAGGTGAGGGTTTTCTCTAATTCAGAGAAAATTGTAAAAAGCTCTTGTCATCCTGAGCGGAATAAATTTTCGATAGAAAATTTATTCAGTCGAAGGATCTGCTAGCTGTTATCGTTGGCCTAATGATTTATAATAAAACCTAGGATTACCGTAAGCAGATCCTTCGACTCCGCTACGCTACGCTCAGGATGACAGTTATTTTTTCCAAGCCAAAGTAAAAAACCAGCATCTCTCCGAATCCGCGAGGGGATTTTGGAAAAATAAAAAAGCTGTCGATATGAATGGTGTGATTTCTCATATCAACAGCTGTGTGTCGTCGACCTTCTCCATTGAGTCGGTCAGGACAGGGTTTTAATTTTGGCCTCGAGCTCTCCTTTTGTGAAGTATGGGCCGTCAGCGATAATATCCCCTATGAAACTCCCGCCCTTGTCGTGTACGCTGAATTGTTGGTTAGAGCTTCTGCTTGGATTCTTTGGGTCATCGAGAAAAATGCGCAGGTCGGTTTCAATCTTTTGAAGTTGCACTATTGTCAACTTCGCGATTTCCGGTTTTTTTGTTGTGTTTTTTGTCAAAGTTTTTTTCCTTTTTTGAGTGAATAGTGGGTGCAGTCCATTATTGGATAATTCAAATTTTAAAGAATATCTGATACTATCAAAATATAATCACTTTGTCAATGCCTGAGCGCTCAGAGTGATATTTTTTAACCAAAGTAAAAAGCCAGCATCTCTCCGAATCCGCGCGGGGATTTTGGAAAAATGCTGGCTTACTTTTGAGACCAAGGAAATCACTTATTATGCATGGCGATGGCTGCATCGTACCAGTAGCCAGACATGGCGATGAAAAGATTCCTCTGGTCTTCATCTTTGAATTTTGATCTATCAATTGCTGTTAGAAAATGATGTGGGTTGAAGTGGAAGAGACGGAGCGCATTAATAGCATCAACTGCTCCAGGTTTTTTTAACGAGGACGGTCCGAAAGTATTGGCTGCCTCAATGAAAATCCAATTATGCACGATGGAACCTTTTAGTGCAAAATTGATTCTATTCACAATTACCTGAGTACTCACCCAGCAGAGATAGCCGATAATAGTCATATCAAGTTTTCTTTTTTTGACTTCATCGCGGATGGCTTGAATTTCTTTTTTGGATATTTTAACATCCTTGGCAGAAACGTTTTCCAGCAAGGGTACTTTACTGATGTCCATGATTTGAAGTCCAAAAACCTGCCTAGCATCCTCTATCGATAATGGATGCTCTACCTTTTTCTCGGGTTTCTTAAAAAATAACATGACACTTCTCCTTATCTATGAGGTTATGATACTATATTGGTAGATATCATTAGTTGCATTGACTTGTTCAAAGAACTCGATATACTAGCACAATTTAACCTTTTTGTCAAATGTCCGAAAACAAATTCAAAATTTCATCCAAGTTTAAGCCCGAAGGCGATCAGCCTAACGCCATTGCGCAGCTGACTGAAGGGCTTGAAGCTGGTAAAAAAAGCCAGACGCTTTTGGGCGTGACGGGGTCGGGGAAGACTTTTACCATTGCCAACGTGATTGAAAAAGTGCAAAAGCCGACGCTTGTCATTGCACCGAACAAAACTTTGGCCGCGCAACTGGCGCAGGAGTTTCGCACGTTTTTTCCCAAAAACGCGGTGGAATATTTCGTTTCCTATTATGACTACTATCAACCAGAAGCCTACATTGCATCAACTGACACCTACATTGAAAAGGAATCGCAAATTAATGAAGAGATTGACCGGTTGCGTCATGCCGCCACGGCGGCTCTCATGAGTCGTGACGACGTGATTATTTGCGCTTCCGTGTCTTGCATTTATGGTTTAGGTTCGCCGGACTATTATCGCAATTCGATGTTGGAAATTAAAATCGGTGCGAAAATGGAACGGGAAAAAATCGCGCGGATTTTGGTGGACATGCAATATGCGCGCTCGGATATTTTGGCGCGGGGAAAATTTCGCTTGACTGGAAGTACACTAGAAGTCATCACGCCCGGACGAGAAATTGTGACTCGAATTGATTTGGAGCGGGATGTGATTCACAAAATCGTGGAATATGATTTTTTGACCGGCGAAAAATTGGCGACACTTCAACAGACTTTCATCTATCCCGCCAAGCACTTTGTTGTGCCGGAAGCAATAATGGAAAGCGCACTCGGCAAGATTGAAAAGGAGCTAGGGGATCAGAAAAAGTTTTTTCAAAACAAGGGAAAAACCTTGGAAGCAGAAAGGATTTGGCGTCGCACTCGGCAAGATTTAGAAATGATGCGCGAAGTTGGCTATTGCAACGGCATCGAAAATTATTCGCTCTATCTCACTGGTCGTGAATCCGGCGAAGCGCCCTACACTTTAATGGATTACTTCTCCGCCCGTAACGCTTCGCGTAGCGATGCGGACGGGTCAGCTAATAATGCTTCACATGGCAATGGGGGAGGTAGAGACTTTTTAACCGTAATTGACGAATCTCACGTGACCGTTTCTCAACTCAATGGAATGTATAATGGTGATCATTCTCGCAAAGAAAATTTGATTGACAATGGTTTTCGCTTGCCGAGTGCATATGACAATCGACCGCTGAAATTTCAAGAATTTGAAAAAAAGATGGCGCAAACAATTTTTGTTTCGGCGACGCCGGGGAAATATGAGCTCGAAAAGTCTCAAATTTCCAATTTCCAATGTCAAAAGGGTGCGGGGAAATTAGAAAATTCGGGAATTGTCGAACAAGTCATTCGTCCAACTGGGCTTATTGATCCAGAAATAATCATTCGCTCGGCCAAGGGGCAAGTGAAAGATGTGGCATTGGAAATTGAAAAAACGGTCGCCAAGAAAAATCGTGTGCTGGTGACGACGCTGACCAAAAAAATGGCCGAAGATCTTTCAGATTTTTTGAAAGAAAGTGGAGTAAAAGCGGAATACTTGCATAGCGGTGTAGATACTTTGGACAGGGTTAGAATTCTGGAAAAATTAAGACGCGGAGAATTTGATGTTTTGGTTGGAGTTAATCTTTTGCGTGAAGGCCTAGATCTTCCCGAAGTAGCACTGGTGGCCATTCTCGACGCAGACAAGGAAGGCTTTTTGCGCAGTGAAACTTCACTCATTCAAACCATTGGTCGCGCGGCGAGAAATGTCCACGGACAAGTGATTCTCTATGCCGATCAAATGACCGGCTCAATGACGCGCGCTATCACGGAAACGAACCGCAGGCGTGCATTGCAAACAGCCTATAACAAAAAACATAAAATCACACCAAAAACAATCAAGAAAAAAATCATCTCGATTGTCGATCATGAAATCAATCCCAAAATTGTGCAAGATTTTTCACAATTGGAAACCCTGGAAGACATCGCCGGCTACGTGAAACTGCGTGAACGCGAAATGAAAGACGCCGCCAGAAATCTGGAATTCGAAAAAGCGGCGATTATTCGCGATGAGATTTCGCAGCTAAGGAAGATGCAGAGGAGCTAGAATTTTTGATTTTAATCATGGTATAATCAAGGCGAGGATGTATAATAGTTAGATGAAATTTTTTATGAATAAAATTAGTCCAGCAGAAATAAACACCGTCGTTGAAATTCTAAAAAAACTGGAGCCTGGGGTTTTGCCATTTGAGTTGTTTCATCAATTTGCCCGGCTTTATGTGACGCCGATTATTGAAATCGTTCCACTCAAAAAACGCGAAGACGGAAAAATAACGACAATACTTCTTGAGCGTGATAAGGATGATCCAGTTTGGCCAGGCATGTTGCATACACCCGGCACAGTAGCGCGCGCTTCAGACAAAGAGGGGGATTTCTCTGACGCGTTTGGTAGGATATTAAAAGGGGAGCTGGGAAATTTAGATTTAGTTCATGGACCAGAATTTGTCGCCTATGAATTTCACCAAGTGCAAAGAGGCCGGGAGTTGGCACTTATATTTTTCGTGGAATATTTTGGAGTGCCAATAAATGGCAAGGAGTTTGAAGTTGGTAAGTTACCTGAAAATATAGTCGTTACTCAATTGAAATTTATTAAAAAAGCTGTCGATGCTTTTAGACTCAATGTTAAAGCTTAGCGAAATAATTTTTAAATCTAATTATGGCAAACTACAAAAACAAAACAGAAGCGGGCAAGTGTATTTTTTGTGAAATCGCTAAGGGCAAAATTAAACCTTTGGGCGACGGTTTGATTTGGGAGGATAAAAATTATATGGCTTGGCTTTCTCCGTTTCCCAATTCATTGGGATTTGCAATGATTATTCCCAAAGAGCATTATGCCAGTGACGTTTTAGAAATGGATGACAAGGCTCTTTTGAAATTTATCCTAGCCGCCAAAAAAGTGGCAAAACTACTAGAGGATTATTTCAAAGACGTCGGTCGAGTGGGCCTTATCATGGAAGGCACGGGGATAGATCACGCGCACATCAAACTTATCCCAATGCACGGAACGGGACACATGAAAAAGGGGATTTGGAAACGGTATAACAGTGAAAAGACCGATTACTTCAAAAAATACGCCGGCTATTTGAGCTCAGCCGACGGTCCAATGGCGGATTTTAAAAAATTAAAAAAATTAGCGGAGAAGATGAAAGCTTCTCGTTAGCAGATTTTATAGGCTATTTTCTACTATTTCCATATGAAGCATGAATATAATCAAAAAGAACTGTGGCGAAAAACATGGGACGACGAAAAGCATAAGAAAGTTAATGCTTTCGCCAAAAGAAGTCTTGCGATAATTGAAAAGCATGGTAACCTAAAAACACTTTTGGATTTAGGTTGTGGTCTCGGGCAAGATTCGGCTTACTTTGCGAAAAAGGATTTTCAGGTCACCGCAGTAGATTTTTCTGAAACGGGTGTGCGAGGGATTCCAAAAGATATTAAAAATCTCAAGCCGGTCTGTCAAGACATTAATAATTTAAAATTTAAGCATGATTCATTTGATATAATTTACGCTAATCTGAGTCTCCATTATTTTGATGATTCCGCCACGACCAAAATTTTTGACAAGCTTTACGATATTTTGAAAAAAGATGGCTTGATTTTTATTAAATGCAAATCGACAGATGATGCTGTCTACGGAAAGGGTGGTAAAATTGCTCCGGATGTATATTTCTTCGAAGGACGAGTTTGCCATTTTTTCAGCAAAGAGTACATGAAGTCCAAATTGGCGAAGTTTCACGTCATGAAAATAAGAAAGACAGCATCTCTTTATCATAAATATAAGTCGTCATTCATTGAAGCTGTTGCGATGAAGAATAAAAACTATGAAAAAACAGTATGAAGCTAGGAAAATATCAACATTATAAGGGTGGGCTTGTTGAAGTTATTGCTGTTGCTCATCATAGCGAAACACTGGAAGAGATGGTCGTGTATAGGGCGCTATATGAATGCAGGACTTTTGGAAAAGGCTCTGTGTGGGTTCGTCCCAAGCAGATGTTTTTTGAGAGTGTGATTGTTGATGGAAAAGAAGTGTCAAGATTTAAATTATTAAAATAAGCACCATGAAAACACAAAACAAAAATCTTTTTTCTTGGCTCGTGTATGATTTTGGTAATTCCTTTTTTGTGACAGCGATTAGTGGATTATTTCTCGCTCAGTGGCTTATTTTAGACAATAAGCTGGATGATATTTGGTATGGGGCGGGATTTTCGATTGCTACTATTTTTGTACTTTTCACTTCACCATTTCTTGGAGCGTGGTCGGATAAGTTAGGAAAAAGAATGCCTTTTTTAAAATGGTCATCGCTGGCGTTGTTTGTTTTTAATGGACTCATCGCAATCATAGCTGTTTCGAGCTTGCCTCAAATTCAGCGAGCGTTTATTGTTCTCGGTCTTTCTATCGTTGTTCAATATCTATATCAAATGAGTCTGATTTTCTACAATTCTCTATTGAAAGAGATTTCAACGGAAAATAACAGAGGAAAGATTTCCGGACTTGGCGAAGGGTTTAATAGCCTTGGTTGGCTTTTTGGTTCTGTCGTGCTACTACCTTTTGCTAATGGTGCGATAACCCTTATTGGGGAGCCAGGACGGCATCAAGTTTTTGTCCCTGCCTTTATCATTTCGACTCTGCTCATGCTACCAATGCTTTTCGCATTCAAAGAACAACCACAAGTAGTTGATATGGCCTCAAAAGAATCTGTTAGCAAAAAGACATTCGCAGGGATAAGGCAACTATTTCATGAGAATAGAAATGTTGGAATTTTTCTTGTGGGGTTCTCTTTTATATCAGACTTAATGCTCACCGTAGAGTTATTTTTTGCCGTGGTAATGGACGCGCTTTATCGAATTGATGATAACTCAAAAACCCTTGTTTTTGCTATCAATCTTATCTGCACTATTATTTTGGGATATATATTCGGAAAATTAGGCGATAAATATGGACATAAAAAGATTTTATTAATCTCTTGCAGTATTTTTATTGTTTCGATGATAATTTTTTTCACTTCGTCTTCACTGAATATGCTTTATCTGGTGGGGGTTGCAAGCGGAGCTGGTGTGGGAGGCTACTATGTCAATTCTAGAGCGCTAATGATCAGAATATCACCGCAAGATAGATTGGGAGCATATTTCGGATTCTATTCTACCTTCGCAAGAATTGCTTCAGTGGTTGGACCGCTTATTTGGGGTGGGATAACATTGTTGTTACGAAACGAGCCAGTTCTAAAATATCAAGTCGCTGGAATGGTAATGGTTGGACTTTTGATTATTGGGAGCATACTACTATTAAGGGTCAAAGAAGAGGCTAAAATTAACATCGCTGGATAATTCTTAATTGATAATATTCATGAAACTTTGCAGTGCGTGTCTTTTGGGCATAAAATGCCGCTATGACGGTGGCGATAAGGCGAATGAGAAAGTTTTGGAATTGGCCAAAAAAGAAAAGCTGATTCCAGTTTGCCCGGAACAATTGGGCGGTCTCTCAACTCCACGAGAACAAACCGAGTTAAGGGGCGATAGGGTTGTCACGAAAAGTGGGCTTGACGTAACGGATATTTTTGAAAAAGGTGCCGAGCAGGTTTTGAAAATTGTGAAAGATAGGGGAATAAAAAGTGTTATTCTGAAACAAAAGAGTCCTTCTTGCGGATGCGGAAAAATTTATGATGGAACTTTTTCTGGTGCAATTATTGCAGGTGATGGGATTACCACGAAACTACTCAAAGAAAATGGTGTGGAGGTTTTGACGGAAGAAAATTTGTAATTATTTCAAAAAATATGATAAAAGAATTTGATTTTTATTGCGAAGAAGCAATATCCGGAAAAACTCCAATTGATAAATTATATGAATCGGATCAGGTTTTAGCTTTCTATCATACAAGACCGTCCTATGCGACACATATTGTCATAATTCCCAAAAAACATATTCTGGATTTGCCATCTTTTTCGGACGATGACTTGGAAATTTTGAATGAAATCATGAAGGTCGCTCGTGATTTATCGAAGAGTCTAGATAGAAGCGCTGGTGTGAAACTTTGCACAAATGTTGGTGCGTTTCAAGAGACACCACACACGCATTTTCATTTAGTTGTAGGCAAAAAGCTAAAATGAAAATTATGGAACCAGCCAAGCAAAAAATAATTATTGTTGATGAAAATGACGAAGTCATTGGATCCAGAGAAAGAGGTACTACGTCCGAGGAGGATATTTGTCGTGTCTCTGCTTTGTGGTTGACCAATTCTCGCGGGGAAATCTTAATTGCCAAGCGTCATCGCAATAAATTCTATCATCCAGGAACATGGGGTCCGGCTGTTGCGGGAACAGTTGAAGTTGGGGAGTTATATGAGGATAATATCATCAAAGAGGCCAAAGAAGAGTTGGGACTTGAAAGTATCAAGCCTAAAATTGGACCAAAAATAAGAGTCGATGATGTACATCCATTTTTTCTTCAATGGTACGTGTTGACTGTGGATAAAACTCTTGATGAATTTGAGTTGCAGTCGGACGAAGTTGAGGGAGTAGACTGGATCTCGCCGGAAGAACTAGAAAAACAGCTCAAAGAGCAGCCAGAAAAATTTGGTCCGAATATGAAAAGGTATTTCGGGTTATTTTCATAAGGGTGATTATTTTTTTAAATTTAATTAAAAATATTATGAAAAAATTCAGCATCAAAAATACCCAAGGTATTGCGCCAGGACATGAAGACCCCAAAAATCCTGGAACATTAAAACGTGTAATTTTCACAGCCGAAGACGTTAAAATTGAGGGGATAATGCAAATGATTAATTGGTCAAAAATGCCGGTGGGAAAAAGTCTTGCTTTGCATTATCATGAATTTATGGAAGAGGTGTTTATCATTCTTTCTGGTAAGGCAGAATTTGTAATTGATGATGAGCGTGAAATCCTTGAAGCCACTGATGCCGTCTATGTTCCGCAACAATCAAAACATTTAATGAAAAATATCGGAACAGAAACTTTGGAATATCTTGCCATTGGCGTGGTCACAAAAGCTGGCGGGAAAACGGTGGTTGTGGAAAAAGCGGAATAATAATCTAAAAAATAAAAAACTTACAATTATGGGTAGTTTTATTGAGATCAATGATACATTGCAATTATCCTCAGAGCAGGGCTTCCCAATGGAGCTTGATTATGAGAAGCATAAAATAAAGCCTTTCGTGGCTAGCGATTTTGAAGGTAGAATTTTTGAATTTAAAGACAAGCCCAAGGTTAGGGTTTACAAATTGCCACCAGTAAGGAATTTTTTAGTGCAAAATATTGATGGCAAGTGGCTTTATTGGGGACTTGTGCATGTTATAGAAGTTGTGCATGATAATATGGAACAAACAACTTCCGGAAAATTTAAGCTAATCTATATCTATACGCCAGATGAAATGAAGAACGCGCATAAATTAATCGATAGGAACAAAGAGACGGACTATCTGGAAGTAATGTGAAACCTAAGCTTATGATCAAAGCAATTATTTTTGATTTTGGCGGAGTTCTTTGTGTGAACGATGACCTTCCAAAATTTTGGCAAGAAAACGGTGATAAGCTTGGCGTTGATCCTGAAGATGCGAGAAAGGTTGGCGTGCCAATCTGGATGGAAGCGCGCGTTGGGAAAATAGACTCGAACGTGTATTGGGAGGATTTAGGTGTGCTCGCGAAGATGAGTGCAGAAGAATTTAGGAAATACTTTATTGAATACACCGGCTTTCGTGACGAACTTTACACATACATCAAGAAAGAGCTGAAAGGGAAATATAAATTAGCAATTCTGTCGAACCAGATCAAATCCTGGTTTGAACCGATTGCTGAGGAAAAAAAATTTAAGGCAGTCTTTAATGTAATTGTCACTTCGTATGGGACTGGCATTGCCAAACCGGAGATTGAAATATATAAGAAAACTATCAAGGAACTTGGCGTGGAAGCTTCTGAATGTGTTTTTGTCGAGGACCGACCAAAAAACATTGAACCGGCAGAAAAACTTGGAATGCAAGTCATCGAATTTAAAGATTTCAATCAATTTGTTGGAGATTTAGAGAAAATTAAAAAATTTGGATACTAAGTGGGGTTGCTTGCACTAAATTCCAAGATTGTTTATAATACAAAAAGTATCGGGAAATTAGCCGATAAAATTAATAAATAATAAATTTTAAACTAATGGAAACAGAAAAAAAAGAGTCCACAGAGGCTGAGTGCTGTGAGCAGGGGGCATGTGGTTGCGAAAAGTATAAGAAATTTATGCCAAAAATAATTGCAATCGTGCTTTTGGTTGTTGTGGCAGGGGGCTTTAGCTATTACAAATTAGTTTGGCAAAAGCGTAATTTAAGCCAAGCGCAGGCAAAAACAAAAGTTGAGGATTTCATCAATAAGAATCTGATGCAAGGTGGAATGAAGGCTAATATAACTTCAGTTACCAAAGAAAACGGAATGTTTAAGGTGATGGTTGAAATTGGAGAAGGTGCGCAAAAGCAAGAAATCACTTCCTACCTATCAACTGATGGGTCTAAATTTTTCCCCAGTGTGATGGATATCGCAGAAACAGAAAAGAAAATGGCTGATCAGAAACCAGCTGAGACGAAGCCTGCCGCAGAGATTCCCAAGACCGACAAGCCAACCGTAGAACTTTTTGTGATGAGCTATTGTCCATATGGAACTCAGATTGAAAAAGGCATCTTGCCGGTAGTAGATGCTCTTGGAGCAAAGATTGATTATTCTTTGAAATTTGTTAGTTATGCAATGCACGAAAAGAAGGAAATTGATGAGAATTTGAAACAATACTGTATTCAAAAGAACGAGCCTAAAAAGTTGAGTGCCTATCTTAAATGCTTTTTGAAGGATGATACTAAGGCGGCCGAATGTCTAAAAACCGCTCTTATTAATCCAACAACGCTTAGTAGTTGTATTGCCGCTACGGATAAGCAGTTTAAAGTCACGGAAGGCTATAATGACAAAGCATCTTGGAGCAATGGAAGTTTCCCTCCTTTTAATGTGGATAAGGATGCTAATGATAAATATGGCGTAAAGGGTTCTCCAACGCTTATCGTTAATGGTGTCGAAGCTTCTTCCGCTGGACGAGATGCTGCTAGTCTTTTAAAAGCGATCTGTTCTGGATTTAAGACTGCACCAAAGGAGTGCTCAGCAACACTCTCAGCTACAGCTCCTGCACCAGGTTTTGGTGAGGGAACGGTTCAAGGAGCCGCTGCCAACAGTGATGCCGCTTGCGGAAACTAGATTTAAAAGCTTAGCTTTAAGAAAGAAAAATCCCAATTAATTGGGACTTTTCTTATATTTAAGTAGCTACTTGACAGTGTTAGTGTATCAATGATAAAATAACACTGTAATTATTAAATTCATCCCCCACCACTTTTTTACTCGCATTTATAATGCGGATAGGGGCTAGGTTTCAGGAATATTTATTACATGTGCTGATTGTGATTGTAACTGTGAATTAAAGTTCAAAAGTAAAAAAGTGGTGGGGGATAAAAAAATATGATACTAACAGCCAAACAACAAAACATTCTTGAATCGATTCGAGAATTGATCAGTCAGGGTAAAGAAAACCCGACTAGTTATCGCCTACAAAAATATCTTGAATCACAAGGCGTCAAAGATAGCTTAAAGTCAGTGATGCAGGTGATTGAGTCATTGGAAAAAAAAGATCTCATCAAGCGCGACAAGAATAAAAAAATTTATCTGATTGAAAACGAGAACTACGCAAACTTCAAAAATATCTTTTCTGTTCCAGTCTATGGCCTGGCTTCTTGCGGAGAGGCTTTGGCCTATGCGCAGGATAACGTAGATGGCTTTTTGCAGATTTCCAAAGCCCTTTTTCGCGATAAAGATGAGTCGCTTTTGTTTGCTGTGAAGGCACTTGGTGACTCAATGGATAAAGAAAAAATTAATGATGGCGATTATGTCATTTTTGAAAAATATGAACAGCGAGAAGACCTGGAAGGCAAAATTGTGGTGGCAGTGGTGAATGGCATGGCCACCATCAAGCGCTACAAAAAAGTCAGTGAAGATGTAATTGGCCTTTTTCCCAAATCGACCAACCCGATCCATCAGCCAATCTTCATCCACAAATCCGATTCCTTCATTTTTGCCGGAATTTTCCGCAAAGTCTTGCCGGTGAAATATGTGAGTTTGTAGATTTCTTTTTTTGACAAAAAGAGTTTTCTAGGCTTATTATGTTGGTAGGTTAGGGGATATTTTGTTGTTTTACCAATAAAATAGCGGGGGTGCTTATTTATGAAAGAAGAAGGAAGAACGTTGAAAGTCTTTGTTGCTAAAGGACAAACCTTGAGAGCTTTTTTGACGGCGATTAATGTAGATTTGGCCAATGTTGAGAAAATAAAGATTGGTTGCGAGTGGTTATTCATTTTAACGTCTGAAATAGCTGAGCGTGTTTTGGTTAGCAAAGATACCTTCGTTGAGGTTCTTCTTAAGAAAGGTGTCTATGTGGGATATTGCCCCTATAGCGTGTAGATTCCTCTAAAAGGAGGAAGATTTCACTAACCCATGGGCCGGTTTCAGATTGCTTGAAACCGGCTTAGATTTTTTTCTAGGGCTTCAGCTTGTAAGAAAAAATAAAAAAGTTTTAAACCGAAATATGCCAAATTTAAATATGCAATATGAGCTATTTGACTAAAACGTTTTTTGGTGTCAGTATTTTGTCAACCATGATTTTCGTCCATAACTATCCCATGTGCGTATGTTTGTCCACCTATAAGAGAGGGAGGTAGTCATGAAAAAATTTCATCAATTAGTGGCGTTGTTTGTGGTTTTTTGTTCCTTGTCATCCTCTAGTGTAGCTTGGCCGGAGGAAATCGTCCACATTTTCAATAAAGATGGCGCGGTAGATCAGGTCCGAAAGGACATTGCTCCAAGGCTAGAGGTGGCCACTGGTGGGGCAACGTATACGCGGTCACTTTATTTGACCATTGGCGATCCGCAAGCGCTTAATAGTTTTTCGATATTTGCTGTGCCGGTTTCTGGCACGGTGCTGACGGTTGGCGACGGTTCCGTCGTGGAACTATGGTGCTATCAGTATGTGAACGGAGATTATTTATGGCAACAATTTTCCGATTTTGGCAACCTGCCAAGTGGATC
The DNA here is from genome assembly GCA_049297495.1 of Candidatus Moraniibacteriota bacterium. Taxonomy (GTDB): domain Bacteria; phylum Patescibacteriota; class Minisyncoccia; order Moranbacterales; family UBA2206; genus UBA9630. The sequence continues at coordinate 28,725 of JBAQUL010000007.1, forward strand.
GTATGTCATCGTAAAAGGTAACAAATATTCCCAAAGCAACATAAAGCAGTTTGACGCCACGCTCAGGATTCCTGTGGAGCCAGATCATTTTCTCTATCAGTATTTCGAGCGGCATCAAGATCGGTTTTGTCGAGATTTTTTAGTGCCGATCGAAAGTCAAAATATTTTACCAAGCGAAGATGGTGCCACATATAATGTGGCATATCTCGGAAATCTAACGACGATGTCTGTCAGTAGGATTGCCGAAATCGACGGATCGGCAATTCGATGTCTCGATGGCATTCAGAGGAGGAATAAGCTTTTGGCTGTAGTACTACCAGGAGCTATTGGTAACTTGGAAACCGTTCTTACCGCAGATCAGGCAAAGGCAAATCAGCTTGAACTGCGGGATGGCCAGATTTTTGGCCTGGTGCTGGAAATTGTTCCCGATATTATTCCACAACCATAGTTCCCACAATAGGGAAGCGAGCCGGTGCAACTCAGTTGTATCGGCTCGTAATATTTTATGGACAGTTGGCTTGCAGGAAAAGCCAAAAAGTTGTAAACTGAAATATGCTAAATTATATTTTTTTATGCAAGACGAATTAATCATCCGCGGAGCGAGGGAGCATAATTTGAAAAATGTAAACCTTGATTTGCCGCGGAATAAATTTATTGTTTTTACAGGAATCAGTGGCTCAGGCAAGAGTACGCTGGCTTTTGATACTATTTTTGCTGAAGGGCAACGGCGTTATTTGGAAAGCTTATCCAGTTATGCTCGGCAGTTTTTGGGGCAGATGGGAAAGCCGGAAGTGGATTCGATTGAGGGACTCAGTCCCGCGATTTCTATCGACCAAAAAGCCGCTTCGCATAATCCGCGCTCAACCGTGGGAACGGTGACGGAAATTCACGACTATCTGCGATTGCTTTATGCTAAAATTGGCACGGCGCATTGCCCCATTTGCAACAGGGAGATCGTGAAACTTTCCACGGATGAAATTGTGGACCGGATTTTGAATATTTGCACGGAAGGAAATAAAAAATCGACAAAAGACAATTGCACGATTGAAATTTTTTCTCCCATCGTGCGTGAGCGCAAAGGGGAATATTCGACACTACTGGAAGAAATGTTTCGGCGTGGTTTTTCCACTGCCTTTGTGAATGGAAAAAAATATGCGCTGGATGAAAAGATTGGCGCGCGGGTAAAGTTGGAACGCTACAAAAAACATAATATTGATATTTTGGTTGATAAAGTGGAAATTAATTCCGAGAATATTTCACGGATTTTTGAAGGCGTGGAGCAGGCGTTGAGATTGTCGAAAGGAATTGTCAAAGTAAAATTTCCAAATCCAAATTTCCAATTTCAAACCAAATCCAAAGTTCAAAATTATAATGACAAAAAAAAGAAAAATACTTTTGCCAAGAAGGGAGAAGATTTTGAAATTAGTGAAGTAATTTTTAACCAAAATTTTTCTTGCCCGGTGCATGAGGTGGATTTTCCCGAATTGGAACCGCGCTTGTTTTCTTTCAATAGTCCATTTGGCGCTTGTCCGTCTTGCGAAGGCTTGGGTGTGAAAAAGGAAATTGATCCGGAACTAGTTGTGCCGGATATGAATAAAACGATTGCCGAAGGTGGAATTATGCCGTGGAGTTATAAGAAAAATAACTGGCAAGGCACAATTTTGCGCGCAGTGACCAATTTCTATCACATCCGCGATAATGTGCGATTACGTGACTTATCGGAGGATGATTTCAATACGTTACTTTACGGAAGTCCTGAATCAGAAGACATGATTGCCGAGGATGAAGCAGATGAAATCCCAGTGACGTTGCGCAGTAAAACCGGTTCAAGTTGGAAATATAATATGCGTTGGCGGGGAGTGGTGGGTTATTTGCAGGAGCGCTATCTTAAAACGGATTCGGAAAGCGTACGCACGGACATTGAAAAATATATGTCACAAAATCCTTGTTCGACTTGCCTCGGTTCGCGCTATAAAAAAGAAGTTTTGCTTGTAACTGTGGGAGATTCTGCCCGCAATGCTACGCTTTTAAATGGGACGGAGAATTCTGATAGTTATAGTAAAAAAACAAAGGAAGGCACTAACTCCAAGGAGCATAGCGTTGCAGGCGGGAAAAATATTTATGAAATTTCTAACATCAGCGTACGGGAAACCTTGGATTTTTTTCAAAAAATAAAATTTAGTAAACGTGAAGAATTGATTGCCAGTCGAATTCTCAAGGAAATTCAAAATCGTTTGGGTTTTTTGCAAGATGTCGGCCTTGGCTATCTTTCCCTTGGTCGCGCCGCCAATACCCTGGCTGGTGGCGAATCTCAACGCATTCGTTTGGCTTCGCAAATCGGCTCACAACTCGTTGGCGTGCTCTATATCCTCGACGAACCATCAATCGGCCTTCATGCGCGCGATAACGCCAAATTGCTTTCCACACTTTTGCAACTGCGCGATGTGGGTAATACTCTTATTGTGGTCGAGCACGACGAAGAAACAATGCGCGCGGCAGATTATCTCGTGGACATTGGACCGGGAGCAGGAAAACACGGCGGAGAAATTGTGGCCGAGGGGTCGCCGGAAGAAGTGATGAAAAGTAAAAAGTCACTCACTGCCAAATATTTGCGTGGGGAAATGCAAATTGAAATCCCATCCTTTAGGCGATCGCTCAAAAACAAAAAAACACTTGTGGTGCGCGGAGCACGCGAGCATAATTTGCAAAATATTACTGTTTCGTTTCCACTTAAAGTTTTGACCTGTGTGACGGGCGTGTCTGGCTCAGGAAAATCAACTCTGGTCGAAGATATTCTCTATAAGGCCCTGTCGGCCAAAATTATGCGTTCCTTGGAACGTCCAGGCAAGCACAGTGAAATTGTCGGTGATCATTATCTCAACAAAGTGATTATGATTGACCAGTCGCCAATTGGACGTACACCACGGTCCAATCCGGCCACCTACACCGGACTGTTCACTGCTATCCGTGAACTGTTTGCCGAAACGCGGGACGCCAAAGCAAAAGGTTATTCGCCGGGACGATTTTCTTTTAATGTTAAGGGCGGCCGCTGTGATAATTGTCAGGGTGATGGGTACAACAAAATTGAAATGCAGTTTATGCCGGACGTCTATCTACCTTGTGATGTTTGCTCTGGAAAACGCTACAACAGCGAAACGCTGAAAGTGAAATATCGTGATAAAAATATTGCGGATGTACTGGCGATGACCATATCTGAAGCGCGTGAATTTTTTGCTAATTTTCATGATATTGCTGACAAACTGAAAGTTCTCGAAGATGTTGGCTTGGGCTACATTCAACTCGGACAATCCGCTACGACGCTTTCCGGCGGAGAAGCGCAACGCATTAAACTTTCCACGGAACTGTCTCGCCGTGCCACAGGGGATACTTTATATATTCTAGACGAACCAACAACTGGTTTGCATTTTGATGACATCAAAAAACTGCTGGGAATTCTCAATCGTTTGGTTGATGCCGGCAACACCGTTATTGTAATTGAACATAATTTAGACGTAATCAAAACTGCCGATTGGATCATTGATCTTGGACCGGAAGGTGGCAAAGAAGGTGGAAAAGTGATCGTTTCCGGCACGCCAGAAGAAGTGGCGAAGTGGCATAAGGAGAGTTGGACAGGGAGGTATTTGAAAGAATGTCTGAACCACTGATTAACACTGATTGAAATGATTTCACTGAATTATAAAAAACAAATGTCAACCAAAATCGCCAAAAAACTGAAAAGCTTGCCCACCTCTCCTGGTGTCTATATTTTCTATGCCCAAGGCGTAAATAATGCCGGGAAAATTTTGTATGTAGGCAAAGCCACGTCGTTGAAAGATCGGGTCGGGTCATATTTTCAAAGTCGCAGTGGCTATGCTCGGCCAATTGAGATGTTTATGGATCAGGTCGCGGATATTGAAGTTCGGAAAACCGAAACAGTTCTCGAGGCGTATATCTTGGAGCAGGAGCTGATCAAAAAGTGGCAACCGAAGTTTAATGTGGATGGGAAAGACGGAAAGTCATTTGCGCATGTATTTGTTACTAAAGAAGAATTTCCCCGGTTTATGGTCGTGCGAAAAACTGATATTGTTCAAATTTCTAATTTCCAATTTCTAATTTCTAAACAAGTTCCAATTTCCAAGGAACAAATTTCAAAAAAAATACAAGCCACCAAAATCTATGGTCCATATATTTCTAAGAAAAATATTGAGATAGCGCTGAAGATTCTCAGGAAAATTTTTCCCTACCATTCAAAAGCGCAAAAAACAGAAAGTGGTTGTTTGGATTTTCAGATTGGGCTTTGCCCTGGGCCATATGCTGGGGCGATTTCGAAAGAGGATTATGCGAAAAATATTAGGGGAATCAAAATGATTTTAGAGGGGAAGAAAAAAAGTCTTATTGCCAAGATGAAAAAGGAAATGTCGGATCTGAGTGAGAAACAAGAATTTGAAAAGGCGGGGAAGGTGAGAAATGCGATTTTTGCGTTGCAGCATATTCAGGATATAGCTATCATCTCTGATCGAGATGATAATTTCCAATTTCCAATTTCCAATTTCCAATCAATTTCCAATGATAAAATTTCAAAATTAAAAAACATTCGAATTGAAGGATATGATATTTCTAATATTTCTGGAAAATCTAGTGTCGGGTCGATGGTGGTGTTTGATAATACGAACGGGGAAATCGGTCCGAACAAAAGCCAGTATCGGAAATTTAAAATAAAGACCGTGGAAGGCGCGAATGATACTGCTTCGATGGCGGAAGTGCTGGGTCGTAGATTTGGGAATAGTTGGACTAAGCCGGATCTCATCATTCTAGATGGCGGGCAAGGCCACCTCACCGCCGTGAGGCGTGTGCTCAAAAATTTTCATCTGGAAATTCCACTGCTGGCTGTTGCTAAGGGTCCCACGCGCAAAAAACTCGACCGCTATGCCTTCGGCAGTGTGCCGGAAATTTCCGACGAAATCATCGAACGCGTCAGGGATGAGGCGCATCGCTTTGCGATTACCTATCATAAGAAATTGCGAGGGAAGGAATTTATGAAATAGTGTTTATTTGAAAGCGGGCTGTTTGTTACTAAGTTGTCATCCTGAGCGGAGTCCTGATAGCAATCGGGACGCAGTCGAAGGATCTACTGACCATTATCGCTGGCTTAATTATTTATAGTAAAACCTACGATTAATCGAAGCAGATCCTTCGACTCCACTACGTTTCGCTCAGGATGACATAAAAATAAGAATATTCTTATGCCGAAAATCAAAATCTCAAAAATCATTCGCTCCAAAAGAAAAAATATCGCGCTTGTGATTACGCACGACGCGACTTTAGTTGTGCGTGCGCCGATGCGCACTCCGCTGGGCTACATCGAAAAACTAGTGGAAGAAAAATTTGCTTGGATTGAAAGGAAGATGCGGGAATTTGAAAAGCGGCCCAAAGCGGAGAAGAAAACTTTTTTTGAAGGAGAGGAGTTTTTGTATTTGGGAAAAAAATACAAATTAGCATTGACCAACGGACTCAAAATTGAAACTACTGAAGATTTTGAATTACTTTTCCCCAGAGTTTTTCTTTGGCGTGCGCATCATCGAATGCACGATTGGTACAAGAAGCAGGCGCATAAAGAAATTTCCGAGCGGACAAAAATAATTGCTGAGAAATTAAACCTCAAATATTCATCGCTCAAAATTTCCAACGCCAAAACCAATTGGGGATCATGCGGACCAAAAAACAGTTTGAATTTCAATTGGCGCCTGATTATGGCGCCTGAGGTGGTTGTGGGTTATGTCATCATCCATGAGCTGATGCATATTCCCGAAAAAAATCATTCGGCAAAATTTTGGAACAAAGTTGCGGCGGTGATGCCGGGATATAAAACTGCCAGAAAGTGGCTAAGGGATAATAGTAAGGTTTTGACGTTGGAATAGTTGGGTAACTTGATTTTTTAGTTATTTCATGGTAGTATGTAACGTTGCTATTTTAACAATAAAATAAACCTATAATAACAAAAGGAAAAAGCCATGTTTATAAGAATATCTCTTGGAATGTTGTCTTTTGTTGTTGTTTCCGTTTTCTTTGGTCAGCCATTTAATATCTGGTCACTCGTGCTTTCCATTTTGTTTATATTACTTCCGCTTGTCGATTGGCTACCATATCTAATGATACGAAAAAAATATAAACTAGTATCGCATTATCTGTGGTACTATCCGCTAGTTTATGTTCCAGTGGGGGCGGTGATCGTTTGGATAATTTTAAAAGGTGAATATTATGTCATACTGTTCATAATGAACAGTCTCGCTAATTTTATTCATGCGACATTTAGAACTCCGCTGGGCTTGGAATGGTTTTGGCCTTTTAGTAAAAACTCATTTAGCCTATATGGAAATGAGCTAACGATTTTTTCAAAAGATGAAAGACTCGCCTGTATGAAAAAAAAGTACGCTCAATATGAAGCGCGGTCCCTGAAAAAAAGAGGAAAACAGGAAGCACGGTCATTGTCCGAAGAATTTTCTGACCGTAAACATCCAAAAGGTAAAAAAACCGTAGCTTTATTGGCTATTTCAATCTTAGCTGTTATGGTTTTTTGGCTCCTAAATTAAGGAGCTGTTTTTGGCACATCGATGCTGAAGCCCTGTCATATAATTGTCATATGATAGGGCTTCTTTTGTTTTTATTATGACAGCTTGCCAAAACTGAAAAACTAGTGTAAAATTTGTTCCTAGTAATGCTATTGGCGTCTTTTTAAAAAATGTAACTCTTTTTTGCCTATGTCAAAAAACAAACCAAAGGATAGAAGCCAGATTATCGTGCGCGGAGCACGGGTGAATAATTTGAAAAATATTGATGTGGAAATCCCACGGGACAGGCTGGTTGTCATTACCGGACTGTCCGGTTCGGGCAAATCTTCTTTAGCTTTTGATGCGATTTATGCCGAAGGCAATCGGCGTTATCTTGAGGGAATGTCTAGCTACGCGACGCAATTTTTGGATGTGTCGGCCAAACCGGATGTGGACAAAATTGAAAATCTCACCCCAACCATTTCAATTGATCAAAAAAGTATCGCGCGCAGTCCGCGCTCAACTGTTGGGACACTGACGGAAATTTATGATTATCTGCGCGTGCTTTATGCGAAAACTGGAATGCCGCATTGCCCGCATTGCAAAACACCCTTAGAAAAAATTACTAACTCAGAAGTATTGGAAGATATTCTTAACTCTCCCGACAAGACGAACATCGCAATTCTTGCCAAACTTAATGGCAAAGAGCGAAATTTGAAAGAAACCCTGAAAAGTGTTAGTCAGCTTGGCTATGCGCGGATTCGCTTCAAAGGGAAAATAATGTCACTTGCTGAAGCATTGGCACTAAATGATATTGATGCGGATGAGACTTGCAATGCCGAGATCGTAATTGATCGGTTGGTTTTGAATAAAAAAAATCCTGATCGAGAAAGAATTTTAGATTCAATTGAGACTGCTTTCAAATTGGGCAAGGGTATGGCTGTGGTAATCAAAGATAATGAAGTTGAGAAAATATATAATCGTGATTTTGTGTGCAAGAAATGCTTTTTTGAAGTTGCCGATATCACCCCAAAGCATTTTTCTTTCAATAGTCCTGAGGGTGCCTGTCAGCATTGTTCCGGACTTGGCATAATCAAGGAAATTGACGAGGATCTCCTAATCCCAAATAAAAACCTGACGCTCGCTGAGGGAGCGATTTTGTCGTGGAATAAATCAGGCGGGAGATCAAGCGTGCTTGCCAGCGGGAATAATATTTTGAAAATGCTGGGGGATAAATATGGATTTTCTATCGATATTCCTGTGAAAAAAATCAGTCGTGAACATCTAAATATCGTGCTTTATGGTTCGAATGATCCTAAGATAATCTTTGAAGGAGTTATTCCGACAATGAAAAAGAAATATGAGGAAATGAATTCCAACTATCTGCGGAGTGAGATTGAAAAATACATGATTGAAAAAGTTTGTCCGCTTTGTTCGGGCAAGCGGTTAAAGGGGGAATATCTCTCAGTTCTTGTAGCAGGGAAATCAATTGATCAGACAGTGGACTTGTCTCTCGTGGATTTTTCTATTTTTCTGGAAGCGTTAGAAAAAACAAATATTAGTTCGGTCAAGAAAAATATAATATTACCATTGGTCAAGGAGATGAAAGCGCGTAGTGCTGCACTTCAAAATGTAGGCTTAGGCTATCTTTCGCTTTCGCGCTCGGCTAATTCAATCTCCGGTGGAGAGGGGCAGCGTATTCGTCTGGCAACTCAGATCGGTTCGGAACTTTCCGGTATCACTTATGTTCTGGACGAACCTTCAATTGGCCTGCATAATCGTGATACGGAAAAATTGGTAGCAACAATGGAAGAATTGCGCGAAGCGGGGAATTCCCTCATCACCGTGGAGCATGATGAACAAATAATTCGCCGTGCAGATTGGATTATTGATATGGGACCTGGCGCTGGCGAGGAAGGTGGAGAGGTGATTTTTTCTGGAGATCTTCAAAAACTTTTAAAATCAAAAACTTTGACAGCTCAATACCTGAATGGCAAAAGACAGGTCGGGGACAAGAAAAAGGCGCGCAAAGGTTCTGGAAAATTTATTAAAATTCAAGGAGCGACTGAACATAACTTGAAAGATATTGACGTGAATCTTCCCTTGGGGAAATTTATCTCGCTTACTGGCGTTTCTGGTTCAGGCAAATCAACGTTGGTAACAGATATCCTGTCGAAAGCTTTGGCGAAGTATTTTTTCAATACCAAAGAAGCTCCTGGTAAGCATAAGAAAATTAGTGGAATGGAAAGTATTGATAAGGTGATTAGTATCAATCAGTCTCCGATTGGTCGTACGCCACGATCAAATGCAGCAACGTATACTGGCGTATTTTCACTCATCCGTGAGCTATTTGCGCAGACAGAGGAGTCGCATACTCGAGGATATGATGCCAGTCGGTTTAGTTTTAATATGAAAGGCGGGCGTTGCGAGGATTGCCAGGGAGAAGGAAAAAAGAAAATCGAGATGCATCTTTTGCCAGATGTCTATGTCGCTTGTGAAACTTGCAATGGTGCCAAGTACAATCAAAGAACGCTGGAAATTGAATACCGTGGAGTGAATATAGCTCAAGTGCTTGATATGAGTGTGAGTTATGCGTTAGCCTTTTTCAAGAATTCTAAATTAGTGACAGAAAAATTAGTCACACTGGAAAAAGTTGGTCTGGGCTATCTGAAATTGGGACAAAGCGCAGTAGACCTCTCTGGTGGAGAGGCACAGCGGATTAAATTAGCAACAGAGCTTTCTCGTCGTGCGACCGGCAAAACTCTGTACATTTTGGACGAACCAACAATTGGTCTCCATTTTGAAGACATTCGAAAACTCTTGGGAGTGCTTGATGCACTCGTTGACAAGGGCAATACTGTTTTGGTTGTTGAACATAATGTCGATGTGATTCGCAATTCCGATTGGGTGATTGATTTAGGACCGGAAGGCGGAAATGGTGGGGGAGAAATCGTGTTTGAAGGGTCACCGACAGAGCTGAAAAAATGCTCAAAGAGTTGGACGGGGAAATATCTCTAAAGAAATTTCAAAATCCAAATAGTATTTTTTGAATTTTGTCATTTGATATTGATTTGAAATTGGTTATTGGAAATTAGATATTAATATGCTAGACCCGCTTTCCCAAAACATCCTTGCCACCATTGCCTATTACGACGTCCTGGATTATCCATTGACGGTTTTTGAATTGTGGAAATATTTGATTAGCGACCAACAATCAGCGAATAACGAACAAGAAATAGAAAAAATAACAATCGCGAATATTATTTTTGAACTGGAAGATGAAGAGTTGAAAAAACAAATCGAAACTTTCCGTGGGTACTATTTCTTGTCAGGGCGCAAAAATTTGGTGGCACAAAGAATTGAACGCAATAAAATATCTGAAGAAAAGTACGGAACAATTCAGTGGGTTGTGCAATTTTTGCGTTTCGTGCCATATGTTCGAATGATTTTGGTGACTGGACGGGTGGCGATGAAAAATGCTGGCAGAAAAAGCGATCTTGATTTTTTGATTTGCCTGGAAAAAGGAAGGATTTTTACTGGCAGGACTTTGGTTACGTTAGTTATCCATCTTTTAGGCAAAAGACGTTATGGAAAAAAAATTACCAATAGAATTTGCCTTAATTATTTCATCACTACTGAATCTCTCGAGATTGAAATGCAAGATCTTTTTGCATCCTCGGAGTATTTCTTTGCGCTGCCTGTGTTTGGTTTTGATGTGTTTAGAGAATTTCAAAAAGCTAATGGTTGGATTTCCAAATATCATGCAAATTTTATCTCTACGGAAATTCCAAATCTAAAGTTGAAATCCGACAACTATTTTTCAAAGTTAATTCGATCTGCTGGTGAAGAATTGTTTGGCTTTGATTATCTTGAGCAAAAATTGAAAGTCTGGCAAACTAAAAGAATTGCCTTGGATCCACGTACGAATATGCCCGGGAGCATGATCGTTGCTGATGATAATTCTTTGGTTTTTTTGCCTGAGCCGCAGGGGCCGAAAGTTTTTGAAGCGTTCAAGCTGAGAATGAAAAATTTGGCAGGGGAATAGAAGGCGGTTCTTGGGCCATAAAAACGGGCGGTTTTTGAACCGCACCCTACTTGACTAAATATCTAGATTTTGTCAAAATAGAGGATGTTAGCAATCTAGCCTTGTGAGTGCTAAAAGAGTATTCTCCTCGCCCTTCGGGAGAGGATGTCACGAGCACGTGACAGGTGAGGGCAAGGGCTTTTGATAAACTTATTATTATCCTATGTACAACGTTTTTCCCTCCTATAACACCCTTGCCCTCATCCGGCCTTCGGCCACCTTCTCCCGATGGGAGAAGGGGAACTGAACAATAAATCTAATCAATTCATAAGAAAATATAATTATTAAAAAATTCAAAACTATGAGCAAAATTATCAAGTTTGATGAAGACGCGCGAAAAAAAATCAGAGCGGGAATTGATAAGGTGGCAGATGCGATCAAGGTTACAATTGGACCACGGGGAAGAAATGTGATCTTGGACAAGGGATTTGGATCACCAGTGATAACTAACGATGGAGTTTCTATTGCCAAAGAGATTGAGCTGGAAGATAAGTTTGAGAATATTGGAGCAGACTTAATCAAAGAAGTGGCTAATAAAACTAATGACACAGCGGGAGATGGAACAACAACAGCGACAGTTCTCGCTCAGGCAATTGTGCGCGAAGGTTCGAAACTAGTGGCGACTGGGATGAATCCAATTAGTATCCGTCGTGGAATTGAAGATGCTAAAAATGATGTCGTAGCAGAGCTAAAAAAGAATGCCAAGACTGTGACTTCCAAAGAAGAAATTGCTCAGGTGGCGACGATTTCCGCCGAAAGCGTGGAGATGGGTCGGATGATTTCCGAAGTAATTTCGCAAGTTGGAAAGGATGGTGTCGTGACAGTGGAAGAGTCTCAAACATTTGGATTAGAGCGTGAAATAGTTGAGGGAATGAGCTTTGATAAGGGCTATATTTCACCGTATATGCTCACTAATAGTGAATCTCTTAAAGCAGAAATGAAAGACGCCTATATTATTATTACAGACAAGAAGATCTCCACTGTAGCAGAAATTTTGCCAATCCTGGAAAAAATTACTGCTGGTGGAAAAAAGGATATCGTGATCATTGCCGAAGATGTGGATGGAGAAGCACTTACGACATTGGTTGTGAACAAATTGCGTGGAACATTGAATGTTTTGGCAGTAAAAGCACCGGAATTTGGGGATAACAAAAAAGCCATTCTGGAGGACATCGCTATTATCACTGGGGGCAAGGTAATCTCCGAAGAAGCGGGAATGAAAATGGAAACAGTGGAACTTAATATGCTTGGACAAGCTTCTAAGATCATCTCGACCAAAGACACAACCACTATTGTGGGCGGCAAGGGTAAGAAAAAAGATATTGATGCACGCGAGGCGCAAATTAAAAAACAATTATCAGCTAGCGAAAGCAAGTGGGACAAGGAAAAATTGCAAAAACGTTTGGCCAAGATTTCTGGCGGCGTGGCAGTGATTAAGGTTGGCGCGGCGACGGAAACAGAATTGACATACATGAAACACAAGATGGAGGATGCACTCGCGGCGACCCGCGCAGCTTATGCTGAAGGAATTGTGGCTGGAGGCGGCGTGGCACTATTGCGTGTGGCGGCTAATTTGTCTGCCAAGGCAGAGGGTGCGCTGGCGAATGGTAAATTTAAGGAAGGGGGATTGGAATATGGCGTAGGCTATAAGATGCTACTTCGTGCCCTAGAGGAGCCAGCTAAGCAAATTGTGGCTAATGGCGGGCAAAAAGATCCCGGTGTGGTTGTTTATGAGATTACTAAAAATAAAGGAGCTAATTTCGGTTTTGATGCAAGTAAGGGGGAATATGTCTCTGATATGCTGAAAGCTGGGATTATTGATCCAATGAAGGTGACGAGAGCGGCTCTTGAAAATGCAGTTAGTATCGCAGCCATTTTCCTTACTACGCAAGTAGCGATTGCCGACAAGCCTGAGAAAAAAGAGGCGGGAGCGGGTGGCGGAATGGGTATGCCGGGGATGGGTGGCATGGGAGGAATGATGTAGGCGCTAGTAGAGGATTGTGAAAAATAGTATTAAAATAAAGAACATAATTCATTTTATGTTCTTTGTTTTTTTAAAATAAAAAAGTTATCCACAGCCAAACTTTTTCGCTCTTCTTGCTTTCTTTTTTCTATGGTATAATTAACCCATCAGATCTAATAAAAAATGAGGGTGAGAAAATGAAATAAGTTCCGTCACTTTCGCTTTAAACTAAAGCGTAGTCGCATGATTTTTTCGAAAACAAAAATCAGTAAAAAATACAAGAAAAATGTAGTCATTTTTCTACTTTGCCTTGTCTCTTTTACGCTTCTTTCTTTTCTCAAAGTAGAGGCCGCCAGACAAATGGAAGGTATGGCTTTTCTCACTGACAAAACAGGTCAAATGATCAGTGGAGATTACACCGTACGCTTTGCCATTTACTCCACCGACCGCACCACTATCGACAACTATCCTTCTGACGTAGACAAAGACCAAAGAGTCTGGGAAGAAACTCAAACTGTCACTATCAAAAATGGCGTCCTCAACTTCAATCTCGGTCAAACCCAAGAACTGCCCATTCTAGACAATCCCCAAGGTACCCACTATTTCCTCGGCATCCGTATTAACGAGGATAGTGAACTAGTTCCCAGAAAAAAAATCACTTCTTCTCTTTTCGCTTACAACGCCACCAATGCCACCCTACTTAACGGCAAAAAGATTGGCACAAACTCTGGTGATATCCTCGCCCTCAACAACCTAGGCAAGATTGATCTGCAAAATCTCCCCATCGGCACCGGAGAGGGCCAATTGATCACCGGCAATGACTCAAGACTAAATGATTCCCTCACTCTCTCTGGAGCAAAATATCTCACTCTCAAAAATCAAAAACTAACCGCCAATAAAATTAAACTATCCTCCGATACCCAAGGCACTCTACCAGTCAGTCAAGGAGGCACTGGCCTGACTGATACCCAAGCTGGCAAACTACTGATGGGTACCGGCTCCGGTTATGCTTTTGGTTCTATCCTGGGTTCCGGCAATGTTAATGTCGCCACCACCAGCAGTAATATCTCCATCTCACTCAAAGACACAATCAATGTCAGTGGCCTAGATGTCACTGATCGACTCTACCTGGCAGACAGTTCCGTTCCCACCACTCCCACCAACAATCTCTACAGCAGTAGTGGCAACTTGTATTGGGGCACCACCAACCTCAGTAGCGGAGGCACAACCTACACCAAGTCCGGCACCCTGCTCCAACTAACCGGTACCACTTTCTCAATCCAAGAAGGCACGCTCACAAACAACAAAATTTGCACCTATTCCACCACTGACGGCCTAGTCTGCAATACTGATCCGGCCAGTGCTGGAGTAGAAACTGATCCCATCTTTTCTGCTAGTCCCTCCGCAACAATCACCAATACTAACATCACCGATTGGAACGCCAAAGAAAGCCTCCTCACTTTTTCCACTGGCCTCTCTAGAGTAGTCAATACCATCACCAACACCGATCTTGGTTCCACTCAAAATATCTTCAAAACAATTACCGTCTCCGGTCAAAGCAATCTCACCACCGATCAAAACTCTGATACCCTCACTTTAGTGGCCGGAACTAACGTTACCCTTACTACTGACGCCGCAGTAGATTCCATCACCATCAACTCCACCGACACAGACACCAATACTACCTACTCAGCTGCTGCTAGTAATCTCCTCCAACTAACCGGTACTGAATTTTCAGTAAAACAAGGCACCATGACTGACACCAGACTGTGTGCCTATTCGGCTACACTAGGTTTAGTCTGTGACACCTCCACTTCTTCTTTTGCCCATGATCCAGCCAGTATCAATCCAACTATTCCTAATGGTCTAACGATTAACGGTTCCCAACAAATTTCCCTCGCGCTTTCCACTACCTCTACCACCGGAGCACTATCCAGCACCGACTGGAATATTTTCAATAACAAACAACCCGCCGGCTCTTATCTCACTAGCAATCAAACCATCACCCTTTCCGGAGACGTAACCGGCTCAGGAGGAACAGCCATTACGACAACCATCGGAGCAGACAAAATCACCGAATCCATGCTAGTGGCTAGCGCCACCCCAGCTAGTGGCAATGTCCTCACCTACAACGGCACCAACGGTTTCACTTGGGTCGCCACTGCTCCCGGCACCGCCCATAATCTTTTCTCTTCTACACACGGCGACACCGCCTCCGTCACTCCCGCCCAAGGTGACATCATCTACTACAACGGATCAAGTTGGACCACACTCACTGCCGGCACCAATGGCAACTTCCTGCGCACGAATGGAACCGGTGCTGCTCCCAGTTGGCAAACAGCCACCGGCACCACTTATACAGCTGCCGCCTCTCCTAATCTCCTCCAACTAACCGGCACTGAATTTTCAGTAAAACAAGGTACCATGACTGACACCAGATTGTGTGTCTATTCGGCTACGCTAGGTTTAGTCTGCGACACCTCCACTTCTTCTTTTGGTCATGACCCACTCACCATTAACTCAACAGCTAATGGACTAACAGTAGATGGCAGCCAACAACTCTCTCTGGCCCTTTCCACCACCTCCACTACCGGAGCACTCAGCTCAACCGATTGGAATATTTTC
>JBAQUL010000008.1:0-29602 GCA_049297495.1 Candidatus Moraniibacteriota bacterium
GACTCTATTTTTTTATGTTATATTTTCCTCCCCATAGCCGCATTCGCGTTTTAAACAAGTCCCAAAGAACTTGAAAATAACCATTTGGTCCCATGAGACTCACTGTTGATCCAGCTTCATTTAGCCATCTCACTGGCATCTGTTTAATTTTAAAACCAAGCTTTTTGGCCAACACGACTAATTCAAAATCAAACCCGAATCGATCAACAACCATGCGGCTTGCTATTGCCTGGGCGGCTTTTGCATTCAACATTTTAAACCCACACTGCGTGTCTGGGTAGCCCCAGAGACCAAGAACAATCCTAATCGCCCAATTACCAGTATCGCCAAATATTTCTTTCCATTTGGCTTGATGTATCTGCACATAAGCGCCATCAATATCTCGAGAACCCATCACAACATCAAAGCCTTTTTCAAATTCAGGCAGGAAAGTATCAAGATGAGTGATTGACGTCGAGCCATCAGCGTCAAAGAATAATCGATATTCACCCACTGCTTCCAATAGTCCTTGTCGTACAACATAACCCTTACCATGATTCTCTGGATTTTCTATGACCTTAAAATTTTCAAATCTACCCTGATAGGTTCGAGCCAGCTCGGCGGTATTGTCAGGAGAACCATCGACCACAATAACTATTTCATAGCTATATTTCTTATCCTTAAAATAATTTTCACATTCCTCTAAATTCACACGAATTCTCTTTCCCTCCTTGTAAGCCGGTATGATAACAGAAAGATACACTTTATTACTCATGATTTTGACAAAAATATTACTGCTTAAGCGTTACCATCATTGTAGCACAAAAAATGCAAAGATGAAACAATTTAACATAGAAATCCACTATAAACACTCATTATTCGGACTTTCCATTGGTAACGGAAAAATCAATCGGGAGCTCGGGAGTCACAATAGATCCCTGGTTTGACATCACTCGAAAATCCACCTCTCCTTTAAGTGGAATTCGCCCAATCAGGTCCAGATTTTCCAGCTTGTTAATCTGCAAATACTGGTCAGACACCGTATAGAGATTATTATCAATATATAGCGCCCGCTTCAAGCCATTACCGTAGTAATTATCACTTGATCTCGGATCAATATTGCTGTTTTGGCTGATTTTTCCTTTTAGCTTAAATCCACCACTGTCCACACTAAAAACTGCTGCGCCATTAAATGAATTCTGCCAAGAAGCCGGTATGCCAGCCGAATTATCCCTAAGTGTCACAGGAATTACCAATAAATTCTTTTCACGCGAGAAAAGAAAAGCTTTGTGATTATTTAGCGCCAGAGAATCGCTACTAGCCGAGCCAAGTTCATATTTATCAATCTCTCGAGGCTTGGCCACATCACTCACATCAAACAGTGAAAGTTTTAGTCCCTTAGTAATCACTCCGCCTGAACTATTTTCCTCCGTTTCTTTTCCGAGACCAATAAGCGTCGTTTCATCATAAGGATGGAGATAACTAGAGAAGCCAGGGACTTTTAACTCCCCAAGAACCCTAGGATTCCTCGCATCCTTCAAATCAATTACAAATAGAGGGTCTGTTTGTTTGTAAGTCACGAGATAGGCACGATTTTGCATAAATCTGGCCGAATAGATGCGCTCCCCTTTTGCCAAATTCTCCACACCACCAATCACGCGCAAATTAGCATCCAAAACATAGAGATTGCTATAGGATTGATTTTGACTAGAACTTTCAGGCAAAATTGTCGGATTAGCTATCTTCGCCTCTTCCTCTGACACTAAATTGTCAGAAAAATAAAACGGGGAAAAGACCTGACTCTTAGTTGTAGCTATGCGAAAATTCCCACCGCCATCCTCATCCATCGAAAACTGATTGAGCACTGCCCCCGTCACCTCACCGAAATTTTTGTATTCAATTTTATTCTTATCGATAGCTATCTTATGGATAACCGTTTTTTCCAATTCTTTAGAAATATCCGTATATTTTTTCTGCATTTCACCAGCTAGCTCTTTTTTCACGTTCTTCTCGTCCTCGTCGGACAAAGAAGCCAAATAGCGCTCTACGACTACACTTATTTTGCTCATTTTTTCCCGCTCACTCAAAACAGAACCATCAACAGCTTTAATTTTCTCAATTCTTTCTTGGTCCTTCACGCTCAAACGAGAAAACAGCATATCTTTCGCCATACCCATAAACAGATCGTATTCACTCAAATGCTTTGTGTAAGTGATGTATAGATTATTTTGCGATGCATAAAAATTTTGCTCACCAGACAATAAATAAACTTGACTTGTCACATCACTTTTTTCATCATCAATATTCACAGCAGCCACGTTTACCATATTTATTGACTCATACGGCATATCAAAATAATAAACATCTGGGCAATTGTGACATTTAGTCAAATTTTTGCTATCGTAGATTTCCTTTCCAGCATTGAGTATCCTTGGCACTGGCATTTCACCATCATAATACTGAGTGTAGGTAGAAGTTAGAAAATAAACATACCCACCAATCATTCTTGAATTCAAATAACTTCCTTCAAAATCTAAATCACGAATCTGCTTAGGATTTTTGCGATCCGTAATATCAAAAACCTTAAAAAAAGAATAAGGTGATTTGCGCTTGAAACCACGATAATAATCCATCGTCATAATATCTTGATCCCCGCCAAAAATCACCAGCCGATTGCCTTTGAGATAGATACTTTGCGGGTTCGATTTAAACTCAATTTTTGACTCTACGCCTGCCATGGAAGCTGGATTTGCTTTAGTAATAAAAAGAGTTTTGTCCGCTACGCTATAGATATATTCTCCATCGGTCTTTACTAAATCAGCCTCATCCACACCAGCCACTTGCACATTCGTCCCAGAATAGTCCACTCCGCCAATTCCAGTCGAAGATCCAACGCTTTTTTCCGCCATAGGCATCGCAGAATTTATTGATAAACTATCATACATCATCCTCCCGCCGAAGTTATCTCCGGAAGAATTATTTTCCACAAAAGCTTGCAAATCATTATAGTTAGAAAATTTCTTAATCTTGGTTTGATTTTCCAGTTTTTTTGTGAGCGTAATATTTTGCCCACGAACGCTACTACCAGAATACTCTTCTTGTCTTTTTCCGGAGCCTTTCGTATAAAAATAATTTTGTGCGATAAGCAGCGCAAAAAACAAAAATGCCAAAACTGGCAAAATTATCTTCATCCGTTGATTCTTTTTTTCAACCATTGGAACATTTTCATTTTCCAAATTGTTTTCAGTTTCCATAATTTATTTATTTTAAACTATTTTATAGTACCATTCTAGCACATCTTTAAATATTTTTCCCGTTCTTTCTGGTCAAATTTTTCTATCGCATAACGTAGTGCGGTTCTGGGCATATTTACGGCATATTTATCCAAAAATTTTATTTCCGTTTTTTTGTCCCTCTTTCCAGCTTCTCGCAGCATCCAGCCAACGGCTTTGTGAATCAAATCATGGCCGTCAGCAAGCAATATTTCCGCCATTCTTAGAGCGTCGCCAAATTGATTTTTTTTGATAAAACCGAAGGTGGAAAGTATTGCCACCCGTCTTTCCCAAAGATTTTTTGATTCCGCCAATTCATATAATACCGCTTTATCTTTTTCCAAAAAGTAGTCGCCCAAAATTTGTGGGGCCGACAAATCCACCAAATCCCAATTATTAATGCCTTTCAAATTTTTCAGATAGAATTTCGCCACGCGCTCTTTTTCTTTTGCGTTGCCTTTTTGATATTTCATGACCAAGATTGCGATGGCCATGAAACGCAGTTCATGAATTTTTTGCCCCAGCAAATATTGCAAATCAACAAAGTTAACTTCTTGAAAATATTTTCGCGCAACAACTCTTTGTTTTGGTACAACGATTCCCCAGAAGATATCTCCCTCGCCATATTCTCCTTTGCCCGTTTTAAAAAACCCCGCCAAAATTTTCGCCTTGGCAGGATTTTTTAGTTTTTTTAAATCAGCTAGAAGATCTCTCAAGCAAGCCATAAAAAAAGACTTTAAATAAATACTTACATTTTCTCCGGCGCGCTAATCCCAACCAACCGTAAAGTCTCGCCCAAGACGACCTTGGTCGCACTAACTAACGCCCTTCTTGCTGCTGCCAAGCTCTTTTCTTCATCTAAAATCCGACAAGCGTGATAGAAGCTATGGAATTTATCAGCCAATTTAATAGCATAATGTGTAAGCCTATGAACTTCAAAATTCTCAGAAATCTCTAAAACTAAATCAGGAAAACGCATTAAATGGCGAACAAGCTCGATCTCTTCCTTAGCTACAAGTTGTGAATAATCAGCTTTCGCCACGGCTTCCTTTTCTGTCTTTCGTAAAATCCCCGCTATTCGAGCATAAGCATATTGAACATAGAACACTGGATTTTTGTTAGATTTTTCACGTGCCAAATCAATATCAAAAATCATTGGAGAATTAGCGCTGTAAGCTAAAAAAATAAACCGCACAGCGTCTCTTCCAACTTCATCAAGCAAATCCTCTAGACAAATATACTGACCCTTACGCTTTGACATTTTGAACTCTTCGCCGTTTTTGATCACAGTCAGATTTTGCGTCAGGAGCACCCTAACCTTTCCTGCAAATCCAAATGCCTCCATTGCACCTTCTACTCTTTTCACATCACCATGATGATCTGCACCCCAGATATCCACTGCTAAATCAAATCCTCTCTTTTTTAATTTATTCAAATGATAAGCAATATCTCCTCCGAAATACGTTATTTCCCCAGTAGTCTTTCTGACCACGCGATCCTTTTCATCGCCAAATTTTTCCGCACAAAACCACAATGCACCATCCTTCTCATAAAGGAAATTTTTTGCTTTTAATTCTTCAAAAGCTTCCTCCACTTCACCGCTTTTGTGCAACGAACTTTCCCGAAAATACTCATCAAAATTAATACCCAAATTTCCCATCGCCGGCTTAATCATTTCTTCCAAGATTGTCTTTGTCGCCTCTTGTCCTACTAGAAAAGGATCTGGTTCTTTATTCTTTTTTGCTAGAACGTCAATATATTCTCCTCGATATTGAGCCTCCTCATCCTTGAGTATGGAATGACCTAGAATTTTAATTTGATTACCAAAATCATTTACATAATATTCTCGCCAAACAGAATAACCACTTTTTATAAGAATATTCGCAAGCACGTCGCCAAGCGGCCCACCACGACCATTACCAAGATGGATCGGTCCAGTCGGATTAGCACTCACAAAATCTAGGTGAATTTTTGCTTTATTACCTAAAACATTATCACCGTAATGAGTTCCAGAATTAATAATCTTTTCAATCTCACTTCCGCGCGCCTCTGCAGATAGCTCAAAATTCAGAAAACCCGCCCCCGCCACTTCAATCTTGGAAAAGATTTTCTCATCCACATCAATTTTCTCCAGCTCGCTTTTTATAAGCTCCGCGATTTCCCGCGGACCTTTGCCCACCTTTTTGACAACCTTAAGTGCCAGATTAGTTGAATAATCCCCAAATTCTTCTGGCGGATAATTAATCTCGATTTCCGCACTAGAAAGCGAAAAGTCCGGGAATGACCGGCCAAAAGCTACTTTTAATTTTTCAACTATTTTTTCTCGCATATACCCCTAGCATACCTCACAAAGCCTTTTTTTGCAAAAAACTGCCCAGAATTATCCGCGCCGCTTCGGCATCATCAAAACGGTCAATATCGCGCAAGCCCTTTTCTTTCAAATTCTCTCTGGCAATTTTAGTCGAATATATTTCATCTTGAAAAACAATATCAATCTCTTTTTCCCTGAGAACCTTACCTAATTTTTCTCCAGCATAAGCCACATTCTTATCCCCCATTCTTTTTGGTACACCAATCACCACTGTTTCTATTTTTTCTTTTCTAACAATATCCAAAACATTTTTCAACAAGTCCTTGCCATTTTTAATCGTGCCATAGGCAAAAGCAATCCGCGTTTCGCTGTCAGCAATCGCCAGGCCAATTTTCGACTCGCCATAATCAATGCCGAGATAATATTTTGTTTTGGTTGAATTTTCTGGCATAAATAAACCCTCGCGTACAATTCTAAATTTTCAAATTTAACCTTTTAGATTCTCGTCAAAATTTCCGCCCCATTTTTTGTCACCACAATTGTATCCTCAAATTGAGCGCTCAATTTTCCGTCTTTTGTAATATATGTCCAATCGTCCGCCGAAACCTTGACATAGTGCGTTCCCGCATTAATCATCGGCTCAAGTGCCAGCGTCATTCCCTCTTGCAAAATTATCTCTCGCATACCGGGGAAAAAATAATTAGGGATTTGTGGATCTTCATGCAATTCCCTCCCCACACCATGCCCCACCAAATCACGCACTACCGAAAAACCATTCGCTTTTGCATAACCCTCCACTGCTCGGCTATAATCACTCAATCTTGCTCCGGCTTTAATTTTTCCGATGCCCAAATCCAACGCCTCTCGCGTAACATTAAGCAACTTTTGCGCCTCCGAACCAAGCTTTCCCGCCGCGTATGTCCGAGTCATATCAGTAACCAATCCCTCATATCTCATTCCAATATCAATCTTGAGGATATCTCCTTCTTTTAAAACCTTCGCTCTGCTGGGAATACTATGCACAACTTCATTATTAATCGAAGCACAGATAGCTGCTGGATAGGGCCGTTTTGGATCGCCATACCCCTCAAAAATGGGAGATCCGCCTATATCAAAAACAAGCTTTCTCGCCAGCTTGTTAATTTCAAATGTATTTTTCCCAGGAACAACCAATTCTCCCAAGCGCTCCATAATTTGCGCCAGAAGTTTTCCTCCCTGACGCATCAATTCTATTTCTTTTTTTGATTTAATGATAATCATATTCCTACAAATTACGAAACTAAGTGAAGCTAAGCAACACCGCCAAGACTCGCCAAAATATCCTCAAAAACTTTCTCCACACTCTGTGCTCCGTCAACTTCCAGCAGTTTTTTTTGTTTTCTATAATAATCTATAACTGGAATGGTTTCATCTTGAAAGACTTTCAACCGCTTAGCAATCACTTCATCCGCATCATCAATTCGCAAAACAATTTCACCTCCGCAATCTGGGCATTTTTCCTTTTCACTATCAAAATCTTTTCCCATTATTAAAATTTTCTCACAACTTTTACACACTCGCCTTTTTGAGATTCGCTTCAGCGCCTCTTCCTTAGAAAGATTAATAAAAATAACTTTATCAATTTTTCTCCCAGATTCCCTGACTGCCTCATCAAAATACTGCGCCTGCTCCATCGTTCTCGGCACTCCCTCGAAAGCGACACTTTGTTCCCTGAAAAATGAATTTAGTTTTATCCCTAAAACTTCTTTCAGAATCCGACTAGGAACCATTGTTCCGGTCACATTTTGATACTGATATATTTCTTTCCCCAATGGAGTATCTTGTTTTGCCACTTCACGCAAAAAATTACCCATATTAACCCTTTCCAGATTAAAATGCTTCGCCAATTTTTCCGCCTGAGTATCCTTGCCTGATCCTTGAGGACCGAGAATTACTAAGTTCATGAAAAATATATTTTGTATAATGTATCGTATATGAATTTTATACTTAATACATGATACCAAATACCCTATACCACTTAAAAGCCTTCGTAGTCACGCATCGCCAATTGCCCTTGTACTTGCTTGATTGTCTCAATCACAACCGAAACAACGATAAGCAGTCCCGTCCCACCAATGGAAACCGAGCCGATATTGGTAAAACTTTCCACAAAGAAAGGTAAAATAGCAATAAGCCCGAGAAAAACCGCCCCGGACAGCGTAATGCGGTTCATGATGCGATAAAGATAATCGGCCGTGTTTTTTCCTGGACGGATTCCAAGAATATAGCCACCTTGTTTCTGCAGACTCTCGGCAATTTTGTTGGGATCAAAGACAACTGCAGTATAGAAATAGGTAAAAGCGACCACAAGGATGAAGTAAAACAACCAATAAAACCAATTACTTGGAGAAAAAAGCGCACTTGCCTTGACTGCAATACTTGCGATAGTCCCATTGGAACTTTTCGTGAGAAAACCGGCAATCATTCCCGGGAAAAGCATAATAGAAAGAGCAAAGATAATCGGAATCACGCCAGCCTGATTAATGCGCAATGGTAGATGTGTTGAAGTTCCGCCGTACATCTTGTTGCCTTTAATCCTTTTAGCATAGGAAACCGGCATATTGCGCTGACCTTCCGTCATAAACACCACCGCTGAAATAGCTAGAACTAAAATAACGCCCAAAATCAAATAAGTAAAAATTTGCGATGAATCAGCTGTGGCATAGGTTTTGGCTATTGTCGATGGAATAGCCGAAACAATTCCGGCAAAAATAATCAGCGACACGCCATTGCCAATCCCTTTTTCCGTCATCAACTCTCCCAGCCACATCAAAAAGATTGTGCCAGCTGTCGCAATCACCATCATCGAAACAACGCTCGCCAGGCCTCCATCAGCAATAATTCCTTGCGAACGAAAAAGGGCAATCATTCCAAAAGTCTGCATTGCCGCGAGCGGTACCGTCGCCCAGCGCGTCCATTGATTGAATTTCTGCCGTCCCGCTTCCCCCTCCTCTTTATAAATCTTCTCCAGACGTGGCACAATCATCGTAAGCAGCTGCATAATAATCGAAGCTGTGATATATGGTCCAACACCAAGCATCACAAGCGAAATGCTCGACAGTCCTTGTCCAGAAAAAAGATTCAACAGTCCAAAAAGTTCATTACTCTCAAAAAAAGTTTTTAGTCGCTCCTGATCAACACCCGGAATTGGAATGTTGGCTGCCAAGCGAAATACGACCAAAAGAGCCAAGATAAAAAATATCTTGTTTCGTAACTCTTTGATGCGAAAGATTTGAGTGATTTTAGCTAGCATACCCTAGTCACTACTTTATATTTTTTATTTCTCCAATTCATCAACCTTCACCTCACCCCCTGCAGCCACAATCGCTTTTTTCACCGTAACGCTCACAAAGATTTCTTGTTCAAAGACAAATTTTTTCGCTACTTTTGCGTTGCCCAAAACCTTAATTCCAAGAGGAATGTTTTTCCGTGCAACCAATTTCATATTCACCAAAGACTCTACGCTGATTATAGCACCATTTTCGAAATTCTTCTCGATGTCGGCAATTTGCACGATACTACGTTTTTTTGTTCGCGAAGTAAAACCACGTTTTTTCTTCATGTGGTCAATAAGAGTTGAACGTCCGCCTTCAAACAAAGGATCAACATGTGCACCGCTGCGCGCTTTTTGCCCCTTATTACCTTTGCCAGAATAAGTTCCCTTCTTGCCACCACGACCGATAGTTTTTTTCTTCTTCCTCGGCTGGCTCATTTGTAAATCTTGTCTTAACATAAAATTGTAATATCAAATTGCGTATAATTAATTGGCCTTAGTGATTCTTTCCTTTCTTGTCTTTGACTCACTCAGCATTCCTAAAGCTTCCACAGTTGCCCGTGCCACATTGAGCTTATTAGCTGTTCCAAGAGACTTGGAAACAATATCCCGAATTCCGGCAAAATCAACCACAGCGCGCACTGCTCCTCCAGCTACAATACTTCTTCCTTCCTTGGCTGGTTTCAAAATCACTTTAGCGCTACCTTTTTTGTGATGCACCTCGTGTGCAATCGTATTGTTTTTGATTGCAACAGTAATCATATTTTTCTTAGCATCATCAAAAGCCTTCCCAATGGCATCTGTCACATCCGATCCCTTGCCAACTCCAACACCCACCTTACCCTTGCGATTTCCAATTACAAGAGTTGCGCGAAAACGAAATCGTCTTCCTCCCTTCACCACGCGAGTAACGCGAGCAAGATCCAGAAGTTTTTGTTCAAATTCCGGCTTTTCTTTTTTTCCTCTAAATTTTCTATCGTTCTTTGCCATATAGTTTAATAACTAAAAGAGTTTAAAATTTTAAGCCGCCCTCTCTGGCGCCTTCAGCCAAAGCTTTGACCTTCCCATGATATCTATATCCTGCTCGATCAAAAACCACTTCTGCGATTTTCTGTTCTACACATTTTTTAGCGATAAGCATTCCAACTGCCTTCGCCCCCGCAACATCATTTTTCACATTTGCTGCTTTTATATCAGCCGCCACAAGTGTTTTTCCTGCAATGTCGTCAATCACTTGCGCTTTCATTGAAAGTAAACTACGAAAAACATTCAGTCGTGGCACACTAGCTGTTCCAGAAATCTTAGCGCGAACGCGTCTTTTTCGGTGTAATCTTAAATTATTTTGGCTGATCGTATTCATCTTCTTGAAATATTATTTATAGGTCTTAAGTTATCTAGTAATGATTTGCTCCGTGTCCCGCCCTGACGGGATTTACGAGGTTATTTGGCTCCAGCTTTCTTTCCAGCTTTTCGTCTAACTTTTTCTCCTGCATAGCGAAAGCCCTTGCCTTTATATGGCTCAACTTTTTTCAAATCCTTTATGTTTGCTGCAAATTGCCCAACTGCTTGTTTGTCAATTCCACTAATAAGTAGTCCATTATTCTCTTCCAATTTTGCCACAATTCCGTCGGGAATTTCCATCTCAACTGGATGAGAAAACCCAAGTGCCATCACAATTTTCTTGCCTTGAATTGCCATACGAAAACCGACACCTTGGAGTTCTAGTTTCTTTTCATAACCAACACTCACACCAATAATAATATTATTAACGAGTGATCGTGTCAGTCCCCAAATTGCGTTTGATCCTAATTCTTCCTTGGCTTTCTTAACAACTATTTGCCCATCAGTAATTTCCACCTTAGCTTCTGGATGAACGTTAAGACTTAGTTCCCCTTTCGGACCCTTGGCTTTCAGCACCTCTCCCTCAAGCGTCACTGTCACACCAGCAGGAATAGCAATTAATTTTTTTCCAATTTTACTCATAAATTTATTCGCTTCGCGAATCCCGCCTTGGCGGGAACATACTAATTATTGTTCCTATAATTACCAAACTTCACAAATATACTCTCCCCCCAATCCTGTCTTTTTCGCATCATGATCGGTCATTACACCCTTAGAAGTTGAGATAAGTGCAACGCCGTAATTATTTTTAACGCTTCTAACATCCTTGCTCTTAACGTAAATTCTTTGCCCCTCCTTGCTGATTCTTCTGATTCCCTTGATTGCCGGTGTTTTATTTGTATTGGAAATGGTATAATATTTCAAAGTTATTTTTATCACATCAAAATCACCTTGCTTTTCTTTCGCAACAGCGTCAACGAAACCTTCTTTTTCCAAAATCTTAGCTAAAGCCATTTTTAGCTTAGAAGCACTAATGGTGACAGTCTTGTGTCCCGCCATTTGAGCATTTCTAATTCTGGTTAACATTTCTGAGATTGGGTCTAACATACTCTTTAAAATTCAAAATTTAAAATCAAATCAAACTATACGATTACTTTTAATTTATTCTAGCAAAAAAGCTCTACCAACTTGATCGCTTTACGCCAGGTAATTGCCCGGTGCTAGCAAGCTCTCGAAAGCAGATCCGACAGAGATCAAACTTACGCATATAACCATGTTTTCTTCCACATTTCCAACAACGTCTCACAATTCTCGTGGAAAACTTTGGTTTCTTTTTTGCTCTAACTTCAACTGATAATTTGGCCATTTTGCTCTATTTAATACTTATTATAAAAACTCTCTATTTATCGCGCTTCTCAAGAGGAAATCCGAGTAATTTGAAAAGCATCATTCCTTTTTCTTGAGTCTTTGCGTTCGTCACAACATTCACCTGCATTCCGAAAGTAGTCTTGACCTGCTCCGGGAGAATCTCTGGGAATATGAGGTGTTCCTTGATTCCAAGATTAAGATTTCCGCCCTTATCCACTGATCCCAGCTTGATTCCATGAAAGTCTCTGATACGTGGAATAGAAGCACCAACTAATTTTTCCAAAAAATCCCATTTTCTCTTTCCACGCAAAGTCACCTTAATTCCAATTTCCAACCCTTCTCTCGTCTTAAAACCAGCAATTGATTGCTTGGCTTTTGTCATTACTGGCTTTTGTCCAGTAATCGCCTTCAAAGAATTAAAAATATCCGTAACCAATGCAGAGTCTTTGATAAATTTTCCGATTCCCACGTTGACAACCACCTTTTCAATTTTTGGCACTTGCAAAACATTGCTCAGGTTAAGGCTTTTTTTCATTTCAGTGGCCACTTCGGTCTTATATTTTTCGTAAATTGTTGACATACTTGTCTTTTAAATTAATCTCTAAATTAGATTTCTGCTTGACATTTCTTACATACCCGGATTTTCTTCTCGCCCTCTATTTTATAAGCGATTCTGGCTGGTTTTCCACATTTAGGGCAAACAACCATAGCATTGGAAATATCAATCTTTCTTGGTATCTCCACTCTTTGGCCTTTTTCTCCTTCTTTTCTTGGTTTATTGTGTTTTTTGAGCATATTTAGACCATCCACAACTACTTTTTGCTCCGTAGGATAGACACGCAGAACTTTGCCAGTTTTGCCACTGTCTTTGCCTGCAAGCATCTTAACTAAATCGTTTTTCTTAATTTTCATATGATTATAACTGCGTTCTTAAATCTTTTTCTTATTTATAATACCTCTGGAGCAAGAGAAGCAATCTTCGCATATCCCCTATCTCTAATCTCCCTGGCAATTGGACCAAAAATTCGAGTCCCCTTTGGCTCTTTGGCCTCCACAATCACAGCAGCATTTTCATCAAAACGAATATACGAACCATCCTTTCGACGGAATTCTTTTCTTTGGCGAACAATCACAGCTCTTACCTTATCACCTTTTTTCACCATTCCTCGAGGCTCAGCTGACTTAACACTTGCAACGATAATGTCCCCGATTTGAGCAAATCTTCTTTTGCTTCCACCAAGAACCTTAAAGCACTTGATAACCTTGGCGCCGCTATTATCAGCTACATTCAATTTTGATTCTGCTTGTATCATGCCTTTTTGTCTGCGAGTGGAGCGAGTAGCTACAAAAAGAGCATCCCTCACCAATTCGCTATTCAAATTTAATCCTTTATT
Organism: Candidatus Moraniibacteriota bacterium; assembly: GCA_049297495.1. Lineage (GTDB taxonomy): Bacteria > Patescibacteriota > Minisyncoccia > Moranbacterales > UBA2206 > UBA9630. The sequence continues at coordinate 12,979 of JBAQUL010000008.1, forward strand.
AAAACTTAGCCGCAGGCGAAATTCGCAATAAACTCTATACACTTGCTACTGACTTTATTGGAATTGGTGCGGGATTACTATCTATTAAACCACTACATAATTTTTATCCTTGCTAATCGGCTTACATGGAACAATTTCCACAGTATCCCCAATCTTAAACTTATTTTCCTCATCATGAGCCTTATATTTTTTGGTTGAACGGTATTTCTTCTTGTATTTAGGGTGCGTTTTGAGAGTATCCACGGCCACCACTATTGTCTTTTGCATTTTGTCAGAAACAACAACGCCCTTTTTGCGTGTAATGATCTTGGTTTTTTCAACTTTTTGACTATCCATAAAATTATCTTTAAGCTAACTTATCTTGCTGACCAATTAATGTTATAATCCTAGCGACATCACGCTTGGCAGTCCTGATCTGTCTCGTCCCCTTTACTTGTTTTGTTGCCAATTCAAATCTGAATTTGCGAATAGCTTCTTCTTTTTCAGCAAGAAGCTTTTTTAGTTCAGCAATATTTTTTTCTCTCAATTCCTTGATTTTCATAACAATATTCTTATTCCTCTTTAGTAACAAATTTAGTTTTCAAATTTAACTTATGAGCTGCAAGACGCATAGCTTCCTTTGCAATCTCTATTTTCACACCATCCATCTCAAACATAACAGTCCCGGGTTTCACCACAGCGACAAAATGATCCACAGCTCCCTTTCCCTTACCCATTGGAGTTTCATCACCCTTTTTTGTCATTGGCTTATCAGGAAAAATCCGAATCCAAATCTTTCCTCCTCTTTGCACATATCTCGTCATCGCGCGACGAGCAGCTTCAATCTGCCTTGAAGATACGAGACTGGCGCTAACTGCCTTCAAACCAAAACTACCAAAACTGATTGAGTTCCCTCGCATTGCATTGCCACGGATTGCTCCGCCTCTTTGCACTTTTCTATGTTTTACTTTCTTTGGCATTAACATGCAAATTTTGTCTGCGAGCGGAGCGAGTAGCTACAAAATTTAGCATCCCTCACCGATTCGCTGGAATATTTACCTTATTATTATGGTTAAGCCGCAGGCGACTCCGTGCAAATTCGCTCTAAACTACCTAGCGCTTTATCCGGAATCGGTGCGGGATAACTCCCTCTCGATTATTTTTTATCAAACACTTCCCCCTTATAGAGCCACGCTTTCACTCCGATTGCTCCATATGTTGTAAACGCTGTCGCTCTGGCAAAATCAATATTCGCTCGCAAGGTGTGCAGTGGTAATGTTCCCTTTGAAAGCCACTCTCTTCGTGACATTTCAGCTCCACCCAATCTTCCTGACATTTCAATCTTAACTCCTTTGATCATGGTATTTTTCATGGCCTGCTCCAACATCATTTTCATTGCTCTCCTAAATGGAATTCTTTTTTCCAGCTGTTCCGCAACATTCTGAGCGACAATCATGGCACTTTCTTCAAAATTCTTAATTTCCTGTATTTCAATTCTCAAATCAGCCCTTCGATTACTCTTAAAAAAAGTGTTTTGAATATAGTGCTTAATATCTTCAACTCCGCTTCCACCCCGTCCAATCAAAACTCCTGGACGAGCAGTCTTTATAACAATCTTCACGGCCGCTTGAGATCTTTCAATTTCAACTTCACCAATAAAAGCTGCTTTCCATTTTTTCATCACTTCCAAACGGATCTCAATATCTTGCTTGAGGTTTTTATTATAATCTTTTTTGCTGAACCATTTGGATTTCCAATCTTGAGTAATTCCCAAGCGCAGTCCAACTGGATTTACTTTATGTCCCATAGGTATTTGCGTTTAAATAAATTTACATTGACTTCCGTCTAAATATCTTATTTTTCCAACTCTTCGGTTCTTCGGCAGTTTTCTTCGTCTTGTCTGCACCCTTTGTTTTGACTTCAGCTATCTTTTCTGTCTTAGCATCCTTGACCTCATCTCTCTTCTCTTCTTTTTTTCTTTCCTCTTCTTTTCTCAGCTCTTGAGTTGCTTTTTTAACTTTTTCAGCTTTTTCTTTCTCCATCTGTTCTTTGCTTTTTCTGTCCTTACCTTCAATTCTTTCTTCCAAAACTATTCTTACCTTTGAAGTTCTTTTCAGAATTTGTCCGGCACGGCCATATGCTTTTGGCATCCATCGTTTAAGCGTTGGTCCAGCACCGACTACCGCGTCCAACACATATAGATTGCCTTTTGAAAGACCAAAATTATTCTCAGCATTAGCAATAGCACTCAATAAGAGTTTTTGCATGTACCCACTAGTTTTCTTAATCGCTACATCAAGCTGGGCAACCGCCTCTATGGCGTCCATTCCCTTGATCAAATCAGCGACCAATTTCACTTTGCGCGGAGAGATTCTTAAATTGTTTAATTCTGCTGTAACTTTCATGTGATTTCTCTATTATTTCTTCTTAGTAGTATCTGACGCTTTGGCCGCTTTCGACGCATCAGCTTCTTTTTGTTTCGCAGCTGTTTCCATTTCCTTTTGCATCTTGCCTCCGTGCCGAGTAAATTTACGTGTTGGGGAAAATTCTCCGAGTCTGTGCCCTACCATCTCTTCTGTTGGGGTGACAGAAATAAATATTTTTCCATTGTAGACACCAAAAGTAAAACCAACCATTTCCGGAGAAATAACTGCTGCGCGAATCCACGTCTTTATCACGCTTCGATCTCCGGGCTTTTTGTCAAGCACTTTCTTGATTAATCTTTCGTCCACATAAGGACCTTTTTTCAGACTTCGTGTCATATATTATTTCCGCTTAACTCTTCTTTTGATTATATACTTATTGCTATATTTCTTCCTCTTCCTTGTTTTCTTTCCAAGCGCCGGCTTTCCCCAAGGAGTTTTCGGATGCTTAAGTCCAATTCCTTGACGTCCTTCGCCTCCTCCGTGTGGATGATCAACTGGGTTCATGGCTGAACCACGAACGGCCGGACGAATATTGAGCCAGCGACTCTTGCCAGCTTTTCCAAGATTTATAGAATTACTTTCAAAATTACTCGCTTGTCCAATTGTCGCATAGCACTCATTGCTAACAAGTCGAATTTCTCCAGAAGGCAATTTAATCTGAGCGGTTTTATCATCCACTGCGGTTAGACTAGCTGAGCTTCCGGCACTTCTAACAATTCGACCTCCATGTCCTGGGAATAGCTCCAGATTACAAATAGTTGTCCCAATTGGGATATTCTTCACCTTAGCACGATTTCCTGGTTTTACTGGTGCATTCTCCGCAGACAACACTTCTTGACCTTCCCGCATTCCTTCTGTTGCCAAGATATAGCGCTTCTCTCCATCAGCATAATTCACAAGCGCAATAAAGGCTTTTCTGTTTGGGTCTTTTTCGATTGCAGCAACTCTCCCAGGCACACCAAACTTATCTTGTAAAAAATCCACAATTCGATATCGCTGTTTATTTCCACCACCCTGGTGACGAACTGATATTTTTCCGTGTGAACGTCCAGCTAATTTGCCTTGTTTTGCCAAAAGCGCTTTTTCCGGTTTTTTCTTTGAAACATAGTCAACCTTAACAACCGACATGTTTCGGCGTCCAGCAGTATTTTTTTTGTAAATCTTGATTGCCATATTTGCACTCTTTAGACTAAATTATTTTCCTTCAAAAACATCAATCTTATTGCCCTCTTTTAGGGTTACGATAGCTTTTCTATAACCTGGTTTCCAACCAGGAATTCTTCCTCGACTACGAAATTTTCTTGGCACATTAACAGTGTTCACCTTTTCAACCTTAACATTATAAATCTTTTCAATTGCCATCTTAACTTGCAATTTAGTCGCACGAGAAGATATTTTGAAAATATATTTATTATTCTCAATAAGCACAGTGGCCGCCTCAGTTACAATCGGCTCAATGAGAACTTTTGAGAGAATATTTTCTTGATTGGGGTTTACGTTATTTTCCATTATTTTAATTCAGCTTGTTTATACTTTTCCTCGAGATACATTACAGACTCCTTGCTCATAAATAAATTCTTGTTTCGCAGCATTTCAAGAACATTGAGCTGTGGTGTCAAAATATTTTCTACCTTAGCAAGATTTCTGCTTACAATGCGAAATTCTTTTTCGGCATCCGCAAAAACCATCAAAGTCTTGCCTTTGATTTTGAAATTCAAAAGCATCTCAGCAACCTGCTTGGTCTTCTTTTGTGAAAAGCTCAATTTATCAATCACGAAAATCTCCTGATCCTTAAGCTTTCCACTAAGCACGGTTGCAATCGCCTTTTGATTCATCTTTTTATTAATCTTTTGCTTATAATTCCTATCATTACTTGGTCCGAAAACAACGCCTCCTTTTTTCCAAAGCGGAGTTCTTCTTGAACCAACACGAGCGCGACCCGTTCCTTTTTGTTTCCAAGGCTTAATTCCACTACCTGCTCTTTCTCCTCGAGTTTTCGTATCTGCAAGCACTTGTCTCTTATTAGCATCCATTGCTACAACGATTTGATGAACCAAATCGTCATTTTTTGGCAAACCAAAAACAGAATCAGAAATTTTCATTTCCTCAAGTTCCTTCCCTTCGAGATTATAAACCTTTAATGTTGCCATACTTTTAAGATTAGATTGCTTTAATTTCCACTATTCCTCCTGGAATACCCGGAACCGCTCCCTTGATGCCCAATATATTCTTTTCTACATCAATAAAAACTACCTTCAAGTTTTTTGTTGTTATCCGCTCTCCACCCATTCTCCCTGCCATTCTCTTTCCCTTCACCACATGCTCCGGAAAACCAGAACCGATTGATCCAGGAGCGCGCAAATCATGCTTATGTCCGTGGGAAGCACATCCGCCCTTAAAGCCATATCTCTTGACCACACCCTGAAATCCTTTTGCCTTACTTGTTCCACTAACAATCACTTTCTCGTTAATTTCAAAAATAGAAACATCGACAACATCATCTTTTTTAAGTTCGCTTTCTTCAACGCGGAATTCCCTCTTCTTTGATTTATTTTTCGTCTTAGCAATTAACATCTGGACAGCGCTATAGCCATCTTTCACCTTCTCCTTGATTAAAGAAACTTTTGAACCACACTCCAAAAGAGTCACGTTCAACGCACCCTTTTCATCATAAATCGTGGTCATTCCAATTTTTTTTCCTAAAATGAATTTCATTGCTTTTCGTTAAATAAAATAAAAAACGGCTTAATACCAGCCGAAAACCCCTCTCAAGGTTCAAGAAATTTCTTTCTTGGCTAGATTAGTATCCTATCGACTGGAAAGTCGTCTGGACTTTAACTAGATATCTCTAATTACATTTTAATTTCTATATCCACGCCTGCTGGCAAATCCAGATTCGTCAAACTATCAATCGTCTTCGGTGTTGGACTCATAATATCAATAAGACGTTTATGGATTCTCATTTCGTATTGATCACGGGCATCCTTGTGCACAAAAGTCGATTTGTTAACCGTAAATTTACGAATTTCTGTCGGCAATGGAACTGGTCCTACAACGCTTGCACCGGACCTCTCGGCTGTTTCCACAATTTGACGAGCTGATTGATCAATAATTTTATGATCATAAGCCTTGATCTTAATTCTGATTCTTGTTTTTACCTCTTCTTCATTCTTTGACATCAGTTTGTTCGAATTTTTAATCCTCCTTCGTCCCGAACACTCGGGTCTATGGCGGGACGAGCTCGCTGGTTAATCCTTTCTAGTATCTAGAAACAATCAACTTAAAACTTGCTCTGGAGTTAAACTTTTTTATTATAAACCTAACAATTTCCTCTATAATCCGGCCCTTGCCCCTACAATAGAATATCTTAGCATGGAATATCTGAACCGTCAAATTTCATGCTTTTTAATCCTACTAACGGGACAGAGCCAGACAAAGAAAAAACTCTTTTTGACTATTTTACAATCTTAGTAGCAACACCAGCGCCCACTGTTCTTCCGCCTTCTCGAATTGCAAAGCGCATTCCCTCCTCCATAGCAACAGGAGCTCCTAGGACAACTTTAAAGCTTACAGTGTCTCCAGGCATCACCATCTCAGTTCCCTCTGGAAGCATAACTTCTCCAGTCACATCAGTCGTTCTAACATAGAATTGAGGTTTGTAACCTTTGAAAAAAGGAGTATGTCGTCCGCCTTCTTCCTTAGTAAGGATATACACTTCGCACTCAAATTCAGTGTGAGGAGTAATTGATCCCGGTTTAGCGAGGACTTGACCTCTTTCTACGTCTTCCTTTTTGATTCCACGAATCAAAATTCCAGCATTGTCACCACATTCTCCTCGATCGAGAGTCTTATTGAACATTTCGATTCCGGTCACAACCGTTTTCTGAGTCGGGCGAAGTCCGATAATTTCCACTTCTTCATTAATATTGATCACGCCTCTTTCAATTCTTCCAGTCACAACAGTTCCACGACCCTCAATTGTGAAAATATCTTCAATTGGAAGCAAGAATGGCTTGTCCATTTCACGAACTGGATCTGGAATTTTTGAGTCAAGCGCCGCAATAAGATCAATAACTGGTTTTGCTGCTTCTTCCTCGGCTGATTTAGCTTCAAGAGCCTTGAGAGCTGAGCCACGAATAACGACTGCATTGTCTCCATCAAATTCATATTTTGTCAAAAGTTCTCTTACTTCTGCTTCAACTAGGTCAACCAACTCCGCATCATCCACCATATCAACTTTATTAAGGAAAACTACGATTTCTGGAACACCCACTTGCTTAGCTAAAAGAATGTGTTCTCGAGTTTGTGGCATAGGACCATCAGTCGCAGCTACAACCAAAATAGCTCCGTCCATCTGAGCAGCGCCTGTAATCATATTTTTGATATAGTCAGCATGTCCCGGACAATCAACATGAGCATAATGTCTCTTCTCAGATTCATATTCGCAATGTGCAGTAGCAATTGTAATCCCACGCTCTCTCTCTTCTGGAGCCTTGTCAATTTCATCAATGCTCTTTTCCTTGGCATGCCCCAAGAAACTGAGGACATGAAGGATTGCCGCAGTCAATGTCGTTTTTCCATGGTCAACATGACCGATAGTTCCAACATTAACATGAGGCTTGGTTCTTGCAAATTTTTCTGCTGCCATATGTTTGGTAACTTACGCATAATTATTGTGGTGACTTCTTTTTAGAAAAAAAATCAATCCCGCAACAGCTTGCGATTTTTTGTTATTATTAAATTTAATTAGATTTTAACACAATGTCTACTCTACCCTAAAAAAATACTTTTGACAAATAAAAATGTTCCCAAACTGTGGATAACTCCTATGACTGAAGAACGCTCTCATAGCGCACTTCGTCATTTTTTATCTCACCCAGAGTTTCCAATTCAATTTCGGCTGACTTGTCTTCTTCTTGAGAAAACTTCCAACTTGCAATATCGTTATTTATCTTATCAACTAATTCTTGCTTTGTCAACCCCAAAACTCCCTCTTGTTTGATTTTTCTAAATTCCCGCAAAGTGAGCAAAATATAGTGCTCATCCTGGTCTTTAATCACTGCTCGCCCGCCTAAAAGCTCTAACGCTTCTTTCAGTTTTTTATCCAACATAAAAAAGTCAGCTACTTTGTTATTTCTTCAATCAAATCTTATCGCAGATGTTATTTTGTGTCAATAGTGCTTTTATTAAATTATGTAAAAATTGCACAGCTAACTTATTCGTGCCAAAAAAAGAAGAACCCCACTCAGTCATTTGACCGAGGGGGTTCATTCCTCCTTAAGCTACTTTTGGTTTTTTACTGATTCCGCTCTGCAAATTCACGCAAATTTTGCATGACCTGCAGATAATATGAAACCTCTAACCCTGACCGCATTTCCGCTGGTAACCATGACGCTGATTCAATGCGCAGAAATCTTTCAATGTGAGGCATCGTAAATGTATCCCTGCCATTTGGCGAACAGAAACCAGCAATTCCCAGTGGAGATCCATTAGGATTCCATGGGAGAAGTTCCGTGGCTTCTCCTTGATCGTCCGCATAGACCATCGGAACCAAGCCAGAATCAATGGCTCTTTGATAAAAACTTGGATTTTTAAACGAAACGCGTCCGGCACCATGGGCCGAGTGAATTCCCAGGAATGCTCCTTCCATCCCTCGGAATGCGATAGATTTTGATTTTAACAAAAGAACGTTAATCCAGTTGTGTTCAAACCACCATGAAGTATTTTTTTCCATTCGTGGCCAATTCTCCTCCAACTCATCTGGAAATGGTGCCCAACCAAGGTAGAGAAACGCTTGCATAGCGTTACACGGGCCATAGCTGCAAGTGTTGTCCCGAATCCTGAATCTTCTCAGGGATTCAGCTGCCAGATCATTAAAGCGAAGCGTTCCGGCCCAGCCTTTTCCGTGTTTTCCAGCATCCCGATTGGCAAATCCTCCAACAGGTAGGAGCACTTGGAAGGGATCCAGTGTCGTGACACCATCAACCAAATCGGTTGTGTGTACAGTGGATGGTTCCATTCCGGCCATAAAAGCCATTTCTGCCATTTCCATTTCTCCATTACTTCCCTCTTCCCGAAGCACCGCTGCTTTGACTTTATTGAGCTTGATCATAATTTCAGGAGCGGTTTGCTTGGGAATATGGGTTAACCGATACTCCGGAACGCTGCGATCTAGCGATCCAAGATATCGCTGATCGGCGCATTCTGGATTTCTAAACTGTCTTTCAAACTGATGACTTGTGGCTTCCCACCATCCCCGCAAAGTTGGAGTACTTTCTTCAAAAACAACTTGACCTTGATGGTGGACGCGAGCACATTTTTCTTTTGTTGTCCAACCGATGAGATGATGAGGAATCCGGTTTTGGCGAAGCTGTGAACAGATTTCATCTTCTTTCCCTGGCATATACTCAAAAATCCAACCGGCCTCCTCTGCCATAAGCATCTGCAGCGGATTCTCACAGTCCCCATCTCGATCAGGAAGTGTAATATCAAAACCACAGTTATTCGCCATAATCATTTCAGACGCCGTTGTAATCAAACCACCATCGCTTCGATCATGAAGAGATAATATTGATTTATTTCTTACCAATTCTTGAATCGAAGAAAGACTTCGATAAAACAAAGCTGTGTCATCAATATCAGGCGACTCATTTCCCAACTGCTTGTTACAATAAGCGAGTATTGAACCGCCCAACCGATACTTCCCGGGAGATGGGTTAAGATACATGAGCTTGCTTTGACCCGGACATTTGATATCGGGCGAAACAAACTTAGAAATATCAGGAACCGTACAGTAACCACCAATAACACATTGACGAAAAGATTTAATAATTTCATCTCTGAGTTTTTTCAGCATAAAGAAGCTGTCTTTTCCGCCATCTGGCTGCGCCATACCCTGATTATTGCAGTGCACGCCCAGTTCACGAGAAAATAACGAGAGTGCTTCAATTGCTCGATAAAAAGCCGCTCCCTCTCCCAAAAATTTGATTGCCCACATCCAGTTTACAGAACACTTGATATCAGCCAGATTGCCGAGATAAACGCCGACCATATTGGACAACATTTCCGCCATGCTCATCCGAATTCCAGCCGCCGGATCAATCATTAATTTCAACGGCTGTTCGCCGAGCGATGACACCATCCCATATGGAGAATCAAAAGATAATGCAAATACCGCCATATCACCAATTGGAATTTGCATCGGTCCACAGCATTGCTGAGAAACAGTTTTGCCCTTTACGCTTCGATCCATTAAATTGGTTAAAAATCCCTTCGAACCAACCGCGATATTGCTAAAAACAAGCTTGGTCGCTTCGGCAATCGTCATATCTGGCAAATCCAAGGGCAAAAGCTTTTCTTCTCTCGTGGTAAAGTGATACTCTCGTTGTGGTAATTTCCCTAAAACTTTTTCCAGCTTGTGATCAACGAGCGTCTGACCTGTTCGAGAGCTTTTCACCACCATACGCCCCGTGCCTGTAAAGGTTCCGAATTCATCACAAGGGCAACGTTCTCGCGCACATATCCGCTTAACTTCTTCAACGCGATCAGCGGGAACTGTCAACAGATTGGACTCCTGAAATTCAGCATTAAAAATAACCCAATCGGGCATATTTTCGACGCCACGACTCACCTGATCGAGATCAGCCTCAACTCCAAGAGGATTTGCGCCTTCGGTTGTATTGGCGCCCATCCCTCCAGCCCCTTGATCTTCCACTTTTTTATTTGGGTTTTTACCCCTTTTTTCAGCACAAGCTTTAATTACTTGATACATCCGCTGAGCCATCTCCGGATCAACCCGCTGAACAGCCTTGCTTGAATTACCCTTCTTTATTGCTCCGGCTGTTTGACTTGAAAATGAACCGCCACCCACACCAGTCGGATAAAATGGTCCGCCGATTCGAAGTTGTTTGTCGCCGATTTCCGGAGCAACCTTGTAGACGTTTTCATCAAAAACTCCTCCACTTCCCAGTGCATAAAGAATGCACTTATAGAAAGCTTCACGACGTCCATCGGGCATATCCATTTCCATAGAGCGAGTAAAGCCAAGAAGGCAAGGAAAACCATTTTCGTTAGCTGAGAGGATGAGCCCTTTAAATGACTCAATGATCATATCTCGAGGATGAGCATCCCGATATTTATTCGGTCGCTCTTCCCAAGGAAGATTATATCCAGGCAAAAATAAATGTGGCCAACAGTAACCCCCGGCATTGTAAAACGAAAAACCTCCTCTCCCTTCGGCCTCCAAATCACGCCGCATACCGATTACGCCAGTCCCTGCTCCTTCATATGCTTCTTCTGAAGTTGGAGCATTGTGAGTTTCAGCAGTATTAATCGGATGCAACACAACTTTCTGAACTTCATATGGAGAACATTCTCCTGGACGTGTGGGAATAAGATAATTCATCTCATAACCCCTGATTGCACTCGAATTGTCATAGAACCCCACAAGACTGTTGCCGGGCTTTTCTTTGAGCGGTGCCTTAATTAATTCGAAAGGCGTGTAAGGCATCCGCACATTGTCGATAAAGAATATTCCCGAAAATTCCCAATGCCGGCAATGCGAACTCAACAATTGGCCGATATTATAAATCGCGACATCGGTCGGGTCTATTCCCTCCTCAACATACATTTCAAAACTCCAGTTGAGCATCCAGTCATCAAAGCCAAGATTATGCTTGTCATTGAAGTCGATAAGAGGCTGTATGCCCATTTTCATAAGCGGAAGCACTACAGCCAAGCCTGACTTACGATGCTGTCTGAATCTGAGTAATGGTTTTTTGTACCACTTTTCAGTCCAACCTTTTTTATTGTTTCTGACATATTGACGAACCTGACCAGCGGGAACAAAGCAACGCTTGAACTCCTCTGCCCGTACAGCTTGCGGTATGCCCATATTGCGAAAAATCTGCGTTAAATTGGTTGAATTCGCAGTGGCATACTCAGGCTGTGGACCTATTTCGACCACCCGCATGTCACCATGTTGAAGGAATGGAGTATTGGAAATCTCACCATCCGAGAGAAACCAAGTGAGTTTTTCCATCTGATGCTCCGTAAGCTCCGCATTAATCTCAATAACAAAACAGGTTTCCTTACCGACCCCATCTGGCCGATAAAAGCGCAATATTTTACTCATATTCCATGTCTCCTTCCTCTATGTAGCGCTGGGATGATTATGAACTTCCGCAATCCAAACAACCTTTCTTCCATTTTCATTTTCCACAACCTTGAGCCGCCTTTCCGCAAAAAGTTGGATACACTCAGGGTATAATTCATACTCCTGCTGCAACCCTCTTTTTTTGACATCGTCCAGTGTATCCCCGGTATAAATCGGAAATGTCCGCTGGCCGATAATCGGCCCCGAATCTTCGCCATAATCGACAAAATGCACCGTGCATCCGCCGACTTTGCAGCCATAGCGAAAGGTATCGCCATAGCCATCAGTTCCGGGAAATGCCGGCAGCAGTGCCGGGTGAATGTTCATGATCCGTGGATCATCGTCGCCCTGATTCATGTTGTCAATGAGGTGCGATGTGCAGAATTGCATGAACCCGGCCAAAACGAGAAGATCAATCTTTCTTTCTTTGATTTCCTCCAAAAGCGCCATTTCCGCAGCCCCTCTCGCCCGGATATGTTTGAGCTGTTTTGCCTTATCGCCATTAAAAAGCTCGTGGACGTAAATGCTTTTCTCGAAGACCGCCTGAGCCAGTGCGCTACCCGGATATTTATCGCCAAGATTCATATACTGCAAATTTTTCCGATATGCCTTGTAATCCACGACGAAAGTCGGAATGCTTTTACTCTTCGCCCAAGCAAGCCCACCCGCATCCGGATTATCAGCACCAACAAAAACAACTTCAGCGTCTATTGCTCCATACTTGCAAGCTTTTGTAATCGCCATCATGTTGGTTCCGCCACCGGAAATCAAAATCCCAATTCTCAGTTTTTCTGTCATACTTGATTCTCCTTTTCAGCTCAATTAATGTTGTATGCAACGTAATTCGCCATATATTCAAACAGAACTCTAAAAACTCCTCTGTTGTTAAAGAATGGAAAACAAAAAAGCCAACCCTCCTTAGCGGTCCAGCTTTTTGTTTTATGCCTATACCATAGCAAATTGAGGCTAGACGTCAAATAGGGCTATAAATCAAGGCAAACGCAAAACACTAACCTTTGCCAGGGATTTTTCATGACATCAGAAATAATCTAGACACGCCAACTCCCCTCAAAGTGAGAAAATAATCATTGAGCACCGGTAACTCTAAAATGGTCCTGTGACATTTCAAATCGAGAAATCAAATCTTTGTTTTTTTCATTACGCTTGAGAAAAATAATTGCGTAATCATCCGCAAAAACTGGTGCCCACTCTGGGTCTTTTATTCTTTTCACTAAAAACTCTTGTCCCCAATTAGTGACATCGCTAGTGGCGAAATAAATTGCATTGAAAGCATATTCCTGAGACACGCGCTTCCAGACTGCATCATCTTCTTGCATCGGAATATAGCCATTTTGAAAAAAAATATCAGGATAAGCCTCTGGCCGATTGTCCACAAACACTCTCTCTTGAGGAAAAAGATGAAAAATTAAGTAGCCACCGATATCATAATTATTAAAAATTGGCCCAGAAAGATTATTGGCTTTAAAAAAGACGGCTGAGGCGTTTTGAGCTAGCGCTTGAACGGTGGGATTAACCCTATTCTCCCGCAATAGTTTCCCTTGGAACAGATAGCTGAAAAATAGAAAGAACAGAGAAGCTAAAGAAAAAACAACGATCTTAGACCAACCATCGTTGAGATCAGTTTTGTTTCTGAGACCAAATTTTAAGCTATAGGCAATTGCCGGAAGAGCAAAATAGCCAAATAAGGCAAAATTGCGCAAAGCACTCCAGCCCAAGACACTAATCACGATTGAGAGTCCCAAGAGAGGCCAATTTATTTTTTTTCGATTGGTCAAAAACAACAAAACAATACTAGCTAGAAGAATAAATAAAACAATCTTGAAAATCAAAAGATTGGGATTATTAATAAACCCGATTCTTGTGAGAAAGCTGACTGACTGATTTTCCAGCACGCGATAACCGTAATTGCGGAAAATATTTAAGGGATAAAGCACGGCTTTCAAACCAAAAGGATTAGCTAGGCTTGCACTAAAAGATAAAATTAAGACAAAAAACAACGTCTTGAATTTTGACCAGTCTTTTTCTCGCAGCGTATCAAGGAAAAATAGACCAATAAGCCCAAGACCGAAAATAAAATAGATATGCAAATTGACCCACAAAAGACTCAGTGCCGGCAAAACAAAAAGTATCCGTTTTCTCAACTCGCCTTTTTGGAACTTCCAAAGCAAGATAAAATATATACCCGCAAAAAGATAGCTAAAAACTTCCGGCCGAATTTCTGTTCGTTCTCCGATAAGCGGAATAACTAGCACCGCCGAAAGCGTTGCTAACGCCAATCCCGCAAATTTCTTCGTCTCAGAAAATAAAAGGCCAAAAGTCAAAAGACTCAGTGCCACATAAAGAAAAGATAAACCGGAAAGTCCGGCAACCTTCCAGGTCAAATAAAAAATAACGCCTGAGCCCCAATGATGATTGATGAAAGGAATGTCAGGATAAGTATAGGAATATAAGTTTGTGTCAGTAATTTGATGCGTTTCAAAAAAATAGCGCCCGTTTTCAATGTGGCGGCCCAAATCAGTGCTCACCAAATTAACCGGTTGCGCCAGAAAAACACCCAACCAAAAAAGCAGCAGTGCAAAAACGAATAGCGCCCCCGCATTTTTTTCGATTTTTTGCTTCAGCCTAAAAAACCACAAACTGATTTTGGAAAATTTTTGCTCATCTTCTCGCATATTTGGATTATATCAAACAAGTGCTGTTTAAACAAAAAAAATATCCGCAATCTCACACTCCATAAACAAAGGGTTATGATGAAATTCACCATAACCCTTAATGCAAAATCATTGCACAACAATCATTCTCTCCGCTGCAATTCAGTGGCCGGATTACTCAATACTCCTTCAAGCTTATCGGCCATTTTTTCGAACGATTCCTGCTTATTCCTGTCGTGAATATAGCCATCGACAAGCGCCATTTCCAAGGTGTGTTCTCTGACAAAACTCTCGACATCATAAGTATCGGAAAGTTTTCCAAGCCTGCTCAATGCAGCCAAGCAACGCCCCCTTACTTGCGCTAATTTTTTTTGGCGAGACATACGGTTGATAAGCCACACAACACCTTTGATTAATAGAAAGATTAATCCTATTATTATCAAAATATTCCACATACGATATCCCTCCCCTCATAGATTTTGCAATTGCGTTTATTCGCGCCTAATTCCAAAAAAAGAACAAAAAATCCGCTAATTTCTCAACAAACCTTAATTTAACATAGGCAAAACTAGCCAAAAAGTCAATAGACTGGCCACATAAATAACCGCGACTCTCTTTTGACCAAAGAAACAACCCCTCATACCTTGTCATTCCCGCGCAGGCGGGAATCTAGTCTCAAGGTAAGGTTAAAAACACGAAACTTAGTGCTTAAACTTACCTCATTGATCTAGGCTTTTATCAGCTCACTTTCCTAGTTCATCAAAACACAAAATTATACCTTTTTATTAAGTCTCTACACTGGATTCCCGCCGGAGTTTATACTCGTGAAAACGGGTGCGGGAATGACACCTTTTTTGGACAAAAAAACAACCCCACCCGGAGTTGCCTTTTGAAAAAACATAATTTTTGTTGCATGTTTCATGGTTTGATTATTTTTTCCCTCCCGAAATCTCTTCTGCCACATTCTTTGGCACTTCGGCGTAGTGGGAAAATTCCATCGCATAATTCGCTCGTCCCTGACTCATTGAACGAAGTTGGGTGGCATAACCAAACATGGAGGATAGTGGCACTTCAGCATCGATAATTTTCACGCGCGCATTACCTTCTCCGCGGTCACCCATTTCTTTGATAATTCCACGCTTAGCATTAATGTCGCCCACAACATCTCCCATAAAGTTTTCTGGAGTGATGGTCTGCACTTTCATAATCGGTTCCAAAAGCATTGGTTTCGCGCGTCGGCAAGCTTCTTTGAAAGCCATTGATCCAGCAATTTTGAAAGCCGCTTCTGAGGAGTCCACTTCATGATATGATCCATCATAAACCGTCGCTTTGATGTCCACCATTGGATAACCTGCGACAACTCCAGAGTCCATTGCTTCTTTGGCACCTTTTTCAATCGGAGTGATATATTCTTGCGGAATGATTCCACCTTTGATTTCACTAACAAATTCAAAGCCCTTGCCCGCTTCTTGCGGTTCAACACGCATCCAACAATGTCCATATTGTCCACGACCACCGGATTGTTTGATATATTTGCCTTCCGCTTCCGCTTTAACACGAATCGTTTCACGATAAGCCACTTGTGGTTGTCCAATATTGGCTTCCACCTTGAATTCGCGCTTCATACGATCCACAATAATGTCCAAATGCAGTTCGCCCATTCCGGAAATAATTGTTTGCCCGGTTTCCTCATCGGTGCGCACCTTGAAAGTTGGATCTTCTTCAGCCAGTTTTCGCAGAGCAAATCCCATCTTTTCTTGATCAGCTTTAGTTTTTGGTTCAATTGCAATCGAGATTACTGGTTCTGGGAAAGTGATGGTTTCCAAAAGGACTGGTTTTTCAATATCGCATAAAGTATCACCGGTCGTTGTATTTTTCATTCCGACAAGTGCGCCGATGCCTCCAGCATAAATCTCCGAGATTTCTTCCCGGTGATTAGCATGCATCTGCAAAATTCGTCCGATACGTTCTTTTTCATTTTTAGAAGAATTAAGGACATATGATCCCGCTTTCAAAACTCCTGAATATACGCGGAAAAAAGTTAATTGTCCCACATAGGGATCAGTCGCCACTTTGAAAGCCAAAGCTGCAAAAGGCGCATCGTCTTGTTGCTTCACTTCAATTTCAACTGTTTCGTCCCGCACATCAGTAGCTTTGATAGCTGGCACATCCAGTGGAGAAGGGAGATAATCAATCACAGCATCAAGCACTAGTTGCACACCCTTATTACGCAAAGCTGTTCCCGTAAACACTGGCACAAGCTTTGTGGCAATTGTCGCACGACGAATGGCTGCTTTCAATTCTTCTTGCGAGATTTCTTCGCCATTTAAAAATTTCTCTGTCAGAGCATCATCAGTTTCGGAAACTTTTTCCACCATCTTTTCTCTCCATTC
>JBAQUL010000009.1:0-18428 GCA_049297495.1 Candidatus Moraniibacteriota bacterium
TAATCAAACTGTGACCGAATGGCTGGTTGAGTACAACTTCAGGCGTCCCCATGAGACATTAGGCTATGCCACCCCCATTAATTTCCATAATACTACGCAAGTGTTACCTATGTGCCCTTCAAGAACAAACGCTTGACAAAAGAGTTTTTTTGTGCTAGAATTATAGATTAGTAAAAAGGGGGTTGTCAAATTTTAATATATGGTATAAAATGTGAAAATCAGTAGGATGTTTTTGGAAAATAAAATCAACGGAGATATTATTTCATAAAATGTGAATTTATCAAGTCATATCTCGGATGATTTTAAATAGATGAGTTTCTTGCAACCGCAGGATATTTATCGATGCAGTTCTTTGAGCAATCTAAGATAAATTACATAAGCTTTAGTGGGGGCCTCTCGTTGGGAGAGGTAGATTTTTTCAACCATTAAGAGGGGGAGGGTTAGAGTTTTGACAGCCATTGAAAGCGTTGTAAGAGAGATTCCGCGGCCTGTTCGAGATGTGAGTGCTGTCCGTCTGTTTAACCGAATCAAGAATCTTGATAGCAAAGAGGAGGTGGGAGAAAAAGTTTCATCATTTGTTGAGACCGCCGGAATTTCGAAAGAAAGGTTGTGTGGAGGTTTTTACGTAACCCTTATGAGCTGTTGGCATGCAAAGGGAAATAAAGACTTTGCGCCAGTCATCTTGTGCGCTCTATTTCCGACATCAGAATTGCACGGAAAAAATGCTCGAAAAAAACCGGGCGAAGAGCAGTGAGATGGTTTAAAAGGAGCTGAAAAGCTCTACGGGCAGGGAGTGTCGATTAATCGATATGACCTGCCTCTTTTTTTACTAAAAACTTTCCACAACTGCTCCAGGAATCAATCTACTAAGCTCATTCTCAAGTTCTGCGCTTTTGGTTATGCAGTAAGGAGTTTCCAGTTTTGTGCCGTTTATTTTGAGATAGACTTTCATGTCGCCAGTCGCGCATTTTCCGAAATGCACGGAAAGGGTTTTAAGGGTTTCTTGATTGGAAAATGTTGGAAGCGTGATGATAATTTTTGGTGTGTCATCTGATGATGCTTTTGGGGCATCATTTTTTTGTGGCTCAATGGCGGTGCTATGGTTTTTCTGGGTGGCAATGATGCGGGCGCGCTGTTCCATCTCTTCTTGGTTAATCACCTTGGCACTATCGACGAGAAGCTTAAAGCTACCATCTTTATCGGAAATTTTTCCGGAAGCTAAAATGACCTTGTCTTCCGTCCAGAGCGATCCAGTGGCTTCAAGCACTTTGGGGAAAACAATTAGTTCAATATTGGAATACATGTCTTCAAGTGTGGCGAAGAGCATCGTTTTTTGGTTTTTGAGAAAAATCTTTTTGACCTTGGCAATTACTCCGCCTAAGGATATCTCTTGCCCGACTAAATCTTTCCCGACGTTGCGAATTGGTACGGCGACTGAATCAATGTAGGCTTGAAAATCGGCGGCCGGGTGCCCGCTAATATAGAGCCCAATCAATTCCTTTTCCCAGGTTAGCTGTTGTTTTTTGGTGGCGGGAAAAGTCGGTAGAAGTTGAATTTCCGGCTCTGCCAGTTCCATTGCCCCAAAGAGGCTAACTTGATTTGAGTTTTTGTTTTTCTGAAAGTTTTTCGAGTGTGAGAGGATATTTTCGATTGAAGCGACAATCTGATTGCGCTCGCCCAAATCTTCCAAGGCTCCGACTTTCGCTAGCGCTTCAATCGATTTTTTATTCAAATCTTTCGATTCAACCCGCTCAATAAAATTAGCCAAGCTGGTGAAGCGGCCAGCTTTTTTTCTTTCTTCGACAATAATATGCGCGACAGTATGTCCGACATTTTTGACAGCGTTCAATCCAAAGCGAATTTTTCCGGCTATTTTCGTCTGCGGATCAACGATCACGGAAAATTCTTCAAAACTTTCGTTCACATTCGGAGGCAGAACTTCAATGCCCATCTCACGACATTCCGTGACTTCAATAGCGACACGATCAATATCGTCTTGATCAGAGGTGAGAAGTGCGGCCATAAATTCGGCCGGATAGTGCGCTTTGAGGTAGGCTGTTTGATAGCCAATCATGGCATAGCAGGCGGCATGACTTCGATTGAAGCCGTATCCGGCGAATGGTTCGATGTAGGCGAAAACTTTTTCTGCCACTTTGCGGGCAGTACCGAGTTTGACACTGCATTCAATGAATTTGATTTTTTGTTCAGCAATCAAGGCAAAAATCTTTTTCCCCATCGCTTTTCGTAAAACATCAGCTTCGCCTAGAGTGAATCCGGCCAAGGCTTGTGCGATTTGCATTACTTGTTCTTGATAGACGGCGACGCCATAGGTTTTTTCCAAAATGGGCTTTAGCTTGGGATGGAGATATTGGATGGATTTCTCTCCATGTTTTCGGGCAATAAAGTCCGGGATCCAGTCCATTGGTCCTGGGCGGTAAAGCGCAACCATAGCGATGATATCTTCAAAGACAGATGGCTGGAGCAGTTTTAGGTATCTTTTCATGCCAGAGCTTTCCAATTGGAAAACGCCAGTAGTTTGGGCAAGTTGCAAAAGCTTAAATGTTTTTTCATCTTCTTCTGGGATATCATCAATTTTTAAGTCTAAATTTTTAGTTTTTTTGAGGATGCGTAGGGCATTTTGCATAATCGTGAGATTTTTGAGACCCAAGAAGTCCATTTTGAGAAGACCGATTTTTTCCACGTAACTAGATTTAGTTGAAGAGGAATATTGTGTGACAGAACCTTCTTTTTTGCCTTGCATTTTTTGCAAGGGGGTATATTCCGTCACTGGTTCGCGTGTGATAACAACTCCACAGGCATGCATTGAGGCATGGCGCACGACGCCTTCCAAACGCTTGGCACTATCGACTAATAGTTTGGCGTCACCACCTGAGGCGTAAAAATCCTTGAATTCTTTGACGTTTTCCAGTGCATCGGCAATGGTGGAAAATTGAGGAATAAGTTTGGCAGTTTTGTCGCAAAAGTCATAGGGAATGCCAAGTGCGCGTCCGGCGTCCCGGATGGCAGCGCGGGCGGCCATGGTTCCAAAAGTGATGATTTGAGCGACGTGGTCATTGCCATATTTTCCTCGCACATAATCTAAGACTTCATCTCGCCGGTCATCAGCAAAGTCCATATCAATATCGGGCATGGAGATCCTTTCCGGGTTTAGAAATCTTTCGAAGAGAAGATCATATTTAATCGGGTCAAGATTGGTGATCCCGATCAAATAGGAGATGAAGCTTCCCGCGGCGCTACCCCGTCCCGGTCCTACGATAATGCCTTGGTCTTTTGCCCAATTAATCATGTCTTGGACGATTAAAAAGTAGGATGCGAAACCAGTTTTTTCAATCACGGAAAGCTCATACTCCATGCGATCTTTGTGAACTTGGGTAACTTCTTCCGGAGTGAATCTTTTCGCCATCCCTTCTTCGGTCAGTTTTCGCAAGTATGTTTCCGTGGTTTCTCCTTCTGGTACGTCAAAATGGGGGAGTTGAGTTTCGCCTAGCTTTATTTCCAAATTGCATTTATCAACAATGGTTTGTGTGTTTGCGAGAGCCTCTGGATTGTTGCGAAAATGCTTCGCCATCTCTTCGGGGCTTTTGAGATAAAGTTTGAAATCCATCAAATTCATCCGATCTGTGTCAGCTACCTTGCGGTTGGTTTGGATGCAGAGCAAGATATCTTGAACTGAGGCGTCGTCTTCTTTGACGTAATGAATGTCGTTAGTGGCAACGAGCGGGATGTTTAATTTTTTTGAAAGGCTGATTAGTGCTTCGTTTGCAGTTACCTGGGGGGCAAAATTGGGATGGTGTTGAATTTCCAGATAGAAATTGCCCTCACCAAAGATATCTAAGTATTCCAAGGCTAATTTTTCGGCCTTTTCCATATTGCCTGAAATGGCAGCAGAGGGAACTTCGCCTTCGGCGCAAGCGCTAAGCCCGATGAGGCCATCAGAATGAGAGCGGAGCACTGTTTTATCAATTCGGGGTTTATAATAAAATCCTTCCAAATGAGCGATTGTGATAAGGCGCATCAAATTTTTATAACCCGCTTCGTTTTTAGCCAGGAGAATGAGATGATGACGCTTACGATCAGCTGAGTCGGGATTTTTACTATGCAGATCGGTGGGCGTGATATACATCTCGCAACCGATAATCGGTTTTATCCCGCGCGCTTTGGCTTTGATATAGAACTCGATCGCGCCATACAGCACGCCGTGATCAGTAATTGCGAGCGAGTCCATGCCCAGTTCCTTGGCACGATCTAAAATGTCATCGATTTTGGCAAGGCCGTCGAGGAGAGAGAAATGAGTGTGGACGTGGAGGTGGGTAAACTTGGGCATAATTGGGAGTGAAAAGATTAAGAGTTGAAATTTCAAAGCTCAAATTTCCAATGACAAACAAAATTCAAAGCTCAAATGTCAAAATGTTTTTTTATAAGCTGCTATTGAAAAAACAAAAAACACCCCGCAGAGCGTTTTAGTGAGTTATTGGAAATTGGAAATCGGGAATTTGTCATTTAGTTTTTCTATCTTCATTGCCCGGACGAATCCTTGGGGTTTGCAAGATAGGTTATGGGATTATTATAGCATATTCGCGCGCCGTGGTATAATGGGTTCATGATAACCGCAAATTTTGAACAAGAAGAGCATCTTTTGGCTTCAGGCTTTGATTTTGTCTTGGGGATTGATGAGGCGGGGCGAGGGCCACTGGCAGGGCCGGTCGTGGCAAGCGTTGCCATTCTTAAGGATTTTAAGAGTTTAAATTTGGAAGATAAAAAGTGGAATTTTATTCGGGATTCTAAGACGCTTTCAGAAAAACAGCGCGAGACGATGTTTGATTTTATTCATGAACATTTCTATGTTGGCGTGGGAATTTGTGATCATTTGACGATTGATCGGATGAATATCTTGGAGGCGAGTTTTTTGGCAATGAAAAAAGCAATAACAAATTTAGTAGCAAGTACCAAGTATAATGTATCAAGTATGGAAGGCGGATACATAATACATGATACAAGATACATCATACTAGTCGATGGTAATAAAATAATACCTAGCTTGTCTATGGAGCAATTGGCAATTGTGAGTGGGGACAAATTGGTCAAATCAATTGCCGCCGCGTCAATAATTGCCAAAGTGACGAGAGACAGAATAATTCGCGAAGCTGATAAACTATACCCAAAATATGGTTTTGCCAAGCATAAGGGTTATGGCACAAAAATGCATATTGACGCGCTCAAGGAATATGGTCCATGTGAAATTCATCGCAAAACTTTTGCGCCGGTGAAAAATATGCTGTAGCGTTAGAGGCGAGTACGGTTACAATTTTTTGGATTTGTGGTAAAATATAAATGCGAAAAAAACTTAACAATCCGCCTTCGTTTCTACTGAAACTACGGCGCGACAAAGTCCGCCTTCGCTACGCCGAAGCGTAGCTACGGCGTGACGAAGGAAAAATGAAAAACAAACAAAATTTTTCCAAAATATTCTTAGTAATTTTTCTCAGCTTGGCTTTTTTTGGCACAGCTTTTTTTGTTTCTGATGCGGAGGCAGCTAATTTGAGGCCAGCTGATTATGTGAATTTGCATGAGCTCTATACTCGGGCGCCCACCGATTGGAAGATTTTGGATGATGAGGGAAATTGGACAGGAGAATATTCTCAGTATTGGTCATTTGCAATCCCAGATACAGAGATTGGGTATCTTCCTTATATTAGAGCATTTATTCCACCAGGAATGATTACTCTTGATTTGAGGATTATCGAAGGTGGACAACAAACGGCTGTGGCGCGTCATAAATTTCCACCAGCAGGAGAACCCACTGCTCCACCAGCAGGTTATTTTCCTGTTAACGGGTTTACCTTGCAGGAGCTGATGGCTCAGGATCAATGGGCTACTGAATCATTGCAGGGTTACCTTGATATTGCTCAAGGCGGTTCAAATCCGCCTCTTTCTATTTCCGATGCGGGGTGGTTGTATGCAAAAATTGGTGGAGGCGCAGATTCAAGAATCTATTTTACTTCTTTTGCTGTGAAAGTCGACATAGCAACCTACAACGCCTGGTGGGACACCTACATCAAAGACGCCGCCGGCTGGGAGAGATATGTGGAAAGTGTGGAAACCTATATTGATCCAACTACAACCACTCCAACTCCAGTCACTCCCGCTGTCGGAGCTAACTGCGCCCAAAACACTTGTCTCAATGTTTCCTGTGATAGTCAAAATGGTTCTGCTAATCCTTGGATTTATGGAACCAAAACAATAGGTTGTGCTACTGTTGCTGCCGGTGCCAGTCCCAATTCAATTACACCCATCTCTGAAACTCCTCCCAGTGAAATAGCCTATCTCACTTGGAGCGCCACGGATGCCAGAAAACTGGAAGTAGAATGCACTGGAGTAACTACTATTCCTCGTTCTGATTTTCCCCTCAACTCCGATCTTTGGGAAGCGGATGCCGCCAGGTCCGGGCTCTATATTAAACCAGCCAATGCCCCTAGTGGTTACCCAGGTTGGTTTCACGTCGGAACTAGCGGTACAGAAAGATGCACCTTTTTCCCCACTAATCAATCCGATGGTCTTTCCGGCACACCATTTACAGTCGAGATTGAAGTTGAAGAGCCAGATGATGTAATCCCCATAATACCACCGCCGGCAGATTGTGTGACTTTACATGCACCTTATACGAGAGCGCCGGATAATGTGGAATATTATTCGTTTACGCATTCTCAGGCGAATTATCACGGTTACATTCCTTATTATAGAGTTTTCATTCCGCCAGGAACGGTGGCGCTTGATTTGCAACATACTGCGATGGGTTCTTTGATGGGCTTGGCGCGTCACAAATTTCCTCCTGCGGGATTACCGGACAGTTATGGTGATAGCAGCTATCCTACTCTAAGCGAGTTGGAGGCCGGGGAGCAGCGGGCTACCTTCAGTGATAGTTATGACCTATTGCAGATGGTTAGTGATGGATTCACTCCACCGCTTAGCATAGGAAGAGCAGGATGGCTCTATGCAAAAATTGCCAGTGATGGGCAGTACACCTTTTTTGATAACCATTTTTCCGTGAGAGTCGACACCGCAACCTACAACGCCTGGTGGGATAACTATGGCTCCAACTCAGACGGATCAATCAATTGGGAAAGAGATGTGGAAAGTATGACTACCTATGTTGCCAGATCGGCCAGGTCTTCTCTCCTCATTGAACCATCCTGTGCCCCAAGTTGTGCTTGTGCTTCCGAAGTCCTAATCGGCTCAACTTGCGCTGATGGTTGTGGCGGAATTTGCAGAGGAACGAAGGGTAGTTGCCACCCTGACAATCCGGCTTGCGCAATGAACACTTGCAAGGAGGTATATTGCTTTGATGGTTGTGAAAGGCAGAGAGGGACGAAGGATTGCAATGAGAATTAATGATAAAAAGGATTTTTCTTGAAGTTTTTTTACTGGTTTAGTATGAGTTTGATTTGTCGAAAAAGATTAACGCATCATTTGAGAATACTTTGGCGAAGAAGGTGTGTGATGAGCAGAGAAATGAGTAACGAGGGGGGGTGGACAGTAAATCGCTCCTCCTTTTTATTTTTGCTCTAAAGCATTAGACAAAAGGGACAAAAAATGCTAATATTAGGGTATAAGTGGTTCTAATATAGCCTGCTCGAAAAGCCTGTTTTTTCTCAAAATGACGGTTTCAGGCACGAAAGACTTTTAGGGTGAGCTCAAAAATATATGCGCATAGGAATTGACGCTCGAACGATTTTAAATCCCGAGAGAGGTGAAGCAATTGGCGCCGGACATTATGCCTACCAGCTGATTCGCCACCTCTTGGAAATTGACAAAGAAAATGAATATGTCTTATTTTTTGATTTTCGTGTGCGCGAAAAAGATGTTGCGAAATTTTCTCGCGACAATGTGAAAATAAAATTCTATCCTTTTTCCGATTACAAAAAATATCTACCTGGAGCTTATAGCGAGATTTTGGGAACAGCAACGCTTATGAAAGAAAAATTGGATTTGCTTCATACCACATCTCCGATGAGTAGAATTCCAACAACGTACCGAGGAAAAACTATTGTGACAATTTATGATCTGGCCGTCGTGAAAGTGCCGGACGTTTTTCCACAACTGGAGCGAGCAAAAACCAAGACAATGCTCAATATGGCAATTAGCAAAGCGGATAAATTGATTGCCGTTTCTGCTTCGACCAAAAAAGATCTTTGTGAAATTTTCAAGTGTCCCGAGGATAAAGTACAAGTGATTTATAGCGGCTACGACGCACGCTTATCAGAAAAATCAGTCATATCGCGCGCGGACGTTTTAAAGCGTTATGGCATGGCAGAAGGGGATAAGTATATGCTTTTTCTGGGAACGATTGAGCCTTTGAAAAATATCACGCGCCTCATGGAGGCTTTCGTGGCGTTTAAAAAACGTTTCATGACGACAGGCAAGAATTTTAACTATAAATTAGTTCTGGCAGGGAAGCGGGGCTGGCTCGCGGCTGAGTATAAGCGCTTAGCAAAGGATCTGGAGATTGAGAAAGAGGTAATTTTTACTGGCTATATTGTTGGTGATAATTTGGTGCCACTATTTTCTCAAGCTGATTTTTTCGTGATGCCATCACTCTATGAAGGTTTTGGAACGACCGTACTGGAAGCCTTTGCCACTGGGGTGCCAGCTATTCTTTCCAATGTTTCTTCCATTCCGGAAATTGCCGGAGACGCGGCAAGACTTGTGAATCCATTGGATGTGAAAGAGATCGCGGAGGCTATGTTTCAATTTTCGCAAGATGAAGATTTGAAAAATAGTTATCGCGAAAAAGGCAAGGCGCAAGTGGAAAAGTTCAATTGGAAAAAAACGGTTAGGGAGACTTTGGGGCTGTATAAGAGTTTGAAATAATTCTTAATAACTTAATACTTTCTCCTCTCCCTTAGGGAGGGGATGTCCGAAGGACAGGTGAGGGAAAAGGGTGTTGTTGAAAAAGAAAATCTATATAAACAACGAGGGGTTGTTATTGAAAGGCTTCTCCCTCATCCGGCTTTCAGCCACCTTCTCCCTAATGGAGAAGGGGATGTAATCAAAGATGGAAAAATTCTGGAAATCAATTTCAGCCCTAGAGGCGAAAGAAATTATCAGGCAAAAATCCCAGGCTGGGGATTTTTGCATTTTGGATGTGCGAACGGAAAATGAATTTTTGAGTAGTGCAATTCCGGGCGCAATTAATTTGGATTTTTATGCACCGGATTTTTCACAAAAGTTAGATGCGTTGGATAAAAATAAAACCTACTTAATTTATTGTCGCAGTGGTAGTCGCAGTAAAGCGGTATTATCTATGATGAAACAGCTGAGCTTTGGGTATGTCTATGAGCTCGATAGCGGATATATTAGCTTATAAACCGCCACTGATAAAAAATTGCCAAATCAGGATTATTCCGTTACAATAGCTATCTATTAGCAAATCCTTGCAAATAGAAAATTTTCTTTTCACATTCAATAGGAGGAATTAAAATGAGAAAAATGGCACTTTTGATGGTATCGATTTTCGTTTTGGCATGGGCTTCTCCGGCCATAGCTGGCAACTTCTGGATTGGGAAAATTCCCGAGCCAGGAAGTGGCGAGGCATTTTTTTTGCAATCCATGGAAGCTGGCAAGATTTGGATCGGGAATATTCCCGCATCAGGCAGTAAGGAAGGGGCGGTGGTTACTAATGAAAGAAACGCCGACCCCTGTGGTTTACTGTCGAAATGGGGACTCGTCCTAGATGAATGGAAAGATGGCGGGCATGGCCTATCACCCGCTAAGATATTTGTTTTAGCGGCAGAGGAGAATGATGGTAACCTTGCGGTTCTATTGGTAAAGGCAGAAATCTCTCAGCGGTTGATCAGTATCGGCCAAAGATGGAACAAGGATTTTGAGTATCGGCTACTCAAAATAATGAGCTATGGCGCTAACCAATCGAACCAATGCAAATGGTATGGCTGTGCGCCAAATGCCATAGGAGAATCATATCAAAACGCCTTGGAAGAAAGTCGCGGCTTGACTTTCGAGGAGGCTTTTTTGAAATCCACTGACAATCAGGGGGATTGGCTAGAATTCCAAGAATTGTATGCCGCTTGTGCCCAGTTTATGAATAAACAGCTTGGGTTAAATACGACATATTCTTCTCAACCGAGTTCGAGCGGATATTATCACGACTTTGCGGTGACGCCACTGAATCGCGATAAGTATATCGCTGCCGTGCAACTTCTTTTCGAATTAACCGGTTCGCCATTGGCGGACAAAGACTTATTTAAAAAGTCGGGCAGCCCCAGTATCATAAACTATGATGCGCCGACATTTTGTCAGTGCCAGTAAGGTATGGGCAAAAGTAAATGGGACAAGGGGTTATGGTTGTTAATCATAGCCCTTTTGCATTTTTAAACTTAGGCGCGCTGTTGTTGCCAAAAGTTCATAATTAAGCTAGAATCAGATTACAACTAAAAAAGCATTCGAGGGGGCAATCAACCTCCGAGCTGAAGAAAGAACTTTCGCCGTTTTATGCGAAAAAGTAGACTCTTCCGGGTAAGCCCGTCATAGCTTGAGTGAGGGTATGATGTAGCATGAAGAATGTATAATGTATTTTTTAATCATTATACATAATACTTGATACATAATACTGAATTAAGGTGGTACCACGACTATTTGTTCGTCCTTATGCATTTTGTTTGCATAGGGATTTTTATTCACTAAAAAGGTTTATTATGTGGTTTATTCTTGCTGTCATTTCTGCATTTCTTCAATCTACCGGGTATGCTATTGTCAAAAGATTTTCACAGAGAATAAATCCGCAGCTTCTAGCTGGGGGAAGTGCTTTGGTTACTGCAATAATTTTGATTATAATTTCACTCTTTCGTGGCGTTCCAGATATAGGAGATGGTTTCTATGTGGCGCTCCTAGTAACTACATTACTAAATACAATTGCGACCCTTCTTTATTTTTACGCGCTAAAAATTTCTGATTTTTCTCTGAGCGTTCCCTTGATTTCATTTACACCAATATTTCTTATTGCGACTTCATTTTTTATCTTAGGAGAGCTGCCATCAATTGTTGGCTCCATAGGAATTTTAGTAGCGATTGCTGGTTCTTATATCTTAAATATTAAAAACAAAAAAGAGCCTTTCCTGGAACCAATTAAGTTCGTAGTGAGGGATAAGGGTTGCCGCTATATGTTAATTGTTGCCTTTATCTATAGCATTACGTCGAATTATGATAAAATAATTGTGCTAACTTCGGATGTAATATTCGGCTCAGCCGCAGTCTTTGCTTTAATGGGGGCGGCCATTTTGTTCTTTTTTCTTGCCAAAAATGGAGATCGCTTCAGGCAAATAAAGGAAAATTATGGAATAATTGCTATTCACGGAGCCACTGGTGCCTTTTCAGCAATCACAATTAACATAGCACTGTCAATGCAGATTGTTCCATATGTTATGTCTCTGAAAAGAACAAGCGTAATTTTCGGAGTCCTGTATGGAAGATATCTATTTAAAGAAAAAAATATGCGAGCTCGACTTGTGGGTGCAGTGGTGATGCTCATTGGAACGTTGATGATTTTAATTTTCAAATAATGTATTGTCGCGATTGTTATTTTAATTAATTATTTACCAAACTAAAAATAAATTTATGCAGTTCAAAAAAGTTGATTCAAGAAAAAAGTATTCCGAGATGGAAAAAGAAATTATCCAATTTTGGCGAGAAAATAAGACGTTCGAAAAATCCATTTCTAATCGTCCGGCAGATAAGCTATATAGTTTTTATGATGGACCGCCATTTGCCACGGGAACGCCACACTATGGGCATATTGTGGCTAGTGCAATCAAAGATGTTGTGCCACGCTTTTGGACGATGAAAGGTTACCGCGTTCCGCGAAAGTGGGGCTGGGATTGTCATGGACTGCCAATTGAGAATATCGCGGAAAAAGAATTAGGCATCAAGCAGAAAAATCAAATTGAGGAATTGGGCGTGGAAAAATTTAATGAAGTTTGCCGTTCAAAAGTGCTCACCTATGTTGATCAATGGAAAGTGGTAATCGAGCGAATGGGACGTTGGGCGGATATGGAAAACAGTTATCGGACGATGGACAAGGATTTTATGGAATCGATTTGGTGGGTTTTTAAAGAGCTTTGGGATAAAGGCCTGATCTATGAAGATTATCGCTCGATGCATATATGCCCGCGCTGTGAAACGACTCTGTCGCAATCGGAAGTGGCAGAAGGGTACAAGATTGTCAAGGATTTATCGGCTACAGCAAAATTTGAACTGGTTGATGAGCCAGGGACATTTGTCTTGGCGTGGACGACAACACCATGGACGTTGATTGGTAATGTGGCTTTGGCGGTTGGTGAGGATATTGATTACATAATGGCAAAGCTTAATGTAGGGCAGGGAATGAAGAAATTATCTGCATCTGAAGTGCCTCCTGTGATAGATGAAAAGTTCGAATATTACGTTGTGGCGGAAGAATTGTACGAATTGATTTTTGGAGAATTCGGTGGTCGGGTTGAAGTAATAAAAAAAATGAAAGGCAGTGAGTTGGTTGGCAAAAAATATAAGCCACTTTTT
Source organism: Candidatus Moraniibacteriota bacterium (assembly GCA_049297495.1). GTDB lineage: Bacteria > Patescibacteriota > Minisyncoccia > Moranbacterales > UBA2206 > UBA9630. The sequence continues at coordinate 12,589 of JBAQUL010000009.1, forward strand.
GATTATTATGCTAAAGATGAAAAATTAGAAAACAGAGAGAATGGCTGGCAGATATATGCTGGAGATTTCGTAACAACAGAAGACGGAACTGGTGTGGTGCATATAGCATCGGCTTTTGGGTCTGATGACATGGCTCTTGGTAAATTACATAAACTGCCTTTTGTTCAGCATGTGCGAATGGATGGGAGTATCAAGGAAGAAGCAATTGATTTCGCGGGAATGAATGTGAAGCCGATTGACGATCATCAAAAAACAGATATTGAAATTATTAAATTTCTAGCTCACAGCGGAACACTTTTTTCCAAGGAAAAATATGAACATAGTTATCCACATTGCTGGCGTTGCGAAACCCCGCTTTTGAATTATGCCACTAGCTCGTGGTTTGTTTCAGTTTTGAAAATCAAAGAACGCATGCTGGAAATTGCCAAAGAAATCAATTGGTCGCCGGAACACATCAAAAATGGTCGTTGGGGCAAATGGTTAGAAGGCGCGCGCGATTGGTCAATCAGCCGACAACGTTATTGGGCCTCAGTTATTCCGATTTGGAAGTGTGATTGTGGAGAGATGAAAGTGATTGGGTCAATCGCTGAGTTGGAAAAATTATCGGGAAAAGTTGTCACGGATTTGCACAAACACAGCGTTGACGGTGTCACCTTTTCTTGCGAAAAGTGCAATGGGACAATGAAAAGAATCCCAGATGTTTTAGACTGTTGGTTCGAATCTGGTTCAATGCCTTATGCTCAGTTGCATTATCCATTTGAAAATAAAGAGCAATTCGAAAAAAGTTTTCCGGCGAATTTTATTGCTGAGGGCGTTGATCAGACACGCGCTTGGTTTTATTATTTACACGTGATAGCCTCAGGAATCAAAGATAAGCAGGCTTTTCAAAACGTGGTGGTTAATGGGATTGTACTTGCCGAAGATGGAAAGAAAATGTCAAAGCGCCTGCAAAACTATCCTGATCCAATGGATGTGTTGGAAAAATATGGAGCAGATGTTCTTCGGTTTTATTTCATGTCCTCTCCGGTTGTTTCCGCTCAAAATTTGAATTTTTCAGAAAAAGAATTAGCCGAGCTTTCACGCGGAATGTTTCGGATGCTTTGGAACACTTATTCATTTTTTGTGCTTTATGCTGAAGTGGATGGTTGGCAGCCTAATCAAGTGGGAGTGGGGGAGTTAAAAAATAAATTAGACCAATGGATTATATCGGAACTCAATTCTTTAATTAAAAATTTTAATTCCGAAATGGAGGCATATCAACTTAATCGTGCAGCAAGATTATTCCCTGAATTTATTGATAATCTTTCTAACTGGTATGTTAGGCGCTCTCGTAGGCGATTTTGGAAGAGTGAAAGTGATGAAGACAAAAACGCTGCCTATCAAACGCTTTGGACAGTGCTCACTGAGCTTTCAAAAGTACTGGCACCATTTTGTCCGTTCGTGGCCGAAGAGATTTATAAAAATCTCACCGGAGAAGAATCTGTACATTTGGTGGATTTCCCGGTGGCGGACGAAGAAAAAATAAATGAAAAACTTAATTTTCAAATGAATCTTTTAAGAAGAGTTGTGAATGTCGGATTGTCATTGCGAGCCGAAAGTAAAAAAAAGGTTCGTCAACCATTAGAAACATTGTATGTTGCTGGAAAATATGAAAAAGAAGTAAACGAAATGACTGATAATTTGAGAATGTTATGGATCATGCTGGAAGAAGAGTTGAATGTAAAAGGATTGATTGTAAGCAAAGATAAGGTAGAAAGAGATGGAATTATCTGGAAGGAGGATGGAGATCTTCTCGTTGGTCTCAATATTATTATCACCCCAGAACTAAAACTGGAAGGCACGGCGCGTGAGTTGGTGCGGGCGATTCAAGAGATGCGGAAAGAGGCTGGCTATGAGGTGGATAATCACATCAAAATTGGTCATGTCGGCGCCGAGGAAGTTTTCGCTAAATTTGGTGAGCTCATCGCCAAAGAAACTTTGGCGAATGATATTTCCGCTGGCGAGCTGGCCGAGGCTGATTTACAAAAAGATGTTTTGATTGATGAGGTAAAATGTGGTATTTTTATTAAGAAGGATTAGTGTCAACAGAATAGCTTCCTCTCCCTTCGGGAGAGGATGTCACGAGCACGTGACAGGTGAGGGCAAGGGTGTAGTTATCAATGAGAGCTTTGTATGATAGCGGGTATCAGATATATCAAACGCCCTTGCCCTCATCCGCCCTTCGGGCACCTTCTCCCGAGGGGAGAAGAGGCATGAAATAAAAAACTGATGAAACTTAGAATAAAGTTAACAACAAAAGCTTTACAGAGAAGTCGAGACTTAAGAAAGGAATCCACTCCACAAGAAATAATTCTGTGGTCCAGAATTAAAAACAGACAATTTAAGAATCTAAAATTCAAAAGACAGTATCAAATCGGAACATACATTGTGGATTTTATCTGCGAAGAAAAGAAGTTAATAATAGAACTAGATGGATGGCAGCATAGCGAACAAAAAGATTATGACTTGGAGCGGACTAGATATTTTGAAAGACAAGGTTACCGAGTATTAAGAGTTTGGAATGGAGAAATTAATTCTAATTTAGCTGGAGTATTTTTAAAGCTTGATGAGCTTCTATGAGGCTTCTCCCTCATCCGGCCTTCGGCCACCTTCTCCCTAATGGAGAAGGGGATATAAATAAAAATTTTGTCCCAATGCTATGCTCGAATTTCAAAAAACAAAAATTGAAGGGGTGTTTTTGATTAAGCCGCAAGTGATCGGTGATCATCGGGGATTCTTTTTGGAAACTTATCGCGAGGAAGAATTTTTGGCGGCGGGAATTGATGTGCAGTTTGTCCAAGACAATCATTCTTTTTCCACGGAAAAAGGGGTGCTGCGTGGATTGCATTTTCAAAAGCCGCCGTTTACGCAAGCGAAATTAGTGCGTGTGATTAAAGGCAAGGTGATTGATGTGGTGGTGGATTTGCGCAAATTTTCTCCGACTTTTGGTCAGTGGGAAAGCTTTGAACTTTCGGAGGATAACTTTCAGATGCTGTTTGTTCCGCACGGGATGGCGCATGGATTTTGCTTGGTCACAGAAAACACTCATTTTGTCTATAAGGTGGATAAATACTATCATGCTGATAGCGATGGAGGCCTTCTTTGGAATGATCCAGATTTAGGTATTGCTTGGCCGGTTGAAAATCCGATTGTTTCAGAAAAAGATCGGCGACTGCCAACTTGGAAAGAATTTTTAAAAGATAATCCGTTTTAAAATAAAATTATTATATGAAAATTCTTATCACCGGCGCTGCCGGATTCATTGGCTCCAACTTCACGCGCTTTATCGCGGACAAATATCCAAGTTACAGTATAATTGCGCTAGACAACTTGTCGCCCTATGGCAATCGGGCAAATATTGCTGATTTGGAAACGGCGGGAAAAATTATTTTTGAAAAAGCGGACATCACCAACTTGGAAGAAATGAAAGTGATCTATGCTAAATATCAAATAGATCACGTGGTCAATTTTGCCGCGGAAAGTCATAATGATCGGGCGATTCTTGACCCTTCCATTTTTGCGCGGGCTAATGCCTTGGGCGCGCAACAGATGGTGGAAGCTTCTCGGCAATTCAAGGTGAAAAGGCATGTTCATGTTTCCACGATTGAGGTGTATGGCGAACAAGGAGGGGACGTGCCCTATTTTACGGAAAAAAGTCCTTTGAATGCCAAGACGCCCTATTCCGCCGCCAAAGCGGCCGGAGATTTGCTGGTGCGAGCCTATATGCACACCTATAAAGAGATGGACATTTGTATCACACATTGCGCCAATAATTATGGGCCCTATCAATTTCCGGAAAAACTAATCCCTTTGGCCGTCAGCAATTTGATGCAGGGCAAGAAAGTGGCACTTTATGGCGACGGAATGCAAAAGCGAGATTGGCTTCACGTTTTGGATCATTGTCGCGCCATTGACTTGGTACTCCACATGCCCAAAAAAGTGGAATTTGGCGAAGAGGCAATGACTGATGCTTCGAAGCTACCAATTTTTGATATCTCTGCCAGAAACGAAGTGACTAATTTGGAAATTGTCAAAATAATTTTGGATGAAATGAATTTGGATTTTGACCAGTGGGTGGAATTTGTGGCTGACCGGCCCAATCACGACCGGCGCTATCTCATCAATCCAGAAAAAATTGAAACTCAGCTAGATTTCAAGCCGGTCACAAACTTCGACGAAGGAATGCGTGAGACGGTGCGATGGTACAGGGAAAACAGAAAATGGTGGGAAGATATTTTGGCGCGGTCAAAAGACTTGCAGATGGATTGGAGTAAGAAAGGATAAAATATGGAAAACAAAAAAACTAAAGTTATTATCATTGGAGCGCAGGGGATGCTTGGTCAAGCATTGGCTGAGGTTTTTTCTGGCGAAAAATACGAAACACTACTTTGGGATCGCGAGCAGATCGATATTGCGGACGGCGAAATGGTCAGGCAACTGATTGAAAAAGAACAGCCGGATTTGGTGATTAATACAGCCGCGCATAATGGCGTGGACAAGATTGAAGAAGATGACGCCACGTTTGAGTTGGCGAGAAATGTCAATGGCGCAGGACCGTTGAACTTGGCACTGGCGAGCGAGGCGAACGGCGCAGTCCTGGTACATTTTGTGTCTGACTATGTGTTTGATGGTGAAAAAGGGGAATATATCGAGACCGATCTGCCTCATCCGATTTCTCGTTATGGTGAGACAAAATTACTGGGTGAACAGAATGTCATGGATAATTGTGAAAAATATTATCTCATCCGCACATCCAAACTGTTTGGTCCACCGGCGATTTCTGAGGGCGCGAAGAAGAGTTTTTTTGAAACGATGCTCACACTGGCAAAAACCAATCCGAGTCTAAAAGTTGTCGACGCGGAATTCTCTTGCTTTACCTATTCCAAGGATTTAGCAGAAGCGGTCAAAAAACTGTGGGAAGAAAAATTTTCCTTTGGGATTTACCACCTTGTAAATGAAGGACCAGAGACGTGGTACACTGCACTCGAAAAAGTTTTTGTGATTGCGGGAGTGGAGAATATGGAAATCATTCCTGTTTCGCCTGATGCATTTCCACGACCGGCAAAGCGGGCGCCGTCAACAGTGCTAAAGAATACTAAGTTTCCCAAACTTCGCAATTGGGAAGATGCGGCGAGAGAGTGGATGGAAGAAAAATGATACAATATTTCCTCTTCCTTAGGGAGAGCCTGCCTTGCCGGTAGGCAGGGATGTCACGTACTCATGACAGGTGAGAGAAGAGGGTGTTATTAAAAAAAGAAAAGCTATATGATTAGTAACGGTTATTATTGAAAGGCTTCTCCTTCATCCGGCCTATGGCCACCTTCTCCCTAATGGAGAAGGGGATATAAAAAATAAAATCCAACCGAGAGGTTGGTTTTTTGTTGACAAGATTTTTCCCAGAAAAAAAGAAAACCATGAAGATTCACTGGAATCTTCATGGATGTATGGGGGATGATGAGGGGTGGGGGAAAATATTTAAGATATTTGGGAATTTTTTTTGTGTAAGGTTCTACACGAAATTTTTCCGAAATATCGAAATTATTTGTTTCTGCCAGCAGAGACGACTTTTCCTTACTTTCGTAAGAATTATCGTTCTACTGACAGAACAGGAGAATGCCATGCAAATATCCTACATGCCCATAGCTTAGCATATTAGATAGTTTTGTCAAGCTATTGTATAGTTAACAGTAATAGGTAACACTTGGTATACTAAGGGGTAACACTGTTAACTATGAAAAAATATATGCCTCTAAAACCAAGTTACCCTAGGGATAAGCGTCTTTTGTGGTATCGTGCAGTCG
>JBAQUL010000010.1:0-120402 GCA_049297495.1 Candidatus Moraniibacteriota bacterium
TATTTTACAATAAAATCAAAAAAACAACAACCAATAAAAACAAGGCTATAAAAAATAAAAAACGTCCGTTGCAATAATTGCTGGGACGTTTTTTTAAAAAAATACATTTTAAACTTATTGCAAACCATTTATCCGCTTATGATAGTCATCCAGAATCTTTTGTCCGGCGTCTATTCTGCCCTGCTCATTACCATCATAGCGAGGATCCTTTTTTAAATTATTTAAGGCCTCTTGTACAAGCTTCCAATTTGCAGCTTCGATTTTTTTATCTGCCGGATTAGAGCGTATATTATTCCTTTGATTCTTAACATCTCTTGACCATTCCTGAAACATAACATCCTTTGCTCGCTCACTCCGATTTACAGCATTATTATACACTTTCACGCGCGCTTTTTTCTCTGCTTTCCATTCATCCTCCGTATGACCTGTAAAGCCTATCGAAATCATGTCGGCAATCACCCCTCTTGCTTCAGCCGTTTTTGCTGCAAAAGAGGAAAAACCCGTAAGCACCATTGCTATCGCCACTGCCTTCACAAAAGTAGTTCCGCGTTTTTTCCTTACAGCCACCTCAGCACTTCCCTCTTCAAGCTTCAAACTAACGACATCTCCGTCTTCACTATCTGGTGATTCGGTAATAACTTCGTTCAATTTGGCTATTTCGTTTTTCACCTGCCTACAAATATCCTTATCCAACCCTTCTAACTTTTTTTCTGGACCAAGCTCTCCAAGATCCTTCTCCAATGGGTTTTCTTCACTATTTTCTGGCAATTTTGCAATAGATGCGTCTTTTAATTCCATAAATTTATCCTATAAAGATTAATGTTATCGACTTAATAGTTCTGTTAGTTTAGTTTTTTCCTCTTCATATATCTCCTTGAGTATCGCCTGCCCCTCAGCTTTACTATTGGAAAAAAGTGTGAAAGCTGCTTTTTTTCGCTTATATACATCATTAAACCAGAGAAGTTCCTCAGGAAACTGCTCCAAAATCTCTGACAAACTTTCAATAAAATTCTCCTGGGAAGTCGCGATTAATTCTGCCCAGCTAGCCTTATCTTCATCACTAAGTGCGCTCGAACCAATAAGTTCCTCTAGTTTTGCTTTCCGCTCCATATTTTTTGATTTTTTATGATTTAGCCCTTTAATTTTAGCATGAAACACGCCTTGGGTCAATTTGGCAAAAAATAGCAATTTTCTGTCATCCCAAGTGAAGTCCTGAAGTAAGCAGGACAAAGTCGACTGCGTGCCACCTTAGCTTTAGCGGTGGAACAAGGATCTCCTCGATGTTATCAGGATTTACGTCTAACCCAAAAACAAGCTTTTCTATAGCCGAAGATTAATCTGGAAAACTTTAACGGTTTTGGAAGCTAAAATAAAAAAAGACAACCCCAAAGAAGCCACGCGCTTTAAAGATTGTTTTTGGGTTAGACTTAAGTCATAATTATACTAAAAAGCTTTACATTCCTCATTTTTAATGCTAGCCTAACAAGGAGAGAGACTTATTTTAAGCGCACGACCCACACATTACTATGCAAATACTAAAAACTCTAGTTGAAACTAATTTAGTGCTTTTATTGGCCATTTTTTTGGTTTTACTGCTGATGTCACTGATTTGGAGTATCTACTTGCATCTAGCTCTCCGAAAAATTCAAGCTACCAATGCGGCCTTTTTTAAAGGAGAAAAGGTCAAAAATCTAGAAGAAGTCCTACTGGATCAAGCCAAAAACCTTAAAGTACTCGACAAGGATATCCAAGAGCTTTATACGATTTCCAATGAAATTAATAATCTTGCCCTGCGAGGAATTCACAAGGTTTCCGCTATTCGCTTCAATCCGTTCAAAGATGTCGGTGGAAATCAAAGCTTCTCGATTGCGCTCCTGAACGGCAAAAATAACGGGATCACCATTACAGCACTCTACACAAAAGAAGGCACCAGAGTCTATTCAAAAGCCATAACAAACGGTGAATCTATCAATTTCCCTCTAACTGAGGAAGAAAAGAAAGCCATCGAAACAGCCCTCTTGTCTGAAGACAAAAAGAAGAAATAAGTTCATAAATAGCCCTAATTTAAAAATATCATGCCAGAAGTCGAAAGAAAAAAGGTAATCCTCCCACCGTCAGTCACTGTAAAAAAATTCAGCGAACTATTGTCTTCACCGGTTAATATTGTTATCACCGAACTGATTAAAAACGGGATATTTGCCACGATTAACGAAAAAATTGACTTCGAAACCGCTTCAATCATCGCCAGCGACCTGGGTTTTGATGCAACAGAGGAAGTTTTTGATGCTGGGGACACAATGACACTAGAAAAGGTTGTTGAGATCTGCAAAAGTGAGATTGGGTCGGGAGAAAATCTGAAATCACGCCCACCAGTCGTAACCATCCTCGGCCACGTCGATCACGGAAAAACCACCCTGCTTGACACAATCAGAAAAACTAGCGTTGCCATGAAAGAATCTGGCGGAATCACCCAGCATATCAGCGCCTACCAAGTCAAGAAAAAAGGTCAATTAATCACATTTATCGACACTCCCGGTCATGAAGCTTTTTCAGCTATGCGCGAACGAGGTGTTAGCCTTGCTGACATTGCAGTTTTAGTTGTCGCTGCCGATGATGGTGTTCGTCCGCAAACAAAGGAAGTCATTGAATATCTTTTGGCTAAAAAAATTCCGGTTGTCGTTGCAATTAATAAGATTGATAAGCCAGGCGTCAACGTACAGAGAGTCAAGCAAGAATTAGCTGAAAATGGCATCCTACTTGAAGAATGGGGCGGACAAGTTCTTTCCTCAAAGGTCAGTGCCAAGCAGAATATCGGCATTGATGATCTTTTGGATAATATCCTGCTCATCGCGGAAGTCGAAGATTTCAAAGCTAACCACGCAAGAACTGCCCTTGGAATCGTTCTCGAAGCCCACCTTGATCCACACAAAGGACCAGTTTCCACTATTCTAGTCAAAACTGGGACACTCAAGGAAGGTCAAGATGTCATTGCCGGCGGTACCTTTGGACGAGTGCGCCGACTAGAAGATTTTACTGGAAAACGAATCACGGAGGCTCGGCCAGGCACACCCGTGAGTCTTATTGGCCTGCATGCCACTCCAAATTCCAATGACATCTTGCAGGTAGTCGCCTCGAAATCTATCGGTCAAGCAAAATTAAATGAAGCTAAGATATTTTCTCACGCCGAAAGCGGAACAAATCTTAATACTGAAAAAATCTATTCCAGCATTGCCAGTGGGAATATCTCTAGGCTAAACATCATCGTGAAATCTGATGTGCATGGCTCACTTGAAGCAATCCAACAGATACTCGGAGAAATTAAAAATGACAAAGTTGCGATTGATTATGTTGGTACAGGCGTAGGAAATATCACCGAATCAGATGTCCGCTTTGCCAGCAGCTCTAAATCAATAATTTTTGGCTTCAATGTTGAGATTACACCAGTTGCCAAAAGAATGGCGGATGCCGCAAACGTCGAAGTGAAAAATTACAAAATTATCTATGAACTGATTGATGATATCAAGGCTCGCCTCATTGCGATGCTGCCTGACGAATTCGAAAGAGAAGATTTCGGAAAGATGAAAGTACTCGCAATTTTCAAGACTGGCAAAAAAGACATGATTATTGGTGGGCGCGTTACCTCTGGTCGAATTGAAAATAATTCTTCCTTGGAGGTTGAGAGAAATGACACTATTATCGGCAAAGGTAAAATGGGAAATCTTCAGTCCAACAAAGTTGATGTGATCGATTGCAAGGCTCCAAGTGAGTGTGGAATAACATTTTTAGGTGAGACTAAAATTAAAGTTGATGATATCTTGATTTCCTTCAAGGAAGATTTGAAAAAGAAAATTCTTTAATTCAAGGGAACATAGGCCGTAAGCAGTAAGTTAAGTTTTAAGTTACTTATTTTAAGTTTTTCTACCTGTGACCAAAAACCTACGACCTAACCTACCGCCCAAATCCTATATCCCTAATCAAATATGCCCGCAAATCGCATCCCAAAAATTAATGAACTCGTAAGAAAATATGTCAATGACATAATCTTAAAAGAACTCTCAATGAAGAGCAGTGTTTTTGTGACCATTGCCAAAGTTGACACTTCTCCTGATGTTCGCTATACTCGAGTGTTCGTCAGTGTTTTTCCGGAAAGCGAGTTTTCCTACGCAATTAAAACGCTCGAGAAAGAGCGCCATAATATTCAATTAAGTCTCAATAAAAAACTTCGCATTAAACCTCTCCCCCGCATCGAATTTCGCAGTGATTTCACCGAAAGTGAAGCGGACAAGATCGAAAAGCTACTGAAAGAACTCTAGAATAACCAAACTTTATTTGCATCCTCTTCTCCCCATGGGAGAAGATGGCCGAAGGCCAGATGAGGGAATGACGCGATATAATAGAGACCTTATGTTTTTCTTATATACCTCTATTATCCAACACGCCCTCGCCTGTCACGTATTCGTGACTTCCCTGCCTACCGGTGGCACGCCGCCAAAGGCTATGGCCGACGGAGCGCAGGCAGGCTCTCCCGGAGGGCGAGGAGACTATTTTTTATTTATGCACAAATTTGCTAATGAATTTCATACTCTAAACTATACGATACGTGGCTGCGAAAATATTCTGCTTTTCGCCCACACCCGACCTGACGGAGATACTGTCGGATCTGTTTTGGCGCTAAGAGAATATATCCAACTTTTAGGAAAAAATGTTGACATTGCTTGCTTTGATCCGCTACCTGATTATCTCGCGACACTCTCTAGCGCGACGTTTATTCATCCTGATAAACTTGACCTCACCAAATACAAACTAATCATAGCAACAGATAGTGTCGAACGAGGTTTTGAAAAAATCCTTCCTCAAATAGATAAAAAGCAAATTACTGCCATCATTGACCATCATCCCGATATAACCATTTTTGCTGATATTAAAATTGTTGATCCAGCTTACTCTTCGGTTTGTGAGATGATTTACGAATTTTTCATATCAAATAAAATTGAAATTGCCAGAGAAACATCTACCTTCTTAATGCTGGGCATTATCGCTGATACTGGAATACTACAACATTCCAACACCACCTCGCATGTCCTAGGCATTATTTCCGAACTAATGAAGAAAGGTGCTCCAATGGCAAAAATTGTCAACGCCACTTTTAATAGCAAGAAAATTTCTACCCTAAAATTATGGGGTCGCGCTTTCGAACGGGCACGTATTAATCAAGAAAATGGCATGATAACTTCCGTTCTTACAATGGAAGATATTAAGGAATTTGGCGCCACCACCGAAGACATCGCACAAGTTGCCACCATTCTCAATACCGTCCCGGGAACAAAATTTTCCTTGGTACTTTCAGAAAGAGAAGATGGGATGATCAAGGGAAGCCTGCGCAGTGAAAAATATAAAGGCGTAAATGTTTCCAAGCTCGCTGCCCAATTTGGTGGCGGAGGACACGAACTCGCCAGCGGCTTTGAAATTAAAGGCAAAATTGTTGAAACGGAGAATGGGTGGAAGATTGAATAAATTATTAAATTGTTCTATTGTTAAATTGCTAAAATAGTTTTTGTATTTTTTAACAATGTAACAATTTAGCAATATAACAATGAATATTGGTTGTCACATCTCCATCGCTGGCGGAATCCAAAATGCACCTGAACGCGCAAGCATTTTAGGATGTGAAGCGATGCAAATCTTCACTCGCTCACCGCGCGGTGGCAAAGCGCCGGAACTGACAAAGGAAATTATAAGTGAATTTAAAATACTAGCTACTAAATATCAAATACTAAATACCTACATTCACACTCCCTACTACATCAACTTCGCATCTTTGGATAATAAGATCCGCTATGGTTCAGTCAGTATTGTCCGCGACGAACTGGAGCGCGGCAGTCTCATTGGTGCCAAATATGTGATGACCCATCTCGGCTCCGCTAAAGGCATGACTCACGAAGAATCAATTCAGAAAGTAATTGAAACATTAAAGAAGACTTTGGAAAATTATTCCGGTAAAACTAAGTTGCTCCTAGAAAACAGCGCCGGAGCCGGAGAAATCATTGGCAGTTCACTTCTTGATTTGAAAACAATTATCAACGGCGTAGGCAGTAAATCTATCGCCGGAATTTGTCTCGATACTCAGCACTCTTTCGCTTCCGGTTATGACTGGCGAGATTTTGAGAAAACTATCGTAAGAATCAATCAAGAATTAGGCCTAGAAAATATCAAACTCTTTCACATCAATGACAGCTTGACTGATTTTGATTCCAAGCGCGACCGCCACGCCCATATCGGTGAAGGAAAAATTGGCCAAATTGCTTTTCAAAATATCGTCGCATTTGCCAAAGAAAATGAGACCGATATGGTATTAGAAACCGAACATGACAAGGTTGTGGAAGATATCAAATTACTGAAAAGTTTTAGAAAATAAAACCAGTACCTAAATAATTCGAGGGAGGTGAGTGAGATGAATCAAGGTGTTAGCGATTTTTTGAAAAATCAAGAAGTCAAAATAACTACAGCCAGAAATCTGCGCATCTGGCTAACTGATGCTGAAAAAACGGCATTAGAAAAAAGCGGATTGGCTCTGAGATTGTGGATTAGGCTGGCTTATAAAATCTCTCTCCGAATCTGGCTTCATTGGAAAATAGTCGATTGGGAACGGCAGAAATCCGGTCCCAGGGTTCGCCAAATACCAACTCCGCTACTACGAAGCAATAAGGATCTTAAGCTGGCCAGAGAGATGGCTAAAAAACAAAAAGACTTAACTTATTGAAAATTTTCATTAGTTCTTCCGGTGCCAGTCCCGTTTTGACTGGCTTTTTTTATTTTTAACAAAAAAGCAGGAAAGTCTTATTGAAAACTTTCCTGCGCATAATACTAAAAAAAATCAAAACGGCCACGGCCAATCATCTTTCCAGATTCCATCGGGGACAATCCTCTTTATTACCACCTCTATATCGAAAAAGTAGGAAACTCCATCCACTTGCTCTATCTCATTTTTAGCTGACCGAATAGCACTCCTAACGACATCGATGAGCTCTTGAGGAAGATGATGTTCAGTTGATACAAAAATATACCTGATGGATGGGTATTCCATAAATGGATACTGCATGTTGCAATTTTTAAAATACACATCAATATTTACATCTTTTCTATTGGAAACTGGAATTGTGCACCGATTTAAAACAGGAGTCGCGTCTATTTGCGCTCTAACCTCATTTAGGGCGTTTTCAATAATTGGTTTAATTTTATCGGCTGAAATACTTTCCCAATCATATGCCCAGATATGAATATCCTTAAGAGTTATATTTGTATCCTCCCTTTTAGCGGATAGCTTTTTATTAGATTCATCAGGTCTAATTATATCTGATGAATCAACTTCACCAAGACCAAAAAGTTCAACTTCTGGCGACGTCGTGAGAATCACACTTGTCGAAAGAACTGCACGTTCCACTAACTTATCTTTCGGCAACTGCCTAGATCCACACAATAGCCTCTTTAATAAAGAAAAAAATCTATTCATAACAGACCTCCCTTCGTACTTTCGTGCATTTATTTTTTATTATTAGGAACCAAAACTATCGTTCTCCATTTTTCTCCAAAATCAACAACAATGGGCGGCGGACTTTTTTCCACTGTCCTTATGAGTAACTCATAGGAACTCGTTTCGTTTCTCCTCCAGAGCACTATCCAGCCAATCCCCCCAAATTTAATTATTTCATCATCGTGTTTTGTTTTGCCAATAGATAATTCATCCATTTCCACCCTTATCACACAACCAAAACGAAGAATTTTTACCAACAAATAAATTACTTGCGTCCAGTTGCTTATTTTTTGATAATATTTCTGCCAAAGATACTCGGCATACACTGCAATGAGAGACACTACTACGGCAAAAATTATAAGGCAGAAGGTCATCGCTACCGGTTGCGTACGACAAATATCCATAAACATAAATACCTCCTCTCGCACTCGTTAAGCACATCTAAATTAGTCAAATTGTCAAACAACCTCCCATATCCGTGAAATTACAGACTATACTATTTAAATATTTTACGGCATATTTTACTAAAACACGTCGTACTGTCATCAATAAAACTATTTTGTGCCTATGCATAGACAAATTTTGAACATTATGCTAACCTATTCAAAACGACCCTTTTGTCGACAAAATATCACTCATTATGGCCATTCTTAAAAAGCAACTGGAAAAATTGAACCTCTCGCAGCGTGAAGCCGATGTCTATGTTGAGCTTTTGGAGTTGGGCGAAACGACGATTGAACAGATTTCCAGAAAATCTAAAATTAAACGTACATCCGTCTATGATGTAATAGAGACGCTAAAAGCCAAAGGCCTCATTGGAACAACTAAAAGAAAAAAACGCACACTCTATTATGCTGAAGATCCAAGAATTCTAGAAAGTCAATTAGAGGAAAAGAAAGCCGTGATTAGTTCCATCCTTCCTCAACTACTTTCGATGGCTAGTGGTATCGACAAAAAACCAGATGTAAAATACTTTGAAGGTAGCGAAGGAATCAAAAATGTCTACCAAGACACTTTGAATTATCCCAATCAAGAAATCCTGATGTGGGGCACGACTGATGTTTTCAAATACTTTGACGAAGATTATATGTGGAATTATTACCTCAAAAAAAGAATTGAGAAAAAGATTTGGATGCGCGCCATCGGGCAAAATCTGGGAGTTGTTCAAAAGATACAGGCCGAAGATAAAAAGCACCTGCGAGAAACCAGACTTTATAATTCTCCCGAACTAAGTCTGGAAGTTGAAATAAACCTCTATGGCAAAAGAAAGATCGGCATTATGTCATTTAAGGAAGGCTTGGGCCTCATCATCGAAAGCGAAAAAATTTATGTCACCCTAAAAACTGTCTTCGAACTTAACTGGGAAATGCTAAAAAGAAAGTCTTAATCAAATAAGTCTTCGCTATTTACTCGCCCCGTCCCACATCACCTCAAAAATTGATTTCAAGGTGTTGAAAATTGTTTGGCTGGAAATTATTACGCCCAACTTATCCTTATAGGCAATAATGCCTATTTTATTATGTTCGTAAAGACAAATCTCACTTTCAATTTTAAACTTTTCATTATTGATAAAACGTGACTGTCTCAATTGCTCTTCATTATTCGAAGCCAGCGCGCGCATTGAATCATCTTCCGGATAGATCGATCGCAGCCAAATCTTTTTTCTTTTTCTCTCAGGAATAAAATAATCAAAAAAGAATTTCTCATCAAAAAATTCTTTATACTCATTAGAATACCAGGCCAACATTTCAGAATTTGGTGTTTTCAAAACGTCTTCATATATTTTCTTGATACCCTCCTCACCCTCGAAATACTTCACTTCGGGCTTTTTGTCGATAAAAGCAAAACTAGCAAGCAGGCTTGGCATCGCCCGCTCCAACACTGCTTTCTTTTTTTCCAAATCCCCTAGCATCTTTCGCGGATCTTCGGCATAAAATAGTGTTTTATTTTTTTTGACAGTCAAAAGTAAGCCTTTTTCCTTCAATGTTTTGAGCGCTAGATAGACCGTACTGCGATTTACACCAGACCTGAGGCTTATCTGAGCAATATTTGCCTCTCCTAGTTCTAGTATTGCCATATATATTTTAGCTTCTTTTTCCCTAAGTCCCGCTTCGACGAGGTCTTTATATAGAATTTTCATAGAAATGATATTATTTATGTCATCACTAAAAGTATAGCCTATTCGGCCATATTTGTCAATATATAAGCCAATTTACAACAAGCCGTGGATAGCTGATTTTACTTTTTGACATTTTTTCCACCATTTTCTTGAATTTATGGTATAGTTTTGAGTCAAGCTGAGGAATGGCCAAGGCGAGACACAGAACCTTAAATTAAGCCAAAAAAAAGGAGAAACGCCATGATAATTCCAGAAATTCAGGTATATGAGGACAATGCTAGGTTTTGGGTGGAAAAAGGGGATCAATTAATGGTTATGGGCGACTATCTCGGTCGCTTACCAGCTATTGGATTACTCAACCCTCAACCAAGCGAGAACATCTTGGATGCCGGCTGTGGAGCCGGATTCTGCACTCGTCGGCTGGCATGGTCTGGGGCTAAGATTTTTGGTTGCGATAGAGCAGAAGTGCTCCTGTCGGCGGCCAGAGACCTGGAGAATTTAAACCCTCTAGGCATTACGTACTCTTTGGCAGACATTACCAGTCTGCCATACGTCGACAATTCGTTTGACGCCGTGTCCTGCATTGCAGTTTTGTTGCAGGACAGCCCAGAGGACTGTCTAAGCTTCTTCCAAGAAGCTTACCGGACACTAAAGTCCGGCGGTCGCATAGTGGTGTCTACTTTGAATGAATATTTGTTTGGAGTAGACAGCCCTAATCGGACCGGTCGGTCCAGCTGGGCGAAATACTTTCCGCTCAGCGATAGGCCGCTGACGAAAAGTCAGCAGTTTCGAGAAGAATACCGAAATTCGCTGGGTGAGGTTTTCCACTCAGTGATTTGGTGCCATCCGCACCAGATACTCCAGAACCTCTTAAGAGATGCCGGTTTCCAAGTACTTCATTCTCAAAGCAAGTTTGTCACGCAAGAAACTTTGACAGCTTGCAACCAGTCAGGTGAGGTTGGTTATCCCGCCTTTTGGCAAGTACTCGCAGTAAAATAACCACTGAGTCAGGATGCATATTGTATGCATCCTGACTCACCTAATTTTATCAAAAACATTTTTATATCAAGCTAATATCCAACAATTTTCCATATTCATAGCAATAATCATTATTTATGAAAAAATATCCCGAAGCTACAATCTATTTTCGTGAGCAACTTAAGATAAAAGCTGCAAACGGAATCTATCACACAAACATCAATTCTGCTGGAAATACAATTCCTATTAATGTTTTCCCTGGCGTGTTTCCTCCTCAACAAAAATTTCAACTTGGCGAGTATTTAAAAAATTATCCCGATATTCAAAATATTGAAGTAGCCGATATTGGTACCGGCAGCGGAATTGAGGCAATCAGTGCAGCTCTGCTTGGAGCCATGCATGTTGATGCAATTGACATTAGTCCGCTAGCCTTAGAATGTGCCAAACAAAATGCTCGAATAAATAATGTTACGGAAAAATTATCACTTTTTTTATCTGATCTTTTTTTCAATATACCAGACTACAAAAAATATGGGCTAATTCTCGCCAACTTACCTTTTGTTGATTTTGACGGAGAAAATAACTCTATTGATTTAGCTCTATACGATAATAATTTCAATACCCATAAAAAATTCCTAGCGCAATCCGAAAGGCATCTCGCTGATAACGGACGAATTTTGTTGCCTCACGCCAATCTGCAAAGCGGAAAAACTGAGAGTCCAAATGCAGACTTTGATGTCTTAGAAACAATAATTCTTGACGCGGGATACAAGTTGCGAATATTAGACGAAAAGCCGTTCAGAGCTGAATACCGCTGGAGACTATATGAACTCAGATCTAATTAATTTATTAATCTAATTATATGTACACCCTAAAACTAACTACTAATTTCAGCGCTGCTCATCAGCTAACTAATGCGTACGACAAAAAATGCAACGATTCGATTCATGGCCACAACTGGAAAGTTTTAATTGAAATTACTTCAAGTACTCTCAAGAATAACATGGTCATTGACTTCACTAGGTTAAAAGAAACAGCAAATGAGCTTGATCATAAAAATCTAAACAAAATTTTGGATTTTGAACCGACGGCCGAGCTAATTGCCAAATATTTGCATGACAAAATAAAGCTTAACCTGAAAGATAATAAAAAATCAAAAATCACAATTACTATCTGGGAGGCAGATAATTCATCAATAACTTATACCAAATAGCATGAGCACGAAAAAATTAGTCGGCTTAGTGAGAGCCATTCTAATCGAACTTGGCGAAAATCCATCTCGCGAAGGACTCAGGGATACTCCAGACAGAGTGGCCCGAATGTATCAGGAAATGTTTTTGGGCTATGATCCAGAAAAGAAGCCCAACTTGACCAGTTTTAGTAACTCTAATTCAAGTTCTGAGCAGCTAGTTTCTGATCATGGCTATTTCTATAGCCACTGTGAACATCATATGGTACCATTTTTCGGAGAATACTATTTTGGCTACATCCCAAATGGCAAAATCATTGGCCTTAGCAAGATTGCACGCCTAGTTGATTATCATTCTGCCAGGCTACAAGTTCAGGAAAATCTAACCAAAGAAATACTTGATACAATTGAAAAAGAGTTGAAGCCAAAAGGCACAATCCTCATCATGAAAGCCCGACATCTCTGCAAAGAAATGCGCGGAGTCAAAAAAAACAACGGCGAAATGACCACAATGGACGCCAGAGGAATTTTCAAGGAAAGCCATGAGAAAAGAAAAGAATTTATGGATATTGCGCTTGTGAAATAAAAAAGGCGATTGAGTGGAAGTAATTTCCATCTCAATCGCCCTAAACTCTACGTGACTTGAGAAATTGCACGGTTTTGCAATTTCTCTTTTTCATCCAAGCTTACCTAGATCAACACAGGCCTTTATGATATCCTTCTTTTTTTGAGCAACAAGCTTTTTTAGTTCAATAGCCTCAGAAACCTTACTTTCCATATTTTTTATTTTCTCCTCGGATTCTTTTAATTCTTTCTTGAGTCTCCTTGATTCTTTAAATAAACTCAGAAAAAAACCAGCATCAGCCTCATTTTTAAAGAAATTATAAACGAGCATTTCTTCAAAAAATGGAAATATCCGGTTGCTTGCTACTTTGAAATAATAATACCTTTCATCATAGAAATCAGATTTTTCCACAAGCTCATATCCAGTAGAGCTTTTAAAAAGCTCGCGTACTTTATCAAATTCCAAGCCAAGGATGGTGTCACATAATTCAATAAATTCCTCGATCATTGCTTCGTGTCGTTTCGAGCTAACACACTCATCACAACCACACCAGTAGCCACCACAATCATAACTGTAATCTCCATGCCACTTAAAATATTTCTCAAAATACAGTTCAAGAGTTTTTTTGGCATCAGCAATTACCTCAACAATATCATTTCCGATAGTTTCGCTTTTCATATCTCTCTCCTTTATTATTCAGTTTTTAATATTCTGTCGTTTCTCATCATAACAACACAGTATATCACTAAAATACTACTTTGTCAATGTTTTTTGACTACAATATTATGACTTGCTTTATGCTTAAATAAGGTGTATACTACAGTTATGTATGAATAATATTGACAACATTGAGTTAGGAAAAATTAAAAAAGCGCTCCAAGAGTTTGGCTTATCAGAAAAAGACAGTCTGGTTTATTTGAATTTACTGTCTTTTGGCGAGACTGGAATAAGCGCGCTAGAGCGAGAAATGGGCGTTCATCGCCAGATTATCTATAATTCCCTCTACGCGCTAGAGCTTTTAGGCCTAGCTAAGCATGTAATTGTCAAAGGCCGTCGAAAATTCAGTGCCCAATCTCCGCGCCGGCTTCAAGTGCTGGTGGATAAAAAACAGCAAACAGCGCTAGAACTGATCCAAAAGATCTCTGACTTTGCCACACCCTCCAGGGAACAAGAATTTGAGGTTTTCCAGGGTGAAAGTGCTTTTGTGGAATATCAGATGGAATCGCTCTTGGATGCCCAGGAGAATGAAACCTTGTCAATCCTGGGCAGTCAGTGGAATTCTTTTTACACGGTAATGGGGAGCAAGATTGAGAATTATGAGAAATTGAGAATTTCCAAGGGAATCAAGCTGCGCTTCATTGGATCAGAGCTGCAAAAACAAACTTTGGAAGAGGCGGTGCGCAAACGCCCTCTATTTGAATATCGGATAGTTAAGGGGCTGAAAAACGGCTTTGTGGATAGCAATATTTGGAAAAAGTCAGTCAGCTTCAATATTTTTGGCAATCCCGTCATTATTTTTCATCTCAAAAATCAAGACATCGCTAAAAGCCAACAGGAATTTTTTGATTCTTTATGGGCGCTGGGTGAATAAAAGTACGCCAGGTTATGCTGCAAAGCAAATTATAGTATAATTTAATCACATATTTAAAGTATCCATATGCAAATCGCCATCACCTCAGACATTCACAATAACGAAGTGAATCTTGAAAAAGTTTTGCGCCATTGCGCAGAGCAAAAAATTACCACGATTATTTGCTGTGGCGACCTCGCATCAAAAGAAGTGCTCGATCTCATGAATGATAATTTTGCAGGCGTTATTTATTACACTTTTGGTAATGCTGATTATACTGAACTGCGCGAACTTGATTCAGTGGAAAAATATCGCAATACTTTTCTATTTAAAAGTTTTGGCGAAACTAAAATCGATAGCAAACAAATCGCTTTCGTCCATTTTCCTCGAGAAGCCAGAAAGCTCGCGGAAACGAGAAAATATGATTTTGTTTTCCATGGCCATACCCATAAACCTTGGGAAGAAATGATTGGCAATTGCAAGATACTAAACCCCGGCAATGTCGCTGGGGAAATCTATCCGCCAACTTTTGCCATATGGAATACTGAGAATGATAATTTTAAGTTAATTAGAGTGCATAATCTGAAATAAATCTACATTGTGTCATTCCTGTAAATACGTAAGTGACGCAAGGCTATAAAAAAGCAAACTAAACGAAATTGTCATTCCCGCGCAGGCGGGAATCCAGTGGATAGACTTAGAAAAAGATATTGGCCTTATGCTTTGGCAAACAATCAAAAAACTAAGCAGAAAAACAAATCCAATTTAACAGAATAATTCTAACCAGAAAGACCACTATTTTAATATAAACTAGTGACTAGATTCCCGCCGGAGTTTATCCTCGTGAAGACGGGGGCGGGAATGACAAGACCTATGGAATCCAAACAATCCCAACTCAAAAAACTAAACACCGAGATGCTCGCCTGTTCAAAGTGCGCGCTCAGACAAGGTCGCACCCAAGTCGTCCCCGGCGCAGGTTCAGCTGACGCGAAAATTCTTTTCATCGGAGAAGCACCAGGCAAGAAAGAAGATGAAACCGGAGAACCTTTTGTTGGAGCAGCGGGAAAATTTTTAAACGAAATGCTTGGAACAATAAAACTTAAGCGCGAAGACGTCTACATCGCGAATGTCTGCAAATGCCGCCCACCAGAAAATCGCGATCCACTTCCCGAAGAAGTCACTGCTTGCTGGCCATGGCTTCTTGCGCAAATAAAAATTATCCAGCCAAAATTAATTGTTACACTTGGCCGCCACTCGATGGAAAGATTTTTACCCGGCTTCAAGATTTCCGAAGTCCATGGCAAAGCGATGAGAAGAAAAATCGAAGGTATGAGTAAACAAATATTCTACACACTTTATCACCCCGCGGCGGCGCTCTATAATGGATCAATGCGCGAAACTCTGATCAAAGATTTCAAACGGATTCCAAAAATTATTGCTAAAATTGAGCAGGAAGAAATAAGATAATTTTTGAAAAATCAAAATTTAGCCAAAGCTCGATCAAGAAGAATGGAAATTAAAAAAGCCGCCTCAGTTCCTCAACCTGAAAGCGGCTTTTATGTTTGCGATGAAAAATCATTTTAAGGCTGCCCCGCACAGTTTATATAAAATACGAGCGCCAACATTGCAATCCCAGTCTCCCTCTTTTCCAGGTGCAACTTCGCACAAATCAAACCCAATAATCTTGTGGTTTACAGAAAGTCTCTCAACGAGATAGACTGCCTGCGAAAAGGATAGCCCGCCTGAAACAGGAGTCCCGGTATTGGGACAATTGGACGGATCTAAACCATCAATATCGAAAGAGATATAGACTCTCTTGGGAAGAAAATCAGAAATTTCATCGATAATCGCTCTAAAATAAGTCCCCATATCCATCCTTTCAAAAATATCTTTCCAATAAAAAACTCTGGACCTTTTGCCAAGCGCCTTTGAGTATTCCCTCTCATCTGC
This sequence comes from Candidatus Moraniibacteriota bacterium, assembly GCA_049297495.1. Classification (GTDB taxonomy): domain Bacteria; phylum Patescibacteriota; class Minisyncoccia; order Moranbacterales; family UBA2206; genus UBA9630. The sequence continues at coordinate 15,903 of JBAQUL010000010.1, forward strand.
ACAAAAATCCCGTATTCCGATTTGACACAATGAAATTTCAGGGAAGCTTTGCATCACATTATACATAATGGAAGCGTGCGAGAATTGCAAGCCCTCGTAGGCCTCACGCAAATCGTGGTGTGCATCAAGGTGCAAAATTCCAAAATCAGGACATTCTTCTGCCAGTGCCTCAATTAAACCAAAGGGTGCGGAATGTTCACCGCCGAGAACTCCGACGATTTTTCCTTTACCCTGAAGTCTTTTGGCTTGATTGCAAACATACCGATTAACAATTCTGCTGTGAGAATTTCTTTCTTCCAGCGTTGCCTTCGTTTTACTCATCAGCAAAATTTCCTCAGGAATCTCCAGCATGCTGATTCCTTTTTGATATGGCCTGCCAAAAAATAAGTCTTCAAGATCCAGCTGGTGGCTAGCTTGCCGAATAGCATCGGGTGCCAATGCCGTCCCTTTGCCGTAAGAAGCTGTACCATCCCATGGCACAGGAATTAACATCAATTTACAATGCTCCTCCCTTAAGGTTGCCCCAAAAAGTCCAGCGTCTGTTGGAGGCGCCTCGCCTTTACGCAACATTTCCATCTGCTCCGCTCTTGTTTTCATCTGCACCTTTCCTTTCTTGGAGTTAAAGAACGTTGATAAAATAAAAAATGCCTAGAAATTAGACAGCTTATTTTTGTGGGCGAGGAGGGACTCGAACCCTCATGGAGCAAGCTCCGCAACATTTTAAGTGTTGAGTGTATACCATTCCACCACTCGCCCAAAATTATTTTTTTCGATTTCTCCCTCTGTGTGTTGGCTTTAGACTATGACAATTAGGACAAAGTACTCGCAAATTTTCTAGTCGATTGTCCTTACTATCACCATTAATATGATCGAGTTCTAATGGTAACCGCCCATCATTCGATATTTTATGCCACCCGCACTCTTCGCAATGCTTTGGCTTTAAACCAGCAACAAATAATCTTTTCTTCAACTTGAAGCTTTGAAAATTACTATCCTTTTTTAGAATTTCTTCTAACTCCTGACGTGGTTTTCCAATTCCACTCATTCCCTTATTCCAACCCTTTCCTGTGAAATGCTTTGTATTGATTTTGTAAAGCTCTAAAAACTTTTTTATTTGAGAATAGTTTCCTCCTGCTTCCTTCAGCTTCAATCTTTTTAAAACCTGCCTAACGCTTGTGGACAATTCAACTGCTTTTTTCAGTTCATTTTCTGTCCAACTTCTTTTTCTCATAGTGGTATACTAATTTATTTATATCACCCCAAAAGTATACCATATTAATCGTTTTTAACAAAACTGAGGTCCGGAGCAGATTCGCACTGCTGTACAGGGTTTTGCAGACCCTTGCCTAACTGCTCGGCCACCGGACCATAGGTAAATAGTACCAAGCCAAAGAGCTCAAGTCAACCGACAGGCTTCGAGCACAAAAAAAGCACCCCGATTACTCGGAGTGCTCTTTTTTTATTCAAGCACAATCTCAGCCACTAAGTTTCGTCTACCGAAAGCAAACGCTTGCGCTTTTGTTTTCACATAGATATCAATCTTATTCCCCTTGATTGCACCTCCACGATCTTGACAGATATAGGTTCCATAACCTTCAATATTCACCTTTGTTCCAAAAGCAAAGTTCTTGGGACAAGCGATCGTTTCGTTTTCTTTGACTTTCTTTCCCGAAGCTGTAATTCCATCGCTCTTGCCACATTCATCGGCCGCAGCAGTATACGCTGAAGCATTGATTACGAATTTTCCTTTCGGTAAGTTGCTATTTTTAAGTACTTTTTTAGTTTCAATTATATTTTTTTTCTCCTTTTCCACTTCCTCCACCTTCTTTTCCTCTGCAACTTCCGCTGTTGGAGCAAGTTCCTCAGCCATACAAACATTTGTTTGACCAAGAGTAAGGATGTTTTCGACGATATTGAAGTTTATTTTTGTTTGATTAGACTCGTCGGCTCTCGCTGTTCCCGCCATCGCGCCTAATCCCAGGACGACAGAGAAACTGGCTAAAAGCGCCAACTTCGTACTAATACGCATACATAAACTTTAATTGTTAATTGCCAGTCAGGGATCTAGTTCCCCTTTTCAGACTGACCTACAATGTTAGCAAATATTTGCCAGAAAGTCAAGCAATATAGCCACATTTTGGCTAATATGAGCCATCATACTAGCCACTTTTACCCCAAAAATGCCAAGATAAGCCCTAAAAATCAAAAAAGCCTCGAAAGAGGCTTTAATAGGCACAAATATGTCTATCATTTTTTCTTTTTCTTCTTTTCCTCCTTCTTTTTCTCTTTCTCTTCTTTCTTTTTCTGTTCTTCCCATTTCTTAAGTTCCTCTTCACTCAAAACTATTTTTTCATCAGAAGAAACTGGCTTATAGCCAACAAAGCTATCATCCGGATAGCGAGACAACACCGCATCCACAAAACTGCGCCAAATCGGAGCTGCCACGAAGACTCCATCTGAACCTGCTTTCATCGGATGCGAATCATTATTTCCCGCCCAAACTCCAACTGCAATTGATGGCGTATAGCCCACCGTCCATGCATCACGAAACTCCTGAGATGTTCCCGTCTTTGCCGCAACAACTCTTCCAGGAATATAAAGGGGACTCCTTGGACCGAATATTGCCGAGCGAGCATCATTATCAGAGAGAACTGAATTTATTTTTCTGGCCACCTCAATATCAATCACTTGTTCACCCTGGACTTTATTCAAATATGACTCATTATTATTATCAATAATTTCCAATATTGAATGCGACTGAAATCTTTTTCCCTCAGTAGCAAATACTGAAAAAGCGCTTACCATATCAACGAGTTTCACTTCGGCGCCACCTATTGCCATCGAAAGTCCATAGCGGTTCCGATCATTTAGCGTTGTGATCCCAAGTCGATGTGCCATATTAATTGCGCTATCAATGCCAACAAGTGAAAGCGTTTTTATAGCTGGAATATTAAGTGACATTGAAAGTGTTTTTCTCATCGGAAGTACGCCGTGAAATTTGCCATCATAGTTTTGTGGGATATAGCTTATCCCTCCACCATCCGGTCCAAAATTTGTCGGCTCATCAGCTATGAGTGTTTCTGGCTGATAGCCCTTTTCAAAAGCCGTCGCATAGACAATCGGCTTGAAGGATGATCCCGGTTGACGCAAGCGCAGTGCCACATTCACCTGCCCATCTATCGTTGTATCAAAATAGTCTCGACTCCCCACCATCGCTAGCACATCACCGCTTTTTGGTTCAATTGCAACAAGTGCAGCATTGCTTGCGCCACGACTGAGATTCTTTAGTCCGCCATCTGCTACAACTTTTTCGCCAACTTTTTGTAACTCAAAATCTAGCGTTGTTATTATTTTTAATCCTCCTTTTTCTAAAAAGTCCCTACCATATTTAGTCTCCAACTGCTCAATTACGTTAAATACGAAATGGGGCGCCAAGATAGATTCTCGAAAAGGTTCCACTTTAGCCAAAATATTTATTTTCTTTGCTTTATCGATTTCAGAAGAGTCAGCTAGCCCGAGAGAATTCATCCTATCTAAAATACTTTGATGACGAGAATTTAATTTCTCCACATTATTCCCATATGGAGAATAATAAGTTGGAGCCTTAGGAAGCGCTGCCAAGAAAACGGCTTCGTCTAAACTTAGATTTTTTGCCTCTTTTCCAAAAAAAACTTCTGCTGCCGCTTGGACACCATAGGCATTGGAACCATATGGCACCTGATTAAGATAACGATCCAAAATCTGATCTTTGGTAAAATTCTTTTCAATCTTAAGCGCAATTAATGTCTCCATGAATTTCCTGCGCAGCGTTTTCTCCCGCGACAGATAAACATTGCGAGCTAACTGTTGAGTAATCGTTGACCCTCCCTGGGAAATATCTCCGTTTTTAACATTAACTTTCATTGCGCGCAAAATCGATAAAAAATCAACACCAAAATGACTATAAAAATTTTTATCCTCCGTTGCCACAGTCGCAATCCGCATCACATCAGGAATTTCATCATGTGCCAAAACCTTACGATTTTCCTCGCCATGAATTTCATAGAGCACGATTCTTCCACTCCGGTCATAGATAATTGATGTTTGCGGAGGCCGAAAACTGGAGATATCAGCCACACTCGGCGTGTGATTTTTATAAATAAAAAAAGTGGCAATTGCTGTACCCAGCAATACCATAAACAAAGCACCAAAAATGCCTAAAATAACTTCTTTAAAATAATATCCAAATGTGTGCTTTTTCATATCCCCAATAATAAGACTGATTGATTTTGGAGATAGTTACCCCCATTTCTCCCTCACCATAGCATAAATTAGAAAAAGGTCAAAATTTTGGCTTATTTCAGGATAAAAAACCGATTATGTCAAATGATTTCAAGACGTGATAGTCCAATAGCTTGGAAACGTTTTTTAGCATAGAATAATCAGTTAACTATTTTCATCTGATTAATTAATTTCTCACAAACAAAAACCTCCTTTTTAGGGAGATTTTTGTCTTATCTGAGCGGGTAGGGGGAATCTTTTTCATCCGTCACTTCGCACGTGCCTACGGCACAGGCTCCGTTCCTCCCTGCCTACCAGCAGGCAGGCCTCAAAACCTGGGTTTTTAAAAAAGCAAAGCAGTTTGCTTTTTTAAAATACCCTTCGATTCCCCTAAATCATTGGCCAACATAAAAAAACAAAAATCTCCTTTTTCAAGAAGATTTCTATTTTATCTGAGCGGGTAGGGGGAATCGAACCCCCCTCCTCAGCTTGGAAGGCTGATATAATAGCCACTATACGACACCCGCCTTCGTCACGCCGAAGCGTGACTACGGCGGGCGAAGCCCGCTAGTAGTCCGCGAAGGCGGACTTTCTTTTTTTCAATTTTGTGCCGAAGGGCAGAGTTGAACTGCCGACGCAAGGATTTTCAGTCCTTCGCTCTACCGCTGAGCTACTTCGGCTTTTTCTATCAGCCTAAAATATAAAGTCTTGCATTTTCATGTCGCATATTACATGATTTTGTGGACCCTATAGGACTCGAACCTATAACCCCCTCGGTGTAAACGAGGTGCTCTAGCCATTGAGCTAAGGATCCGCGCATACTATCGGTGCCTTCGGCGGGACTCGAACCCGCACGGCCTTGCGACCCATGCACCTCAAGCATGTGTGTATACCAATTCCACCACGAAGGCTCGGAAAATGTTTAAGCTTTTTTCTCTTCAATTTTTTCTTCCACTTTCTCAGAAGCTACTTTCTTCTCAACAGGCTCAGTTTTTGGTTTGTCTTTCTTGTTTACATCCTTGACATCTTTGTATTTCATACGGCTTTGTTTGGTCGTAAGCGTTCGGACATAATAAAGCTTAGCTCTTCGCACCTTTGCACGTTTCACTAGTTCGATCTTTTCCACATTCTTTGAACCAACCGGAATAATCATCTCAACACCGACATCGTGAGTTACTTTTCGCACAGTGATTGTTGGGGAAGAACTCTGTCCACCCTTAACAGCAATTACTAAACCCTCAAAAAGCTGGGTTCTTTCCTTGGCTCCCTCCTTAATTCTAAGAAATACTTTTACAACATCTCCGCTGTGAAATTTCTGTTCATCCTTCAATGCTCGTTGAGACTTATTAAACTCAATGATCTTCTTTTCCATACAATTATTATAGCAAATTATTACCTTAAATTAAAATAGGCCTCAAAAGCCATTCAAACTTCACCAAAAATCCCACCGTGAGGTATAATTTTTCGCTTTTATATATTATCCCCTTTCCTCTGTTTCGTCAAGGAAATGGCCGAAATCTAGAAAATCTTGCGGAAGTGGAGAATTGAACTCATAGCCGTTACCAAAAAGCACAAACTTGATTGACTGCGCATGAAGCAATTGCCTCCTGGCACTATCAAGACGGTCTATACCTCGCAAAAAGTATTTTTTATCCCCTACGATTGGATGACCAATTGATGTCAAATGCACTCGAATTTGATGCATCCGTCCGGTTTTGGGTGAAAGTTCCATGAGGGCATATTCATCCCCCAGGGTCCCTAGAGTTCGAAATCCAGTTTCAGCGTCACGAATTTTTGTCCTTGTCTTATGCCCAGCCACCACCTGCCGTCTATAATCAGCTGAACGTGCCAAAGCCTTCTTAATCACACCCTCAGCCGGAACGGGCACGCCATACACAATCGCTTGATATTTTTTTTCAATTTCTTTGTCCTGAAACTGCCTCTTCAACTCTTCAAAAGTTGTCATATTTCTTGCAATCACGATCACACCACTAGTGTCCTTATCTAACCGATGCACAATCCCCGGTCGCAACTTTCCTTCCTTCGTACCATCACAAACAGTTTCAGTTTCTGGAAAACTTGCCACTAAATAATTAACCAGAGTATCTTCTTTCCGTGTATCATCAGGGTGAACCTGCATACCAGCTGGTTTATCAATCACAATAATATTTTCATCGGAAAAAATTATTGGCAATTCCTTTTTAACTTTTGGCAATATCACTTTCTCCTCGCTAAATTTAAAATCGAAAGTGATTTCATCATTATTTTTCAAAATATAACCCGACTTCACTTTTTCTTTGTTTACTAAAATTCTCTCTGCCTTAATTTGTCGAGAAATTTCACTGCGTGTAATTTTCCCATCAAAAAGAATCCCACTACTGAGGAATTTGTCCAATCGCTCACCTGAACTGTCTTTTGTAATAATTATTTTTTGCATAAATCCATATTAAATTAAACATAGCCCACTAAAAGAAAACAAAAGAATCCATACGGACTCTTGCCTAAAAACACCACTATAATACATTACCTGTGTGCCCAGAAGAGGACTCGAACCTCCAATCCCTTACGAGAACCAGTTCCTAAGACTGGCGCGTATACCAATTCCGCCATCTGGGCATTATTCAGTTTTTTACATTTCTCGTGGGGATGGAGAGATTTGAACTCTCACGACCTTGCGATCATAGCGTTCTGAACGCTACGTGTATACCAATTTCACCACACCCCCGATATACACCAATTTATCATACGACGTAAAAGCCCTTTTGGCAAACACTCTGCGTGTTATTCCAAAAGCGCTTTGAGTCTGCGCACCTCTTCTTTCAGTGCCCCATCATTACCATACTCCCCATGATGCCGCGTATTCTCGCCATAAGTTTCTTTTTTCACATCGAGATGAATGTTAATTAACATATCCATTCCGGTCACCTTGACATACATATGAAACCTGGGGTAACCGGCCGCGGCCATCGGGCGCACAAAACTCATTTCATCACCTTCGTGCCTTTGAAAAGTATATCCCAGCCGGCGCAAATTATTCACCGGATTACCTTCGACATTTTTGACTTCGATTTGCATATATTTAAATTACAAATTTATTTTTGCAGCTAAAATAGTATTCCGCATCAGCATCATAATCGTCATTGGACCGACTCCGCCCGGAACGGGCGTGATATGACTGGCTTTATCACAAACGTGGACATAGTCAACGTCACCCACTAATTTCCCATCGGCATTACGGTTAATTCCCACATCCACAACAACAGCGTCTTGCTTTACCATCTCAGCGCAAATCAGCCCCGCACGTCCTGTCGCTGAAATGAGAATATCCGCCTGCGCGCAAAGCTCTTGCAAATTTTTCGTCTTAGAATTGCAAACCGTCACAGTTGCACCAAGGTTAATGAGCATCACTGCCAATGGCTTTCCCACAATATTACTCCTCCCCACAACCACCACATTTTTTCCTTCGACTAAAAATTCACTTCGCTCGAGTAGCTCCAAAATTCCCGCTGGCGTACAAGGCAAAAAACGCGCATCACCAATCATGAGCTTACCTACATTTTCCGGATGGAAACAATCCACATCTTTTTTCGGATCAATCAAGCTGATTATTCTTTTTGCATCAATTTGCTCCGGCAAAGGCAGTTGCACTAAAATCCCGTGTATTTTTTCATCAGCATTATATTGCAAAATTATTTTTTCCAACTCTTCTTGCGAAGCTTCCACCGGCAACCTCACGACCTCAGAACTTATCCCAACCTCCTTCGCCACTCGCTCTTTATTTTTAACATAAATCTGCGAAGCACCATCCTCCCCAACCAAAATCACAGCCAGTCCCGGCACAATACCTTTTTTTCCTAAAGCCAAAACTTCACTTTTCAATTCTTCCTTAATTTCTTCTGAAATTTTTTTTCCGTCAATTATTCTTGCCATAGTTTTTTATTGTTTAAAAATTTCAGGATACTGTAATGCCGCTCTCAGTATATTAGCGACGGAATCGGCCACCCAAACATCTCCATCTCTCACCATCTCCAAGGCTTTTTGCGGGGATACTTTAATTATTTCAATCTCCTCTGTCTCCTCTAGGTTTTGCTCCGAATTAAATTCCAAATCCTTAGCCAAGTAACAATACGTCACGTGAGTTGTCTTAGTCGGGTTGTTAGCAGTTTTGCCAAGAAAAATTAGCTTATCAATAGTCGTCTTTATGCCAACCTCTTCCTCGAGTTCCGCTATCGCTGATTCTTCCAAAGTTTTCCCTTTCTGCTGAAAACCAGCTGGGAGTTCAATTAATATTTCACCCAAAGCGTGTTTATATTGTTTCACGAAAACTATCTCATTTTTCGCTGTTATCGGCAAAACCATCGCAACATTTCCCATAGGGGAAATAAAATAATCATCAACAATCTTTCCGTCAGGCAACTCGACGGTGTGCCGCAAAACTGGAAACCACTTACTCGGAGAGACGTCACTTTCCTTAATTATTTTCCATTTTCTCATAGTTCTTTATTTTAAAAGTCTTAAGCTAAAATAAACAACAACCTGGTTACTTTTAATTAATTATAGCACACAAAAAAACTGCCAAAAATTGGCAGTTTTTCAGCTAAGCTCTTTTGAATTTTTATGGATTAGCCACTTTGGCAGCTGGATTGCCCTGACAAAGCTTATTTCCCTTGTCCATATCGGTTAGTTTTTCACAATATCTCTGACATTTTTTCACTGATCCAGTGACAGAACAGAAAGTTTTTACTTTCCCTTCCAAGAACCTTATCTCAGAGTCATCTATGAAATAATCATCTGAACTGATTTTATGTGGCGCATTAGCTGAGTATAATCTGCTAGCCCGTGAACGTCTTAAGCTTTCCTCCATCGCAGCATTACTCCGTTTAATGCTTTCATTCCTCCGCTTATAGCTATCATTCAGAGTTTGTTGATTCCGCCTACTAAGCTCATCCATAGATCTTTTCAGGGATTCTTGGTTTAGTCTATTTTGTCTGTCAATATTATCTCTCCAATAGCTACTACTGTTGTAACTAGGAGTATAGGTGCGTGTATAGCTGGGAGTATAGGTGCGCGAGTAACTACTACCATATGCCGAACCATAGGCATGGGATGCAACTGGAAGAAAAAAGACTAGCGCCAAAAACAATAAGGTGAGTTTTTTCATATTATTTCCTTGAAACTATTTAACTTATTAATTATTCATTAACCGATCATAATAGCACAATTCAAGATAAATGTCAAACTGACTATTTTTAACAAGTCCCTAAGCACTTGCGCTAATCCTACTATCAGTGATACAATATCCCCAGAATTCATTAATCTAAAAATTCTATGCCCACCCCCCTCCCTGATCTCATTCGCCCCCAAAATCTCACTGATTTTTTTGGCCAAGAAAAACTCGTTGGAAAAAATTCCTATCTTTTTCGCGCCATTGAAAGTGACGCCATCCCGTCGATGATTCTTTGGGGCCCACCCGGATCAGGAAAAACCACGCTCGCCCACATCATCGCCTCTGCCACCAAATCAGAATTCTTAAAAATCAGCGCGGTCTCCTCTGGCAAAAAAATACTTTTGGAAATCATAGCCAAAGCTCAAGAGAATAAACTGCAAAATAAAAAAACAATTCTTTTTATCGACGAGATTCATCGCTGGAACAAAGCCCAGCAAGATGCCCTTTTGCCTTATGTTGAAAACGGCACCATCACGCTCATCGGCGCAACCACCGAAAATCCCAGCTTCGAAGTCAATTCCGCCCTTGTTTCTCGCACTCGTGTTTTTGTTTTGGAAAAACTGACCCCGACTGATTTGGAAAAAATTATCACGCGCGCCTTGGATAAAATCAAAACTACAAAAAAAATTAAAATAGATTCTGACACCATAAAACTACTCACCAATCTTTCTAATGGCGACGCGCGCATGGCGCTAAATACCCTAGAAGCTTGCACTAACCAAACCAAAAATATCACTCCAGAACTAGTGAAGGAGGTTTTACAAAAATCCCACCTACTCTATGACAAATCCGGCGAAGAACATTACAATATTATTTCTGCCCTGCACAAATCAATGCGCGGAGGAAATCCTGACGCTTCCGTCTATTGGCTAGCGCGAATGATTGAAGGCGGTGAAGACCCGCTTTTCATCGCCCGGCGCCTCGTGCGTTTTGCCAGCGAAGATATCGGCCTCGCCAACAACACCGCCCTGCTTCTCGCTAATGCTGTTTTTGATGCCTGCCACAAATTAGGTCATCCTGAATGTAATGTCCACCTCACCCAATGTGTAATCTATCTCGCTAAATCCAAAAAGGACATCACGACCTACGCCTCCTACGCCAAAGCCAAAAAAGACGTGGAAAAATTCGGCAATCTCCCTGTCCCATTACATCTCCGAAATGCACCAACAAAACTAATGAAAGAATTGGGTTATAGCAAAGGCTACAAATATACTCCACTGGAAGATAGTCGTGAACAGAGTTATTTGCCAGAAGAATTGGGAGATTCTAAATATTTGTGAAAATCTTTTAAAATCTTGCAAAATAAGCCCCATTCATTTAAACTAACAATGAACAAATATGACTTTGCTTCATAAATTTTTAAAATTAATAGCCGTAATATTAGCTTAAATCAAAGTATGGACACAAAAAATAACTCAATAAAATATTCCCATTTGTTTTTTCTTTTCATAACCTTTATCCTCGGAATAGTTGCTACACTATTATTATCAAATATTCTAGAGAAGGAAATAATTCAATTTTCCACCATTGGATTAATAGGTTTTGTTTTATCAATTATTCTCGGTGGAGCAAGTATTGTTTTAGCTATAAATGCGATTCATCTCGGCAAATCTTCTGAAGCAGCAATTATCGAAAGAAATGATGAAAGCATTAAGATACAAAACCAAATATTCCAAAAAACAACTGAAGCCTTAAGCAGAATAGAATCTTCAACCGGAGTCACAGAAAAACGGATAGAGGATATTATAGCTGGACGAGCTGGTGCAATTGCCGAAAGCCTTTCTCTTAAGGATATTCGAAATCCTCGTGGAATAGAGGATAAGTTAAGAAAATCTCTCACTGAGAAAATATCACCAGAAGAAAGAGAAGCAAGAAACAATATAATTAAAGAGCGGGTTGCTGCCGGAAAGCGATATGAAGATATCCATAAATCATTGCTTATTTCACTTTCAAATGAACCAAAAATAAAATCTATAAAGTTATGTGAACATGGATCATTCGGAGGAGAAGGGATTGATTTATTTGATGGTGTTTTCATGGTGAACAATTTGAAAATAGGCGTAAGCATTTTTAGCGATGAGCCACTTCTGGAAAACATGTTTGTCTCTGGATTTAAAGAATTTTTAACAAGAATAGCACAAGAAATAGCAAATAAAACAGTAAACCACTTCTTTTATCTTTCAAATAAAGAATCCTCCACGTCAGCCACACTAAGAGAGGAACTTAAAAACACAACCGAGTTACTGCGGAGTGACTTGCAGAATAGAATACACATAGAGACCGGAACAGATGCTGAATTAATCAGAATAATATTAGATAAGATAAAATAATCCGCAGTCAGCTTAAGTATCTAACTTGAACCCCTTGTTGGTTCAAGTCTCCGACTTGAATCTTCTATTTCTGCTCAGCTAGCTATAATTGTAAAGTTGAGCAAGAATAAAATGGTTCCCTCCAAAGGCGGGCCGGCAGATCAGGAGACACTGAACCGACAATAAACATAGCAGGAGCAGGGTTGTACCCTGCTCCTTTTAGTTTACTAACTTAGCTTTATTTGTAAAACAAAAGGTTCAAGCTACAAGCTTGAACCTGCCTAAAAATAAAATTTTCCTAAAACAACCCATCAATCTCCCTATTTTCCAAAACATCCACCTTGGACACCACGGAAATTCTTGGCAACCCAAACATTGCCATAGCTCCTATTGAAAATCGCTTGCAAAAACCTGCTTATTTAATATCATAATATTTTTGTCGTTACTTTATTGACATTTTTAGTTCTTTTTGTGGCTATTTAGCGGTATTTTTAGGCATTGATTAATATTCATTCGAGAATTACTTGACAAGTTTTTAATACTACTCTATACTAGATTTAATTAGTACATTTTAAACATTATAAGCCAGCGAGGAGCGGCTGAAGTTACATAGAATTTGATTGGGATGGGCGAAATATTATTTCTCCCGATTCATTTCTTTATTGATAAACTTTATCAATATCCCCTCTCATTTTCTTTCCTTTCTCTCTTTTTTCTCACCTTTCCGTTTTTCTCTCTTCTTTTCTCCCCCTTCACCTTTTCACCTTCTTCTTCACCACTCTCTTCTCTTCTCTTCTCTTCTCTTCTCTTCTTCCAACCCTCTCGCTCGCTTTCTCTCTCACACCCTGGAATAAATCATCGCATTTATTCCTGTTTTCTTTTTTACAAACAGTTTATTTATACATATGGACACAACAATCCTAAAAAAAATTGGCCTCAATGATAAAGAAGTCAAAATATATTTAAAACTACTCGAGTATGGAGCAATCTCCGTTCGCGGACTGGCAGAGATCTCCGAACTAAACCGCGGGACAACCTATGATGTCCTAAAGCGTTTGCAAGAAATTGGTCTTGTTAGCTATTATTATCAAGAAAAAAAACAGCGCTTCGTCGCAGAAGAACCTGAAAAATTATTGGAAATCCTCAAAAACAGAGAGCTTGAAATTAAAAACGTTAAAAGTGGTATCCTAGATATTATTCCAGAGCTAAAATCAATCCAGGATAAAAAAGATCTAAGGCCAGTTTCCAAATTATATGATAACCGCGCAGGGATAAAAACAATCCTGAATGATTTGCTTTCTTCGATGCATTCCCTACCAGAAGATGAAAGAGAATACCATATATATTCCTCTACCGAAGCAAGCGCAGATATTCACAAGGCCTATCCAACATTCACGAAAGAAAGAGTTAAGAGAAAAATTCGCGTGAAATCGATCTCCCTAGCTGAAGGGGGCAACTTGCATGGGCTAGATGACCGCCGCTGGCTAGGTACTAACAAAAATTCTGCAACGTTTATTTTGATTTACGCCGGGAAATGCGCTTTTATTTCTCGCGATTCGGAAGGCAATCCTGTAGGCGTGCTAATTGAAAATCAAATGATTTATGAAACTCAAAAGATGATTTTTCAAAAGCTTTGGGAATATTTGAAATAATCTACCAACATTCGCACTATCAAAAATATAATTAAAAGAGGCGCAACCACTCGCGCCTCTTTTAATATAAAAATCCTTCTCCTAAAACAACCCCTCGATCTCCCCATTTTTACTCACATCAATTTTCTCCGCCGCGGGAATTTTTGGCAGTCCCGGCATGGTCATAATTTCTCCGGCGATCGCCACAATAAACCCAGCGCCGTTGGAGATTCTCAGTTCTCGAATATTGAGCGTGAAACCTTTCGGTCGTCCCAAAAGCTTTGGATCATCGGAAAAAGAATACTGGGTTTTGGCAATACAAATTGGCAATTTATCTAATTTATCTTTTTCCAATTTTTCCATCTGTTTTTGAGCCTTAGTACTGAACTCCACACTTTTCGCGCCATATATTTTTTGCGCAATCGCTGTAATCTTCACTTTGATATGCGATTGCTCGGAATATAAAACTTTAAAATTCGCCTTTTTCTTGGCCAGAGTTTCCAGAACAACTTTTGCCAAATCCTCTCCACCAACTCCACCTTTTTCCCAAACATGCGACAACGCATATGACGCACCTAGTTTTTTCACCATCTGTTCGAGCAATTTTAATTCTTTTTGCGTGTCAGATGGAAAAACATTCACGGCGACCACCACCGGCACGCCAAATTTTTTCAAATTCTCCACATGCTTTTCCAAGTTAGCAAAACCTTTTTTCAGGTGATTGAGGCTTGGCATTACCAGCGTTTCTTTTTCCATTCCACCGGAATATTTAAGCGCGCGCACTGTTGCCACAATCACAACTGCATCGGGCTTCAGTCCTGCGATACGACATTTGATGTTAAAAAATTTCTCCGCGCCAAGATCCGCGCCGAAACCCGCCTCTGTCACAAGATAATCACCGAGCTTCAGTCCATAACGTGTTGCTAAAATACTATTACAACCATGCGCAATATTAGCAAATGGTCCGCCGTGAATGATGGCAGGCGTGTGTTCCAATGTTTGCACAAGATTTGGTTTTAGTGCGTCTTTGAGAATCGCCGTCAAAGCTCCAACCATTTTTAGTTCTCTGGCATAAACCGGCTCACCAGAAAAAGCATACGCAACTAAAATATTTCCCAAGCGTTTTTTGAGATCAGTCAAATTTTCACTAAGGCACAGAATCGCCATAATCTCCGATGCGACCGTGATGTTAAAACTTTCTTCTCTTGGCACACCTTGTGATTTTCCTCCCAATCCCACAACCGTGTTTCGCAAAGTTCGATCATTCAAATCCATTGCCCGCTTCCAAAGAATCTGGCGTGCGTCTATTTGTAGCTCATTGCCTTGAAAAATATGGTTGTCAATAATTGCCGAGAGTAAATTATTAGCCGTTGTGATGGCATGCAAATCGCCCGTAAAATGCAAGTTGATCTCATCCATCGGCATCACTTGGGAATAGCCACCACCGGCCGCGCCACCTTTCACACCCATACACGGTCCAAGTGATGGCTCGCGCAGAGCAAGCATCGTTTTTTTGCCCAAACGGTTCATCGCCATAGCGAGGCCAATCGAAGTCGTCGTTTTTCCTTCCCCAGCCGGCGTCGGACTAATCGCCGTGACTAAAATTAATTTACCGTCCTTTTGATTTTTAATCTTCTCCCACAGCACTGGTTTTAGTTTAGCCTTATGCTCCCCATATAATTCTAAATCGCTTTTCGCAAGACCGATTTTCTCCGCCACATTTTCAATTGGCTCCATTTTTGAAACTTTCGCAATTTGGATATCTGTTTTCATAAAGTTATTTTTAAAAATTTATTACTTACTATAAATAAAGAAAATCTACGGTCAGTTCGTCAAGCTCAAGATATCCTCCTCGCCCCTCGGGAGAGCCTGCCTGCCGGTAGGCAGGGATGTCCGAAGGACAGGTGAGAGGAAGGGTAATATTAATTAGTATAAGCGTTATATCATAGGGAATAAAAAAATTTCAAAAGCCCTTTCCCTCATCCGGCCTTCGGCCACCTTTTCCCGGAGGGCGAAGGGGATATAAATAAAAATTTCACTCCTTTATAAATTCCGAAATTGCTTCCAATATCCCTTCCTCATCCAACCCCACCTCCGCCAAAATTTCTCCGCGCATGCCATGAGAAAGAAACTCGTCCGGCAATCCTAGGTTTTTAATTCTAACATTCAGCCCGGCTTTCGCAAAAAATTCGTTCACGGCACTGCCTGCTCCACCCATAACTACATTATCCTCAACTGTTACAAAATATTGATGCGTCTTGGCTAATTCCCGCAATAGTTCCTCATCAAGCGGCTTGATAAATCGCATATCCACAAGTGTTGCATCAATAGCCTCCGCCGCTTTCTTGCTCCTGCCAAGCATTGTCCCAAAAGCTAAAATTGCGACGTCTTTTCCCTCTCTCGCAACCTTAGCCTTGCCAATTTCAATCGGCTGACTCTTTTTCCCGCCACATCCGCAAAGATTAGCGCCCTTAGGATAACGCACCGCTGCCGGCCCGGGGTAATTGTAACCAGCTTCCAACATCGCATAACATTCATGTTCATCTGAAGGCGCCATGACAATGAGATTTGGAATGATACGCAGAAATGACAAATCAAAACTGCCTGCGTGTGTTGCACCATCTGGACCGACAATTCCAGCGCGATCAATTACAATCAGAACATCCAGATTAGGCAGAGCGATATCATGGATAAGTTGATCATAGCCACGCTGCAAAAATGAGGAGTAAATCGCCACAATCGGCTTCTTGCCTTGAAGGGCTAGTCCAGCTGCAAAAGTCAAAGCGTGTTGTTCAGCAATCCCCACGTCATGATAACGCTTAGGAAATTTTTCACTAAAATTAATCAGGCCAGATCCACTACCCATCGCCGGAGTAACAGCATGCAAGCTTAATTCTTTTTTGGCTTTTTCGCAAATCCAATGGGCGAAAACGTCAGTATAGGCGATATTTTTAACTGAGCCGTTTTTCTGTCCAGTTATCGGATCAAAAGGCGTAACCGCATGCAAAGAAAAATTATCTTTTTCCGCCGGAGCATATCCCTTGCCTTTTTTCGTAATCACGTGCAAAAAGCGTGGACCCTTTAATTTTTTCAAATTTTCCAAAACCTCCAAGAGTGTTTCCGTATCATGCCCGTCAATCGGTCCATAATATTTAAACCCCAATTCTTCAAACATTGTTCCTGGTGTAATCACACCTCTTGCCTGAATTCCTGCGCGATGGACCAATTTTTGAACAGTCGGCATATTTCTCAGAGCCTCCAAACCCTTATCGCGCAAATTCACATAAGCAGGAGATGAAATAAGCCTTGTTAAATACTTTTCCATTCCGCCCACATTAGGTGAAATCGACATCTTATTGTCATTCAGTACGACTAAAATATCTGCCTTGATGTCCCCCGCATGATTGAGCGCTTCAAACGCCATCCCACCACCAAGTGCTCCATCACCAATCAGAGCAATAACGCAAGGCGCATTTTTTTTATTTCTATTCGCGACTGCCATTCCTGTTGCCAAACTAATTGAGGTGCTTGTATGTCCCGCGTTTGAAGTGTCATATTCGCTCTCCTCTCTTCTGGGAAAAGGCGCAAGACCTCCTTTTTTTCGAATTGTAGCAAGTCGACTCTTCCGCCCTGTAAGAATCTTATGTGCGTACGCCTGATGTCCAACGTCCCACAAAAGCAAGTCTCTGGGCGCATCAAAAATATAGTGCAATGCTACAGTCAGTTCAATCACGCCAAGATTCGATCCGAGATGCCCACCACTCTGTGCCACGCTTTCAATCAGAAAACTGCGAATTTCTTCACAAAGTTTCGGCAACTTTTCTCTAGGAATTTTTTTCAAATCCCGCGGAAAAGCAACTAAGTCTAATATTTTTTTCACCTTATTCTTTGTCATATTTCATCACGTCATAGTCCCGTCTTAGCAAAACAAAGGAGAATCACACAATTTCGCTCAAAACCTTTTTCAAACCTTCCACTACCTTCCTATTCTTCCGCAATGCGGAAATTGCCACTGTAATATCCTCGGTTTTCTGGGAAAGACTAAGTTGCTTAGAAAGGAATATTCGCACTGATTTTTCATCAGGTTTTTTTTCAATATACTTGGCCAAAACAGCATACCATAAAACAAATGTCGGTCGGTCTGCTTTGATTTCCAAATTAACCAAAGGCGGATTTCGAAAATAGTTCGCTAATTTTTCCCAATTGTTATAGTAATCATACAGCAATTCATCTTCTAAAAACTTTGCAGGATGCCCAAATAATTCGGTCGTCTTTTCTAACTTAAAGAAACCCTGCGCATTAAGAATTTCATCGCGCCGCATATCACAATAGAGATGAAATTTCCAACCAGCCTCAAAAGATGTCAGCCCAGAAAAATTCAGATCAAGCGGTTGAAATTTCAAATGCGTATCCTTTCTTTTGATGCTCGGCTCAATTCTTCTGATGTCCGGGAAAACCGAACCTAATAAAAACTCATCTCGATTAATCTTATGATTGCGGTTTATTTTTTCTTCATCTAAAAAATCTTTATCGGTCTTTCCGTTTTCAATCTTGTCGAAATATTTTTTTGCATAAACTATATGCGCGATTTGAGATGCCATTGTTTTTTGTTTTTTAATTAAAAAAAATAAAAACCAGACTTACGTATTTATTTGGAAAATTATTCACGAACAGTTGTCTTAGCACCAATAGCTAAAAGTAACGTGGCGACAAGCTGGCTAAAGCTAGGAAATTATGCTTTAATAATTTTCCAAATAAACACGCAAGTTCTTGAAAGAAAAAACTATTCAACCCTAAATTTTTTCTTAATCAGCTCCTCTTCCTTTTTCTGTTCTTTTTTAATTTTATCCTCTGCCATCTTGCGCAAATCCTCTACGTTGCTTTTCGCCAATCCCTTCGCCAACTCTGTCAGTTTTTCTTTCTCGTTCAGCGTTGGATCATCAATCACCCGTGAAAGCAGCACTGCCAAGATTGCTCCAATTTTTGGCCCTGGTTCTACATTTAATTCGGACATTATATTATTACCATTGAGTTTTAATTGCTTCACGGAAATCGGATCATGCGAAACTTTTTCCACCATAAACTGAAAATGTCTAAGTTTATATGGCACAGCTTTTGGCACACCACTGCCGAGCCTGTCCGCAATCCGCACATCGATGAGATCGGTTATATTTTCCAAACCGATTTTTTGCACCACACGACGCACACCCGCCTCGCCCACTTCATCAACGTTATAATAAAACATATGGTTGCGCACGAGCAGCATCACTTTGTCAATTACCTTCCGCGAAAATCGCAAGCGTTCCAAAATAGCTCTTGCCATTTTCTCTCCAATATATTCATGATTATAGAACGTTGCGTTCTCCCCTTCTCCTCTCTTAGATTTTGGCTTTCCCACATCATGAAGCAATGACGCTAATCGCACTTCCAATTTTTTTGAAGGACATTTTTCCAGTGACGCTATAAGATGTTTGTATACTGTATTATATGGCCCATAATAGTGATGATGACTTTGCATCACACCAATTCCACTTTCGATCTCTGGTAAAATTATTTTTAAAATTCCCACTTCCTGCAGAAGTTCAATTCCTTTCGCTGGAGTTGATGATAAAATGATTTTTGAAAATTCATCCCGAATTCTTTCTGGCGAAATATATTTCAAATTCTCGGCATTTTTTTTAATCGCTAAAAAGGTTTTTTCCTCGATTGTAAATTCCAGTGTCACCGAAAACCGAATCGCCCGCATCATCCGCAGCGCATCTTCATTAAACCTTTCATTAGCATCCCCCACCGCCCGAATCAATTTATTTTCCAAATCCTCCTGCCCATCAAAATAATCAACAATATCCAGTCCCCTCTCCTTAACAAGGAGAGGGTTAGGGTGAGGTGAATTTTGATCAAGCTGAGCTCCTACTTTCATCGCCAACGCATTAATTGTAAAATCACGCCTAGATAAATCCTCCTTCAAAGTTTCCGCAAATCTCACCTCATCTGGATGCCTCTTGTCGGAATAGCTTGATTCAATGCGATAAGTCGTCACTTCCACGACTTCGACTACTTCTTTTTTTTGTGCTTCTTGATTACTGTCCACTGACTCCTGACTTCTGATTTTAATCCCCACTGTTCCAAACTCATTTTCATAGACGCTGTCCGGAAAAAGACCCTGCACCTCTTCCGGTCTAGCATTGGTCGCCACGTCCCAGTCTTTCGGCGCCGAACCCAATAGCAAATCCCGCACGCATCCGCCCACGACATTTGCCTCAAATCCAGCCTTTTCCAGCTTTTCCATCACCGAAATAATCTGGGCAGGCACATCAAATTTGGTCAACTTCTCCTTTTTCATATTCACCATTCTAGCAAAAATATTCCGAAATAGCGAATATTAAATTCTATAGAGACACATTTCAATGCGTCTTGGTGTGAAATTCCGTCTTGGCACGTTATTATATATTGGGAATAGCCTAATTTTCACGATTTATTAATTTTACCCCCTCGCCCACAAGACGCATTGAAATGCGTCTCTATCAAATTTTTCCAAAATTTCCCTCGACAGCCTCTTCCTCTCGTGCTAATATGTCTAAGTAAGCTAGACTTGGTCTAGATTTTACGTGTCTTTTTCGAAATTATTTTTAATCCTTTTTTAAATAAAATCTCATGAACATTCAATATTATGGCCATTCTTGTTTCAAAATCTCCCTAAAGCCGGCGGGCAGGGGTCAAAATGAGGTCGTTTTTTTCATCGATCCTTTTGACAAATCAGTTGGGCTTCGCCCACCGCAAGGACAAGCTGATTTCGTGCTTGTTTCGCATAATCATCCCGATCACAATAACACCGATGCCCTAAAAGGCGAACCACGTATCATTGACTTGCCTGGCGAATATTCAGTCAAGGGAGTTAATGTAATCGGCATCCCCTCTTTTCACGATGACGTTCTGGGAAAAGAAAGGGGCTTAAACACGATATTTCTCATCGATAGCGAGGAAGTGAAAATTTGTCATCTTGGTGATCTCGGATCTGACCTGAACGAAAAGCAACTAGAAAAGATTGGCACAGTCAATGTCCTCATGGTTCCAATTGGCGGAAAATACACCATTGACTATAAAAAAGCCATTGAAACGATAAAAAAGATAGAGCCAAGCATTATTATCCCGATTCATTTCAAAATGAAAAATTCTAGCGTAGATATTGATGATGAAAGTAAATTTTGCTCAGAAATGGGATATTGCGTTAAAGAAAGACCCTCAAAGCTAAATCTAAAAAGCAAAGATTTAGAGAGCAAAAACATGGAGATATTGATAATGGGCATTGAATAATTTCCGCTCGCAATGAATATTCAAAGAAGATTAGAGGAAATCCGACGAAAACCGGAGCATATAAAATTGCGCTACACCTACATAGCCGTAGCTATTTCAATGTTTTTTATTTTGATTTTATGGTTTTTTTCTCTAGCAGACACTATCAACAAAACTAGAACACCAAAAAACGAAAATGTGTTCAAGGATTTGCAAACTCAGAAGAAATCACTAAAAGATGCCTCAGGTGATGTAAAAAAAACGCTTGATGAATTAAATAGTAATTTAAAAAATGCCACCCCCGATAACGAAAGCCCGCCCATTGATGACAACTCAGAAATCGCGCCAAAAAGCACTGAAACCGCTCCAACAAGCGACTCACCAATGCCAAGCAAAAATCAACCAGCAAAAGACGGGACTTTCCCACCACACGATGGCACCAGAATGACACCACCTGCCAACACTCAACTATTACCACAATAATAAATATTTAAAACCTAAAACTTACGTATTTTTCAAAAAACTGCTCCTGTGTTTTCCCTGTATAGCACAAAATATTCCTAATAAACTACCAATGGGTCAACGATTACAAGAAAGTTTCGCCATTAGAACTACTTTTTGATAAATATATAAGCTATAAGAATAAAACTCCTATGGAAATGAAAATTGAGCTGGAAAATATCCAAGCTAGAGAAATAACTGAAGAAATCCAACAATCCTACTTGGATTATGCCATGAGTGTCATCGTTTCGCGCGCCCTGCCTGATGTTCGCGACGGAATGAAGCCAGTCCATCGCAGAATTCTCTACTCGATGTGGAACACAGGCCTGCGCGCCAATGCCAAATTCCGCAAATCCGCTACAGTGGTTGGAGAAGTCTTAGGAAAATATCACCCACATGGCGATGTGGCAGTCTATGATTCAATGGTTCGCATGGCCCAAGATTTCTCTCTGCGCTACCCACTTGTGAAAGGCCAAGGAAACTTTGGCTCAATGGACGGCGACTCGGCAGCGGCTTATCGTTACACTGAAGCCAAACTTTCTGCCATTTCCGAAGAGATGCTGATTGATATTGAAAAAAATACGGTTGATTTTGTGCCCAATTTTGATGGACAACATAAAGAACCCACTGTACTACCAGCTAATTTACCCCAACTGCTTCTCAATGGATCAATGGGAATCGCCGTTGGAATGGCCACTAACATTCCTCCGCACAATATTACCGAACTGATTGAGGGAATTGATCATTTAATTGACAATCCCGATGCAACCGTGGAAGATCTTTGCGAATTCGTGAAAGGTCCCGACTTCCCGACTGGGGGCATTATTTATAACAAAAAAGATATCCTCGAAGCCTATAGAACCGGTCGGGGCAAGATTCTTACCCGCGCCAAAGCCGAAATTAATGAAACCAAGGCTGGCGCCTTCCAAATTATCGTAACCGAGATGACTTATGCTACCAATAAGTCAACCATGATCGAAAGAATGGCTGATCTTGTCAAGGAAGGAAAGATTGTTGGCATCCGTGACATCCGCGACGAATCCGATAAAGACGGTGTGCGCTTGGTAATTGAGCTTAAAAAAGACGCTTATCCCCAAAAAGTGCTCAACAAGCTCTATGACCTCACAGACTTGCAAAAGAATTTTAATGTCAACATGCTGGCCTTGGTCAATGGCATCGAACCGACTGTGCTAAATTTGAAGTCCATTTTTGAATACTATATCATTCACCGAAAAGAAGTTATTACCCGAAAAACTAAATTTGATCTAGAAAAAGCCAAAGATCGCGCTCATATCCTCGAAGGCTTGAAAAAGGCCCTTGATCACATCGACGCTGTCATTGAAACCATTAGAAAATCTAAAACAAAAGAAGAAGCACATGTGAATTTGATGAAGAAATTCAAATTCTCCGACCGACAGACCACCGCCATTCTCGAGATGCGCTTGCAAACTCTTGCTGGCCTGGAACGCAAGAAAATCGAAGACGAACTAGCCGAAAAACTGCGCATTATCGCCGAATTGGAAGCCATTCTCAAAAGTGAAAAGAAGATTTTGGGCATTGTCAAAAGCGAACTTGATCGCGTCAAAGAAAAATATGGCGACGAGCGCATGACCAAAATCATCAAATCTGGTGTCACAGAATTTAAACAAGAAGACCTAGTTCCCAATGAAGAAGCGATTATTACCATTTCCAAAGAGGGTTATATTAAAAGAATGAATCCAACTGTCTACAAAGTGCAAAAGCGCGGTGGCAAAGGCGTCATCGGGGCAACAACCAGAGAAGGAGATGAAATTGAAAAACTCCTGGGTGTCATGACACATGACAATCTCCTCTTCTTCACTAATAGCGGAAAAGTTTTCCAGACCAAAGCATATGAAATCCCTGAGTCATCAAGAATTTCCAAAGGCCAATCGATCGTGAATTTTCTCCAATTGTCCGGCGAAGAAAAAGTAACAGCTATTATTGCTTTTAATAAAGATGACAACTACAAATTCCTCTTTATGGCCACAGAAATGGGCACAGTCAAAAAAACGACACTGGAAGAATTTGAAAATGTCCGCCGCTCCGGACTCATCGCCATCAAACTAGACAAGGGCGATGCTCTCCGTTGGGTGAGTGCCACAACAGGCACCGATGAAATCGTCATCACAACCGCTCACGGCCAAGCCATCCATTACAAGGAAGCTGATGTTCGCTCGATGGGGCGCTCAGCAACAGGCGTGCGTGGCATCAAACTCAAGAAAGATGACCTAGTTGTGGGAATGGACGTCTTTTTCAAGGGTCAAAAAGGTAATCAACTGCTTGTTATAACCGAAAATGGTTACGGCAAAAGATCCGATATCAAATACTATAAAATCCAAAAACGTGGAGGATCTGGCATTAAAACTGCATCTGTCACAACCAAAACCGGAAAACTAGTCGGCGCTAGCATTGTCAATGTCGACAATCTCGATGCTGACCTCATCCTCACTTCCGACAAAGGCCAAATTATCCGCATCCCTCTCGTCAGCGTCTCAGTCCTCGGCCGCGCCACGCAAGGTGTCCGAGTAATGCGACCGCAAACAGGCGACAAAGTTTCAGCTATCACCGTGCTATAGGAAAAAATAAAGTTATCCACAATTTGAACACTAAAAAAGATACCTCAGGGTGTCTTTTTTAAATATTTGAGTATAGCTATAGCTTCCTTTAAGTCATCTTTAACGATATAGTCCGCATATTTTTCAATGCCAAACCTAGGGTTAACAGCAATACTTTTATTTGAAAACTGAAAAATAGTTTTGTCTGATGGTGAATCACCTAGTGCAACAACTTCTTTGGAATTAATTTTTAATTTTTTTAATATTTTTTTTGAATCCAGTAATTTATAGTCTAAACCGCTATATGAATTCGTAGTGATATGTGAAATAACACCGCTTCTAATAATCACATCAGAACCGATAGCATACTCGATCTTTAGTTTTTTCTGGTAATATTTTAGCAGAGGAACTATGTTTCCAGAATGCAAGATTGATATGATATGATTTCTTTGTAAAAAACTAAAAAATTCTTTTGACCCTTTACGTAAAAATAAGTCTGCTTTTAGCGCACTTTCGATTTCTTTTATAGATAATCCCTTAAGTAGATTAATTCGTTTTACTAAAGGTTCTAATCCGGGCGATAATCCTTTTGCATGATCAATTCCAATCAATCTGCTTTCATTCTCTTTTCCCACTAAACCACATAACCAATCAAGCATGCTTCTGGTAACTAGTGTGCCGTCAAAATCAATTAGTACTGCTTTTATTTCCATAAAAAAATTAAATTAATATTCTTACTATAAAATATACACTCAATATTAAACAATAAAACAATCTATTTGTCAAATTGTCCACAACATCCCCTTCGCCCCTCGAGAGAAGCCTGCCTGCCGGTAG
Source organism: Candidatus Moraniibacteriota bacterium (assembly GCA_049297495.1). Classification (GTDB taxonomy): domain Bacteria; phylum Patescibacteriota; class Minisyncoccia; order Moranbacterales; family UBA2206; genus UBA9630. The sequence continues at coordinate 40,537 of JBAQUL010000010.1, forward strand.
GCAGGGTGGTCGAAGGCCGGATGAGGGCAAGGGCTTTTGATAAAATTATTACTATCCCACACAGAACATTTTCATATTTTGATATCACCCTTGCCCTCACCTGTCACGTGCTCGTGACATCCTCTCCCGAAGGGAGAAGAGGGTTTTAAGTCAAATTGTTCCACGTGGAACAATTTCCACAAAAATACAATAAACAAAACCAAGCCAACAATCCCCCATTCTGACCAAATTAAAAGAAAAATATTATGCACCGGCTGATATTGCCAGATTGCGAGATCAGGAAATAGCCGTTCCGCCTCAAAAATAAACTGTCCGGTTCCAGCCCCAATGATCGGACTCTCCGAAATGATCCGCTGCGAGATTGAAAGATATAAACCTCTTTCTTCCAGCGATTTCATAAATAAAGCGTAAAATTCAACTCTAAGGAAAAGCAGGCCTATCAACACGGCAAAACCCAAACCTAATAATATTCTAAATTGTTCCACGCTTGCCCGCCGAAGCCTTGGCGCAGGAGGGTGGAACAATTTTTTAATCGTTTCTCTTGAAATTGTTCCACGCTTGCCCGCCGAAGCCTTGGCGCAGGAGGGTGGAACATTTATGTACACAAGTGCAATGGTTAAAGCTAAAATGGCTGATTTAGAAAAAGAAAGGAATACCCCAATAACTTGAATCACTAGAGCAAATTTAATTAAATCCAAACCAAATGTTCCACGTGGAACATTTACCCGCATAACACTCTTGAAATTGTTCCACGTGGAACAATTTTCGATAGGATCCGCCTGACTAGCTCCAGCCTTAAATTGTTCCACGTGGAACAATTTAATATACAACATTGTCATAATAATGGAAAAAAACAAAAATCCACCCAAAAGATTGGGGTGCGGAAATAGGCCATAGGCCCGTATCAATGGATGATAATTAGCGATAATCTTTGCCACTCCGGCAATATCCGGCCCTATCAAGCTTTCTTTGAGCCAAAATAAGCCGATGGAGTGCTGAAGGATAAATTGAGCAATTCCGATCAAGGCCTGCGTGATTCCTGTGATCATGATAATGCCAAAAAATACAATTGCCGCATTAATTGTTCCACGCTTGCCTGCCAGAGCCTTGGCGGAGGTTGGTGGAACAATTTGATAAAAATCTTTACTGGAAATGTTCCACGTGGAACATTTCCTGAAATCACTACTCCAAAAACCGATACCCACCAAAATGCCACAAACCAGCCAAAATAAAACCTGGCCCTGCCAGATATCCCATAAATAGTGGTCAAAAAGAGCAATTACTATCAAGCCCAATAAGATTGCACGGAAATATTGAGCCATTTTTGATAAAACACAGTTAAAATGTTCCACGCCTGCCTGTCCGGTAGACAGGTGGAACATTTTTTCATTATTAGATCCAGACTCATCCGAAAATGTTCCACGTGGAACATTTTCGACATTTTCAGATCGCAAATTGTTCCACGTGGAACAATTGAGTATGCAGTATGGCACAAACCTGATAACGATATAGATACATAGAAAATACAGTTCCAAAAACCTAACAGATCTATAAATACTAATTGCCTGATTTTCTGACCAATAAACTGATATAAACGACCAGACAATCAGAAGAAGGGGCAATAGGAAAATACCAACTGAGCAAAAATTGTTCCACCAACCTCCGCTAAGGCTTCGGCAGGCAGGCGTGGAACAAATTGCATTGTATTGTTCGTTGAAATGTTCCACGTGGAACATTTTCCGCATTTTGATTAAACAAGGCTTAATATAAGCAAATAATCCTGTGGATAAGTTCTGATTAGGAGCGTTATTCACACTTTCTGGATAATCTATCTTGTGGATAACTTCAGAAATATCCTCTCTGCTACTTGACGCTTTAGCTATTTTATCGTATAGTATAGATATAATCCAAACTAGGATCACAAGACATAGAAATATATCGGAAGCATAAACATATGCGCCGGTGTATTCATTAAAAGCACCTTTCAAAGGAAAGTAAAACATTACTTTTCTAACTCCAAGCGTAAAAGTCAATAAAAACAAATAGAAAAGCCAAATGTCTTTTGGTTGTTTTTTGGCTTCTTTCCAGATATTCCCTATCTTTTCAGTTAAATTTGCCATAATAGTAGTCCAGATAATTACTAATAGTGTAGTATTTTTCCACTATAATCGCAAATTAAGATTAAAATTGACTATCTCGCGTTAACTGTTATGATTGATAGGGTGATATTTGTTTAAATCGGGCCTGTAGCTCAGTTGGTAGAGCGCTTCCATGGCATGGAAGAGGCAAGGAGTTCGATCCTCCTCAGGTCCACACGATAAAACTGGCCAATTAGCTCAGTCTTGCCCCGCACCATTTTATGGGTCTGTAGCTCAGTTGGTTAGAGCGCTACATTCACATTGTAGAGGTCTCCAGTTCGAGCCTGGACAGACCCACTCGTAAAATGGTGCGGGGTGAAGTTAGAGCGTACGATTCACATTCGAGGATGTCACTGGTCCGCCTGCCCGCCTTTGGAGGAAACCCAGTATCGTCCACAACAAGCATCCATTCATTATCCAAGCCTTCATAGCTCAATGGATAGAGCAAATCCGTCCTAAGGATGAGATGTAGGTTCGATTCCTACTGAGGGCACACTATGCGGGGAGCAAATCCGTCCTAAGGATGAGATGTAGGTTCCCTGCCTGCCGGCAGGCAGGGATTCCTACTGAGGGCACGAAAACTTGCCAAAACAAAAAAGATGGAGTATACTCAACTTACGTTAATTATTAGGAAAAATGAATAGGGGAATGCTTTAATTCCTGACTTTTCTGCCAAACAAGGCTTTTCTTGATAATTTCCTCAATCCCGGGAAATTTTTTATTTTTATATAAAAGTTTAGACATTTTTAATCATTATCTTGCAGTCCTGATGTCAGCTGCAAAAAATTTAATCAAATGAACGATATATTAGCTAGCCTTGCAGATGAAGTAGATAAATTGAGCGATGAGAAAATTAGTGCACCTGTCGCGACTGCAAAAACAGACGAAAAAACCGCGCCGGAAGAAAAAAAGATTTCTTTCATGGAGCAATTACTACTAGATAACCCTATTGAATTTCCTGCTGTTGGCGATACAATCATTGGGACAGTTCTTGAAGTCTCTTCGAGCGAAATATATCTCGATCTTGGACCGTTTGGGACGGGGTTAGTTTTGGGCAAGGAAATTAAGGATGGAATGGGTACTAATAAGCTAAAAATGGGGGATAAGGTTTCTGCTACTGTGACGGACTTGGAAAATGAAGAAGGTTATATCGAATTATCTATCCGCGAGGCATCATATGAAAAAGCCTGGGAAGATATCGAAAAAAAGAGAGATGCTGGAGATAAGGTTAAAACTAAGGTTATCAGCGCAAACAAAGGAGGTCTTCTTATTGAAATCAATGGAATCGCAGGATTCTTGCCTGTTTCACAACTTTCCAGCAAAAATTACCCTCGCGTTGAGGATGGCGATAAGAACAAAATTCTTAACTTGCTTAAAAAATTGGTCGGAAAAGAGCTTGAGGTTTGTGTTCTCGACATTGATCGCGAAGCTGAAAAATTGATTGCTAGCGAAAAAGCCGCACAAAGCGACAAGGAAAAAGAAACTATTTCTAATTTCAAAGTAGGTGATGTTATTTCCGGTGAAGTCAGTGGCGTGGTTGATTTTGGTGCTTTTGTAAAATTTTCTCCCATCAATGAGTTTGGCGAAGCCAATGAAAAGGAAAAAGTGGAAGGATTGGTACATATTTCAGAACTAGCTTGGCAATTAATCGAAAACCCAAGAACAATTGTGAAAGTAGGGGACAAGGTTGAGGCAAAAATCATCGGAATTGATAATGACAAAATTTCCCTTTCAATCCGCGCCCTACAAGCCGACCCATGGAGCGAGGCAACTAATAAATACAAAGTGGGAGACATTGTTACCGGAAAAGTGCACAAAATTAATCACTTCGGCGCTTTCGTTTATCTGGACAATGATATTCATGGACTTGCACACATCAGCGAAATGCTTGATACACATCCAGGAAAGAACATCAACGATCTTATTAAAACTGGCGATGACTATAGCTGGAAAATACTTTCTATCGAACCAAGAGAGCACCGTATGGGACTAACTTTAGTTTCTGACAAGGAAGAACCAGCCAAGGAAGCAAAGGAAAAGAAGGTAAAAAAAGAAAAAGTTGAAAAAGCAGAAGAGAAAACAGAGGAAGCAAAAGAAGAAACAGAAAAATCAGCGGAGAAAAAAGTTAAAAAAGAAAAGAAAGTTAAAAAAGTTAGCGAAGAAAAATAGATATGAACAAGAGAGTATTGATTATCTCCGGTCCAACTGGATGCGGAGAAAGCACAATAACAAATGAAATTATAAAACGTTTTCCGATTTTTAAGCGCTTAGTTGCAGCAACTACGCGGTCAATGAGAGCCGGGGAACAAGAAGCCATCGATTATTATTTTTTGTCTGAAGAAAAATTTAAGGATGAAATCATTAAGGAAAACATCATTGAGCATACTTACGTAAAAAATAGGGACGTATATTATGGAAGCTATAAGCCAGACTTAGATAAAAAAATAGCGAGTGGTTTTAATATAATAGCCAATCCAGACATTGTAGGAACGAAGTATTTCAAAGAGAATTATAGCGCGACAACAATCTTTATTAAGCCTGATTTTATACAAAATATAAAAAAACGGATTCTTAATCGAGAACCAGAAATTACTAATGAAGAATTGAGTCGCAGACTAGTCAATGCAGAAGCTGAAATAAAAAACGAAATGCCCCTATATGATTTTATTGTCACCAATAAACAAGATAGACTCCAAGAGGCTATTGATGAAATAGTTGAAATTTTAAAAAAGGAAAATTACAAGCTCTCCTAAATAAGTTTTGGCAGCTTATTTATCAAAATTACGATGCCTAACTTAATCAAAAAAATTCAAAACTCAATTTTTGCCAATGCGCTTTTTGAACGCCATGCAAAAATTGTTTTGGGAGTTTCGGGAGGACCAGACTCGACGCTCCTGCTTGATGTATTTTCCAAATTAAAAAAGAAATATGCACTCGGACTTTCCATCGCCCATGTTAATTATCACTTGCGAGGAAAAGATAGCGAAAGAGATGAGCGCTTTGTGGAAAAGTTAGCGGAAAAATATGGGCTATCTTTGGATATTCTCGATGCCCAAATTAAAGAAAACTGTAAATCAGAAGAAAAATTGCGCGATGTCCGTTATACTTTTTTTGAAGAGGTGCGCAAGGAAAATAAATTCGATTTAATCGCTGTCGCACATAACTGCGATGATCAAGCAGAAACTGTTTTGATGCGACTGATTCGTGGAACGGGCCTCAATGGTCTTTCCGCAATGCAAGCAAGGAACGGAAAAATTATTCGACCATTACTTGAAATTCCGCGCAAAGAAATCATCGCATATTTAAAAGAAAACAATTTAAGCTACCGAATCGATACAACAAACAAAGAATCAATTTATCTGCGAAACAAAATCAGGAACAAACTAATCCCGTATCTGGAAAAAAATTATAACCCGAAAGTGAAACTTGTCCTCGCAAAAAGTGCCAAAACTTTTTCGCAGGATTATGCGGTAATCGAAGAACTGACAGAAAAAGCTTGGAAGGAAAATAAAACGCTCAGCGCAAAAAAAATTCTTGCCCTTCCGGCGGCGATCCAAAAAAGAATTTTGCAAAAAGCCATTGCGCAAAAAAAACCCCAAGGCATGAAAGAAAACTTTACCCAGATTGATGAAATTCTCAAAGCCATAAAAAGCACGAAAAATAAAAATCAAGTCGTCTCCAGCGCAGGATTGAAAATGACAAGATATGGTGATAAGATTACATTAGAATAATTTTAATATTTATATAAACAAATAAACTCTATGAAAAATCTGCTCAGAAACATCAGTTATGTTTTATTCTTTTTTATATTCGTTGCGGGTATTCTGATTTTATTCAGTAATCCAGAAAAAAAACCGGAAGAAATTTCTCTTTCCGCGCTTGTGGCAAAAATCAACGAGCAAAAAGTCAAAGAAATTACCGTCACCAACGATGAGTTAAAAATCACTCTGACTGATGGAAAATTTGAAAAAGCGCTCAAGGAAAAAGAAGCGGGAATCACCGAAACGCTCAAAAACTACGGGGTAGACAATGAAAAATTGAAAGAAGTTAACATCTTAGTTAAAGGAGAAAGTTCAAGCAGCCTGTGGCTCGGAGCAATTTTGCCATTCCTTCTACCATTCTTGCTAATTGCCGGCTTTATTTGGTTTATGCTTCGCCAAGCGCAAAGAGGCAATAATCAGGCATTATCTTTTGGCATGTCCAAAGCGCGCGTATCAGATCCAAAAGACAAAAAAAATCGTGTCGTTTTTAATGATGTCGCGGGAGCTAAGGAAGCCAAGGAAGAACTCTATGAAATCGTCGAATTTCTCAAAACTCCCAAAAAATTCCTTAATCTTGGGGCAAAAATTCCCAAGGGAGTTTTGCTGCTCGGTTCCCCTGGAACAGGAAAGACCTTAATCGCAAAAGCAGTTGCGGGCGAAGCTAACGTACCATTTTTCAATATTTCCGGTTCTGAATTCGTAGAGATGTTCGTTGGAGTTGGCGCCAGCCGCGTGCGCGATCTCTTCAAGCAAGCTAAAAAGAATTCACCAGCGATTGTGTTTATCGATGAAATTGATGCTGTTGGAAGGCACCGTGGAGCAGGACTCGGTGGGGGACATGACGAACGCGAACAAACACTAAACCAAATTCTTGTCGAAATGGATGGCTTTGATACAAACACAAACGTAATTGTCATTGCCGCCACAAACCGACCAGATGTGCTTGACCCGGCACTCCTTCGTCCAGGCCGCTTTGATCGCCGAGTGGTGATGGACCTGCCAGACATTGAAGAACGCGCAGCAATACTCAAAATTCATGCCAAAAATAAGCCACTCGTCAAGGAAGTTGATTTGCGTGTCATTGCTCAAAGAACTCCCGGATTTTCTGGCGCTGATCTGTCAAATTTGCTTAATGAAGCTGCTATCCTTTCCGCGCGCCGTGGTAAAAAAACAATTGGGATGACTGAGCTTGCGGAATCGATTGAGAAAGTCATTCTCGGGCCCGAGCGAAAAAGCCGACGCATTGATGAAGATGAAAAAAAGATCATCGCTTATCACGAAGCAGGACACGCCCTGGTTGCAGCCACATTAACACACGCAGATCCGGTACAAAAAATTTCCATCATTTCTCGTGGAAATGCCGGTGGATACACACTAAATGCGCCAACTAAAGACAAGACTCTCCACTCTCGCAATTACTTCATCGATGAACTATCAGTTTTCTTGGGTGGGTATCTTAGTGAAAAGCTGACATTTGGAGACATCACAACCGGCGCATCAAATGATTTGGAAAGAGCAACTGCTATCGCCAGAAATCTCGTTACGCGCTATGGCATGAGTGATCTTGGCCCGCGAACCTTTGGTCATAAAGAAGAACTCGTCTTTTTAGGCAAAGAACTTCATGAAGAAAAAAATTACTCAGAAGAAACTGCCCGCGAAATTGATAATCAAGTCACAAAATTTATTGCTGATGCATATAAGGTTGCCGAAAAAATTCTAATTGATAAAAAAGAGCTGCTGGATAAAATTTCAAATGTTCTGTTAGAAAAGGAGACCATCGAACAAGCTCAGTTTAATGAAATCATGGGGATTGCCCCCGCAGAGAAAACCGAAGAAGAAGTATTTATAGAAAAAACAGAGGATGAAGCTGAAATCGTTGAGATAAAAACAAATTAGAATACAAACAGCATTATACTTATGCCAAACATTGATTATCTAAAAATTTTCCGCGACGCTTGGAAAATAACCTGGAAAAATCGCTTTTTGTGGTGGTTTGGCTTTTTCATGCTGGCTTCTGGAGGATTAAATTATAACTATTTCTCTTCCGGAGACGAAAAGCCTCAAAAAGACTGGCAAGCTTTCACTGAAAAAATCAATTTGCAGCAATTTCTCTTAGAACATACCACATTTATAGCAATTGGGATAACTCTATTGGTCATACTCTTTCTTGTTTTTTTGATTTTAAACTTTATCGGACGAGGAGCATTAATCAAATCAATCCAGAGAATACTCAAGAAAGAACCTGCCAGTTTTAAGTCTGGATTCCAAGATGGAAAAAAATATTTTTGGAGCATATTCTCTATCTTCTTTTTTTCAGGATTATTCATTTTCATTTGCTTTATTGTCCTTTTTACGCCAATCGTAATTTTATTTCTGGCTAAATCCTATATTATTGGAACAATCCTTGCAATCCTTGCTCTAGCAATCATCATTCCTTTGGTTATCCTAGCGAAATACATTCAGTCCTACGCAGGCTACTATGTTGTTTTAGCTAATTTAAGACCTTGGCTTGCAATAGAGAATGCCTACGCCCTTTTCAGAAAAAACATACTGACCAGTATAATCATGTCCCTGCTCTTTATTCCTATTGGAATTTTTTCAATTTTCATTGTTGTAGCAATCGCTCTAGTGACCCTGCTTATTTTTGGCCTCATTGGTTTAGTTCTATTTTTCACCATAAAAGATACTGGTGTGATTATCGCCGTCGCGCTAGGATTACTATTCTTTATTCCAGCAATAACTCTTTTCTATTCGATATTTAGCGCATTTTCTGAAGTTGCCTGGGTTTTGTTTTTTCATGTCATTGCGACGCCGAAAGAAAAGGAAAAAGTTGCAGAAAAACTATTGGAAACAAAAGAGAAAGTTTCAGTCCTCGCAAATACAGATGCGATGAAAACTATTGAAGCTGAAAATAAAGAGTGATTTTGACGGGAAAGTTTTTTTACGGTAGGCTTAATAAGTTGATAAGCTTGCGAAATATCCTCCTCTCCCCTCGGGAGAGGATGTCCGAAGGACAGGTGAGGGCAAGGGCTATAAAATCAAAGATAGTCCGAATAAATTAATTCTGGCTTAATTTAACACTCTTACCCTCATCCGGCCTACGGCCACCTTCTCCCGAGGGGAGAAGGGAAAATATAATAATTCGGGCGTGTAGCTCAGTTGGTTAGAGCGCTACATTGACATTGTAGAGGTTTCAGAGGTTCGAGTCCTCTCACGCCCACAAATAAAAAGGGACCATAGCTCAGTGGTAGAGCAGGGGACTCATAATCTCTTGGTCGCTGGTTCGAATCCAGCTGGTCCCACTATAATCTCTTGGTCGTCCCGCTTTGAGCGGGACTAGTCCCACAATTCAGATCAAAAAGAAAAAAGCGGAGAGCTATGATAAGCTTTCCGCTTTGTTTTTGTGGTTACCAGTCATTTACTATCTTCTAACATGAGAATATATGGAGTATCCATAAATCCAAGCATCATATATTCTCCCTCCTTACGCCAACCTCTTTCCCCTCCATATCCATAAATACTCATAACAAACGAGAACATCCAGCGCTCCACGACTTTTTCTCTAAAGATAGCACCCCAAAAATGTAGCGCCTTATCATCCCATTCGAGAGGAATAAGATGGTTATTTTCAGCGAGTGCAATTCCTATATTAGGATGCAACACGTTTCTGCCTTCAATCTCACAATCAATAATTTCTTCTATTCCTTGATGATCTTGATACTTTCCCTGAATTGTTTGTAGAAAAACTTTTTTGCCACCCACGTACAGACTTGCCTCACGCTTTTCTACGCTAACCCATCCCTGCTGATTTTTGTTTTTTAGAAAGGACATAATCTCACCATCTGCATCCGTACATTTTGGATCAACAAACATATCAAGATTCACCCGAATTTCATTTTCACTAATTTTCTCCCAGCATTTTTCTTCCATTTTTTATCTCCCTTGCGATTCTATTAAGTTTTCAATGAACTTCTTCCATTCCCTGAAACCACTTCACCATTGAAATGATTTCGGAAATGGAGCCGAATTTGTATGTTAACAAATTCGGCTTTGGTGGTTTTAGCCGGAAAAAACTTGGATAAGCCTCAATATCAACGTGTCCATCTCAGCACAATAAGGCTTGGTAAAAAGATGGAAATCCTTTTTTGCCTTTTCTTCGACTTCTTTTTTGTCCCTAAGAAAACAATTTCGCACAATGCCCATAATTGGATGTTCGCTGCGGTTTCTTTGCTCATTAATATTTTCAAAATCTTCATACAACCCTGAATTGATTTTAAATATTCCCTCAGCACGGAGAATTTCCTTTAGTTTTTCATTGAAAAAATCAATATCTTCTTGCGAAATAGCCATAAAATATGGATACGCTTTTTCCGCTCCAAAACATGTGCAACCTCCTTCTTGTTTGCGTATTTCGGCAATAGTTCTAATGAAATCTATAATTTCTTTTTTCATTTTTCCTCTCCTTTTTTGATTTTCTCCGCAGTATAGCCTCTGACCAGTCCACACTATGCAAACCCAGACATTAGCTGATATTTAGTTTTCAAACAACTGAGCTATCTAAGAGTCTAGATAAACTCTAGGAGAGACGGAAACTTTTCTGTCTCTCACTAGAATTTACGGTTCAATCTCATGTTCAGTTTGGTCATCTCGTCTGTGGATTTCTCTTTTGCAATCAAATAGATAATATTTTTCTTTTTCTTTCTCCGCCTCTTCTTTGGAAGGAAAGTGCCAGAACTGGCTGAGATATTGTCTGGTTTTTTCCGACATAATTGGAACGTCTCCGACAACCATTCCATTATTCAGGATCATTTTCATAGTTTCTTGCTTAATGTTTAGTTCGTTAAGATTTGGCTGAGCTTCTTTTTCCCCCGTTTTATCTTAACAACCTAGTATATACCAAAACCGCCCTGATGTCATATATGTCGACAAGGATATTTTTTGACTAACTTATTGCTTTAGTATAGAATAATTATAGTTGTCTGATTTTCGGACATAATACTAAATAATGCCAAATATGGACAATAAGTTATACAAAGTGCTGCTTAATTTGGGACTTAGCGATAATGAAGCGCTGGTCTATTTGAGCGCGCTTTCTTTGGGCAAAACCACAATCCTGGCCATTTCCAAGGCCTCGGAAGTTAAAAGAACCACTGTTTATTCAGCAGTCGAATCATTGAAGCAATTGGGACTGATGAAGGTCGAGCAGATCGGCTGGAAAACCTTTTTTTCTGCGGAAAATCCGGAAAAACTGGAAAGGATAATGGATAATAAGAAAAAGGAACTTCAAGAATCGCTAGTTGATTTCAAGGCGCTCTACAGCGCTGACGGAGGGAGCAGTCTAATTAAATACTATGAAGGCGTGGAAGCGGTGAAAAATATCCATCTAGATCTGCTGGATGAGGTGAAATTCGGAGAGGATTATTGGGTGATTAGCGATTCCGCTAAATGGATGTCGGAAGACCAAAGATTTTTTGAAAACTTCGTGGAAAAACGGGCGCAAAAAAAGCTCAATAACCGCCTTTTGCTCCAAGATTCAGAAATTGCCCGAAAATATAAACAAAACGAAGCAATATATAATTTGCAGATAAAGATTTTTCCACAAGATATGCAGCTCTCGGCTTCCATCACAATTACGCCAAATAAAATCCTCATCCACCAAACCACCCCGCCAGTTATTGCAATGGTAATTGAAAACAAAAACATTATCCGCTTGCACAGGGAACTTTTTGAGTTTATGTGGAAAACAATCGCGGTAGATCAAGAACTTACGCATTTGAATTAAAACTGTCATCTTGAGCGAAAAAATACTTATCACCGCAAAAAAAACCACTAAATTAATTAGTGGTATTTTCATATAATCCCTTAAGTGATACTGTAGTGGCTATGATTTATCATCACACTCTTCAGTTAGGACAATAGGCTCTTCGTCGTTATCCTCAGCCTTATCTTCAGCTTTATCATCTAGGTCTATGGAAGCAGCAAATTCCGCACCGCCTAAAGCTAAAATACGCTCCGCCTCTTTCCTGTCTAGAGAACTGACTTTCTCCAATGGCTTTTCTGATCCACCAGGTCTTGTGCCAATTTCAGCATAATCCTTTTTCGCATTTTTACCGCTATTGATTAGTTCTGGAGTCTCGTGTCCCATAATTTTGATTTTTTATACTTATTTAGATCCTCCCTATCATAGCACACTGGCATTTTTATCAAAATAGCTACGCTATTTCTTCCTCCGCGAATGAAACGCCTGATGGACTTCTTTTAGTTGTTTATTAGTAACATGTGTATAAACCTGCGTTGTCGTTATCGAGGAATGTCCCAGCATCGCTTGAACGGAGCGAATATCAGCACCATTAATAAGCAAATCAGTTGCAAAAGAATGGCGCAGAGTGTGAGGGTGGACATCTTTAACGATTCCAGCTTTTACGGCATAGTATTTTACGATTCTTTGGACTGATCTTGGCGTTAACCTCAAGTTATCCCCGCCTGCAACGCTATGCGTAGCATTGCGGGCAGGCCCGGCTTTTTTGGCATTTTTGCCTTCAAATTTCTTGAGTCCGGCAACATCTCGCACAAAAAGCGCTGGATCAACGTCTGTGCGCTTGTCCAGATATCTACCTATCGCTTGCGCGGCAGAGTCAGAAATAAAGACCACCCGCACCTTATCTCCTTTGCCTCGCACGCTCAACTCTCGCCCCCTAAGATCAATCTTTTCACGATTAATGCCAGTTAACTCTGAAACACGCAAGCCAGCCGAAAATAATAGCTCTAAGATGGCACGATCACGCAAACTCTTGAGATCTTGCCCGCTTGCCTCAGAAAGAATTCGCTCCACCTCTTCCATCTCCAAGAAACCTACCTCTCGATTTGATGACCTGCCAATTTCAATTTTTTCGGCCTGTAAGGAGTCTATATCTCTTTTAGCTAGAAATTTGAGAAAACCACGAATTGCAATAACATAGTAACCTTGGGTGATTTTTTTAAGCTTTTGCCCAGTTGCGTCTTCATAGCGGTTAAGATAAACACGAAAATTCCTCACAACTTCAGCTGTAATTTGCTCAGGCTTGGAAATTTTTGACCATTCCAAGAAGCGCCTGAGATAGTGATCATAATTCTCAATTGTTTTTTGAGAACGACCCTTCTCAATCTCCAGATACTCCAGGAATTGGATCTCAAGTTCTTTGATTTGCATATCCCTATTCTATACCAAAATCATGATTGACAAAAATCCCCAAGCAGGCTATACTGTCTAGCAGGTAAAAATTAGGGTTTTAGGACTAAGGTTTGCTCAGTTATTCCCCCGGGAAAAGGCAAAATTCTTGCTAAAACCATATGAAAGGTTAATTGTATTAGTAAACTAATCCAAACAACTTCTCGAACTATCTTTTATAGAAAAAATTTAAAGACCCTTGTTACTAAAGTTTTTTTGGCACAAAAAAACATCGTAACCTTCATAAAAAAGCGCCGAACGGTGAAACTTTTGCATATTTTCAGAAATTATTCCTCATTTGTTGTTGTCGCTTCAAGTGCGCTTTTAGTTTCCGCTACCAACCTTGCTGCCGGACAAAACTCCAGTGGTTTTTTATTTGGCTACCTTGGTAGTAGCGACAATTACGCCAGTCCTTTGGAAAATAAGATGTTTTTGACAGCAAACAAGAAAACCTCTCTCGCTCTCGCACCCCTTCTGGAAGCAGAAGCTGTTCCCAATCCAATGTTGAAAGCCACAGAAGATCCAACTGATCCAATGCTTATGCAAGGAAATGCCCTGGTTTGCGAAAACAGCCCTGTCTTAAAGGATCCAGAGGAAGATGGTGGTGTTGTTATCTATGAAGTAAAGGAAGGTGACACCGTGAGCTCAATTGCCGCCGCTAACAATGTCAGCACCAATACATTGCTATGGGCCAACGCCATCGATGATGTAAACTCCATTATGCCAGGAGACAAGATATTCATCCTCCCAGTGTCTGGATTAGCCTATACAGTCAAAAATGGCGATGATATCAACAGCATTGCCAAGGAATTCAAGGCTGATAAGGATAAAATCATAGCATTTAATTCACTCCATCTTGATGGAGAATTAAAAGTCGGAGAAACAATAACGATTCCGGATGGACAAAAAGAACTTCCCAAGCCAAAACCAGCAGAAAACCCAATTGGAATCGCTCAACGGCCATATGAAACATTCGAATCAGCTGGTAAGACTCTGAGTGGTTCTGGCGGAACCAGCCACAGATTCCCCTATGGTTATTGCACTTGGTATGTAGCTCAGAAGAGAAACGTTCCTTGGGGTGGCAATGCTGGAACATGGCTATATCATGCCAAGTCTGCTGGATACGCAACTGGAAAAACTCCAACTGTCGGATCAATTATGGTTTCTTCTGAGTCTTGGTGGGGACACGTTGCCCTCGTGACCAGTGTCAGTGCTGACAGTTTTACTGTTTCGGAAATGAATTATAAAGGCTGGGCCAAAAAATCCACCCGAACGATTGCCAAGGGTAGCCGGGTAATTAAGGGCTTTATTCGCTAGCACCTACTTTGATATAGACACAAAAAACGTCCCGGATTATTTTGGGACGTTTTTTGTTTCTACTAATTATCATAAACGAGCTCAAGCTTATATAGATTTCATTCTATTTTCCTAATCGGCGCCAAAGAGCTGGAAAGTTTTTTGAGACCAACCGCCTTGAAGGCCACGGTAATGATGTCGCCCTGAGAAGAGATAACTAAGCCTTCGCCGAATTTTTCATGCTTAATTCTTTCTCCGCCTTTATAGCAGACTTTCATTTCAGTGAGAGTTGTTTTTTTTCGAGCAGTTGCGTATTTTTCAACACAAGCATTTATCAGTGAATTTTCAGCATTCTCAACCAATTCCGCCGGGATATCATCCAAAAAGCGCGAAGGAGCATTGATTTGCGTTGAGCCATAGATTGTGCGCATTTTTGTGAAAAGCAGATAAACTTTTTGTTTGGCACGCGTAATTCCCACATACATCAAGCGCCGCTCTTCTTCCATTTCCACTTCTGAAAGCATACTACGTGAATGAGGCAAGATTCCTTCTTCTAAGCCAATAATAAAAACGTACTGAAACTCAAGACCCTTAGCGCTATGGAGAGTCATCAGATGGACAGCTTCACTCGATTGATCAATATTGTCAGTATCGGCCACTAACGCCACTTCTTCTAGGAAAAGTCGCAAACCCTCGCCTTCAGAAAATTTGTCATATTTCTTTGCAACCGTTAGCAGTTCCCGCACATTTTCAGCGCGCATTTGCCCTTCATCGGTACCATCAAGCAATTGCTGCTCATAACCACTTTTTAAAAAAACATTCTGAATAAAATCTGCAAGAGTCAAATCAGCCCTTACTTCGTGCATTTTGCTTATGAACTGACAAAATTTGACTATACTATCAAGCTTAGTCTTTATGATTTTTGAGCCATTATCCTTGGATTGATCCGACAATATGAGTCCCGCTGCTATCAAATCAAGCGCATTAATCTTCGCGAAAGACACCCACTTCTCAACTGTTTTATTGCCAATCCCTCTCTTTGGCTCATTAATAATTCTTTCCAGGGAGATTTCATCATTAAAATTCTCAATTAAACGCAAATATGCGATAATATCTTTGATTTCTTTTCTTTGATAAAATTTCAAACCCCCAATGATTCTATAGGGAATCGAATCGCCAAGCAGCGCCTCTTCAATAATTCTTGATTGAGCATTTGTTCTATAAAGAACAACGATATTATTTAACTTTACGCCCTTATTTCGAAGGGCCACCACCTCAGAAACAATAAATTGTGCTTCATCACTCTCATCATCTGCCTCATAAGAAGCGAGCAAGTGCCCAGTCTTGTTCTCAGTCCAAATTTTTTTGTCTTTGCGGTTGATATTTTTGGAAATTACACCATAGGCCGCATCAAGAATCTGCTGAGTTGAGCGATAATTCTGTTCCAATTTTACCACTTTCGCCGCCGGATAATCTTTTTCAAAATCGAGAATGTTTTGAATATTAGCTCCGCGCCAAGAATAAATCCCTTGCCAATCGTCACCCACGACGCAAATATTTTTATGCTTATCCGCCAGCATTTTAATCAATGTATATTGAGCATGATTCGTATCCTGATACTCATCCACCATAATATAGCGGAAAATATTTTGATATTTCTCCAACACTTCTGGATATGTGCGAAAAATCTGCACCAAAAGCATGAGGATGTCATCAAAATCCAAAGCATTATTTCGTTTAAGTCTTTCTTGATAAGCAATATAAATTTTCGACACAACATCTTCCCAATATCCACCAGTTGCTGCTTGAAACATTTTTGCGTCAATCAATTCATTCTTAGCCTTAGAGATTGCCCCTAAAACACTCTGCGGACGAAACTGGGTCGGATCAATGCCCAGTTCTTTCATCGTTTTTTTTACAAGACTCTGCTGATCTTGAGAATCAAAAATGTTAAAATTGCTTTCAAATCCAATTTTTCCAATTTCGCAGCGGAGAAGTCTTGCACAAATTGAATGAAAAGTGCCTACTAACGGAAGATTGCCCTTAAAATTATGCTCTGTAAGCAACTGAGCAATTCGTTCCTGCATCTCTCTCGCTGCTTTATTAGTAAAGGTCACGGCCAGAATTTGCCCAGGCCTCACGCCTTTATCGCAAATCAAGTAGGCCGTGCGAAAAGTCAATGCCCGCGTTTTACCCGAACCAGCACCCGCAATGACGAGCACGGGGCCCTCGGTTGTTTCCACTGCTTCTCTTTGCGAAATATTAAGATTTTCCAAAATATTAGTCATAAAAGTATTGTAGCATAGGAAAGAAGTTTGAGATAAGTCAAAAACCAATTCTCTTGCCAAAAAGCCGATTATAGTATATCGTTAATTTATAATAATTTATCACTAGCAAACATCAGTTGACGTGAAATATCGCAACTTCTGTTTTGCCTCAAAAGCCTTATGGCCCTCACAAGAAAGCAAAAAGAGAAAATAACAAAGGAAGTCAAAAGACACGAAAAAGACACCGGATCACCAGAATATCAAGTTGCTCTTTTTACCGAGCAAATCAAGAAACTAACCGCGCATCTCAAGAAAAATGCCAAAGATTTTCATTCCCGCCGAGGACTCCTTAAGATGGTCTCGAAACGTAAACGACTTCTTGATTACTTGAAGAAAACCAACGAAAAAAACTATAAGGCCTTAATTAAGAAATTGGAACTTAAGGGCTAAACATTACTAATGCAAGACATATTAAGTCTTGCATTTTAGTTTTATCCTCCATTTTTTGTCATCCTGAGCGAAGCCGAAGGATCTACCATGAGCTATCCTAGGCGTAGCTATAATTGCAAAGTTTACGATAACAGTAAGTAGATCCTTCGACTTCGTCCGAGTACGGACTTCGCTCAGGATGACACCTCTTTTTTTATTAACAAATAAACAAAAAATTATGAGCATTTACAAAGAACAGCGCATCGGTGTTTTAGTCGACATCCAAAACCTCTATTACAGTGCCAAAGTGCTTTACCAAAAAAAAGTTAACTTTGATCAGGTCTTGAAATCAGCTGTGGGCGACAGAAAGTTAATCCGCGCCATCGCCTATGGAATCAAAACGCTCGAAGGTCAAGAAGAAAAGTTTTTTGATGCTTTGGAAAAAGTTGGCTATGAGGTCAAAACCAAGGATCTACAAATCTTCCCAGGCGGAGCCAAGAAAGGGGATTGGGACGTGGGGATCGCTGTAGACGCCATCAAAATGTCCAAAACGCTCGACGCAATAGTATTGGTTTCTGGCGATGGCGATTATATCCCCCTAGTAAAATATATTCAATCAACAACAGGCTGCCGCGTTGAAGGAATGGCCTTTATGGAATCAACGAGTAATAAGCTAGTTGAGGAATTAGATAATTTCATCAATTTGAGCGAAAACAAGAAGAAATATTTAATTTAACTATTAATAAATTTTAATGAACGAATTAAATATTTCAAATGGACAAGCGTTAGATGCAGGACCAATTATTGGAATAGTGATTTTTTCTTTGCTCATATTTTTCTTGGTTCACTATGTTTACATGTCGGTTTGTTATTACAAGATAGCAAAAAAAACCAGCACCCCAGATGCTTGGTTCGCCTGGATTCCGATTCTCGATATGCTTTTAGCTCTTCAGATTGCCAAAAAACCGACCTGGTGGATTATTTGGTTTTTCATCCCGCTAGCAAATATCATTGCATATATTTTAGTTTGGATGGGAATCTCGAAAACCCTAGGAAAACAAGAATGGCTTGGTGTTCTCATGATTGTCTCTCCGATTAACCTCATAATTCCCGGCTATTTAGCTTTTTCCGAAACAGCAAAACTACCAACAATACAAACGACACAGGCACCGCCAAGAATTGTTTAAAAAAATATCTTGATAACTAACATAAAAATCCCTACTGGGGATTTTTATTTTTCTTTAAATTAGCCAAAAACTTGCTAAAACCCTCGAAATAAGCTAGACTTGAATAGTTAATAATTTATAGAAGTCCCGTTTTAAAGCGCAAATACGCCAATGCATGAGGATTTATGAATTAAGACCTACAATAATTGCGGTTCTTAATTCGTAAATCATCGTCATGCACCATACCTTATTGGTCAAACTTAGCGCCCAATTTGACTTCAAACAATAGAATGGATCAAAAGAAATGGTCTCTCCAAATAGGAGGACGAATTTTAGAGATTGAAACTGGCCTATTGGCCGGACAGGCCAATGGCGCCGTCACCGTGCGCTATGGCGACACAGTCGTGCTCGCCACAGCAGTTATGAGCAAAAAGGCTTCACGGATCAGCGGATATTTCCCTCTGATGGTAGATTTTGAAGAGCGTTATTATGCAGCCGGAAAAATCAAAGGCTCACGCTTCATCAAGCGCGAGGGTCGTCCTTCTGACGACGCAGTGCTTTCAGGACGAGCAGTAGATCGCACAGTGCGGCCACTTTTCAATCACCGCATGAGAAATGATGTACAGGTAATCGTTACCGTGCTCTCCTATGATGGAGAAAATGATCCAGATACACTGGCAATTGTTGCCGCTTCAACCGCACTAGCAATCTCCAATATTCCTTGGAATGGCCCAGTCGCAGCTGTGAGAGTCGGAAAAAGCGGAGGGGAGTTCGTGCTTAACCCAGTTAGCAATGGAGAGATGGCCGAAGGCGAGCTTGATCTTTTGATTTCCGGCAGTCTCGACAAAGTTAATATGATTGAAAGTGGCGCGATGGAAATTTCCGAAGAAGAAATGCTTCGCGCTTTCACTTTTGGACAAGAAGCAATCAAAAAAATTGTGAGCTTTATCCTGGAAATTCAAAAAGAAGTTGGAAAAGAAAAAAGCACTCCGGCTCTTGTCGCTGGAACAACTGAATTTGAAGCAAAAATCAAAGAAATTCTTCTGTCTGAAAATCTTGCCGAAGCACTTTATGACAAAGATAAGCAAGTAATCGAAGAGAAAATGAGCGCAATCAATGATAAAGTCAAGGAATATATCCAAACAAATTTTCCACAAGAAGCAGACAAGCTGAAAGAAGTAGCGGAAATTGTGTTTGAAGAAGTGTCTGATGAAATCGTGCATAAAAATATTTTAGAAAAAGAACTTAGACCGGACAGTCGAAAACTGGATGAGATTCGTCATATTGAATGCCGCACCGGAATTTTGCCACGCACCCACGGAACAGGACTTTTCACCCGTGGAGAAACCCAGGCCCTCACAGTCACAACTCTTGGCTCGCCTGGCGACCAGCAAATCATCGACACAATGGAAGTGGATATGAAAAAACGCTACATCCATCATTATAATTTTCCACCATATTCCGTTGGTGAAGTTCGCCCAATGAGAGGGCCAGGAAGACGGGAAGTTGGACATGGAGCTCTGGCTGAAAAAGCCCTCGTCCCCGTTTTACCCTCCAAGGAGGAATTTCCCTATACAATTCTCCTGGTTTCAGAAATTTTATCTTCAAATGGGTCATCTTCTATGGCCTCAACCTGTGGATCAACTCTTTCGCTCATGGACGCAGGCGTGCCGATAAAAAGACCTGTGAGTGGAATTGCCATGGGTATTATCGTAGGAGAAAATGACAAATTCAAAATCCTTACCGATATTCAAGGCTTAGAGGATCACTACGGAGACATGGACTTTAAAGTTGCCGGGACAGAAAAAGGCATCACAGCAATGCAGATGGATGTGAAAGTTGATGGCGTTACACTAGAAATGCTTTCCGCAGTTCTCACACAGTCTCATCAAAATCGCATGGAAATCTTAAAAAAGATTACCGACGCACTTCCAGCACCGAGAACTGAAATGTCCCAATATGCCCCAAGAATAATCACTATGCAAATCAACCCCGAAAAAATCAGAAATGTTATCGGCTCTGGTGGCAAAATTATCAACGAAATTATTGACCAAACTGGCGTACAAATTGACATTGAAGATAGTGGCATGATTTTTATCACATCTCCCGATCAAGTTTCAGCCCAAAAAGCCAAGGAGTGGATTGACAATCTTACCCACGAAGTTAAGGCTGGAGAACTGTTTAATGCCAAGGTGACTCGAATTATGGCTTTTGGAGCATTCGCTGAAATTCTCCCAGGACAAGAAGGATTGATTCATGTTTCTGAAATCTCAGACCGAAGAATTGAAAAAGTTGAAGACGTATTAAGTGTCGGAGATATTATTGCAGTCAAGGTTAAAGAAATTGATTCACAAGGACGCATCAACCTGTCAGCCAGAATGGCAAAACAACCGGAATAAAAATTAGTCAAAAATCGAATTATGTTTTATAATAGAAGCGGACAAACTCCCGCTTCTATTTTTTTGTTTGCATTCTTTCTGATCATCTTTTTAAATTTTAAATTTGATATCCAGGTTCATCTTAATAACACATAAATAGCTTAATAAAAAAACACTCACCACGTTGCAATCATAAGCGTAAAGCAGTGGGGAATAAAAATAAAAAACATGTTTGGCTTAACAAAAAATGACTCTCAAAATCCAACAGGAGTAAAAAATAATACCCAGCCAGGCTCAGGCCCAATAAATACTTTCAACGTTGCTGATGCGCCAATTCACACAATGCAAGACGATCTGGAGAAAATAAAAAATCCTAACGCTATCATTACCAACAGCACCCGAACAGCGGTAACTCCAAAGCAAAGTACTAGTCCATTCTCAGTCCCCATAAACGAGAACTCTCAATCATTCAAACAGCTGGAGAACAGTTCAGCTAGAGCAAAAATAATTGACAAAGAGAGTAATCAATCTTTTTTGAAAACAAGTGGAGGATTTGAAGTCGCAAATCTATTTGACACACCCAAGTCAAAGGAGGCTGAATCCAATCTAAAAGCCGCCGCCAATACTCAGATTGACCGACGTTTTATGGCCTTCTCCGCCCTTTCTGTTATATTATTAATAGCTTTGACTGCAGCCGGATTCCACTTTTTTAATAACAAATCCACTCCACCAGAAGAAGAAATAGCAATCCCCATTGAAGAGCCAACACAACCAATCGAAACGCCCATTGAAGAGCCAATCCAAAAACCCACCCTATCATTCTCTGAAACCAACCCCAACTATCTTCGAATAGAAAATGGAGCCCTAATCGCAGATAAAATCAAATCAACATTAGAACAAATATCCCAAGAAGGATACGTACCACCGATTGAATTCATCATGACCGATACGCAAAATAAGCCCATAACATTTAAAGCTTTTTCTGAATTGCTCTCTCTTAAACTTTCCCCAGCAATCCTCGAATCATTAGGCGATAATTTCAGCTTATTTATGTACAATGACCTTACAGGATCAAAAATTGGCTTCGCAGCTGAATCAAAAAACGACGCTAATCTAGAAAAAGCGCTCTCTCGAGAAGAATCTGCAATGGCCGATGAAATCAGTCCGTTGTTTTTTAACAATAGTTACAACAAAGAAAAACTATTTAACAGCAGTGAATACGGCGGAGCGAAGATTCGTTACCAAAACATAATTTCACCAGAAATGCTATCAATTGATTATTCGATCTATAAAAACAAACTTCTAATTGGGACAACTAAGCAAACCATCAGAGCGATCATTGATAAATTCAATAGTCTATCAGCAAACATGCAAATTGAAAGCACGTCTCCAGTAGCAGAAAAAACAAATAATAATTAGTACCATCCACTCATTTTAGGCTCAGATAAAAGATAATTAAATAAATCTCTTTAATTATTCTAAATAAATATCTTGAAAGCAGCAATCTTTTTGAGATTTTCCGAGATCAAATTACTTAGCGTTTAAGCCAAATCATTTCTTACATTGACCCAACACTTTTTTCCTGCTATAATATATGTATTGATCGTTAAAAACTAGCTAATCAGAACGGTAAAGCAATTTTCAATCGCAATTTCCCCCTATCTGCGATTGAAAATTGTTTTACTGTTCAAGTGTTTGGGCCAACGCGCCCGAGCCGCTCTGATTTCTAACATCAGAGACCCTAAAATAAAAACAAACATTGGTATGTCCGCTTAGGAGAATAAATAAATTATTAATCTAAGTGGACATGCCAAAAATTTTTCTTAAAAATAAAAATAAAAAGAAAAATAACCTAGCATTGTCTAGACTGTACCTTAAATTCAAAGGTGAAAATTCACCAGAGAATGGTAAAACAACATCCCAAGAAGTTAGACTCGGGATAATCTTGCAGTTATGTAAATAAAATACATGAACATCATTACATTTACATCGCCACTCACCCGGCGAGAATGTCTCCGTGTTTCATGTTATTACATGACAAACACTCGGGGCGTTTAAGCCAAATTTATTTTTTATTGGGCGTCGAACGCCCTGGGTTTCCATACCTTATGAGAATCCGGGGATAAATATTAATAATTAATGCACATAAAGAAGCACCAAAGAAAGGGTGTTTTTTGTTTTTATAGCTAATATTGCTATACTATTAGCATGACAATAACACTTAAAAAATCGCTTGGAAACCTGGGCGAAACCATATCTGCCAATTATCTTAAAAGTAAGGGCTATGAAATAATCGCGCTTAATTACACAAATCCTAGTGGTCGCCAGTTAGGAGAAATTGATATTATCGCCAGGGATACCAAAAAAGACGAACTAGTTTTTGTGGAAGTGAAAGCCAGAGAGATGCAGAAATTTAAGCTTACTAATCCAGAAGAAAACGTCAACTATCATAAATTACAGAAATTGGATAAAATAGCCTATTTTTATCTAAAACAACACAATCTTACAGGTCATGATTATCGATTTGATATAATTGCAATGTGGATTGACCTAGACACGCGAAGAGCAAAAATCAAGCATATCAAGTCAATTTGAGCCAGTCCTATACACAATAGACAACAGCTTGTTTTTTTGCTAAAATCAACCCATAAGAAGAATAACTAAATAAATCTAACATATGGAAAAAAACACCCTAGATGAGCTCAAAACTAAGCTATTAAAAGAAAAAATGGATTTGGAAGAAAATTTGGGACGTATTGCAAGACCGGTAGATAAGGAAAAGGGCGATTATGCCGCCACATTTGATAATATTGGGACTGACCGTGAAGACAACACCACAGAAGTCGAAGAGTATACGGAAAATCTTCCGGTAGAAATTACTTTGGAAAAAAAGCTACAAGATATAATCAGCGCGCTAGATAGAATGGAAAATGGTACCTATGGAAAATGCGAAAATTGCCAAAAAGAAATCGACATTGAAAGATTAAAAGCCAATCCTAGTGCAAAAACTTGCATTAAATGTTAAGACGCAACAAATTGATGCCGCTCAGCCCACAATTCAAAAAAGGATTGTTCTTATTTTCAAGCACCCTTTCTTTGATTATACTCGACCAGTTAACTAAATATTTAATCCGCTTTTTTGGCGGATTTTATATTTGCAACAAGGGGATTGCATTTGGGATAAGCCTGCCGCATTGGTTAATATTAGGGTTTATTATCGCTTTTTTTGTTTTTACTGGTTTTTTAATTTTAAATTTTAATCCGCCAGCTGGCGGATCAAATTATCCTCTTGTTTTGATCCTATCTGGCGCTATCTCCAATCTATTTGACCGATTATATTTCGGCTGTGTAATTGATTTTATTAATCTTGAGATTTGGCCGGTTTTTAATCTGGCTGATATATTGATCTGTGTTGGAGTATTTCTTTTAATTATAAATCTCAATACTTCCTACCCCAAAAAGAAAAATTAAGCTAAATAAAATTAACAAAACAAAATATGTCATCAAAGGTTTTTTCCGCTGCAGTCATTGGCCTTAAAAGCGCTCTGGTTGAAGTTGAAGTGGACACCCTTTCAGCTGGAATGCACCATTTCAATATAGTCGGGCTACCAGACACAGCAATCAAAGAATCCCAAGACCGTGTCAGCTCGGCCATTAAAAATAGTGGCCTTATTGCACCTCATCGCTGTGGCAGAATCACGGTTAACCTCGCTCCAGCTGATTTGCCAAAAGTTGGTCCACTCTACGACCTACCAATCGCACTCGGATTCCTAGTTGCTACAAAGCAACTCTCTTTTGATCATACCAACAAGCTCTTTATTGGAGAACTTTCATTAGATGGACGAATTAGGCCTGTGAAGGGTGTTCTACTTGTCGCGCTGCTTGCTAAAGAAAAAAATATCGACACACTCTTTGTTCCAGCAGAAAATGCCAAAGAAGCCTCCATTATTGAAAACCTGAATATTATCGCCGTTTCCACGCTCAAAGAACTAATTGATCATCTCGAGAATAGATCCGCAATAAGTTTATTCCCAAAAACAGATTTAGAAAAACTATTCCACGAAGAAGGCCATCAATATGACATGAAAAACATCAAAGGCCAAGAGCATGCTAAGAGGGCATTGGAGATTGCATCGGCGGGCGCGCACAACATCATCCTAAACGGACCACCTGGATCAGGCAAAACTCTTCTTGCCAAGACTATGACGTCAATCTTGCCTCGACTCACTATCGCAGAAGCATTAGAGGTAACAAAGATATTTTCCGTTGCCGGCTATCTTCCAAAAGAAAACAGCCTTATTACAAAAAGACAGTTTCGTTCGCCTCATCACTCAGCGAGCGCCGCCTCGCTTGTTGGCGGAGGAACTTTTCCAAAACCTGGGGAGATTAGTCTAGCTCATCGTGGTATACTATTTCTAGATGAGTTTTCTGAATTCTCGCGCTCTGTTCTTGAGAATCTTCGCCAACCATTGGAAAATGGGCTTATCACAATTTCCCGCGCTCAAGGCACATTGGAATTCCCCGCTCGTTTCACTCTGGTTGCTGCTATGAATCCTTGCCCTTGCGGCAATGCCACTGATCCAGAAAAAGCCTGTTCATGCAGTCCTGGCAATATTATTCGCTATCAAGCCAAAATATCCGGACCAATTCTTGATCGAATTGATCTCCACATTGAAGTTCCTCGGCTAAAATTCGAAAAACTTTCTGAAAATAGCCAACAAGAAAACTCTGATAGCATTCGTGAGCGCGTTGAAAAAGCTCGTAAAATTCAAAAGAGACGCTTCTTAGACTCTAGAATAATTTCAAATTCAGAAATGGAAAGCGAGCAAATTAAAAAATATTGTCAATTAGACGAAGCTGGGGCTGAGTTAATGAAAAATGCGCTGTCTCGGTTTTATCTCAGCGCCAGAGCTTATTTTCGCATAATTAAAGTTGCCAGGACAATTGCTGATCTTGAGGAAGCGGAAAACATCAAACCAACCCACATTGCTGAAGCGATTCAATATAGATTTAAAAGCGAGTAGTGACGTGTCATTCCCGCCCCCGTCTTCATAGGGATAACGAAAATTAAGGTTTCGCTTAAACCATAGGCTAAGCCAGAAAACATTCCCCCAATGCCCCAAAAACCTCTAAAAACTTTATTAAAACTCCTACTCCTTGCCATCACAATATTTATTTTGTGGAATTTTTTTTTCGCCGAGGAAAAAAGAGAACTACTTTTTGAGCTGAGACCAAAAATAGTCACACTTTCCGACAACGGGCTTGAAACAAAGATAAATACGAGTGCGCAGACTGTGGATAACTTTCTTGCAGAACAAAAGATTGCTCTTTTCGAGCATGACGAGGTTTTGCCAGATAGAACCAGTCCGCTCTTTCCAGGCATAAATATTAAAATTCGCCGAGCAGTGAAGATAAAAATTCTGGTCGATGGCAAAAAGATTGAAAATTACACACTCACCAATAATCTACTTCTAGTTTTAGCTGAAAACAATATTACGCTTGGGCGCCTTGATAAAACCACGCCGGATAAGACCAGTCTTTTGACTAATAATTTGGAAATTGCCGTCACTCGCATTAATGTCGAAGAAAAAGTCATCCCCGAAGACATCGCATTCAAAACAACAGAAAAAACCGACAACAAGCTGGGTTGGCGAGAGAAAAAGACCGAGATTGCTGGACAAAAAGGCATCCGTGAAGTAAAATACAAAATCACCTACAAAGATGGAAAAGAGATTTCTCGTGTCGTCCTAGAGAAGAAAGTTACCAAGGAACCGGTCACTGAGGTGATTACGCAAGGAACGTATGTTAAAACCGGCAATGCCCGAAAGGGCCAAGGGACTTGGTATGCCTGGAAGGGTGGACTGTTTGCTGCCAGTACAACCATTCCGAAAGGTAGCTACGCCAGAGTGACCAATACCGCCAATGGCAAGTCGGTCATGGTCCAAATCAATGACTACGGCCCACAAGGCAAGGGCCGCATAATTGACCTCGACAAAGTCGCTTTTGCCAAAATCGCCTCGCTTGGCGCGGGAGTGATTGGGGTGAAAGTAGAGGAGGTGCTAAATTAACTAGCAACCAATAATTTCAGTGATATATGGCAACGATTAAACCAAAAAGGTCCTTAGGTCAAAATTTTCTCCGAGACATTGCTGTTTTGGATCGGATTATAGAATCTGCTAATTTAAGTAAGGGTGATCTTGTGATTGAAGTTGGACCAGGAGAGGGCGTTCTCTCTATTGAACTTGCAAAGCGAGTTAATAAATTGATAATGGTGGAGAAAGATGAGGAATTAGCGAAAAAGACCGCGACCAATTTCAAATTTAAAATTTCCAATGACAAATCAAACCCAAATGACAAAAATTTAAATCCCAAAAGTAATGCCACGATAATAATTGGCGATATTTTAGAGATTAACTTACCGGAATTGATTGAGGTAGAGACGCAGCACCGTTGCGTCTCGAAAAATGTCAACACCAAGACGCAGCAGTGCTGCGTCTCTACAGACATCGATAATTATCAATACAAAGTCATCGCCAATATTCCGTATTACATCACCTCTCCAATTATTCGATTATTCCTAGAAACCAAATATCCGCCAACAGAAATGCTGCTGATGGTACAAAAAGAGGTGGCTGAGCGTATCTGCGCCAAAGCGGGAAAACTAAGCATCCTCGCTCTGTCTGTCCAATATTATGCCACGCCGGAATTGCTTTTTACTGTTCCAAGGGCTGCATTTTTCCCTGTGCCAGAGGTTGATAGTGCGGTTATTAGAATAACGAGAAATGAAAGGCCTGCCTGCGCCAAAACTTCGACGGGTGAAACAAAAAAGTTTTTTAAGCTTGTCAAAGCGGGATTTTCCGCTAAAAGAAAAACGCTAGTTAACAATCTTTCCAGCAGCTTGCAACTAGAAAAAGCTATTATCGAAGAAAAATTAAAACAAATTGGTATTTCTCCAAAGCAAAGAGCACAAGAATTACAATTGGAAGATTGGAAAAATCTAACTAAATCTCTGTAGGGGAAAGGATTAACCAAAAATAATTTTCACCGCGAGAAGGCCATAAAGAGCGACCACGGCCAAAATCCACCAAAAGACACGCCTTGGGTGGATTTTTTTGTTGATCGTAATCAAAAAAGCCGCACTACCAAACAAAATCGCCCACCAAAAAAGCCGAAATTCATTAAGGAAAAAAATGCTTAACATGAATGAGATAAAGATCCCTGATGCCACGATTAGGCGTCCTTTTTCTTCTCCAAAAATTACTGGGACAGTGTGTACGCCGTCTTTTTTGTCGCCTTCAATATCTTTAAAATCTTTTATTGGCAATGAAAATGTATATGCGATGATTAGCAGAAAAATCACGCGCCAAGACAGATTAGTGATGGTTTGATCTGGTGAGAAAAAAATAAAGCCGGAAAAAAACACTGTGAGCAATGTTAATGCGCTGAGCAAAGAAGCAATGAGCGCAAATCTTTTCAAACGAAATGGTTCCGCTGAATAAAACCAGGCCATAATCTGATACACCAAAAACAATATCCCAAACTTATAGTGCACCAATAGCCCACCAACAAGCGAAAGAAAAAACATAATAGCACCCAACTGCGCATATTGACTAAAAGTGAAAATGCCCTTTTGCAGCGGTCTCTCTGGATTGGAAAGCATATCCACGCGATAATCAAAAATATCATTAACGACTACCGACGCCTCCCAGGCAAGAAGCACGCTACTCAAAATCACAACTACAGCCAAAAAGGAGAATAGATTTAAATTAAAATTTTCCGGATACGTAATAAGTCCTATCCCAAGCCCTAAAAACAGTAAGCCCCCATGGAAGATAACCTGTGGATAACGAAAATTGCGTATCACTGACCAGAACATTTTCGATTCTGACTTCCAAAAGAAATAGCCTAAAATAGCCAAACTGAGAGGAAAATAGATTAAATTCAAATTGTGGGCCAAGGTATAAGCCGGATCAGAAAGTGCAATACCAAGATACTGAGCCTTGGCGAAGAATTGAACGATTTCAAATGAATGCAGAGAAAAAACTGCTTTTTGCTCAATCAAGCGAAAAAAATAATAGCACAGCGAAGGAAAAGCAGCCATAAAAAATAATGCGGAATATGTGCCAAATGCAGCAAAAATGCTCCTTGAGACTTTTTTCGTCTTTATTCCAACCAAAGCGGTCATTACCAATATCCCAATAATAAAAGTGATTTTCGTGCCAAAATACACTACTCCGGAAGGAAGATGGCCAAAAATAGTCACATATTGCCAAAACAAATCAACTGGTGTGCTTATGAGATAGAAACTCCAAAACACTTCGCTTCCCGTTCGAATGAGATCAAAAATAGGCGGAAAAATGATTGCCAGTGACGCCCAAAGCATAAGATAGGCAAGAATAAACGGCTTTTTTTTAAGAATTACACTCAAGACAAGCCAAACAAGAGCAAAGGAGAGAAAAAAGAAAAGTAAGTTATGAATATCCATTACTAAATCAAACAAGGGAGAATTTGATTTCGCGATAAATTTGTCTATATAGAGACGCAAAGCAATGATCCCAGAAAAATTCAGACACCAAAAAGCCGGATCAATCTTTTTGCCCAAAATATTATCAATAAATTTCACCAGTTTATCCATAAGTTCGGTTCGCGTATTCGTTTGTTCAATTATACAGAAAGACCACAAAAAAATAAAGGCTTCAAAAAACAAAAACACCAACCCTTTTGTCGATTAATCTGAGTTAATAAGCAGCAAATATCAAAAAATATATATGCTTACTTTTTGAAACAAAAGTAACTTTAAATTTGATTTCGAAAAATCCATTTTGGCCCTTCACAGAGTGACAACTATTGTGGTATAATTTCGCTATATGAAAATAAAAAATATTAGCCTTCCCTTTTTCATTCTCGCAATTCTGATTGTCGCCAGTTTTGCTTTTTATGTTGGCGCCCAAAGTAATTCCACTGGAAGTATTTTTCTTGATAGCGACCAAGATGGTCTTTCCAATGAAGAAGAGGTGGTTTACAGTACAAATCCTAATAATCCCGATACCGACGGGGATGGATATTCTGATGGAGCTGAAGTGCGCAGCGGATACAACCCAACAAAAAAAGCTCCGGGAGACAAGCTCACCGGATTCACGACAGCTTCAAAAGCAGACTCTTCCGGTATTGCTGGCGCCAATAACCCATCCGGCGCTGTTTTGGGAGATAACTCAGAAAACAACCTCACAATGGATATTGCTCAAAAAATAAGTGAGCTTGCTGAAAAATCATCTACCGATAGCACTCCAATTTCTCTAGATGAATTGCAAGCAACAATCAACCCCGCTCTTGATGCCAGCGCAATCTCAGAAGATGACCTTCCACAGATTGACCCGAAGGACATAAAAATAAAAAAACAAAACTACGCAAATCTTAGCGCTGAAAAAGCCAAAGCCAGAAAAAAAGAAGATTGTGTTGATTATTTGACTGCCATAGCCTACATCTTCACCAGCAACTCACCTGAGCCAATCACAAAACTGCCAGATGCATCTGATATGATTTCAAAAATCACAAAAACAATTACAACAGCTGTCACCACGCAAAGCTCGGCTGGACTAAAAGAGCTCGTTACTAGCCAGCAAAAAGTCGTGGAACAATTAAAGGCCGTGGAAGTTCCTGAAGATTTGGTGGACATCCACACTAAGGCACTGCGCTTCGCACTATATTCAGAAGGCTTGGGTTCGCTTTTTCAAGCGAAAGCAGATGACCCGATGACCAGTATCGCCAATCTTTCCAAATTACAAGGATTCATTTCTGTTTTTAGTGATTTTTCCACAGAAGCGCAAAGTAAATTCTCGGAATATGGTTTAACCTACGATGAAAACGTTCAGAAAAAATTGAAAAGCTATGGCATTGATGCGCCAAAAGATTTGAGTGGGCTAGAGTCATTATTAAAAGTTGACACAACGGCAACCACCACAGAGACGACTACGACGACTCCATAATTGAAAAGTGGCGCCTTTCACAAATAAAAAAGCAAAGCTGCAATGAGTCTCCGTGTCCTTAGGAACTATATCAAAAAAATGCAAGAAAACTCCAAAAAACAAAAAAACTATTTTTCAAAAAAAATCACGGCTTTCTGGCTTTCTTTTGCGCTGTTTTTTCTTGCACTTTCCGCTCCACAAAAAGCCTGTGCCTGGGACGCCATTCCCGGGGCAATCTTTAAACAAGCCACGGAAGAAATCTCCTATGCTATTAAAGGCATGATGATGGGAGCACTGAAACAAGCGGCAATTAAAATGCTTTCCAAACAAATGGATCGCTTCATTTCAGGAGTTTCCGGAAACGGCGCAAAATTTATCACTAATTGGGAAGACTATTTGATTGACAATCCGACAAGAAACGCCCAACGCTATGCCAATGACTATGTCAGTCGCGCTCTTTCTGGCAAAGGCAGCGTCAGCTATAAAAAATCCAGCAATTCTGTTTTAGGCGCCAGTACAATTGCCGGAGAAGGCTTTGGGAAAGAGGCGGTACTCGGCGATGCAGCTGAAAGCATAAACTATGCCGAATCAATCCAAACCATGGCCCAAAATGAAATTCTTGAACCAAAAGAATGGCAATTAAGCTATCCTGATGATCCAGCGAATATGTTTGAAAGTGACACGCTTGCCAATATGAACCTCTACATTAATGGAGATGGTAATGGCGGAAATACAATCTGGGACGCCAAATCAGCGATTGCCAAAGAATATCAAACAAAACTGGACAATGAAAAAAGCCAAGCCTATGCCGAAGGCGTCTCCGGTCAAGGATTTTTGGGTGAAAAAATTGATGGAATGGTGGCAAAGCCAGGTATACTCTTCAAGGAAATGGAGGCTAACACAGAAAACTTGCCAAACCTCGCCATTTCTAACGCGACGAGTATTGGAGAGTTGGTCGCCGCCACTGTTTCGAAAGCAATAACAGGAGTTATCAATAAAACTGTTAGCGGAGTGGAAAAAGCTATCAATAAAGAAGTCAGCAAAGTCACAGATAAGGCTGTCAAAGAAGTCAATAAAGAAGTCAACTCCTATGGACCAGGAGCGTTATATAAAAAATGATTATGTTGTTTTTCTCAAAATTGAAACAAAAAATATCAAAAACAATATTCACGAGATCACGAAAAAGTTATCTGGCTATTTTTGGCCTGTCTCTTTTTTTCGTTTTCTTCTATTCACACAATGCCCAAGCTGGTCCTGTTGACTGGGCGGTTGGAGCAATGGTCGAGACACTACTAAAGGCAGTCCTTCAGTTTTGCGCGATGCTCCTCTCTATGGCAGAAACTATTTTCAAATGGATTGTGAACGCAGACAATATGAAAGCAATTATGGACAACGAGGTTGTCTATTCGACATGGCGCACCGTTCGAGACTTCTTCAATATTGCTTTCATCATGGTGCTTCTTTTCTCCGCCTTTGCAACCATTTTTCAGGCTCCAACCAACTTTAATTACAAAAAAATTCTGCTTAACCTAGTGATCATGGCGCTTTTGGTCAATTTCAGCTATCCAATAGCACGCTTCATTGTTGACGCATCAAACATGATGATGTTTGGCATCCTCAAAAATCTCGACGGTTCAAATTCATTCATGGAAATTATTCAAAAAAGTAAACTCGCCGACATATTTACATCTGGCAAAGACAGTACTGATTTACTCTATTTGCTTTCAGCAATTATTTTTACGTTCATTTACGCCGTCACACTACTCGTGATTGCAGTTCTTTTGACAATCAGAACAATCGCCATCACCATCTATATCATCTTTTCACCAATCGCTTTCATCGGACCGATTGTTCCAGGCACAGCCGTTGCCTCCGCTGGCAATGATTGGTGGAAGGAATTTATGAAATATTGTTTCTCTGGTCCAACAATGATTTTCATGCTTTTTATTGCGACCAGAATGATGGTTGCCGTGACAGATTCACAAATTAAAATGGGTGAGATAGCGATGACACAGGTCCGAGGCGACACCAGCAGTAATGCTGTCGGGAACTTAATCACAAGTGCTTCTAAGTTTTCTCTACCAATTATTATTCTTTGGATTGGCATTATTCAAGCCCAAAAATCCGGTATCGCTGGCGCTGGGGCTGTTGTTGGAATGGGAACAAAAGCACTAAATAAAGCAGGGAAGTGGGCAGCAGGAGCACCAACTGGAGCTGCTTGGTGGGCAGCTAAAAAGACTGGGGTGCCTGGCGGAGTGCAGCAGAAATGGGCTAACTGGAAAAAAGGTGGCATTTTGGGATCTGACAGACAAGCAGAGCGAGAGGCGAGAGTCGCTGGAGCTCTTGGCGTACCGAGAGTTACAGATCAGATGTATATGAAAAAACTCAAAGAAGCTGGAGAGAGTCATGATATGCCAAATATGGGCGTTAACGCGCTACGCGAACTATCAAGAGGTGGTGATAGATATGAAAGTGCAGCTGCAATCCAAGAACTCATGAATCAAAATGCATTCGACATGAATAACGGGGATGACGCAGCTGCATATCAAAGAATGCAACAAGAATTTGGAACAACTAGTCAAGTATTTAGTCAGATCAATAACAAGCTCAAAGCATTTGACCCCGTTTCTGCCTTTGCACACATAACAGACGCACTTGAAAGACAAGCCAGAACGGTAGAATTTATGAATAGCAACAAATTCAAAGCAGAAAATTTAGGAGCGAGATCTCTCGGTAATTCTAATTTTATGGAAACAGCTTTCAAGGAAGGAGCAATAACTAATGATGATCTTGAAAAATTAAGAAAAAAGAGCCCAACACATGAAAGAAACATACTATCCTCACTAAGAACCGCCGCAAATAATTTTGGTGACCCTGGACAACTTCAGAGCAACATAGATGGATTAAGAGAACTTCCGCAATCAGATGAAAGGGACGCGCAAATAACACTACTTGATAACGACCTACGAAGAGCCAGAAGTATCCACACGGCCCACCTTGCTCAAACTGGAACATTCCATACCTCTCTTTCTGACGATGCCAGCCTCAGTGATGCAGAAAGAAACATGAGAGCAGACTCAAGAACGCATATCATCTCAAGATTAAATGAAGATACAGCAAAAAGAACAAGAATTGATACAGGAACGCCAGGGGGAGATGAAAACCTAAGAACAGAATTTGCACAAAATTTGAATTCAAACAAATTCAAAGCGATTATGACAAAAATGGACAACGATAGCGTTGTGGCAGGTATCCTCGATACCGCACGAAAGGTTGGCGGACCTCCGGGTTCGGCAGGCGCAAGAAACGCACAAAAAGCAATCGAAGATGTCGATTTAAAGCAAAGGTAAGTCAAAATTTAGCATGAACAATTATTTAGAAAAAAGAGATAAGCTTCCCAACCTCCTGAAGGAATTTCTCATGTCCGATACTCCGAGATATGAAGTAGAGAGGGTTTGTTTTATGTATGCACTAAAAGAACAGGAAATACGCATTATTTCCCATCCAATTGCCCTCATATTTATTGGTGAATTAAAATTAGCTGACTATCCAACACTAATTTTCAAGGAGTTGAATCAATCAGAGCAAATCATCTATGGCATTTCATTTGAAATTAACCAAAGAATCTTTGCTCGCTTTCCAGATTTCTTCAAAGACTCGCAAGACCTACTGGAAGAATGGTTTAGAAAAAAAGCCAACCCGCTTATAAGCGAAGATGCTGCTTGGCAAAAAGTTCTGGAACGAGAACCGGAGATCCAAGAAAGGGAGCGAGAGAGGGAAGCAGAAAGAAAAGAGGAAATGAAAAAAATGGAAATATACAAGGCTCAATTGGAAAACCTGCCAATCGACGCTGCCTTGGAAAAATATCCTGAATTGGGAGAGCAACTGATTACATCCAATCATATCAAGCTGAAAATGTTTCCTGAGCCAGTCCGACCATCAATTAAAAACTGGCTTTCTGATTACACCTTCACCATTGGCATTAGTAACCATGACCCAATCATACGTGGCGACTATCTGTTTAAGGGTGACAATGCGGCGTCTCTCTCCACTCAAGATCGCGAGAAGCTAACCGATATCATCAAATCATTTGAAGAAAAAACCCCCCTCACGATCAATACCAAAACGAAGCAAGTAGTCTTTATTGCTCCCGAAAGAAAAGAAACGCCACGAGCCCCAATGAGATCAGCCGTTAACCCAAATATTGCTCGTAGAGATTTGGAGCCAACCGAAATCAGAAGGGGACAAGAAAACTATCCGCAAAGAGAAATCTTGCCTCAAACACAAAAAAGATTCCAATCAGACGAAGAAAGAATCAGTGCTTGGAGAAAGGATTTGCCAGAAAAAAGAGTGCAAGCCGATGAAAGCCGGAATGAAAATATCCGATTTTCTTCCCCTCAAACATTCTCCACCGAAAAACCACCAGAAACTCCTCGCCCAGCCACGCCCAACTACCAAGCCCAAAAACCAGTTGCCAGAATTAATTATGCCACGCCAAGACCAATGCCAAGAAATGTGGTAAACTTGAGAGAGGAATAACCTCATGCAGCATGCAGCATGAAACATATAACAAAAAACTAGCGAATATGCTATCTCTTGTTGTCTGCTTCATGTTTCATGCTTCATGTTTCATGCTTCATGATATTCAACGTCCCACAATTTATTGATATTGAAGACAAGATTGTCGGTCCACTCACCGCCAAGCAACTCGGCTGGATTGCAGCCGGTGCGGTCCTTGCATTGCTTAGTTATGCAATGTTCGACAAATCAACCTTCATCGTTTCTGCCCTTATTCTCGCAGTAATTTTTGGAGCGCTTGCCTTTTATCGTCCCTATAACCAACCCCTCATTAAGTTTATCCTATCCTCAATCGCATTTATTATCCGCCCAAAAATGTATATTTGGAGACGAACGCCAGAAAAAGTTCAAAGAACCGTCGCTAAGAAAGAAGACAATGCGCCAATAATCACCAGAAAGAAGTTCGATTCCCAGAAAGTCTCTGACATCTCAGCTCTTCTTGATCACCGAAGTCGCTAGATTACAAATTACTAAAAACATACATAGAAGCAAACGAAACAATCAGCTCAAGCCAAATACACGCGCTACCCAACCAAAAAGCGGGTAAATCTGCGCTAAAAACAAAAATATGGAAAAACTTTATTCGCAAAAACTCACAAAACAAGCTGCCACATCGCCGACGCAACAATATCTGGATGTAGCAGAGGTAAAGGAAGATGTTATTGTCCTCAAAAATGGTTCAATGCGTGTTGTACTCGCCGTTTCAGCCATCAACTTCGATCTCAAGGCCACAGACGAACAAGAAGCAATCATCAGTCAGTATCAAAACTTCCTCAACTCAGTTGATTTCCCACTGCAAATCCTGATCAGCTCACGAAAATTAAATATCGACACCTATATTGAGTTCCTAACGACCAAAGAGAAGCAGCAAAAAACTGAACTGATGCGCTTGCAAATATCTGAATATAAAAACTTTATCACGCAACTTGTCTCCATGTCTGATATCATGGATAAGGCTTTTTATCTAATTGTACCGTTTTCTCCGATTGAAAATGAGGAAAAAAACTTTTTCAGTAATTTTTCCAATATGATTAACCCAAAAAGAGGTATTTTGGAAAAAAGAGAAACATTTGAGACATACAAAAGTCAACTTTATCAAAGAGTCGACCATCTGACTGCCGGTCTTTCTGGTATTGGCGTCAAACTCGTCCCACTAAAAACCAAAGAGCTCATCGAACTCCTGTTTAATTCCTATAACCCAACAGTATTTGATTCCAAGGGATATATTGATACGGAAAAAATGGAGCTTAAATAGAAATTTAAAATCTTAGTTATGTTAAACCCATTCGCCAAAAAAGATACGGAAAACATCGCCCAGACAAAAAAACCATCTCCGCCACAAGATGAGGTCTTGGAGTCGGAAAAATACTACCAAGAAGGCCTCGCAAAGCTCAATGACATCATCGCCCCAGCCGCCATCCAGATCATGCCAAAATCAATCCGTATCGGAGAAACAATCGCCCAAACCATTTTTATTATTGCCTATCCCCGCTACTTACACAGTAATTGGTTTTCACCGATTATAAACATTGACATGCCAATTGACATCTCTATGTTTGTTCATCCTGTTGATACCTATGACATCCTAAAAACCCTGAAAAAAAGTGCCACCCAAGTTGAATCGCAAATTCAGATTGAGCAAAGCCAGGGACTAATCAGAGACCCATCTTTGGAAACTGCCCAGCAAGATATTGACGAGCTGCGAGATAAATTGCAACAAGGAACTGAGAAATTTTTTCGTTTCTCTCTCTATATAACCGCCTATGGCGACAGCGAGCAAGCCGTCACTAAAAGTATAAAGGCAATTGAGGCAATTCTTGAGGCACAACTCGTCTATGTGAAGCCTGCCGTTTTCAAATCCGAGCAAGGATTCAATTCATCGCTACCACTTGCTAATGACGAGCTAGACGTGGGCACCAACATGAACAGTTCACCACTTTCCACTACCTTCCCCTTTGTCTCATCAACCCTTTCTTCTAACGCGGGAATTCTTTATGGCATCAATCGCCACAATAACAGCCTAATTATATTCGACCGCTTTCAAATGGAAAACGCCAATATGGTTGTTTTTGCCAAATCCGGTGCTGGAAAAAGTTACACTGTCAAACTAGAAGTTTTGCGCTCAATGATGATTGGAACGGATGTGATTATTATTGATCCAGAAAATGAATACCGGCATCTTTGCGATACTGTCGAAGGCACTTTCATTAAAATCTCGCTCAATTCTCCCAATCACCTCAATCCTTTTGATCTACCAAAAGTCGGTGAAGATGATGATCCGGAAGATATTTTACGAAACAATATTGCCAATCTTTTGGGGCTGCTCCATATCATGCTTGGATCAATTACTCCAGAGGAAGACTCTGTTTTAGACCGCGCCATTCACGAAACCTATAGTATTAGAGACATAACTGCCGAAGTGGATTTTAACACCCTGAGCAAAGATTCTTTCCCAACTATGTCCGATCTCTACCAAGTCCTGCGCAGTCTCGATGGCGGTGAAGTTCTCGCTATTCGTCTGGAGAAATATACAGAAGGCATTTTTGCTGGATTCCTCAACCACGCAACAAATATCAGAGTAGACAATCAATTGGTAGTGTTCAATATTCGCGACATGGAAGAAGAGCTTCGGCCCGTTGCAATGTACATCGTACTGCAATTTATTTGGAACGAGATGCGTACCAACATGAAAAGGCGCCTAGTTTTGGTTGATGAAGCCTGGGTTATGATGAAATATGAAGACGCAGCCTCCTTTCTTTTCGGCCTAGCCAAGCGTTGCCGTAAATATTTCACCGGACTCACGACAATTACCCAAGACGTCAATGACTTTCTTTCTTCCCGCTATGGGAAAGCGATTGTAACCAATTCCTCCTTACAACTGCTCCTCAAGCAATCTCCCGCTGGAATTGATGTGATTTCCGACACTTTCTATCTGACAAATCAGGAAAAATTCTTACTCCTAGAAAGCAATGTCGGGGAAGGCATCTTCTTTGCCGGAACCAACCACGTTGCGATTAAAGTTATTGCTTCCTATTCAGAAGATCAGATTATTACAACCGACCCATCACAACTCCTAGACATTGAAAGAGCCAAAAAAGAGCTCAGTGAAGAGGAAAATTAAAAAAGCTGAGAAAAGAGAATCAATCACGAAATGGTATCAATAGCTTATTTAGTCATACATATGTCAAAAGAAACCGAATACAAAAACAATCTAAACAAGGAAAGGAGTGGGCGAAATTCTGGCACAATAAATCCGAAAAATTCACTCAATAAAATCGCAAAAAACGTTGCCACCTCCATTTCAATTATTGGATTACTTGAAGTTACGGATATGTTTTTTCTCGTAGCCATAATGGCCGCCATGGCGAAGGACATCCTTGATTGCTTTGTTATCCCCGCTTTTCCTGTCATAGGAACAGCATTGACACTCATGGCTTCATTTACGATTATGGCAGCAATGTTTCTTTGCGGAGCTAGCTCAACTCATCGCTCCAAGGTAGAAAATCTCGTGGGAAAGGCCGTTAAAAAATGGGGTGTGCTGGCAGCTGGAACTTGCTTTGAGTTCTTCTTTGGATTAAATTTCATCCCGACAGAAACAGTTGCTGCCGTCATAATTTTTGTCCTCATTCTCCAGGAAAGAAAAGCGTCTCGCGAAGAACAGAAAAGAGAGGAAGAAGAAAACGCTCAAATGGCAGGCGCGTATGCCTAATGAAACCCAAAAATGTATCATTACCCTAAAAAAATACCGAAAACAAGGCAAAGTTTTTTTCCCGCTAACCAAGAGATGCTGGTTAGTTTTGCTGTGGCCATATTTTGCTTTTTCGCGAGTTCATTTTTCCCCACACAAAATACCGCCCAAGTTATCACAAAAAATATATTCTTCTTGGTTTTGCTCCCAAGCCTCTACATCAAATTAATCCTAAGTAAAAATCTCTCCGATTTTGGCTGGAACCTCAAAAACAAAGAGGCAGCGCTTCGCTGGGGCATAGGCGTCACTGTTTTTACGCTTTTGCTCTTCTATTTAATGCTCAATTTTACCCAATTTAAGTCCGGCTACGTCCTCGAGGACTACCTAAAAAATAGCTTCTGGCTCTTTCTGATTTACGAATTAATCATTATTAATTTTCGTGTTTTTATTTTCAGCTATTTCTTTCAAGGTTTTCTTCTTTCAATTTTTCAAAAACAATTTGGGCAACTAGCAATTGCTATCCAGGCAGGACTATTTTTTGCGCTTTTTTTCTTTACTAAAAACATCACTTGGCAAACAGCGCCCATAATCCTTCTTTCAATTACAGGGGGGTTTCTCGCCTATAAGACAAAATCATTTTTCTATTCGTATTTTATGAGTATTTTTGTTATAATAATTCTAGACACTTATATTATTTATCTTACTAGATGAAAATTAGCTTCCGAAAAATAATAATCACGCTTTTGGTTATTATCAACATTTTTTCACTAACAGCAATGCCAGTCTATGCTGACCTGCTCGGTGTTGCATTGGGCAATCCTTCGTCACTAATGGATTCTGTTTTTGGCGAACTCGGTGTTGACAAAAGTGAATTACAAAATACCATCAAAACTGTCAATGTATCTAGAAGAAAAAAGAACCCCCCTCAAGTTTCTTTGACTTTTGACCCAACCAACCCTGTGCCAGGAGAAAAAGTTTCCGTTACCGCCATGCCAACCTATTTCATCAACACCACAGAAGATCTTTATTTTACCTGGTATCTCAGAAGTAAGCGCTGTGATGATCCCATAGCAGCTGACGAAGCAATGTGCGACCTTAATAATGATGGCAATGTCAATATTAAGGACTATAAAATTAAAGCCACTCGCATCTTAGTTAATAATGATTATCTCTGGGACCAAACCCCTTCTCCATATTCCAGCCATACTGATGATGACGGGTATGAATCTGTTCATGGCGGCGATGACCAAAGAGGGAAAGAAAACCCTCATTGCTATATTCATGATGTTAATTCTGGCGATGAATTTGAACTTGGAGGCTGCGATGACACTAAAGACGGCCATCTTTTCCCGCAAACAAACAATGGGGATACGACGGGAGATGGAACTTTTGGCGCAAGTGAAGAAGAATTTTGGCACACCAACCCCAATAACAATGATACCGCTGGAACAGGGAATACGGATGAGGCTAATGTCACAGGATTAGGAGAAAATACCTTCACATTTACCTACACCGAGGGTGATATGGTCGGCGTTGCTGTGGAAGGATCATCCGTTGAGCCAACACAATATCAAGACGCGTCATACAAAACAATGTGGGCCTTTAGCAAAAATAAATGTGAAATCGATCCAGATAAGGGCAGCACCGGCGGCTACCCAAAAACGACAATCACCGGTCCAACGACGCACGCAAACACAAAAGCAGATCATTCCACTTCGCCAGGCATTCCTCCTGTTCTATATACAGCAGTTGATTACACAACAACCGTAACTGTTACGGTTGTTGAAGATATTGTCCCGGGAACACAAGTTAATGATAATGCCGACATTAGAAAAAAAACAACGACACTAACCACGGTTACCTACGTTGGGACTGATCCAACACTTCTTCTGACCAACCCTGTGCTTAATGAAACAACCCTCTCTTCTACTTGCCCGACAAGCCTCACTGAGTCAGACGGAAGCCTTGATGGCTATGTATGTGTCGGGTCAGATGCTATCAGTGATCCAAACAATCCAATTAATATGACAGATATGACCGTCCAGGACTTAAATGACTGTCTGATTTCTAATCTCGTGGCTCCTTCAGAAGGGGGAGGGGCAACCGAAAAACTTGATCTTTCGCTAAAATATACCCCAGAAAATCCAGTTAATGATTCTAGTGACAATAAAAATGGTGACGAATTGTCCTTTACAACATCAGCTGCTAATGCAACAAACATTTCCTATCTAAATTACACTTGGGAAGTCTTTGCAAGTGACGAACCAAATCCGGATAGCTGGGGAGCGGCGCTTTTAAAAACTGATTTGGACGGCGCCACGCAAACCTCAGGGCTTGGAATAAATACGCTCAAATTTAATTTGAATTTTGAAAATCCCAAGAAATATTTAAAAATAACGGTAACCGCAAAAGACACCGTAACTGGAGGGGAAAGAGAAGGCCACACTAATGTTGTTGTTCCAATTTTTTCTTCAGACGAAAGAATTAAGGTCTATACAGCTGGCACATATTTTAAATCGACCGATCCATCATCGCCTCCATATATCAAACTTACGGATGAAATATCGAATACACCAATCCAAGAAAGATGTCTCTTTGAAGACCCAAATGATCCAACTATCAAAACGCCTCAATCAACTTGCGAAGTGGCTAAAGACGAATTAATCGCACTAGAGATTGATAATGCTGACAATTACAAAGATATCCTTTGGACAATCGACGGAAATACTCAGATCTGTCCACCAGATCCAGATAATCCAACCATCAATGCCTTCGACGGATGCGTCGATCCAACCACGGGGATGGCGACTTCACGGACATATTTTCCAATCTTAAAAGAGCCTGGGAGTCAATATAACATCACTCTATCAGCGCTAAACAAAACAACGGGTGAAAAGCTAGACTTAGCCAGAGTATTTAAGGTTTATGTGCCTGAAGTACAAATCATCCCCGTAACACAAGTTGACGGAACGACAGACACTTGCCTTGGGCTACTCCTAGGAGAATATCAAGACATTAAAGGCGAATTATACCCAGATCGCAGCGACACAAAATTTCAAGCACTCACAGGACATAATATTGAAATTGCCCCTAAATTCTATGGAACAACAACTCCAAAAGTAATAGCTACAGAGGCCTATGATTATCAATGGAATATTGATGGAAAAATTATTACAATTGATAATTTTAGAGAATATGGATATGGCATTGATCTTAATAATTACGGAAAAATAATCCTCCCACCAAAGGATAATGGTGAAGTTTATCTTATTTCGTTTTCTACAACATTCGCCGCAAAAACCGAAAATAAACAAGTGCTTAACAAATATTGGAATACCACCTATAATGAATTCTATGAAAAGAAATTAGCTGACAACATTGAAATTGAAATGGTGAGTACGGGACCACTCGTTTTAAAAGACGGCCCGGCGAAAAAAATATTTGCCACAGTTTCCTCTGGAATCCCCAGTTATATCGCCTTTCTTTTTCGCATTGTACTCTCGGGATCAGCAATCATTCTTGCGTTAAAAATTATTTTCTATATCCTACCTAAAACAAAAACTGATGAATTTTAAATTAAAACAAATAAGTATTTTTTCCGTAATATCATTTTTGCTCATTTTTCTGCCCAAAATTGCCGCCGCCGCTTCAAAACCATTCGATTATTCGCCAATGGAAGAAATTCCCGGCTTTGGCAGACCAGCTTCATATGAAGCCTATATCTTAGCGGTTTACAAATTTGGCCTCTGGACTGTGGGAATTTCAGCAATCCTCATGATTTCCATCGGCGCTTTTATGTATATAACAAGCGCTGGAAATACCAGTTCAATGGGAAAGGCCAAGGAAATTATCTTCGATGCTATTGCTGGCGTAATTCTCGCGCTCACTTCCTATGTTCTCCTCTATACCATCAACCCCAATTTGCTCGATATCAAAGGTGTTAACCAAATGATTGATGATGCAGCCAGGAGCTATGACGGCACATATCCAACTATTGATTCGCCATTGCCAACAAAATGTACTGATGCGCAATGGCAGGATATCTTTGCTTCCGTAGCAAGCTCGAGCGGCCTTGACAAGTGCCTCCTAGAAGCTGTCACAGCCAAAGAATCGAGTTGCAATCAGCAACCGTCCAGAACTAATGGTGGTCAGGATTGCGGCGCGATGCAAACCAGAGCCAGCGGGTGCCCAAACACAACAAGTTGCAGTGAGCTAGAAACAGAACCTGAAAAAGCTATTGCGTGTGGAGCTGAATATTTGAAAAAAAATTCCGATGGACTCAGAAGAACAGATGCAAGCGGAGAACAAGCAATCCATGATTACTACGCAGGATTTAACGGCGGACCTGGCGCGTTAGACTGGAGCACAAGCTGTGATGCAACTATGCAAAATAGCTACGGTAACCGCTATCAAAAATGGGATTGTCCCAGGGATTGTGGGGGATATTGCGTTGTGCCAGCAAGAACCGCCACCGTGCTTAATTATTACAAGCAATGCAAGGCACGGCCATAAGCATCGTCTTTTAATTTTTCAAAAAACAACATGAATACTCACTTAAAAAATAAATATTTATTTTTAGTTGTTTTTTTTGCCTTATTCGCAGCTATCGATGAAGCGAGCGCTGCCAGCGGTCTCGTGCCTTGTGGACTTGGGTCAAATGACCCATGTACGCTTTGTCATTTAATCGTTGGAATTCAAGGCCTAATCCAATGGGGAATGGGCATCCTAATTACACTTTCTATCACCGCAATTTCAATCGCTGGCGTCATGTACGTCGTCTCGTCAGGCGATCCCACTCTTACAAAACAAGCCAAGAGCTTTGTCACCAGCACACTCATCGGTTTTGCTTTAATGCTAGGAGCCTGGCTTATTGTTAACGCCACGCTTTGGGTATTTTCCGCCAAAGAAGGCACAGCTACTGGAACCAGTGCGAGCAAATACAGCCTTGGGCTAGAAAGCAAAAACTGGTACACCTTTGAGTGCTCAACGGTCAGCTCCTCAACTGGCGCGATAACCACAGGCCAAGGAGGCGTCGCAGCGGAACCACTGGCCACAAATTTTGAGTGCGGCAACTTTAATTTTCAAAGTGGCATAAGCTCTCAATGCGGAGACGCCTCAACTGACTTGCAAACACTAATGATGTGCCTAAAAAGCAAACTTGGGGC
Organism: Candidatus Moraniibacteriota bacterium; assembly: GCA_049297495.1. Classification (GTDB taxonomy): domain Bacteria; phylum Patescibacteriota; class Minisyncoccia; order Moranbacterales; family UBA2206; genus UBA9630. Next base: position 84,575 of record JBAQUL010000010.1, read on the forward strand.
CAATATGACAGTCAATTCCATTTCGGATAGTGCCGGGCTGGATCATTGCGCCAATAGTTATGATTCGAGTTGCGCACACGCAAAAAGCTCCTGTCATTATGGAGGAGTAAGCCCAGCAAGCCCCCTTAAATCAGAGGCGGTTGACATTTCAACGAGAACAATAGATGCCAACACAATTCTTTCTGCCGCTGATGCATGCGGAGCCGGTTACAAAAAAAATGAAGCGGCTTCTAGTAATCATATCCACATCAGCACCACTAAGTGCAAAAGTAACTAAAATTCACAATTCACATGTCTATCAGTAAGAAAATATTCATTTTTTCGTTGACGCTATTTTGCATTGCAATGCTTTTCTTTGGCATCTACAATTTCGCATTCAAAAGTCCTGCAGAAGAAATCCCCGCGGAAGAAAAAAAGGTACCCGAAGTTGTCATCCCAAAAGTTCCACCAAAAGTCAGCACTACTCCCATAACTGTGATTTCCGACGAGCCGGTGCTAGCGCCAACACTTGCCCGAGATACAGCCGCGATTAAATATTACGCCAAAAATAGTGGCCGAGTCTATCAGATTGACTTTGATGGAAATGGAAAAAGAGTTTTTTCTGATAAGGAGCTGCTTGGACTGACTGATGTGATTTGGTCACCAGATAAAAACAAGGTGATTACTAAATTTACAACTGCCGGAAAAACAAAATTCTATTACTACGACCATATTGAATTAAAAAGCATACCGATTAAGGACAATGTTGATGAAATCGCTTGGCAAAATAGTGGCAATCGTATTTTCTATAAATACTACGAAACCACCACCAAAAAAAGAACTTTAAGCATTTCCGATCCCGATGGAACAAATTGGGTTAAGCTGGCTGATATTGATTTTCGCAATGTTTCAATCGCCCAAATCCCTCAGAGCAGTCTCGTTTCTTTCTGGAATAAGCCAGATGCATTTTTTGAAACAATTCTCAAGTCTGTCCCAATTGTTGGAGGAGAGGAAAAGATTCTTCTCAAGGGAAATTTCGGTGCTGATTACCTCTGGAACCACAACGGAACATCGGCCCTTATCAGCCACTCTGACACTAAGGGCGGAACAAAAATTCAACTTTCAGCTATTAATTCCAATGGTGGTGAATTTAAAAATCTCAACCTGCCAACGCTCGTTTCTAAGTGTGTCTGGCTAAAGGACAACTTGAACCTCTACTGCACAATGCCAGGAAAAATTCCGCCATCCGCCATCATGCCCAACGATTATGATCAAGAAAAATTCCACACTGCCGATACTTTCTGGAAAATAAACACCGCCACAGGAGAGAAAAATAGAATAATTGAGCTAGAGAAAATTGGCGGAGAATATGATGCCACTAATTTATTTTTAAATACTGATGAAAGCATCCTCTTTTTCACAAACAGGACGGATGGCAAGCTTTATCGGTTAACTCTCTAACGAAAGAGCGAGGCACGAAAAGTCACAATAAGGTAAATAAGAGCCAAAAAATTACAGCCAGATCATTTTTGAAGTAAGTTGTGTCAACAAGACCGTGCAAAAGGATATAGCCCATAATTCCCAGCCCAATCAGTTTTAGGTTGGGTTTTTTTTGTGATTTAAAAAGATAGTAAAACCAAAAACAAACCAAAGACAAAAACCCTAGCAATCCCAACGCGCCTCCATAAAGCCAAAATGCGAGATAGACATTGTGCGGATGTGGCACCGCCCATTCCAAGTATGGTGGGAAATATTTCTGATATGCCAAATATTCTTCTTGAAAATTACCAGCGCCAATCCCAAAAAGCCAATTACTTTCAAGCATTTTTTCAGCCGAACGCCAGATCATCACTCGCGATGAGAGAGAAGATCTGCTATTACCGCTAACTAAATCAGCAAACTTATTTTTTTCCACCTGAGAAAAAAACAAAATAGCCAATAAAAACCAAATAACCAGCCATCTTTTCAGATTCTTTCTTGAGCTAACTACCAGCATAAGCATACATACGCCCACAATTGCAATCCAACTTGAATATGAGCATGTCAAATATAGCACCCAAAAAATAGCCAAGCTGGATAGTCCGATAAATATTTTTCTTTTAAAGCTTGCTTCTATAAAAAAGCCAAAACCAATAAAAAATGCCGGGGCCAAATACATTGCTAGATAATTAGGAGAATTAAAAAAACCCTCAAGCCGCATATCATAGGTCTTAAGGCCCAACATAAAAAAGCCAAGAGAAATCAGCGCAACAATAAAAGCAGATAAGTAATAAGTAAAAAAAACATTTTTAAGTTTATCTTCCCTGATCACTGAGTGGGTGACGATCGAAAACAGAACGGGAAGCACAAACCAACTTTTAATAATCCCGAGTCCCGTCGCGGAACTCTTTGCCATTAACATCGAAGCAATCAAGCCGATAAAAATCACTCCGAGAGCTATAATAATCGGCTTAAATTTCAAAATATCTCCCTGTAACTCATTTTTTTTGGAGCTTGAAAATAGCCAAATAACGACACATGCAAAAATCAGCCAATCCAGCATATTTGTCGGAAAGCCACCAATATTAAAGCGCAAAAGATACGTTGGCAGCGCCAAAATGGTCAGATAAATTAAATTCTCCAAATTAAATAGTTTTTTCATCTGCTTGCGCTAGGCGACTAAAGCCCGCGATGATCAAAAATAACGGCAAAACAACCGGCGAATATAGCGATGTCTCAACGAGCGAATGGGAGGAAAAAATAATGATGCTTAGTGCTGCGCAGAAAAATAGGACATCTTTTGATTTTACAATAAAAGTTACTAGCAATGAAACTGAGAAGCCTAGCCATAGAATAAGACTAAAAAGGCCCGTTTCCGCTGCAATATCCAAGTAGTTACTATGGGCATAAATTGGATCGCGGTAATTAGCAGTCGCGCTAATTTCCAATGGATAGTTCCCAATCCCTACCCCAATGAGCGGATGAGCTGTGATAACCTCACTGGCTTTCTTCCAAGTTTCAATCCTGCCCTGGTTAGAGCCCTCTTGAAAGTCAAAACTAGAAAAAAATCTTTCTGAAAGCGGACCAGGAATCACCAGGAGCATGCCTAGTAAAATAGCCATAATTACTATTTTTATCCGATAACCTTTTCTCAGCTTGTGCCATAATAAAAAAAATGCAACTACTGCTCCGGCAAATAAACCAAGATACCCACCTCGCGAGAAAGTAAGCAGGTCCGCCAAAAGCAACGTAAAAAAAATAATCAGATAAATTTTCCGATTCAATTTCAAAAATAGCCCAAAAGCAAAGGGCAAGAGCATTCCCAGAAAAAATGAAAGCATATGCGGATCAGGAAATGTTGCAATAGCCCGCAAATATGTTTCCCCGGAAACATTTACTAGCCAGCTAGGATTTTTAAGCACCGCAATCGTTACATTCTCGCCCAAAAAAAGCGGAGAAATATAATTGGCCCAAAATCGATATGTCCCATTAAGCCCAATCACAAACTGCAGCGCAAATTGGAAAATACCTACAACCGCAACAAAAAAACCACCTGAAACAAGCTGCTTAATCAATTTTTCCATTTTTTCCTTTGTGTCAATTAAATCAGCAACCACAAAATAAAGCGGAAAAACTGAAAACAAAAACAACAGCTTTCTCATCGACCAATCACTATTTTGAGAGACAATTAGAGAAAAAAGATGTAAAAACAAAAAGCTTACAAGAAAAAAGTTAGTCTTACTATTTTTTACAAAAAGCGTCCGTAACCTAAGGCGCTCGGTAAGCCATGCAAAAAAGAGCAAAAGAATAAAAACTCGCGAACTCGCCAAGTCCACGCCAGCACTCGGATTTAACGCAAACTGGAAAGGCAAGTATAAGCAAAAAATTAGCAGCAACCTGTTCAACATATAGGATGTAAAATAATCAAAAACTAAATAATCTCAAAATTTTCAAAAGCACCGCCTGAAACAAGCCTAAATGCTTCCTAAAATAGTAGTCCTGTGAAAGATAATAAGCTTTTTTTTGATTTTTTTTCGCCAGAAAACTTTTTCCACCATGATGCAGCACTAAAAAATCAGGGAAATACATCACTTTCTTGCCAAGAAGTTGTGTGCGATAGCAAAGATCGACGTCCTCAAAATACATAAAGAAATTTGAATCAAATCCCTTAAGCCTTAGAAACAACTTTCTGGGAATGAACAAGGCGGTTCCAGCAACCCAAAAAACTTCAATCGGCTTTTTGCTCTGCCAATAGCACCTATCTCTAACGCAATTCAGGTTATTTGCCAAAATATTCCAAAGACTAATCTTGGCTCCCGCAATCCATGGTTGAACATTTCCATCTGGCAACACCAAGCGAGAACCTAAAATACCTATTTCTGAATCTTTTTCATATGCTCGTATAATCTCAGAAAAGCCTTCAGAGATAATTTCGGCGTCAGGGTTGAGAAAAAAAAGCATTTCACCGGTGGCCGCATTTGCACCCAAATTATTTGCACTGCCAAACCCCTTATTTACTCCACATTGAATAATTTTTATTCCGGGATACGGTGTCGCCAAGCCCTCCATTTCAGCCACTGCGCCATTATTAACCACAATAACCTCTATTGGTACCCCTGGGTTATTTTTCGCGAAAACAGAAGCCAAACACCTCTCTAAATAGGATCGACAACGGTAATTCACAATTATTATTGAAAGTTTTACTTTTCGCATTTCACGTTCTTAAAATCCCAATACGCCCTCCGCACAGCCAAATTCATTTCTGTCTTATTTTTGCGCACATCATTCCAGTTTTTCATTCTACGTAAGATGGTATACGCAAAAACTCGTAAACTTAGATGCGCTGGTGTGTTTTTTCTAAAGAATAACAAACCGGAAAGAACAAGCCAATAGACCTTCTTGGGCCTATTCATTTCACTTTTTTCTAAGTGATAAATGTGTGAATTTGCTACCACTACAAACGAATAGCCGGCTTTTTTCGCTCTTACACTGAAATCAACATCTTCCCAATATAAAAAGAAATCTTCATCTAATAAGCCAATTCTTGCAAAAACTTCAGCTCTAACAAGCATCGCACAACCTGAAATGAAATCAGAGCTAGCAAAATCATACCTTAATTCTTCAGTGCTGTTAAAACTTTTCATGCGAAGCCAGTCAATTCTCCCCCCGGAAAACCAAACGCTCTCCTTGTCTTCTGAAAAAATCTGCGGACTAAAAAGACCAGCCTTCTCATTTTCTGAGGCATTTATTATCAATTGCTTCAAAAAATCCTTTTTTACCTCCGTGTCATTATTAAGCAATAGCACAAAATCAGCCTTTCTCTCCAGGGAATACCTAATCCCCACGTTATTACCAGCTGAAAAACCTAGATTTTGCTCATTTTTAATAAAAGTTGCTTTTGGAAAATCAAGTCTTGCCAACTCGACAGAGCCATCTTCCGAATTATTGTCCACAACAACGACTTCAAAGCTTGGATAATCCACGCAAAATAGACTAGCTAAACAGCCTTTGAGACAACTTTTGCCATTATAATTTAAAACGACAATATTAATTTTCGGGTATTGGCTTTTCATATTCCTTAATTCCTTTTTTGCTTATTATACTAGTTATTTCAGAAGTTTCCACCGCTTGGAACATCCATACCGCCAAAATGTAAACAATGGCGCTGCTAAAGCCAAGGAAATAAAAATTTCCACTCCTAAAGATAAATAGATAAATAGCCATTAATAGCCCGGAAAACAATATTCTGCCAATCTTTTCTAATTTTGGAACATAGCCTAATTGCTTAAAAACCAGATAACCTGAAGCTAGCGCAACAAAAAGCTCGGTAGTCATAGAAATAATTGCCGCTGCTATATAAGAAAAAATAGGAATAAAAATCAGATTAGCCACGACATTAAAAATAGCTGCCGCAGACAAAATGAACATCAGCTTCTTTTGAAGATTGCCAGCAACTAAAATGGCATTGAAAAAATTACTAAAAAATATTGCGGCCAAGGCAAAAACGAGAATACGAAGAACTAGCGCCGACTCATCAAATCCCGCACCACCAATTAAATATATGAGTCCATTAGAAAGAAAGAGCGTCCCTATGATTAAGGGCACCACAAGCAAAACAAAAACTTTAAAGGTTTTATTGGCTATGTCAGAGAAATTGCCCTTGTCGCTAAAAATATGTGCGGAGATAATGGGGAAAATAAGCCCAACGATCATCGCCGGAAAAAATGAAATATTCTCCAAGACCTTATAGGCTACATTATAAATTCCAACTTCGGCACTACTTTTAATAATCGAGAGGAGGATTGTATCAATCTTGAAATAGATAAAAACAACGATAGCCATAACCCCAATTGGATAGGAATCTTTCAAAAAACGCTTCCAGTAGCTAAAATCAAATCTGAACCCCAATTTGACGTATTTTTTTGACCAAAAATATACCAAAATAAAACTAACCAGCATATTAAACAGCAAGGAAGCTATAATCCATGAAAAGCTCAATTTCAGCTTGACCGCTAAGATTATCACTGCCAACTGCACAATCTTCCCTAAAAGCTCCGAAACCGCCACCTTATCCATAGCCAAATTCTTTTGAAAGACGCCATTTAGAATCTGATAGCCTGAAGAAAAAATAAAAGACGCCGCAATGATAACGACGCCATATTTTACTTCCTGCGAATATGGCAAGAAAAGAATAAGCGCAAAAGAGAATAAAAACATAACCAGCGAAGAAATAACGCGCAAAGAAAAGGCATTTCCCATTATTTCATTCACATTGGCACCGGGACGAGATATCTCTCTTGTGGAAAATTGATAGAGTCCTAAATCGGAAACGGCAGAAAAAAAAGACAAGAACGCCAAAATAGTGGCATAATCGCCGAAGCCCTCCTTGCCTAAATATCGCGTAATAAAGCCAATGGAGACAAGAGCAAGCGCAGTTGACAATATCTTGGAGATACTACTCACTAACACATTATAGGCTATTTTTCTGGCAATAACCATAAAAGATACCTTAACTAATTCTCAAATTAACAAGCCAATAAACCCCAAAAAATAATCAAACTATAGCTAAATTGATTGTGACTAGACTATTTCAAGTGGCTTAATCACAATTCGACGCGAATCGCCCTCGCCGATACTCTCTGTTTTAATTCGGTCATTTTTTGACAATTCCATATGTACAATCCTTCTTTCATAAGCAGTCATTGGACGCATAATAATCTCACTCTTCCCATTAATAACCTCTTCGGCTAAATTTCTTGCTAGGCGCACAACGGAATCCTTTTTTTCTTGACGATAAGAATTAACATCTAGAATAAAATTTACAGGTTGAACGATTTTTTTTCTAATTATCACTCTGGCGATATGCTGTAATGATTGGAGATTCAGCCCATATTGACCAATCAAAAAGCTCGAGTCGTCAGTTTTAATGTTGCAAATAATCACATCACCATCCTCTTCTAATTTTTTCATTTCGATACTTGAAACAAACCCCATTTTAGAAATCAATCCCTCAACAATTGCAACGATTTCCTGCTCCACATTTTCCTGTTCCATATTATTTAATATACCCACCCCTTTCTATCTTTAATCTTCGATCAATAGAATAAAAGGTCAAGATGGGCTTATTTAAACTTATAATTATCCAAAAATTGAAACTAGACACCTTTCATCATTCTTATTTTTTTCTTTTCTAAATATTCCTGCTGAGCAATCATAAACAGTGTTGAAACGAGCCAATAAAGCGCAAGTCCGGCTGGAAATTTCACCCCAATAAAAAGAGTCATTATTGGTGCTAGATATAACATTTGCTTTGACATCACCTGGGCGAAATCTGGCTCCTTGCCGTCCTTTTTCCCCACCTTAACATCATTTTTCTCTTTTGTCGCCATAAGCATCTTTGTTTGGACATATTGAGCACCAGCAGCCAGAATAACAAGAACGATATGCGCAATATTTGCAGCGCCATAGCTTTTGAAATCCACAATGCTTGAAAGATCAATCAATCCCAAAAAAAGATGGTTGATTTGACCAGGATTTTGGATAAATGCGTATAAATCACTCCCCTTAACCATTAGCCCATCTTGAGAAATATTAAAAAGGACGCGATAAATTGCTATTAAAAAAACTAACTGAAAAATCATTGGGAGGCATCCAGAAAAAGGATTGGCCTTATTTTCCTTGTAAAACTCCATAAGTGCTCGGCTTTGTTTTTCCTTGTCATTCTTATACTTGTCCTGAATCTCCTTTATTTTAGGCTGCAATTCCTGCATTTTCTTTTGAGATTCTATCTGCTTTCTGCTCAGGGGAATGAGTAAAAATTTAATTATTACGGTGACAAGCACTATGGCAATACCAAAATCATGCAAAGGCAAAAAGTTGTATATAAAAATCAATAGATTATAGATTGGACGATAAACAAATTCGTTGAATAGAAATGTCATTTTATGTTTGCTCTAACTACTTAATATTAGTTGTTAGAGATATATTGTTAATTAAACCACCCTTATCTAAGCACTTTTCTAACTCAGAAAGTGAGTATCCGCCTTCACCCCAACCTTTTTGTACAATTACAATAATATCCCAAGAAGGCTGAATTTTTTGCAAGTTCCTACTGAAAAACCCCCTTATTTGCCTCTTTGCTTGATTTCGCACAACTGCTTTTGGAGAATAGCCGATACCGACAGATATTCCCAATCTAACTATTTCTAGATCATTTCTCCTCACCTTCAAAACCAGCTTGCCACAAAAGAGTGTTTTCCCTTGACGACAAATTAACCCAAAATCAGCATTTTTTCTAATTCTGTTTCTTTGTGGCAGCATTGTCCAATCTTGAAAAGTTAAAAAAACCTAAACAGTCGTCAACTTTGCACGACCCTTCCTTCTTCTCGCTTTTAGCACATTACGGCCAGAAGCAGAGCTATTTCTTTCGATAAAACCATGACTTCTCTTCCTTTTAATGCTCTTTGGCTTGTATGTTACACTCATTTTTTCTTAAGTTAATTTATTTATACCTAACCAATTGAAAGTTTACCAATTATTTAATCAAAAGTCAATCAGCAAGCCCTTTTTAACAAAAATCTAAAGCCCCAATCAATCTGAAGAAAAAGTAACTAGCCCAATGCCACAAAAGACCCTAAACACTTGCTTTTTCATGTACCATGTATTAACTTTAACATATTCACAGCTTATTAACAGTTTTTTCACTATTTTCCATTGTTGACTTTTTTTCTCCTGTGCTATACTTTTTTCAACGCTAGAAAAGCAACGCCCCTTAAGCGCCAGCTGTGCGAAATCATTAATCCTTTTTCATAAATAAATGCTCAATGAAGAACTTTGGCAAACAGCCCTTAGTGAAATAGAGCTCTTTATTTCCAAGGCCAATTTCATCACTTGGTTTAAAAATACCAAGATTGTTTCTAATGAAGAGGGTGTCGTCATAATTAGCGTCCCAAATGGTTTTGCAAAGGAATGGCTAGAAAACAAATATAATGCCTATATATTAAAGGCACTAAAAAACATTCAGCCTAATGTAAAAACGGTTTCATGCATAATCGCCACGCCGAAAGAAAATCAAGCCACACAAAGAAGAGAGCCGATGGTTGATGCAATTGTCGCTCCCAAAAACTATAACCAAAAAAATTTCGAAAAGAAAACATTTTCTGTTAATCTAGAAAATAACCTCAACCCCAAATATACCTTCGAAAAATTCATTGTTGGCGGAAACAATGAGCTAGCACACGCTGCTTGCATTGCCGTTTCCCAAAACCTAGGAAAAATATATAACCCCCTGTTTATTTATGGTGGCGTAGGTCTAGGGAAAACGCACTTAATTCAATCGATTGGCAATGAAATTTTAAGAAAAGACCCTTCTTTTAAAGTAAAATACATCACCTCCGAGAGATTCACATCCGAACTCATAAACTCCCTACAAGAACAAAAAATCAATGAGTTTAAGGAATATTACCAAAAAATTGATATCCTAATTATTGACGACATCCAATTTATCTCTGGCAAGGAAAAGACTCAGGAAGAGTTTTTTCATATTTTCAATTATCTTTACCAACTCAACAAGCAAATAGTGCTTAGTAGTGATCGGCCCCCTAAAGCAATTCAAATTCTCGAAGAAAGACTGCGCTCTCGCTTTGAAGGTGGAATGATTGCTGATGTCTCAAAGCCGGATCTAGAAACAAGATTAGCTATCCTACAAAGGAAAGTAGTTGATGAAGATTTAGAAATTAGCCAAGAAGCACTAGATTTCATCGCTATAAACATTACAAATAATATTCGCGAGCTAGAAGGCGCCCTAAATAGACTTATTGTTTCAGCCCAACTCACCAAAAAAGAGATAACCCTTGATTTCGCCACAAATCAACTATCAGAACTGATTTCAAGTGGAAAAAAGAAGGGTGTTACCTATAAACAAATATTAAAAGCTGTTTCCTCTTTTTATGATATAACCTTAGATGATTTAGTTTTAAAAAATAGAAAAAAGGAGGTTGTTAGGCCTAGACAAGTCGCTATGTATCTCATGAGGCAGGAGCTACAATTTTCCTATCCAGGTATTGGAGAAAAATTAGGAGGAAGAGATCACACAACAGCAATCCATGCTTTTGAAAAAATCTCCAAGCACCTATTGAACGACGAAAAATTATCCGAAGAGATTAGCCAGATTCGCGAGCAAATATATAAAATAGACTAACCACACTCCGTATTTAAGTCAAAATTGAGGATAATTTGTGGATAAGTTGTTTTTAAACAATAGAGAAACACTGCCTAACCAAACAATAATCCTGTTTATACTAAGAGTGAAAAATAACAAGTTTATTATTAATCCAAAAGCAACCACGACTTGTCCATATATAAAAATAAAAGTTATCCACCATTTATCCAGTAAATTATTCCTTTAATAGAGCTAATAATAAGACTTATCCACAATAATCTCTTTATTAATAATAGTAGTAAGCTTCTTTATATTAATTAATAAATAAAATACTTATATGAAACTAATTTGCACTCAGGATAATTTTAAAAAAGCCATCATTAATTCAGAGAGAATCGTTTCAAAACAAAATACACTACCAATTTTAAATAATATCTTATTAGAAGCAAATAAGGGTTATCTAAAAATATCAGCTACTAATTTGGAAATTGGGATCGAAATTAAAATTGGAGCAAAAGTTGAAAAGGAAGGTAAAATAACTATTCCAGCGAGACTTTTAAGTAGTTTCTCGGCCAATCTGACTGAAGGGGAAAATATGGATATTGATGTGGTGGATCAAAACTTGAAAATTAAAAATGGGCTTACTAAAGCAATGATTAAGGGTTTTTCTGCAGAGGACTTTCCATTGATTCCGCAGAAAAGTACAGATTATATTTTAAATATTGAAATAAGTAAATTAAAAGATATTTTTTCTAAACTGCTTATATCTGTTGCGCATAATGAGGCAAGGCAGGAGCTTATGGGGATGAATGTTATTTTTGGCGAAAAAGAGCTATTTTTTGCAGCAACAGATGGATTTCGTTTGTCTGAGTATATCTTAAAAATAGGTGAGAATGATGTGAATAGGGAGTTGTATAGTGAGTTTATGGAGAAAAATAAAAATATTATCATACCAATAAACACATTAGTAGAGTTGAATCGTATAATTTCTAATAATGTTGATGATAAGACTGTTAAAGTTTTTATTGAAGAGGGTCAGATTTTTTTTGAGCTTGGCGGGATAAAGATTGTTTCACGATTGATTAATGGTAAATATCCTGAATATAAACATATTATGCCAGAGACATATAAAACAACTATTATTGGAGATAAAAGGGTTTTGCAAAATGCCTTAAAAATAGCGGGAGTTTTTGTGAATAATAAATCTAGTGAGGTGGTTTTAAAAATTGACACAGAGGTGGGGAATATTTTGATTGACACTAAGAGCGCCGAAGTTGGGGAAAACTCCACAGAGATTAAATTTGAGGTCCTAGGAGAGTCTCAGGAGATTGTTTTTAACTTAAAATATTTAATGGAGGGGATTGGTGTATTAACAACAAATAAATTAGCTCTACTGGCAAATAGCGATTCTTCTCCTGTGGCAATTAGAGAAGTTAGTGGCGAATCCGTGGATATTTTAGCTGATTATACTTATATTATTATGCCAATAAAGAATTAAGCTTTATTTTTGATTTTTTGTGGGCTAATATTTAAAAATGAGAGCACTTGGAGATATTTTGAATAGGATGAAAAAGAGGCGCGTTCAAGTTTTAGATGATAAAACTATATTTTTTGTCTTCAAAAAGGTGATAGAGGAAGAATTTGGAGCTATTGGTAGGCAGAAATTTAACCCAGAGTATTTTGCAAATAAAATTTTATTTATTAGGGCGGATAATTCCATTTGGTCAGCTGAACTTTGGACTAATAAAGCTAGAATTATTAAAAAAATTAATGAAGAGTTGGGTGAGGACGGGGTGGAAAATATTAAGATGAAATAATTTCCATAATTTAGAACTAGTAAATAAAAAACAGTCCCGAAGTTACTTTGGGACTGTTTTTGAATATGTGTGTAGTTGCATTAAGGCGTCGCCGGAATATTGGTGTTTACCTTAACACTTTTCGAGTCAGAGTTGCCGTTATCATCTTCCGCTTCCACTTTGATTTCTAGACTTGAGTTGTATTTATCACTAGGAACGGTGTAATTTTCACTAAAAGAATCATTGTCACTAGACTTAATCTCATTGCCATTAACTTTAATCACGGCTCTTTTTATGCCATAGGGAGCAGATATTTTAGTTGAAATAGAGAATGATGTAGAGGTGATAGTTGTTCCATCAGAAGGAGAGATATTTTCAATCTCCAGTTTATATTTTGAGAAATCTTTTTCCTTGCACTCATCTTTTGGAACACTGTCGGTGGAGTAGCCCTGATCTTTGAGCCAATTTTTTATACCATCTTCCCAATTTTCAAATTGCGGATCATCTTTGGGATTTTTTGGAGCATCTCCTCGAACATCATTTTTGTTGATATAGTATAATACACTATGGGCATCGGAAAATTTCTTCTTTTTTTCCTTGCTTTTTGGACAAGCGTCGTTGGCTAGGCAGTATTTGTCATTTTCACCAGGAATTTCACAAACCTTTAATTCCTTTTTCATCTCTAATTTGCCATCAAGGATATCTTTTTTTGTCTCCTCCGGTTCATATTTTGGAAAATCCTCTACATTGTAGTTTTTTAGTGCTTGATCCATAAAGCTGCGCCAAATCGGAGCGGCAACGAAAATTCCATCAGCGCCTTGTTTCATTGTAGAATGATCATTGTTTCCCGCCCAAACTCCCACGGCTAGTGATGGTGTGTAGCCTATTGTCCAACCATCACGCCACTCATTAGTGGTACCGGTTTTTGCGGCAACAGGACGATCGCTAAAGCTGAGGGGATTTTTGTCACCAAAAACTGGTGCACGAAGACTGTTTGTGGATAAAATATAATCAATCATCGCGATAAATTTTTCTTCAATCACTTTTTCTCCTTGAGCGGCTGTGTATTTCTCTAGTGTGTTTCCCTTACTATCTTCGATGCGCAAGATGGCTGTTTTATTGTGGTGAACACCACCTGTTGCAAAAGTGGAAAAGGCGTTAACATGATCCAGTAGCTTAACTTCGCCACCACCAAGCACGAGGGATAGTCCATAGCGGTCAGGCTCATTTAATGTTGTGATACCCATATTTTTAGCCGTAGAAACAGAATCTTTTACGCCGGCTAAATAGAGGGTTTTTACCGCAGGAACGTTTAATGATCTTGCTAGAGCATCTTTCATTTTCAGGAGACCACTATTTTTCCCGTCATAATTTTTTGGATTATAAACTTTTCCATCTTCTGTGCTGAAATTAGTATCTGCATCCCAGATGTTGGTTTCAGGAGTAAAGCCTTTTATGAAGGCGGTTAAATAAACATAGGGCTTAAAGGAGGAGCCTGGTTGCAAAAGGGAGTTGGCGACATTGACATTTGGCTCAAAAAGACAGCTCTTTCCTGGTGTGCAACCCTTTGGCTCACTCGGAGAGAAATAATCCTTACTGCCAACCATTGCAAGTATTTGTCCGGTTTTGGGATCCATTGCGACCAGACCAGCGTTGGATGCGCCGTATGTTTTTGTATTTTTATCCGCACCTTCTTTGACAGCTTTTTCCGCTATTTGTTGTTTTTCCCAATCAAGTGTTGTGTAAACTTTAAACCCTCCTTGCTCAACAGCCGTATCGCCATATTTTTGTTGCAAATAATCCTTGATATACATCACGAAGTGAGGAGCGGCAATAATATTTTTTTGTATTTGTATTTTACTCAAAGTCGACTCTTCTATCGCTGCATTGGCTTGTTCTTCTGTTATATAGCCCAATCTCGCCATGGTTTTTAGGGCGAAGTTTTTTCTCCCAATGAGGGCGTCTGTGTGTGAACCATAGGGGGAATAGTAGGCAGTGGCTTGTGGTAGGGCGGAAATGAGCGCCGCCTCATCAAGAGTTAGATCTTTAGCTGGCTTTCCAAAAAATGTTTGAGCGGCGGCTTCAATGCCGTAAGCGTTGGAGCCATAGGGGATTTCATTGAGGTACATTGCCAATATTTCATCTTTTGAGAATTTTGTTTCCACTTCAAGCGAAAGGATGACCTCTTTGATTTTTCTCACGAGCGTTTTTTCGTTTGAAAGAAGGGAGTTTTTGACAAATTGTTGGGTTATGGTTGATCCTCCTTGGGCTTTACCAAAATTAATAATGTCCTTGAAAATCGAGCGAAGAATGGAAGTTAGTTTTATCCCATGATGATTATAAAAATCTTGGTCCTCAAGGCTGATGGTGGCATATTTTAGAACATCGGGCATTTCATTAAAAGCAATCTGAGTTCTTTTCTCTTCGCCGTGAACTTCATAGAGCAAGTGTTCTCCGGTGCGGTCATAAATCTTAGTTGATTCAGCAATGAAGCGATTGTTGATTTTTCCCGGATCGGGAAGATCTTTGGAAAAATAAGCAAAAATACCAATAACCGCCAATAGACCAATACCAGCTAGGACGCCAAAAATCTTGAAAATTAATTTCCAATTCCATTTCCGTTTCCACCAATGACTGTTATTTGGCTTGAAAACGGGCGGATGTTTGGGTGAAAAAATATTTTGCATATGATAAAATTAAACCTTTTAGGTCGCTTATAGTTTAATCTAGATTAGGGGAAATATCAAGAAGATTGTTAGGCGATCAAAAAGCTCTTTTGTTTAAATCTTTTTTAGTGCAAGTTTCTTGTAGGCAAAATGAATCATAACTTTTATGAAATCATTTAGCTGATTGTTTTTGTCCAGAAAGGCGTGACGAGAGATTAGTTTTAATATATTGTCATGTTGCTTGTAGACTTTAGATTTAAAGGGTACTCCCGAGGTAGCCAGGATTTCAGTATTATTTTTTAAATCAGAGAAGAATAGTCCCGAGCGCAAATAAGTAGCCGTTTTATCTTTTTCGTTTATTTGGTATATTCCTGGTTTGATATTTCCTGAGACATAAACATAGCAATTATCTTTGGCGTATAGGTTGATGTGTGCGCCTGTTTTATTTTTTGTCATTTCCGCATTAAGCGCGGGAATATCTAGTACGTAATCATTTCGCGAAAGACTTTCGAGGACTTGAATCCCTTGGATGAGTGGTTGTCCGGCGCTTTCCTGCACCATAGAAAGGGCAGGGAATGATCCTAAAAGTCGCACGTTTGCTTCAATTGGATAAAGCTTATTGGTTCCTTTTTCTAAAACGAAATCAATACCAAAAATACCGTGAAAATTTTCCTTGGCTTGGAAATAGTCGCCGACTTTTTGGGCAACTAGTTGAGCTTGTTGCTCAATTGATTTATCAAAAGAACTAGCAGACCAATCATGTCCGCAATATACTCCTGAGCGACGGCCCTTTTCTAAAACTTCTTTGGCGTCTATAATTTGTTTTTGTAGACCAGTGAAGATGACGCCAAACTTTGTCACACAAACAGTCATACTGGGAGAAGATTCGCAATCAATGTAGCGAGTTATGCGGAGAGAAGTTTTGTTTGCAATGGCTTCTTTAATTGCGGGCTTTTGCAGCATATCGTGGTAATCTTTTTCTTTGAGGATGAAAAACGTTCCTGAGCCGAGAGCCATACTGGGAAGTTGAATAACAAACTTTTCTCCCAGTTCTTTTTTTAAGAGAGCGTAATCTAGCTCGGTTGCCTTAAGGACAGTATTTTTAGGCGTTTCAATCCCTAGTTTTTTTAGTAGGCGAAAGAAAATAATTTTATTTTCATATTTATTAAACATTCGCAGGTCACTGTATATTTTAAAATATGGTTTGCTTTTTAGTAGACGCAATGTTTCTTTTGTGATTTTAAAAAATAATAAAATAGGGGGATTTTTGAATGAATCCAAATAAGTAATAATAGTTTTGTCCCTAAATAAATCCGATGGTTTTTTTGACAAATAATTCTGAAAATTATTTTTATCGCGAAAGATTCGGTGGGCTTTTTGCAGATAGGTTATCTTGGTTACTTTTTCAAGATCCGCTGTTTCTTGAGCGGTGCCTTTTGCAGCAAGAATTTCAAAGTGTTTAGCTAGATTCATCATTCCAATAGTTAGGTTGTATGGTCGGGCGCCAACAGCAAAAATCGGATTGTCGATTGTCTGAAAATATTTTTTTAAACTTTTCAAATCATGGATGTGGTATTTTGCCATAAAAGTTCTAGTAAGACGCAGTGTTAAAAATTAATCCTGACCAGGTTGCTACTTTTTCTAGTTCAGTTAAATATGATGGGTTGATTGTGTTCGCGGGATAATATAAATGACATTTTCTATAGAAACCGAGTGAGTCTTTTTCGGAAAAAAATAGAGTTGGCTCAGCTTTTTCCATAAGGGTTTTTTCATCAATCGCTAATAGTTTATAGGGTGTTTCTGGAAAAGGCGCCATTGCCTTCATGCCAGTTTTCATTTTGTATAAGGGCAGGCCAATTCGCCCTCGTCCAGTGTAGGGGTGCGAATCTTTCCCATAGGAAAAATATTTCACGCCAATTTTTCTGCCATAGTCAAGGATTAATTTTTCGCCCCAATAGCTAATCGTTCCCTTGTGACTTAAGTTTTTATCGAAATCTTTTTTGAAGGCACGGTACCCAACATACATGCCGTTTTTTTTCAAAGAAAAGAGTGCTGCTGAAATCAGTTCGTCCTTATGAAAAATAAACATGAATTTGTAAAAAGAGTCTTTATTGATCTTTTCAATGAGATCAGTAGCAATTTTTTGCTTGTCCAGGGTGAAGTCATCGCGACTCATTATCTCTTTTTCATAGAGAGGCATGAATAAATTTGTGAGTTTTTCGGGCGAGGCGTCAGTAAACTCTACGCGAAAATTTTCTTGGAAGAAGGTTTCCCGTTTAGCAATGTCTTTGTAGAAGGAGGGATAAAAACAGTCCTCTGCCTTAAGGTCGCCCTGCCTGCGCCAAACAATCCTGTTTTCTAGTTCAAATGGTGGCATAATTTAAAATTAAAAAATATTAAACGATTAAACCAGTATCTTCTGCTAGCATCGAGACTTAAAAACAAATGTCAAATTATAATAGAGTTAATAGCTTTTTTACATGATTTTCCCAGGTAAATGCTTCAGCTTTTTTTCTTGCAGCTTGGCTCATTTTTTCTCGGAGTTGATTGTTTTCTAGGAGCAAATCAATTCTTTGAGCCATCCCGGGGATATTATCAACCAGAAATCCATCAGAAGCATTGTCAATAATTTCATCACTGGCTGTTATAAATGTTGAGCTTGGGCGAAAAGCGATGATTGGCAGGCCTGCCGCCATAGCCTCTAATAGTACCAGTCCAAATGCTTCAAAGCGAGAAGGTAGAATAAAAATTTGTGATTGAGAATAGTATTTTTCAACTCGTTTTTTTCTTCCCCGAAAGAATACATTTTTTTCTATAGCAAGTTCCTTTGTCAATTTTTTCAGAAAATTCAATTTATCTCCAGCTCCAATGATGTCTAGACTGAAATTATTGCGCAAGAGTGCTACAGCTCTAATGAGCGCCTCTGTGTTTTTTTCTCGATCAAGACGTCCGACGTAGAGCAAGGAGTGGGGCAAGCGCTTCTTGTCTTTGGTCGAAAATCTATCTAGCCATACACCTGGGTAGATTGTTGAAATGGAATAATTTTTCCCCAGAGCAGTTGCAAGCATCGTGCGCATTTTTTTGCTTAAAACAACCGCTTTCACATCAAGCAAGTTTTTTTGCATACGACGCGTAACCTTTTTGTAGTTGAGTGGATTGGACGCGGAAGAGAAAGCCAATGAGGAAGGAATGATAGAAATAACTTTTGAAGATGAGATGCGTCCTTTTAAAAAAGGCAAGTAAATGTCGTTGCTAGCAATTACAGCGTCAATTTTCCTCCAAGGAACTCTCGCAAGCGTTTTCTTTAGGGAGGCATGATTCTTGTCCTTGCGCTTTGTCTTTGCACTTGCAGTCAAGCAAGACCTTTTTTCGATAAAAGAAAAATAATAATAATTAATCTGGTTGTTTTCTGGCACAAAAGATGGGTCTTTCGCGACAACTCTAGTCACTTCGTGACCCAACGCTAAAAGCGTTTTGGCAATATTGTCAAAATGGGTGGCTATACCTGAAATTTCTGGCTGTAATTGGCGATTTATGAGGAGAATATTCATTTTTTTAATTCGTTCAAACTTAAGTCCGGCTAGTCTTTTTAAAGAGAGAGGCTATTTGTTTTCTAAAATTAGCAACGCTTATAGGGCTTAGGTCATAGAGGGGCTTTGCTTTTAAAAAATTAGTATTTCGGGCGATTTTTACTAAATCTTCTCTGTCTTTATAAATAAACACGCCATCTGGAACTTTTTCATAATAAGATAAGACGCCAACCTGTCGGGAGAGTATTGGTTTTTGGTGCAAAAGCGCGTCAGCGATCGACCAGCCAAAGCCTTCTTTTCTTGAAAAAGAAACATAGGCCAAGGCATTTTCATAGAGGTATCTCAATTGAGCCTGGGACGCGGACTCCAGATAAATAATATTTTTATGAGTTTTCTCTAGTCCTTTCCATCTTTTTGTTTTTAGGCTGTAACACCAAACAATTTTAAAGGGAAGTTTTTTTGATGTTGTATATAGAATGTCGTGTCCCTTGATCGGTGTGGGTTTTTTCCCGTAGGGGTTAAAAACGGTCAGAAGATATTTTTCTGGCAAGTCATCTACGGGCTCTGTTGCAGTAGAGACGAAACTTACGGGCTGACTAAGCAAGAGTTTCTTGGCTTGATTCTTGAATAATTTAGTGCCTTGCGGAGATTGACTGATTACATAATCAAAAAGATGCTCTTTTTTAAAAACTTCATTTCCACAAGGATTTATGATTTTTAGTTTGCAATTCAATTTGTCACCTAAATAGGTTGCGTTTAGAAAATTATAGTGCAAATATAAATCATAGTGTCGGTTCTTTTTTATTATCTTCCAATCTTGTATTTTATTTACAAAAATATTCAAATTTTTAACCTCTGGCATGAGCTCACTGTCGATAACATTGTTTGTGTAAACATCGATACTGCAATCATGAAATGCTTTTATTACGCTGAAAAGGTCTCTTTCTGCTCCACCTATCCCACCAATAACAGACGTGGAGATCGCTATTTTTTTGTTCTTCAGGGAGGTCATACGCAAATTCAATTTATTTGTTAGTGCTCATTTCGAGTTTTTTTAGAAAAATGGCGATGAGTTCATCGTATAATTTTAACATATGGGGTTTTTCTTGGGGAGTAAAATAAAGTCCTGGCATTGAGTTTAGTTCAACTATCCAAGGTTTTTTATTTTCATCAAACATAAAATCGATTGAATAAACCCTTGGGTTAAATGTTTCAAAAACCCTATTAGCACAACGAATAATTGGATATAGGGAACGCGGAATGCTGTCTGTTGGTACAATAGAAAGTGATCCTCCTTGCGAAAGATTGGCAAGATAATTTCCTTCCGCTGGTTCTCGAATATAGGCATAACTAATCTTGTCATTTACAAAAACAAGCCTAAGATCATGTATATTTTCGCTTATTCCTGGGACGCCAGAGGAGGAGTCA
Organism: Candidatus Moraniibacteriota bacterium; assembly: GCA_049297495.1. Taxonomy (GTDB): domain Bacteria; phylum Patescibacteriota; class Minisyncoccia; order Moranbacterales; family UBA2206; genus UBA9630. Next base: position 104,613 of record JBAQUL010000010.1, read on the forward strand.
ATAAATTCTTGGATAATATAATCATTACTAAAAGTAACTTTTTCCAATGCTTCTTCTTTACGAAGAATTTGGACATCACGCCCTCCACTTTCGGAAATAGGTTTTATCACAAATTTGCGCGATCGTATTTTAGGGAGGATGTTTTTTAATTTTTCTGGATTATTGACGATCCAGCTTTTTTTACTCCATTTATGAAAAATCATGCTCGTTATCAATTTATTGTCTAGCATATGGGTGAACCGTAGACTGTTAACGAATCGATAATGTTTTGCGATAAGTTCTTTTCTATAATAGATTTCCATATCAGCGCCTGTCTTGTCATAAATAAGGTCGGGCTGGATATTAAAAGCTCTTGTCCAGCCAGTCTCATCTTCATACGTCCATGCATATTTAAAGACATGCTTATCATAGTCGTACCACAAACAAGATGCGCGGTACATTTGGATATTATTTTTTTTTGCGAGAGAATAGAGACACTCATAGGATGCCTGAAAAGCCTCACTTGAAAAAGGCAGGGCACGTTCCCAATTAGATTTACCGAAAAGAATTAAAACTGTTTTCACTTGATTATTTGCTGGTGTCAATTAAAAATTTACCCAAATTTCTTCTGCCTATGAGCATTTGATAATTTAAAGTTTTTCGGTCAACTATATTAACTTTCGTTTCTATATTCAGAGTATCCAATGTGAATGTGATTTTTACCATTGGGCGGATAGACAATCCGCTAGCGGAAAAAATAATTGCAACGTCTTCAAGCATAGGCAAAAAATCCTTATTGTTTTTTAAAATAGCCGCCTTCATTGCGGTCTCGTTTTCTGGTGTGAAAGCATATTGCGCTAGGTCGATTTTTGCAAATTTTTCAATTAACTCTGAAAAGCCCAACTTTTTTGCCAGCTCCTCGTCAATTGAAGAAGAGTAGGCGCCTGTGTCAATTCTAGCATCAACTTCAAGCTCTTGTTCATCATCACTGATTAATTTTACTTTTTCCACTGTGCCAATGACTTTTTTTCCTGAAATTTCTTCCAGCTCTTCTTCGATTTCCCCTCCAAAAAGATCCATGCCAATGCGGATGCCTTTTTTGATTGTTTTGATTTTGATGCCAGCCGCTTTTTTCAAACGTCCCTTTAATCCATCAAGATTGGCGACTTGAATGGCAAGACCAGGTCGTGCATTCAATTCCAAGATGACTGGTCCTCGTTCCTTATCTATTGCTACGTCGACTCCAAGAAAGCCTAGTTTGGAAATTTCTTGTGAGCGAACAGCAATGCTTAATATATCCATCCAATAGGGAATTTTGATTCCCGAAAGCAGGAGTCTTGTGCCAGGGACGTATTCGATAATTTTTTGCTTACCAAGCACTGCTGTCGTTGTTACGCCAGAAGCAAGGTCGATGCCCACACCAATTGCTCCTTGCGCCAAATTGGCTTTTCCGTGTGATTCTTTGGTGGGAAGACGCAACATGGCCATGATGGGCATTTTATTGAAAACAATAATGCGAATATCTGGAATGCCTTTATAGGCGTAGGGTTTGAAGAGTTTTAGGAGTTTTAGGCGTTCTTCAAAAAAGGCGATATCAGGAATTCCAGAAAGCGAGTATGAACCATCGAGAATATTACGAGTATGGTTTTTGAGATCATTAATAGTGATGATTGAGCCGTCAGCCTTTACCCAGGCGTCATCTCTGCGCTTTTTTCGTCCATAAACAACAACAATGCCTTCACCACCAAATCCACGATTAGGCTTTAGGACAAAGCTGTCGGGTAATTTTTGCCAATCAAAACCATCTAAATCTTCCAGAGATTTAATTTGAGCAATAAGCGCTGGAACGGCAATGGCATTTTTCTTGAGCACCTTTTTACTCAAAAGCTTATTGTCAGCCAGCCTTTTGGCGCTAGTGCGGTTGAATGGTCGGATGTATTCTAGATTTCTGGCATTCATTCCGAGAATTCCCCGGCTTTTTTTGATAAATTCAAACATAAGGTTTGTCCCGTACTAATTTCGTGCTAGCACAAAGTGCTAAATAACTTTTTATGGTAGATAAATATTCTTTTAACTTTTTGCTTAGTGCCAGTGAGTGCAAGAGCATGAAGTTAGTGTCGGACTAAGCTAGCTTTTCTTGATAATCTCCCCAAAGCGTAAGTATTCACTGAGGCGCAGTCCTGTCCACTTGCCAATGATAACATTAAGGGGAATGGTGAGTAGAATAACCCAGGGGTAAAAAGCGATAAAATGAATTAAGGCTTCCGAGCTGGCAATATAAAAACCGAGGATGGAGATTAGTAGGGTTTCCGTTGCCAGAAGAATAGCGGCGCGGTCACCTTTTTCAATCTGAACGGCGATAAACTTCTCCACTAAAGTAATCATAATAAGAATGGGAAAAATTGAGACAGATGCGAGGCCAGTTCTTTTCAAGCTTCCGCCGATAGCGAGCATTAAAAGAATGGAAAGAGCAACAACTGTAAGCATAATAGCCACGCGAGGAAGATAGAGAAGGCGAAAGGATTTAAGGGCAATGCGCATGAGCATTCCAATGAGAATGATTATCGCGAAAATTAAAATTCCATATCTGAGCCCATCTGTTGCTAGGAAGGCGAAAGTGACCAAAAGCGGCGTGTAGATTCCAAAAGCCTTGATTCCAATTACTTGACGCAAAAAAGCGATAAGGGTGGCAATAATCGGGAGCATAAGGATTAGTTTGATTGTTTCAAATGGCACGCCCTCATTTAAAAAGAAAGTCAAAATAGGACTAATGCTGAAATTTATTTCATTCATGATGCATTCTTTAAACTAATTATGGCTCGACTATTGGCGTGACATACGGCGATTGCCAGTGCGTCAGCCACATCATCAGGCTTAGGAATTGCACTTAGATGCAACACGCTTTTGACCATTTGTTGCATCTGTTTTTTTTCCGCTCGGCCATAGCCCGTAAGGGCTTGCTTGACTTGAAGCGGCGTGTAACCAAACACTCTAACACTATTTTGGCGTAAAGTCAAGAGAATCGCCCCACGGGATTGCGCGACCTGGATGACGGTTTTTTGGTTCTTAAAGAAAAAAAGTGTTTCAATGGCGGCTTCTGTTGGGCGATATTCTCTAATTATTCCAGCTAAATCATTAGAAACCTCCAATATTCGCTCATCATCACTGTCAACTTTTTCTGTGCTGATGTGTCCGTAGGCCAAAGGCAAGAGTTTATCCCCCTTAATTTCAATAATTGCCCAGCCGGTGGTGGCTGTGCCAGGGTCGATGCCAAGGATTTTCATTGTTTTTAGGCTAAATTGCTATAAATTTCACTCACATCATCATGGTCGTCCAGAAGTTCCATGAGATTTTCGCAGGTTTCACGCATTTTTGCGTCAACCGTTATGGTAGTTTTGGGTAGATAAATTAGACCCGAGTCAAGTATTTTAAGGTTTTCCTTAGCAAGGCTTTCTCGTACTTTGGCAAAATCTTTCTGATCGGTGATTATATTTAAAATTCCTTCTTCTAGAATTGTATCTTTTGCTCCAGCTTCAATGGCAATCATTTCTAGCTCATCCGTATTTTTACTGGAAAGATCAATACTGATGCTGCCAACTTGTTCAAAATTCCACATTGCCGAGCCTTTTTCGCCTAGTTTTGAGTTGTTTTTAGTAAGAAGTGTTTTAACTTCCGATACGGTGCGGTTTTTATTATCTGTGGTGCAGGAGATGAGGAGCATGAGTTCGCCTGGTCCAACTGCTTCATAGAGAATTTCTTCAATCATGGCGCCTTTGATTTCTCCCGTTCCACGTTTGATGGCACGTTCAATATTTTCTTTGGGCATGTTCATCTCTCGTGCGCGATCAACCGCCATTCTGAGCTGAAAATTAGCTTCAATCTTTCCGCCACCGTCACGGGCGGCGATTGTAACGAGTTTTCCAAATTTAGTAAAAATTTTGCCGCGTTTCGCGTCATTAACGCCTTTTCGTTGCTTTATTCCCGCCCAATGTGAGTGTCCGGACATACGTTTATGAAGCATGCCTGCCTGCCGAAGCTTTAGCGTAGGCAGGAAACATATCTAAACTATTTTTATAGCTCAAGCTTAGCATCTTAATAAGATAAATTCAAGGGAAAAACTATATTTAAAGCATTAAAATAAATTTGTTCAACTTGGCATTGATTTTTCTCCAAAATTGATTGGAGGATTTTGCGATCGTCGTTTTTTGAGAAATATTTTTAGTGGTCGCAACCCCTAAAACTAGACCTTGATTTGGAAGCAATTTTTTGGAGGGAGGAATGTTTGATCCGGCGAAAAGCAGGGCGACTTGTTTTTCCTGTTTTGCGCTCCAATTAGGGTTTTCGCTATGCTTTCCTAGGCCAGATAGATCAAAGTCAGCTTTTTCTTGTTCGGGCTCTGATATGCTGTTTGTATTTTCCTCTGAATTGTTTGTTGTTGCCTCTTGGTTATTTACCGGACTAATTCCCTCTGTTTCTGCATTATTTTGCGAGATAATTTCAGCAGAAAGTGGTTTCTCTATTTCTGTGTCGTTTTGCATTTGTGATTCTGTATCATTTTGTGATAAAATCCATTGCCAATCATTGCCGTCTTTTTGATAGAGCTCATCTTCTGAAATCGAAGCATCTTTGCGGTCATACTTAATTTTATCAGCCACCTTGTCATTCGGATAGCGCAATTCAATTTTAGTTTGCTGGTTACCCAGAGAAAATGCGCAGAAATCGCGCGTCAGTTTTTTGGTTTCGCCGGCTTTCAGAACAAAACTTTTGGTGATTGGGTGGTTGTAGAGAGTTTTCCAACCAGTGGCAATGCTCCAACCCTTGAGATTAACTTTTTTCTTGGTGCCGTTCCAAATTTCTAGCCATTCATTTTCACTATCTTTGCCTTTGGGGTTAGCTGAGAGTGCCAGAAGGCGCACTTTATCTTTGCCGAATTTCTCGACCTTAATCTTAAAATTAATCAAACCCTCTTTACCCTCGCCGGTGATTTTTAGGGAGGCTTGGTACGTTCCAGATTTTTCATATTTATGCCGAGTCTTTTTGAGATAACTCTTGTGGCCATCACCGAAATCCCAAGTGAATTTTTTAGCTTTTTTGTCAGCGCTCACTTCAAAATTAGCATAAACATTGGCATAAATTTTTTTGTCCTTTTTGATTTTTCCCGCCAGTAGCTTGTCGAATTCATTTTTCGCCCCCCTGGTGACTTTGCTTGTCCATTGCCAGGCAGTTCCGTCGAAAGCGTAAGAGTAATCATATCTAGGTTTTTCATAGCTAACAGAATCAATGGAATTTTCTTTTGTGTTATTTTTACTGATGAGATACGTACTGTCAGCTGAAGTGTTATTCAGTTCAAAGTTTCCTTCTAAAACAAAAAGCCCGGCGGGCCCTAATACTTCTTGGGGAAATGAAACTTTGTGATTTTTTTCATCTTCAATTCGTAGATTAGCCAGATTGATTTTTTCATCCGAGAGGTTGATTATTTCCACAAATTCCTTGCCAGCGTTTTTGGTTTTTGGCGCGGGGAAGATTTCATTGATTTTTAGCTTTCCAGCATAATTTTTCTCTTCTTCTTCTTCTTCTTCTTCTTCTTCTTCTTCTTCTTCGTGACCACCATTTTCTTTGTTGGGAGTAGCGGGCAGTATCCATGCCCAATTATTTAAACTTAGAATCAGACTGTAGGAATAATCCTCCTTGCTTGGCTTAGTATATATTATGGTATCAATCTCAGCATCGGTTGCATCAAAAACATTCTTAACGTTGAATTTCAATAGCTTTATAGTGCTTCTTTCGTTATAGAGTGTTATTGTGCTGTAAAAGGCCTTATATTTTTTAGTTTCAATGCTTCCAGAAAGTGGAAAGGTGCCGGCTTTTCCGGATAAATAATAATCAGCTAGATCAATAGTTTCATCTGTTGGGTTGTATACCTCTACGAATTCATTTTTTTTCTCAGGCAGTCCTGACGGATCTGGCAAAATCTCACTGATAATTAAGTTTTTTTCTTCTGCCAAACAATTTTTCCCAAAACAAAAAAGTGCCACCACTAAAAAAGGTAAAAATATAAACAAACTTATTTTTGTTTTTATATTTTTATTTTTCACCCTCCCTTTGTATAACTAAAAACCAAAAACTAAGTTAACTCATCGTGGATTTCTTTGCGGATCATTGTGCCGAGATTGCGGGCTTCTTTTTTTTCGTAACTTTTTTGCAAGCTCATTACTAAATCTTTAATAGCATAGGGATCGGGGACGTTGCGAAAAACGAAACGTTCTTTTTCTGCTGCAGTTTGGACATAGAGGTTGCCATAGTTAAGAAAGGTTGGGATGATTCCCTTGACCTCCACGGTGATGTCTTGGATGTTTTCCAACTCCAATTCGCTCACTCCGCGTGAAAATAGACCTTTTTGTTCGATGTTAACAATTCTTTCATTGGTGACGATCCAAACGTCGAAATAATAATCAATCCAGATAATGAAAAAAAGCATCCAAGTGAAAGCAAAAAAAGAATTTTGCAAAAAATAAAAAAGACCCATTCCAAAAGCTTCTTCAAAGCCAGGCAAGAAGATTGGAGCAAAAAAGATGCTTCCAATAAGAAGAATAGCCATCATAAAGATTATTAGGAACTGGATTAGAATATCAAACCAATGGCGATGGACGACCAATAGGATAGCTTCATTGATTTTTTGGCCCTTAAAGTGGAACTCTGTGAATTTGCGCATAGGACTTGCTAAAAATTATTGTTACTCCAGTCAAAAGTATTGGGAAAAATTTCCAAAACAAGACTGTTCCAATCGACGGAAAAAAACAAGCTAATATTGGAAATTAGAATGAGAAGAGAAAGGATTGAAAAAAAGATTACCATTGTCCGGCTGAAACGGGAATTGATGGAGTATTTGACCAGATGATAAATGATAAAAAAAGAGACCAGCGCATAGCTTAGAATAAAGAGCACATACATTCCAAGAATAACAACAATCATAAAAATTAAATTAGTTTATTATCTGGAAATTTTATCCCCAGATGTTCATAAGCGGACTGAGTGGCGACGCGGCCGCGGGGGGTACGGGTAAGAAAGCCGATTTGGAGAAGATAGGGTTCATAGACATCTTCAATCGTTTTGATTTCTTCCGAAGTCGCTGCGGCGACAGTGGAAAGTCCAACCGGACCGCCACCAAATTTTTCAATAATGGTGCGCAAGATGTGTTTATCGGCCGGCTCTAATCCCAATTCGTCAACATCAATCATTTCCAGCGCTTCCCGTGCTCGCACGCTGTCAATTGTCGGATAGTTTTTGATTTGGGAAAAATCCCTAACGCGTTTCAAGAGGCGGTTGGCCACGCGCGGAGTGCAACGGGCACATTTGGCAATTTCGCCGAGTCCCGAGTCTTCCATTGGAACGTCCAAGATTTTTCCGGAACGCCGAAGGATTCGTTCAATTTCTCCTTTTTCATAAAATTCCAAGCGATGAATGGCGCCAAAGCGATTGCGCAGGGGATTGGAAAGCGAGCCAAGTTTCGTTGTCGCACCGATAAGTGTAAATTTTGGTAGATCAAGTTGAATGGTACGGGCAGATGGACCTTTGCCAATAACAATATCTAGCTTGAAATCTTCCATTGCCGGGTAAAGCACTTCCTCGATAGATTTGTTGAGCCTGTGAATTTCATCAATAAAAAGAATGTCACCATCTTGCAAATTAGTCAGAATGGAGCCAAAATCGCCCACACGTTCAATGGCGGGACCGGAAGTAGTTTTAATGCTCACTCCGAGTTCTTTCGCGATAATGTTGGCGAGCGTTGTTTTGCCTAATCCCGCCGGTCCATAGAGCAAAACATGTTCAATTTGCTCTTTACGTTTTTTGGCCGCTTGAATGAGGATATCAAGGTTTTTTTTGACTTTTTCCTGTCCGACATACTCCAAAAAGCTTTGTGGACGCAAGGTATTGTCCAAATTGAGGTCTTCGATTTGTTCGTGGGAGTTTGTGATCATAAATCCATTGTTAAATGGCTAAATGGTTGAATTGTTATGAAGCTTGGGTGAGTTTTCTAATTAATCCCAGTAATTTAACAATTTAACAATATAGCAATGTAAGTTTAGCACTATTTGACAAAAAAACAAAGTTGTGCTACATTACTTAGTCATCCGAAAATTCAGGTTTTTTGATGGCAAGCAGTAAATTGCAGGCAATTGGTGGCTTCTATCTTTTGTCATCAATATGGGGAACTTTTTTCAAGACATGGGTAAAATGGTTGGCTTGCTCCTTGAGCATACTGGCTGCATTATTCCTCGATTTTGTTCCTTTTCTTGGGCTCCTAGTTCGAGATTTTTGCCTGCAGATTAGTGATAATAAAAAGTGGCTATAGCCACTTTTTATGTTGTCTTGAATTTTTAATTTTCTATATCTCCGTCACTCTCTCCACCTCCTCCAGCGTCGTCTCACCCTCCAAAACTTTCAAGATTCCATCTTGCGGCATCGTAATCATGCCCTCTTCCATCGCTTTTTGATTGAGCTCGGATGTGACCGCTCCTCGCATGACGGCTTCTTGAATTTCACGGGAGAAGGTGAATATTTCGCTGATTGTTGTGCGGCCCTTATAGCCAATGTGATTGCACTTATCACAACCATTTGGTTTGAATATCTCTAGCACCTGGGGAATTTCCACGCCAGTTTTTGGACTGATAGTTTTTAGTACTGCTTCCATTTTTTGTTTTTCTTCTTCAGTTGGGGCAATTTTTGTTTTGCACTCACAGAGTGTGCGGACCAAGCGTTGGGCGATGAAGGCGTTGACGCCGGAAACGATATCCTCCGGCGCGACGCCCATATTGAGCATTCTAGCCACTGCCCCGGCGGCATTATTAGTGTGGAGGGTGGAAAGCACGAGATGCCCTGTGAGAGCGGCTTGAACAGCAATGCTCGCGGTTTCATTGTCACGGATTTCACCAATCATCATTATGTCGGGATTTTGACGCAGGAGAGCGCGCAGAGCCGTGGAGAAAGTGTAGCCATCTTTTTCGCTAACGGGAGTTTGCAAAATTCCTTCCATTTGATATTCGATCGGGTCTTCCACGGTAATGATTTTGATTTCGGGATTTTTAATTAAATTTAAAATAGCATAGAGTGTGGTGGTTTTTCCACTGCCAGTTGGCCCGGTATTCAAAACAACACCATTAGGTTTTGACACCTCAAGTTTAATCTTTTCTAGATTTTGCTTTCTAATGCCTAGTTTATCCAAGTTTAGCTCTACGGATGATTTACTAAGAAGTCGCATTACAACCGTCTCCCCAAATCCGCCCAAAATTATCGAAACACGAATGTCAACAGTTTTTTCTTTTAATTCAGTTAATTCTTCATCGAAACTGATGCTAAAACGACTATCAATTACACCTTGACGGGCTTCAGTTTTCACGCCACTGAGCAGTTTGATTTGGCCTAAAAAGGTTGTATATTCAGTGAGGGGAAGAGAAGCGATTGTTTGAAGAATACCATCAATACGGAAACGGATTTTGACGCTTTCTTTTTCTGGTTCAATGTGAATGTCTCCCACACCTAAAATTTGAGCAGCGGAAAAAATGATTTTGATGGTGTCTGTGATTTTTGTTCCGACAAGGAGTGTCTGCATTTTTTCAAAATTATTAACATTGTCCTTGGTTTTGTTAAAAAACTCCTTTTTAATCGGCAAGGTGCTCCCCAGGATTTGTGACATTAATTTTTCATAAATACTTTCCAAAAAGTCCCCTTGTCCAGTGACTTTCTTTACCTCGTCAATAGATGTAACGCCGCTTACGGCTTTCAAAATTCCATCCTGGAGCATTGTCACCATACCTTCCTCAAGAACGGCCATGGTTATTTCTGTCTCGCCAGCCAGATCAAGAATCAATTTTTCTGTTTCTGGGCTAATTGTGAGAACTTCAAAAATACCCATGCGTCCCTTGTAGCCAGTATTGCCGCATTTTAGGCAACCTTTTGGGCGATAGAGTTGGTCAATGCTTTTGGGGATTTCCACTTTTGCTCGTGGAGAAATGATGGATAAAATTCTCTTAATTGAATCAATTGTTTCTTTAGCGGGAATATATGATTCTTTGCAGCTACAAAGTTTGCGAACTAATCGTTGCCCGATAACGGCGTTTACTGCCGGGGCGATGAAAGAAGGCTTGACGCCCATTTCAACGAGACGGGGAATGGAGGCAATTGCACTATTGGTGTGAAAAGTGGAAAGCACAAGATGTCCAGTGAGGGCAGAGTTGATGGCAATGTCAGCTGTTTCATCATCGCGGATTTCACCAACCAAAATAATATCTGGATCTTGACGCACAATCGCGCGAAGGCCAGTAGCGAAGGTATATCCACGAGCTTTTTCGATCTGAGTTTGAGAAACGCCTTTGACCTGATACTCGATTGGATCTTCGATAGTAATAATCTTTTTATCCGGAGTGTTTAATTTGCTGATAATAGCATAGAGTGTGGTGGTTTTTCCGCTGCCAGTTGGCCCTGTGGTGAGAATCATACCATTAGGGGCTTCGATTTGTTTTTGAACTGTCTCATAAGCTAACCCCTGCAATCCGAGTTGCTCGATATTAACATTAATCGAATCTGGATCAAGGAGTCGCATCACAATTGATTCTCCGAAGCTACCAGGAATCGATGAGGCGCGGATAGCAATTTTTTTATTTGAGAGGTTAACCTCAAAAGTTCCGTCTTGTGCCATATCTGAAAGATTGAGTTTCATGCCGGACATCATTTTAATTCTTGTTGCAATCCTCTTGTGGATATTGAGTGGGAAAAAAGCCACATCTTGGAGTATCCCGTCGATTCGATAACGTAAGCGAAAATCTTTTTCTTCTGGTTCAATATGAACATCAGATGCTCCCAGTGAATATGCTCCAGCCATAATGGTATTCATGACGTCGGTTATGGGCATTTCCTTGATTCTGTCCTTCAGGACAATCAGGTTTTTTAGGGCTGTTTCAAATTCACCAAGTTCGTTGTCATTAATTGTTAGGCTTAGCTGATCAAGGATTTCAGCGAAAACAATTTTTTTGTATTTTTCCAAAACTCGATCAAAATTATAGCTTGAAATAACAAAGATTTTTGTTTGTATTCCGAGTTTTTCAGAAAAAGCTTTAAGAAATTCTCTCGTGTCTTCTCTTGTAGGGTCGGTGGTTACAATCGTGGCAATCTTGCTTTTTCGCTGGATGGCTGCAATGCCGAATTTTCTAGCATCGCTTTCTTCGATCAATTTCAAACTATCAATGGAAACCGGAACAATATTAGTGTCAATATAGGGAAGTTCAAGTTGGGCAGCAAACTCTGCAGTCTTTTCCTCTTCTGATTGATGCTGCAGTTTGGAAACTAATTTGCTTGAAGTGGCTTTTTTTTCTTCTTCCGTCCCAACTGTTTTTTTTGTTATTTTTATCATATTTTTACCATTAAGCGCGAAAAAATTATTTTTTTATAGCTCTATTCTAGCATGAAAAGAAAAAACAAAAAAACAGCCCTAGGCATTCGGGGCTGTTTTTTTTCTGGAACGGGTTTTAATATTAAAATTAAGTATTTATGAGTTGAGTGCTTTCAACTTTGTCTCGAATAATTCTTGCGGTCAAATTTAAATCGTTCTCGGTGGATTTAATTTCTAGCACCTCATTGATTATGGGCTGACCAAAAAGCAGGGAAATTTTTCGAAGAAGCTCATCGGTCGCTGTTTTAATGATAGCAATTGAGCTATTTGGGGCACTATTATAGATAATCATGAAAATTTGACCGTCGCTATAGTTCTCTTGTAGTTTTTCCAGAATTATTGGTAGGCTTTCTGGGCTGGTCCGGCTTTGAACAAAATCATCCAGAGAGAGGCTGGCCCAAGCTAGTTTGGTTTTTTCTTCCCAATTTAGCTTGCTCATGACTCTTCCGAGTAGCTTCAGGATTGATAGTGGCTGAGTTTTGTAGAGCCAGCGAATAATACCTTGCTGATCGGCGCCTCGGTCCATGAGATCAGCTGCGGCAAGAAGGGCTTTTGGTGTAGTGTTTTTCTTTTGGAAGTTTCCTGTGGCACCAATAATGCCTGTCATAAGGCAAGTTGCTACATTCTTGTCAAAACTGGAAGGGTCTACATTTTCCAATATGGGCTTTAGGATTTCCGCGCAAGATGAAGCTGTGATATCAACCAAATTGATTTGTCCAAAATTTTCATTATTACTTCTGTGGTCGATATTTATAATAGGCACCTCAAAGAATAAATCTGAGTTGTTGACATAAACTGACCCTAAGCTTTCTAGGTCTGGACTATCTAAAATAATAATGAGGTCGTATTTGAATTTAGCTAAAATAAAAGAAAAGTCTCTTGGATCAATGGAGCCCTTTTCAGGCGTAAGATAGACATTGAAAGAATCGCCAATTGTCTCTTGACGTAGTCCCATGATTTTGTTGCGGCTAGTATCAAACGATAGGACGAATTCGCGCGCACCAGATATTTCTGAAATGATATTTTTCGGACTTGGAAGGAAATCGATCTTTGCCTCAGACGGTTTTTTGCTTGAAACGATTGTGGCGGAAATATTCTTATTTTCTAAGAAAAAATTTAGTGCCCAGGCGCTTCCGATTGCATCAAAGCCGGGATTTTCGGGAATAAAGATGAGTACATCCTTGGCACTAGTTATGAATTTATGGAATTGTTCTTGTGAATCGAGACTCATAGAAAAATAGGGGTTAGGTTTTTAGGTAGTATTTCAAGGTAGCAGGGATTTTTGTGGGTGTCAAATGGGAGCGTTTTGCGGATATTTTTCTGAACAAAAAAGAGCCCTAATCAATAAGGGCTCACAGGGGAAGGCTAATAAATTATAATTTTTCAATTTCTTCCAAGAGTGTCTTGAGAATATCTTTCTCCTGAACTGATTTGATTACTTTGCCTTTGGAAAATATCGCACCCATGCCTTTTCCACCAGCCACTCCAATGTCGGCTTCGCGCGCTTCGCCTGGACCGTTGACCACGCAGCCCATAATAGCAACTTTGATTGGTTTTTTGACCGATTTTAGAGCTTCCTCGACTTTCTCTGCAAGACCGATTAGGTTAATTTCTGTCCGTCCGCAAGTTGGACAAGAAATAATTTCTGGTCCTTCTTTTCTTTTCCCCACTGCTCTTAGAATTGAAAAGCCTGCGCGAATTTCTTCCTTTGTGTCACCAGTCAAAGAAACTCTGATGGTATCGCCAATTCCTTCTGTGATTAGCGTCCCAATGCCGATTGCATTTTTTATCGTTCCCATGTAGGGCATCCCGGCGTGCGTTACTCCTAGGTGAAGTGGGTAGTTAACTTTTTTGGCGAGCAGTCTATAAGACTCAATCATTGGGATGACGTCACTGAATTTAATTGAAATGAGAATATTTTTGAAATTATATTTTTCCAATATTCGCACGTGACGAAGAGCGGATTCGACAGCGGCCTTTGGGGTTTGGCCATGTTTTTTTAATAAATCTTTTTCCAAGGATCCAGCATTTACTCCAATGCGAATCGGAATCTTTTTCTTTTTGCACGCCATAACAACTGCCTTGATTTTATCTTCTGATCCAATATTGCCTGGATTGATGCGAACCTTATCAATTCCTTGTGCAATCACTTCCAGGGCTAATTTATGGTCAAAATGAATGTCGGCGACCAACGGGATGTGAATTTGTTTTTTAATTTCTCCAATTGCCCTAGCTGCTTCCATGTCTAGAATTGCTACTCGCACAATTTCGCAGCCAGCTTTTTCTAGCTCTAAAATTTGCGCAACGGTTGCCTTGACATCTCGCGTGTCAGTATTGCACATCGATTGCACCCGCACCGGATTATTTCCACCCAGCTTATATGGCCCGACTTTGACGATGCGTGATTTGTATTTTTTCATAGTCTTAGAGATAGATTAAGTAGTTAATAAAGCGGCAACAATTTTGTTGGAGTGAAAAATTTCCTAAGCCACTTCTATGAATAATTCAGGATAGTATTCTTTTAAGATTTTTGCTGTCAGGAGAGTTTCTTTTTTTGTTCTAAATATTCCAAAAATAGTTGGTCCAGCTCCGCTCATCATAGCGCCTAAAGCTCCAAAAGCCAAGAGCTCTTGCTTTATTCTTTTAATGATCGGATGTTTTTTTTCAACTGCCACTTCAAAATCATTATAAAGCTTACCTGAGATTAAATCCAAATTCTTGCCATTGAGATATTTTAGAAAATTTAAGGATATGTTTTTTCTTCTTTTGTCTGCCATTTTTGAAAAGTTTTTATCTAATTCTTCGAATGACCAAGCGGTTGAAACCGGAAAGCCAGGATTAATAATTAGCAAGTTTAGTCTAGGGTTACATTTTATATTTTTCAATTTTTCTCCCATCCCTGAGACAAAAACAACTCTTTCTTTCGCTAAGAAAACCGGGATATCTTTGCCGACCTCGGCTGCGATACTGACCAATTTGGCAAAACTTAATGGCTTTTGGAAATAGTCATTAAGTGCCATGAGAATTGTTGCTCCATTAGAGCTTCCGCCTCCCATGCCTGCCGTTACGGGAATATTTTTTTTGATTTTAATTTCAAGGCTAGCGACTTTTCCGGAAAGCTTCAGAAATTTTTCAGCCACTTGGTAGCAAGTATTTCTTTCGTCTGTTGGCACGGCCCTGTTGGCACAAACTATTTTTATTGGACCTTTTTTTTCTTCAATTCTCAACTCAATCTCATCATAGAGATTTTCCAGCTTTAATATCACCGTGCGCAGCTCGTGAAAACCATTTGGTAATTTTTTTATCACCTCTAAGGTCAAATTTATTTTGGCTGGTGATTTAATTTTGATTGCGTTCATTTTTAATCAAACTAATAATTACAAAGACTTGGATGCCCTTGCCTTTTCCAAAAGCGGTCAGCTCTTCACCTGATGTGGCGTTAATTCCAATTCTGTTTTTTTCTATTTTCAGTATTTCCGCCAAGTTTATTTTTAGCCGATCTTCAATTGAGAGAATTTTGGGCTTTTTGGCTTCTATGGATATTCCTAGATTGTTGATAGCATAGCTGTCTTCTTCGATGTGTGATAGGGCAATTTTTAGGTATTCCGTGCTATCAGTTATGCCATTTTTAAACATCTCATCAGCATAGACTGAAAAATTAACCCTACCAAGCGCTTGCTCGATAGCAGCGCAAATAGCATGCAAAATCACATCCGCATCAGAGTTCCCCTCTAATCCTTTTTCTCCTTCAATTTCAATTCCACCTAAAATTAATTTCTTATTCTGATTCTCTGAAAATCTATGAGAATCTTGTCCCAGTCCAACTCGAAACATATTTTTAATAATTTTATAACTTACGCATTTACCAAAAACAATCTTTAAAGCGCGTGACCTCTTAAGGCTTGTTTTTGCTTATTTTAATTCCTAAAACCATTAAAGCTTTTCCAGATCAACCTTGGCTATGGAAAAGCTTGCTTTCGGTAAACGCGTAAGTCCTGAATTTTTTAGGATTAATTTTGCCAGTTCCAAATCAAGGGGGGTTGTTAATTTAAAGTTATTTTTTGAAGCTTCAATTATTTTCACTTTTTTCCCGAATCTTTCAACTAGGCTTACGTCGTCAGTGCCTAAAAAATTAGCAGAATTGGCTTTTTGAAAAGCTTTTTTCGCCAAGGTAAATTGAATTGCTTGCGGAGTTTGCATATTCCAAAGCTTTGATCGGTCAAGGACTTGAATTGAGAGTCCATACTTGTTAACTTCTCGAATAGTATCTTTTGTTCTGTGAGCAACAGCGCAAGCACCACGTTTTTTTGCCTCTACGATACAAGCATGCAACTCCGAATTAGTCACAAAGGGGTTTGCTCCATT
>JBAQUL010000011.1:0-18003 GCA_049297495.1 Candidatus Moraniibacteriota bacterium
GCAAAAAACACCATTCAAGGTGTTTTTATCAAAAGTCACAAACTTTTGCGATTAGTCCAAAAAACGAAGTCTAAATCCTCTGAGAGATTCATTACTGAATCAATGCGTAAGGTGTACAATACCTACGGCTACAGAATTTCAGCCCGAGGCTGACCAGCCTTGGGCTGGATTTAGCTCTGTTACACTTAGCTGTTACCTTGGATTGCTCCAAGATTACGACCAGCAAGTAAAATCTACATTCCACAACGTCTAGTTTGACCTGAGACGTCTTCACGTGCAATGCTCTACGATTTTACCAATATCTCCCTGGAAAGGAGGTGGTTCCGGGCGTAGAAAGCACGGGACTTTCGCAAAAAAGTGACTATAAATCAGTTGTCTATGGAAAGTGTAAATTAGGTTGTTAATTGACTGGTTTCTACTACAGTATACATGAAATACAAAAAAAGTAAAGAATGCTTTCAATAAAAAACAACCTAAACCGCTGCCTTATTTAAAGCAAAAAGCGCGCCGATAACAATCTACCAGTGCGCTTCTTTTGATTTTACCCCCTTTGATTGCGATATTGTTTTTTATCGCTAAATAATTTATAGAGATGTAAAATAATCAACATGGATATATTAAGCCAATGATGCCTCCAAAAGCATGAGCTCTCCAGTGTTGCGGCCTTTTTTGTAATTAACAACAATCTGATCGCCTTCGTTAATAGCCTCAAAAACTTCTTGCTTCACCATTATGACGCCAACGGAAGGTTTGTTGTCCAGGGAGAGCTTGATTTTAATGCGATATTCTGCCTTATTATATACTCTCATAATACCCTTCCCGTGTGTCGGCATGTCATCGCTGAAGCATGGCTCAAGAAAAACTTTTTCCTGAATTATCCCTATGGTTTTTTGCACAGGAACCCTCCAAAAATCAATGATTCTCGTAACCACCATAATTGCCATAACCGCAATCAAAATTAACGAGATTACAATAGCCGCCAAATGCATCGGCTCCAGAACAACTGCGCCTTGAATAAATGGAATTCCCTCAATCGTCAACATAGCAAACCTCCTTTTTAGTTAATAACCAAGTTAGAATACTGAATCAATTTCAAAAACCAAAGAACAGTTTAGCATTGTCATGAAACACTTTTTCAGCAACTCATTCAAATCCATTCCCATATCCATCCTTGATTACATTAACAAGAGCCAACAGAGACAACCAATGCAGATAAACCGCATTCCTTCGCCTGCAAAACAGCATAATTTAAAAAATCAGTTTGCGGGTACATTTGCCTACTCCTTTTCTTTTTGAATGGTTTAGATTTAAGCTTACTGGCCAATAGTTCCCAATTCATTTTTTCACGCAAAAGACCATCCGACAAATTTCTATCTTATCTCTATTTTAATTCAACACACTATTTGTTAAAGAGCCGTTTTGGAAAAACAGATGCTTCACTATTTCTAAACTTTTAAAACCTATTTCAACTTTGAGATAGTATTATTCAATAATTATCACCTCTCCGTCTTTAAGCGCTTTGAATAGCATCTTATTCTCTATCATATACTCGACCACCTCATTCGCTTTTTCCGATTCAGGATGGTCAGATTTGTAATGAGGAATGACAGAATAATTTATAATATTCAAACCATCCCAAACCACTGATTCATTATCTCCATAAGGCTTGACCGTTGAGTCATCTATTAAATCGATTCCTTTTAATGTTGGCGCCAAAACACAAACACCCGCACTTTCGCAAATATGTAACTACAAATCAATTGTTTATAGTAAGTTGTAAATTATGTTGTTAATTGACTGGTTTCTACTACAATATGCAGCAGAATATAATTTTAAGCAAGCCAAGGTTCCACTATTGCGAATTTTTTATTCTCACAATCGATCTCTGCTTTGGCACCTAGTGGTAGAACAAACTGCGGATCAGTGTGACCAAAATCCATATTAGCAATAATCGGCAGATCTGCTCTTCCGAATTCATCTCTGACGACGGCGATAATCTTTTTCTCCAATTCTAATTTTTCTTCTTGAGAATAATTCCGTGCCCGGCCAAAGACAAGCCCGCTAATCCGATCAAAGACTCCTTGCATGCCATAATTCAGAAGCATCCAGCCAACCTGGGAATAAGTTGGTTTATCTTCGGATGTTTCAAGGATCAAAATTTTGCCCTCCCAAAATTCCGGCTTCGGCCAAAACTCAGTGCCTTTCATCATCTCCAAAACTTCAATGCACCCACCGAATAATTCCCCACGAGCAATACCCGAGCCTTGCAAGAACTTCCAGTCATCATTTTCTCTCTTAAGCTCATTAGTTTTTCCGACAATATTTTTATCTGACCAGCCAAGATAGCCCTCGGCATATTCTCCATAGGGAGCATATTCGTAACTATCTTTCGGATCAAATAACATCTCTTTGACATGACGCTCAAAACTTTCCGGCAAATTTTTCATTTGCGAAAATCCGGCCATGATTGATGGACCATAGAAAGTGATTAGTCCTAATTGATTACAAAAGGTGTGGAGCGTGGTCGTATCGGAAAAACCCATAAGTATTTTTGGGTTATTTTTGATAATTTTCTTATCAAGATAAGGCAAAATCCGTACTGAGTCGTCACCGCCAATGGAAGTGAAAATAGCTTTTACTTCCCGATCAGAAAAAGCATCATTGATGTCTTTTGCGCGAAATTCTGGATTTTTTCTAAGATATTGCGCATCAGCTCTCGCTGTTGGATATTCTTTAATTTTCAGTCCCCACTCCGTTAAAATTTTAAGTCCGTTTTCATAGACATGGGGAAAAACGCTTGGCCCACCCCAAGAAGGAGAAATAATCGCGACAGTGTCGTCTGGCTTTAGCTTTTGCAGGATCATGCATTTTTATTAATAGAGATTAACTTTTAATTAATAATACGACACAAACACAGAAAAAACAAGATCAAAAAAAGGCAACGACCACTTAGATAGAGTATTAGAAACAATTTTGTAGGACCCAATATTTAGGAAATATCTTGAAGGTGCTGGAGTATCTCAACCACTCCTTCAGTATATTCTCCTTTTGAAACATAATCAGCCATTTGCTTAACACTTTTTTGAGCATTCTTGACGGCAAAAAAATACTCAACCTCTGGCAATGTTTTTAAATCGGCCAAATCATCCCCAACCATAACAAACTGATATCCTCGATAATACTTTTTTATTTCTTTAAACGCCTTACCCTTATCTATGCCTTTTGGCCAAAAGATCACATTGCCAAAGGACTTTGGACTCTCCACGAGTAAATTCAACTTATTATACCTAAAATATACTCTCAAAAATGAAACTAGCTTCTTGGATAAATAAGCATCAATTTTTCCGTATCTATAAATATATACACTACCAGTATACTCCCTGAATTTATTTAAAAGAATAACAAAGGGGAAACTAGTTAGACCATTGGACTTAATTAGCTTGACCGTATTTCCAACCAAAAGACTGCAATCCAAATTTTGCCCCTTGATAAATTTTTCTACGGCTTTTCGAGATAGAACATTTAACCTTTGAGGATTAAGAACAAAAAAAGTTTTTGCTGCTAATAATGTTTTTTTGAAATAAACTCCGTTTTCTAAAATTATCGGCCCATTTAAACAAAATTTTTTATATATCCCAATGATGTCATTATACGATCTATTTGAGTTCAAGCCGAAAAGAACACCTTTTCTAGACATTTCCCTTATAATCCTAGGCAAAGCATTGGAATTTGTTTTTTGGCTAGAATCAACTAACGTACCATCTATATCCAAAAAAACTAAAAACTTCCTACGAACACGACCATTTTTAATTATCATAAGGCTTCGCTTTTGATAGTATTAAACGTCATAACCCATATTATTTAAATGTTCCTTGAGTTGTTGGGTCATGGATAGTTCAGCGCTTTTTTCAACAGATTCAAACTTTTTATTGTATTGTTTCAAATTACGTTGTAACATTTGTTTTTTTGGCCCTGACTTTGACTCAAAAAAATCCCACCCTTTTCGTTTCAAAAATTGCTCTTCTAAAAGTTTGTCTTTTTTGTCATAATTTCTGAGTAATTTATATGCTCCGTCATAAATAGTTTCCGAAACTAAGTGTGTGCGCATTGGCCTTACTATTTTGTCTTTTCTCAAAACTCTATCTCTAAATTTGATAAATTTTTCCCGATCACCATGATGCCAAAATTGCGCGACAGAACAATTTCTAGATTTATCGCTAACTGGATTGAAAATGTGCAATGCTTGGCCATCCATCCGATTTTTTGTTTTTACACCTTCTAAAAACTGCACTATAGTAGGAGCAACATCAAGAAGTCTAACAAAAGTATCCCCTTTCCATTTTTTAATTCCCCTTGCATAAAAACACAAGGGCACGTGAAGCACTTCGTGAGAAATTGAATTATAATGCCCATAGCAATTAGCATCCCAACCCTCACCATGATCAGCAAAAATAACAAGTAACGTATTTTCCCGCTCTACGAATTTCTTAATTTCCCCAAGAAATTTATTAAATCGGTGCTCAAAAAAATAATTTATGCCTTCCACATACAAAGAAAAAAGATCATCATAAAGGCCATCATCATACAATTTCATAATAATAGCTTTATACCGAGAAAGTAGTTGCTTGTCAAAATCAGAGCGATAACTCTCATCATGTTTATCTGTCGAAATACTACCTGATTTAATATTGTATTTTTTTTCCAAAAATTCAACTTTTTTTACATAATCCTCTCCACCGAATTTATATGTATGAAAACCATATGGATAATGGATACCGCCAAAATGAAAAAGGGACATTGTTTTTTGATTCGATTTGGCTGATTCAACCAATTTTTCGAAAGCTTTCTTCTCATCTTCTATAAAATAATGATCGATTCCCTTATTGAATCCTATGTGCTTCCCAAGAATTACTGGAAAATCAGTCTGGAAAATTGTCGTATACCCACATTCTTTCGCATATTCAAATATTGTCGGCTTTTTCAATTTTCGATTAAAAAATTCATACACGCCATGCTTTGCTGGCCAAAATCCAGTAAAAATCGTAGCGTGCGAAGCTGATGTGTAGGAAGCTGCCGACAAACAATGATCATAATATACGCTTTTTTCGATCAATCTATCAAGCTCCGTACGCCTTAGTTTAGTGAGAATGTTATATTTATTACGAAAATTGTACGCTGAGGATGAGACACTGACACAATCAGCCCTCAAATTGTCAAGAGAAATCAATATGATATGTTTAAATTTTTTCTTTGTCATTAAAAAATATTAATCTTTTACGGCAATGGTACCGGAAAAATTATACCACTGAAAAAAAGTTTCCGCATTCTTAAATCCCGCTTCCCTAAGAAGCGCGATATTTTCCTCTTTGGTATATGGAATCAGTATGTTTTCCAAAGCAACTCGCTTTTCTTGAATCTCTGTCTTCGTATAGCCATTCCTTTCCTTGAGATCGTAATAAAATTTAATAAATAGTCTGTTGAACTTTGGATTTTCTATAACATTTTTTTCGTGAAGAATCAAAACGCCACCTTTGGCTAAATTTTTATAAATATTCTTTATTATTTCCAAGCGCCTCCGTGGACGAATAAATTGTAAGGTTAGACACAAAATAACAACACTGGCCCTTTCTATATTCAGGACATTTTCAATATCTTCCGCTTTAAATAAGAGCTTGGGTTTATTTTTATTAACCTTGCTACTTAGTTTCTTATACCGCGCATTAGCCTCTTGAATCATTTCTTCTGAATTATCGATGCCAATAATTTTTATTGACGAATCGTTGAGTTGTTCAAAAAGAGATAGGCAAGTATTACCATTTGAACACCCCAGATCGTAGATGCAAGAGTCTGATTGCGCAAAATTGACGGAAAGTTCCGTAATGAGTCGCTGAGATTCTCCATAAAAAGGAACGCTTCTGTTGAGCATGTCATTGAACACGGATGTCACGGTTTTATTAAAAGAAAAATCCTGTTCATTTTGTGCTTTCTTTCTAAATACTCTATCTTTTTTATCGCTACTCATAAAATTAATTAAATTGATTATTTTTTGGCTTTTACGCATTCAAATAGTAAAAAATAAGGAATGCGAGAACTCTTACTATAGAGAATGGGATATTTTTTTGCTAACCCAACTGCCGGAGCTGGTTCAAGCATTTTCACAACATCAAATCCTGCATCATGCAACCAATTATAGTAAGTAGATATTTTCCTATGATTGCTAACAACTTCCCCAACCACCACATTACCATAGAAGTCCTCTCTAGTTCTTTTAACTTTTCCTTCTTTTATATATCCATCCAGACGATAATAAATATACTCCCATACTCCATTTTTTTTAATCTTTTCCCAAGTTCCAATATTTTTCAGTGGGTGAGGTAAACACACAATAAGTCTCCCCTTTTCGCTGGATATTTGGTTGAACATCTTGAATACAACAGGTACTTCTTTAATATGGCTGAGGACATTTATGCACAAGATGCAATCGATATTTTTAAGCTTCTTAATTTTTTCTATGTCACCCAAAATGCTAATTTTAGAATATTTTTCTGGAGGAGTAAGTTTAATCATCAAATCGCGCATTGGTTTCATCGGCTCAAAAGCAATCAATTCGTTTTGATTTTTATATAATAACCTTGAAATCGTGCCACTACCTGATCCATAATCCAGAATGCGCATTTTTTTCCTTTCTCCCACCAAATGAATAATTTCTTCATCAGTCAATAGTGACGGTAGCGATAGAGCATCTCTCTCTAATTTATAATTATTTGCTACATATATCCATTGGTTATCTTTCATAATAAAAATATTTTTGTTATTGAATAAAAAAATAGGATAGTCTTTGAAACTATCAGGGCTGAGGATTCAGCCCTGATGGCTATAAGATTTCGTTAAAAAATGAACTGACAGCTGCATCGGCATCATCAATAACGCAGTCTTTTTTTTGATCTTTCTCAAGAGATAGCATGCGGACATTTATTCGCCCATCATTATTCTGCGACTGATCAAAGGACAGGAGTAAATCATACTTACGCGCTTGAGCATACTTGATTACCTGTGAAAACTTTCCGGATTGAAAATACTCCTCAACTACATAACCCCGTTGGCGCAATTTTCCTAAAATAGGCCTCAAGCGATTCATAATCAGCCCCGTAGAAGAGCTCACAAGCACTCGTAAGGCATTTGGCATATTGCTGATAATAGAAACGTCCTGACTTTCTGCAATACGGATAAGTCGCTCTACTCCAAAGGCAATTCCTGTAGCATTAACGATTTTCCCACCTAGACTTTGGACGAAAGTATCATATCTACCGCCATCAGCAAGTTGCTGATTATTTTTAACTGTATTAATGCGATAGGTTAAGCCAGAATAATACCCGAGTCCATGAAGATTGCTGATATCAAACATGCTACTACCACTCAAGTGATACGCATCAAGAGCAATGGAAAAATCCATTAAATCCGTAGCGACCTTGGAAAATTTATCTGTGCGAACTGCAAGCTCTTCAATAAGCTGCCAGCTAGATGCGTTGTCCTTACAAAATAACATCCTCAGAAAAAAATCCCGCATCTCCTCGGGAAAAGTATTTTCCAAAAGAAGTAAACTGACATCCTCTTGAGATTTGCAAAGCTGCAATTGATGCAAGATATCGGAAGAATCAAGAGGCAAAGAATATATGCGCGCAATCTCTTCAACCAAAACAGCATATACCCCTGGGTAGCTAAACTCAAGCACCAATTGATCAATCCCGATTTTCTGAAAAATATCCATAGCTACTCGAATAATTTCGGCATCGGCATCGAATCCCTTTGAGCCATAAGTCTCTAGTCCAAATAATCGAAATTCACGTCGCTTAGTATGTCTGTATCGGAATACTTTATCACAAAAAAAGAACTTCACCGGAAACACGCCCGCCAGGCAATTATTTGCAACCAGTCTACTGATTGGTGCCATAATATCTGGACGTAGCACCAATTCTCGCCCAGACTTGTCAGAAAAAACGTAACACTTGTCACGACTGAACGGAGCTGTTAATTCAAAAATATTCAGATGTTCAAACATCGGAGTGTCTACCCTGCAAAATCCATAGCTTCTAACAACTTTTGCTCCGAGAGCCTGAACATATTCAATTTTTTGTAAATCAGCTTCAAACATATCTGCCGTGCCTCTGGGTGGCTGAACCCTTGCTCTGTGCTGAGTATCCATAAATTCCCCTCCCGCAAACTATTTTGTATGGATGGCATTCTTGGATTAGAACGCCATCCATATGATTAGCTCAAAACGTCGAGCATTCGTGAAATATCTTTTCGATCAACAGTTTCCTGTGATCCATCGAGCATATTTCGAACCACTACCTTACCTTGAGATAATTCATCAGACCCCATTAAAATAACCCTGGGGATACCCTTAGTATCAACACACTTCAGCTGCCTCTTGAGTTTTGATGCATCCGGTGAAATTTCCACAGAAATGCCATTCTCTCGAAGATCTCCTGCCAATAATAAGTATTCACTTAAATATTGATTCCCGAAGTTAACAATGAAAACCTGCGTCGTTGTTTTGATTTGTGAAATCAAATCAATGGATTCCATAGCAGCGAAAAGACGATCGAGCCCGATAGAGACACCTACTGTCGGTAAGAACTTCCCATCAGCTCCTTTGATCAAACGGTCATAACGACCGCCAGAACAAATACTGCCATATTCTGGATCAGGATTAAATGTTGTCTCAAAAATCAACCCTGTATAATAATCCAAACCACGCGCGACAGTTGGATCAATGCGATAACTCGTCAGATCAGTTACATTGGCCTTAAGAGCATTATTAATCTCTGATAAACAATCCATGCCAGACTGAAAGTTCGGGGCGCTCCCTAATAATTCTTGAAGTGCTTCCAGTACTTCATCGCTTGTGCCAGTGATAGAAAGATATTTTTTAACAATTGACAATATGTCCTCGGAGAATGGAACTTTCTTTAATTCCGCCATGACTCCAGACATCCCAATCTTGTCATATTTGTCGATTATGCGAAATAGATTATGCCTCGTGCCAGCGGGTATCCGACATGTATCAGCCAAGCTATCCAAGATACGCCGATCATTCATACGAATCGTAGCATCAATAGAAAGTCGCTTCATTATCTGCAGAGCCAGGAAAATAGCTTCAATATTAGCCAGCGTCGAACCATCGCCTACAATGTCCGCATCCATCTGCATAAACTCGCGATACCTCCCCTTGCCTGGCTTATCAGCTCTCCAAACCATCCCAACCTGATATCGTCGGTATGGAAAACAGATATCATTAGCACGCATCTGAATAACACGGCTAAGTGGGACTGTTAAGTCATACCGCATCGCCACATGGCGATCCCCCTTGTCACGAAACTGATATACAAGTTTATCATTGTCTCCATATTTGCCCAGCAGAAGATCTGCATATTCCAAAACTGGAGTCTCCTGTGGCAAGAAGCCAAACAACCCATAGACTGCTTTGACCTTACCTATTATCAGGTCTCGAGCCATCATTTTTTCAGGTAAGAAATCCTGAAATCCGCTTAAAATCCTTTTAATCTGCCTTATTTCGCTCATAGTGCTCTCCTTTTTTCTAGTCTTCGTTAATAACTCAAGTTATTGTAGCGGCTATTTTAAAGAACAAGCCGTTTTCATTCCATTTATCCATTTCGGCGTCTCTATATTATTAGACAGCCGAGACATATTGTCAATGCATTAGATCAATCCCCCAACGCTCCTTATTTGCAATGTATTTTATCAAAAAGGTCAAACAACTCATTCGGATCTTTTTCTAAATCATATAACTCCATTTTATCAACACCCAAATGAAAAATTGTTTTATGTTTATTATCGATTCTTACGGCTTTTTTGTTTGTAATTATCAATTTCTTTTTAGCTTTTTGCCTGTTTCGCTCTTCTGGATAGAAAGTTTCTGAGTATGCCGGAAGGTTAACCTTACTCTTGCTCCTGATGATCGGAACAAGAGATTCACCATCAAAATTAGCTTCATCATATTTAACATTCAACATGTCCAGGGTTGTGGGAACGATATCAACCAAACGAACTTGATTAGAAACATTTTTTTTCTTTGATAACTTCTTATCTTTTATTACCAATACAACTTTCTGCGTCTGATCATACAATAAACAGCCATGGCCTAATTCCTCTGGATGTCCCAATTTTTCGCCACCCTTATCATTTGGATATAAGCCATCAAGATCTTCTCCGTGATCAGAAAAACAAACTATAGATGTTTTGTCATATAGCTTATCTTTTTTTAGCTTATCAATAAACTGCGCCATGTAATGATCTGAATAGGCAACTTCCTCTTCATAATAATTATCACCACCAAACTTTTTTGGCGCCTCATATGGCCAATGGGCATCAAAGAAATGAATGAACAGAAAAAAAGGTTGCTCGTTATTTTTATCAAGCCATTTAGCAGCTCTTTCGATAACCAGCTCTGCCCTTTTCAGGGCAGTTCCTCTTTTCTTGACATCAATAGTCTTAAGCGGATCAGAACCATCCGCTAAGCGTGGAATTTCATCGTCATATAAATCAAATCCTTTAGAAAATCCATACCACTTATTCATCCCCGGACAAGAGACAATAGCTGCCGTCTTATAATTTTCCTTTTTTAAAATTTGAGCAATAGTCATTGCCTTTTTACTTAATTTTTCTCTAAAAAGATGCCTCACTCCGTGATTAAATGGCTGTAATCCCGTAAGGATTGTAGAATGGCTAACCGGAGTCAAGGGCGAAGATGAAATGGTGTTCAAAAATGTTACCCCATCTTTTCTGAGCGCTTCCAAGCCCTTGAATTTCCCGCTATAAGCAACATCTGCCCTGACTGTGTCCAATGAAATAAAAAGGAGGTTTTTTTGCATAAAATTAAGCTTATTTGTATATATAATTTATAGCGCATATTTACTAAAAAATCAATAAATAAATGATGGAGGCGCTAGGGCATGGTGTACCCTAGCGCCTTCTAAGTTATCCCCTGAAAGCATCCATTCGGAGTGTCTCTGAAGGAAATAACTTTTTGTGCAAGATTTTCCAGATCATGCACATCATGCGTAATGAGAAGAATAGTTGTCTTAGTCAGCTTCCAGATTTCCCTGAGGTCCCGATAGAGACTTTCCTTAATATCACTATCGAGATAACTGAAAGATTCATCCAGAATAACCAACCGGGGATTCACAGCCAGCGCACGGGCAATCGCCAATCTCCGTTTCATACCACCTGAAAGCTGACTGGGGTAATATTTTTCAAATCCCTTGAGCTTAACAAGTTCCAGCAATGCATTTACGCGCTCACGATTCTTGTTGTGAAGAACAAAAAAAATCTGCTTCTCGACGGTTTGCCAATCAAACAAATCGGATTCTTGATGAATCAAAAAGATTGTTCTTCCTGGCTTCCCTGTTACATCCACTCCGTCGACAAAAACTTTTCCAGAAGTCGGAGTTATGTGACCAGCAATAATTTTAGCCAATGTGCTTTTGCCACATCCAGAGGGACCGATTAATCCTACGCAATCCCCTTTTTCAATTTTGAAAGAAAGATTCAGTATTACGTGTTCCTTTTTACCTGGATAATGATGGCTTATTTCAACCACGTCTATCATGCTGTCACCTCCTTAATAAATTTTCCTTTCATGCCAAGGAATGATTTTTCTTTCCAGATATGTTGCGAATTTGGAAAGCATGAATCCAATTGTTCCAATCAGAATCATATCAATGACCATAAGGTCAAACTGCAGATTAATCCGATTCATTTGGATTGAATATCCCAATCCCGATTGACCAGCAATCATCTCGCTGGCGATAATCGCCATCCAAGCCATCCCTATACCAATTCTGATACCAGTGAATACCACGGGTAGCGCCGCAAAAAAAATAACCTGCGTTAAAAGTCTCAAACCCCTGATTTCCAACGAGCGGGCGGTATCACGAATAATACAAGAAACGGATTCCGATCCTTCATATGTATTCGTGAAAATTGGTGAAAAAGCTCCAATGCCAACTATAATATAAGCAGGCAATTCTCCGATACCAAACCAAAGAATCACAAAAGGAATCCACGCTATCGGTGGAGGAAATTTGGGCGCATCAAGCAAGAAACAAACCAACTTGCTGGATTTCATTCTATTTGGCAGACCGCTTCTTAATAATCCAAATAAAATTCCCAAGACCATCGCCAGTAAAACTCCGACGAAGACCCTCCTCAAGCTTGCCCAACAATTGGCGAGAATAAGAAAGAAATCAATTCGGTTGCTCATAGACAAAAACCAATCCCAACTCATCTCCACCTCCTCAAAACTGCATCCGTAGGGCAAGCAGAGCTCACCCCGGATGCGCAGTTGCTGCATTAATTGATCCTTGAGACAAACTCATTTGTCACATACTGCCGCATATCGACACGTTCATTCAGTTTCTGAGCGAGAAAATCAGCACCCTTCTGCATCAAAATAAAATCGTCTTCAGAAAAAGTCACCTTGATTTCATCGCGAGAATGGACTGACACATTTGGCTCAATTGAAGCCGCAATATTGCACGCTTCCTGATTGGCAGTTTTTAATTGTGCTTCTGCCATGAACCACTCATTCGCCTGAGATACATTTTGCCGATAGAAGTCATAGGCGTCTTTGATGCTCTGCATCATCTTGATTGCAATCAGAGGATCTTTTTTCAAAATTTCCTGATTCATGAGCACCAGGGAACAAACCTTTCCCACATCAAGCACACGGATAAGACCCATTGCTTCGAAAATAGCAGGGGTCGGATCAAAGCCGCTCAGAGCATCAACAGATGTCCAATTGGCTTTATCTTTTGCTCCCATAACTATTGGCCCCTGCTCCATGATGCCAAGGTTAATGACCTTTACATCCTTCTTTGGATCAATACCAACTCTTTCCAACGCTTCATAGGTCACCCTCTCGGCTGCCGCGCCAATCGGAATTCCAATTGTTTTTCCCTTAAGATCAGACAGGCTTTTGATAGCTGATTCGGGTGACACATAGGTCGACGTTCTGTTATACATCAGCCGGCCGATGCCAATCCAGCCCTTCTTTTTTGAAAACAAGGCTGCTGCTGGCTGATCTGCTGTGAGAATCACATCGACTTCACCGGCAATGGCCAGCTCATTCAGCATTGGTCCATACGTCCTACCAATAAATTCTGCCTGAATACCATTCTTTTCCAAGATACTGGAATGTTTCAAAATCTGGACGATTTGTCCTTGCGTAGCCCACGGCACTTGCCATCCAATACGCATCTTTGTAAGCTCTTGCGCCCATACTGTACTTGAAAACAGCACAAAAGCCACCATAGCCACCAAAAACGACCGATTGTTCTGCATTGCTTCACCTCCATTACGCAAAATTGTTTAGGTACACAAGCGCCAAATATACAATTTGATGCTTCTAGCTACTATTGAGCAAAAACGGCGTTTAGTCAAGCACGGGCATTGAAGATTAAATATTTTATAAGAAAATAAAAAAGCATTACTTAATTAAAATAATGCCTATAAAGGATAATAAATTTATAGTCGCGAAACCACACTGCCGAATTGATTGCAGGAGAATGGGCGAAGTTTCTTAGCCCATTCTCCTGTTTTCTCTACGGCATTATTCTATCCACATTAATCTCGAGAATATCAGTTGCTCCCGCTCTCCTTATTTCCGGCAAAAGTATATTGAGTTGAGATTTTTCAACAATCGTCTCCACGGCAAAGTATTTTTCGCCCCCATTGCCTCTTTTTAGCAAAGAAGATATTGTTGGTCCCTTCATGCTTGGAAGTGTCTCAATAAGGGCATTCAAATTCTTCTCTACTACATTCATCTTAATAAGAACTCTTCCTTTGGCGTATAGAACGCCCATCAGAAGTCCTGCGATATCTTTCATTGATTGGCGCTTTTCGGGGTCATTCCATGAATCTATATTGGCTATCAACTTGGTAGAAGATTCGAGAATTACCGCAAGAATCTTCTTCCCATTTTCCCTGAGTGTTGTTCCGGTCTCAGTCACGTCAACGAGATAATCGGCCAAACGAGGAACCTTGATTTCTGTTGCTCCATGGGAAAGACGAATACTTACTTTGTCTTTCTCAAGTTGTTGAAAAAAATCCTTCGTGATACGCGGATATTCCGTCACTATCCTCGCATCATCCCTGATATTCTTCACGTCAACAACGGGATTGCTATTGTCTGTCGCCAGAATAATTTTAACCTTTCGATAGCCTCCTTTAGAAAACTGAAGATCAGCAACCTCTTGTACATTAGAATTTGTTTCGACAATCCAATCATAGCCAGTGATGCCTAGATCGAACTCACCTTCCTGGATATAAGAAGGAATCTCTTGGGGTCTCAGCATGAATGTTTCTGATATGCGGGGATCATCAATTTGTAAATTATAGTCCCTCTCTCCTCTTCGAAGAATTCGCAAATCAGCCTCCTTAAACAATTGGAAAGTTCCTTCTTCCAAACTCCCCTTTGGGATAGCAATTCGCAACATAATACTAAACCTCCTTTTTTAAGTTACAGAATAATAAGAATAAGTTCACAGAGATACAGATTTTTTTAGCGTTCATAATTTAAAACAGCCCCCACTAAGGGCTTTTTATAGTAGAACACTTTACATGAAAAAGCAAACACTAAAAGCCCTTTGGATAATTTTCCAAATGATGCAGACTTTTTTGTAGATTGATTTTTTCCATTCCCCAATTATACTCCATATACACAATCCCCGTCAAGACTATAAAAAATTCAGGAGAAAACCAACAAATGTTGATTTTCTCCCTTAGACGGTTTGGTGAAAATTGTTCTTGTTAATGACAGATTTGTCCAAGCTCTGCGTTCTCACGGACACGTTGCTGTAAAAAAGAAAAAATGTCAATCTTAATCTGCGTATGAACATGATCTGCAATGTCCACTCGCATAAAATTCCCCTCCAATAAAAGGTTAACATTTCCATCGGGATAGCGCTTAGTGACCTCTTCGACAAAAGCGTACGGATTAGAATGACCCGACAGATCTATCTTTATTCCTTGGGTTGCCATCTGCACCTCCTCAGATAATACACACCAATCAAACCGCCTGATATCTGTTTAGCATATAACCAAAAAATATTCAACCATACGAGAATAAGCTATTTCGCATAAGGCATTTTTTAATAGCAAGACTGTCGTAAATTTAACTATAATTTTAAGAGTTTAAAGTGTCCCCTTTTGTAATTTAGAACGGCCGAGCTGCTTTCATGAATTGTTATAATACATAACCTGCTTATATATTCAGTTTTAATAAAACAGGGAGCATCAATTTAAAAATGACGCTCCCTTCTGGCTTCTACTGTCATGATAGACAGCGTTACTGATGGTGATTTTTGTCCATTATCTGAAACAGTTTCAATAATAAATCTCGAATCATCCTGAACGGCGCCAAAAGTATTTTTACAATGAACTTAAGTTCTGCCTCATCCGCCTCCCTGAAATATTCATATGTATACTTCTCAGGATTTGAAGCCTGCAAACGTGCCCTGTGAAGCTGTGCTTCTTCCAAGTGATCTATATATATGATTCACCTCCGCATCCTTTAATAATGGGTTGATAAAATTACACTACCCTTATAATAGCCATTTTTTACAAAAATGCAACAATGCATCCAAATTTAATCAAACTATTTAAATACCCCCGGAAAGAGTGCGTTTCTGCGATACAACAAAAAAACAGCTTAAGCCGCTGTCTTATTATGCCCATATTCAGGAACGCTCAGATCCTCTCCTGAGAATACATCAAAATTTCCCTAGAAACTAGTTGTTTCTGCGACACAACATATGAAATTTTGATCAAATGCAAGTTTTCCATTAGGCAATCCTTCTTATTTAGATAAAATAATAACCGCCAGAACTTAATTTAGTCCTGGCGGCTTTCATAGCTTACTCAAAATAACTGCGTGAATTCTTAAGTTCTTCCCAAAAATACCTATTGCGAAACCAATTCACGGGGTCAGAGGGTAGTTCCAAATCCATTTTTCTCATTTTCCGGTAATCCTTGCGGCTCTTTATTCCTAAAACATAACAAGCTGTAAGCGCGTAATCACTTTTTGAATAATAGAGCCGTCTTCCCTCGTAATGCTGCTCGGCCATCCTCTTTCGACACCTTGGGCACCTATTTCCAGATCTTCCTACTACATTAACCTCTTCTATGATTACTTTCTTCCATAAGTATTCTTCATACTCTGTTTTGCAATCATTGCAAATCCACCAATACTGCTTGGGATAATCCCGAGGCATATGAACTTGCTCCAAGGTTAGGCCGTTTTTCCCGGAAAATTCAGACTTTGCATAAAAGCCAGAAAGGGATTTATTGGAACATTTGGGGCAAAACCAATCTGGCTTTTCCCTTCTGTGCCTCACTGACCCTCTCCAAACGTGCGAACAGCCAGAGCTTTTCCATAGATAGCAATTTTTGAGATTAGCCAAAGCCTCCGTTGCGGGCAAAACATTATCTTCCGAATAAAGCATAAGTAATTCTTCGAAATCAGCAATGAAGCGCCACTTAATCCGCCTGATAATCGTTAGAATATCAATCAATTCATCGGTAAAGATAAAATCAAATGATAATCCGCTGATATGGAGAATGTCTTTGGTTAACTCAAAACCGTTAACAGCGAAAGACTTGGTTTTTAGCGCCAAATCCTCAACTGTCGTTAGACGCTCACAGTTAGCCACAAAATCAAGCACAATGACTTTTTCCTTGCCGAGAATTTTTCGTAATCCCCGACCGAGCTGCTGAAAGAAAATTGTCTTTGAATCGGTGCAACGAAGAAACACAATCACTTCGGCGTCTGGAATATCGATGCCTTCGTTAAACTTATCGACTGCCAGAATAAATTGCACAGATCCTTCCCTAAAAGCTTTTAACCTCCGACGATTCTCCTTGTCCCCACCTTTTATGTGAGAGTGGTAAGTCAGAGAATTAGGCAGATACTGCTGGAAGTTTTCGGCGTGTTCAATCTTTTCACAAAAAATAATGGTTTTCTTATCAGTACCGACGTAGCTTTGGATCGTTTGCGCGATTTCCTCATCACGCTTTTTGATGAAAATTGTTTCATTGATTTGTTTGACTGAAACCCGCTGACCTTTTTCCAAGACATCTGCAATAATTCTTTTGAGCTTCCAATGGCTTAAACTGTCGTTAAGAATATGGTATTCGACTTGCGTCAACCAACCACTGGCAATTGACTCTTCCAAGCTGTAGTTCACCACTTCATCCCCGAATATCTCCCGAATATCTTGCATATCCATCCGATCGGGAGTAGCTGTAATGCCAAGTAATTTTTTCGGTTTGAAGTATTGGATCACTTCCTTGAAAGTCGGAGCTTGTCCGTGATGCGATTCATCCACGATAATAAAATCAAACTCGTCCTCAAAGAAAGCGTTTTTCCAATTGATGTAGGTTTGAAATGAAGCAAAAACAATGTCCGCTTTATCAGCATCAAAATTTTTATTTGATCCGAAAAAAGAAACGAGGATCGCCTCACCACCCAACACCTTGCGAAATTCTTGCATTGCCTGTTCCAAGATGCCATTTTCGTGACAGAGAAACAGTCCTTTGCGTTTTTTCTGAAGTTCACTCTTTGCCCAAAATGCAGCCACAATAGTTTTGCCAAGGCCGGTGGCCATAGCAACTAACGCTGCAAACCTTGTCTTAAAGGCCTCAACTAGCAAGTTGAAAGCCTTTTCCTGATAATCGTGCAAAATGATCATTTTCCCCTCCTGTGGGTATATTTAGGTGTATTTTTTTAATGTTCTGATTATTGTTAGCCATAAAAAAACTAACCGCTCATAATAGCATAAATGGTTAGTTTTGTAAATAGATTGTACAGTTAACAGCAATAGGTAACACTTGGTATACTAAGGGGTAACACTGTTAACTATGAAAAAATATATGCCTCTAAAACCAAGTTACCCTAGGGATAAGCGTCTTTTGTGGTATCGT
>JBAQUL010000012.1:0-121292 GCA_049297495.1 Candidatus Moraniibacteriota bacterium
CGACTGCACGATACCACAAAAGACGCTTATCCCTAGGGTAACTTGGTTTTAGAGGCATATATTTTTTCATAGTTAACAGTGTTACCCCTTAGTATACCAAGTGTTACCTATTACTGTTAACTATACACTTGGTTGGCTAAATTAGATAAAAGTAGTAGGATATTAAATATGGTTAACCGATTATACGAAAAAGTGAAGTCAGTCATTTTCGCTGATCCGAAATTACTCTACAGTGAAGAGATTGCCCTTACTGATAAACCTTTCTACTTTCCGGGTGTTAATAATCGGGCAGTTTTGCTTATCCATGGTTGGACCTCAACTTCCTATGAAGTGCGTCGCCTTGGTCGCTATCTTAATGAGAGTGGTTATTCCGTTTCAGCTCCGATGCTTCGCGGACACGGAACAGTGCCAAAAAATTTGGAAGATGTTAGTTTTTTGGATTGGCTCTCGGATTTAGAAGGGGAATGTCAAGCGCTTAAAAAAGAGCATGGGCAGGTCTATGTCGCTGGTACTTCAATCGGTGCTAATTTGGCAATAATGTTGGCGAAAAAAGACCAGTCTATTTCCGGGTTAGTTTTAATGGCCACGCCATACAAAATTAAGTTAGAAAAAATTACAGTGGGATTTGCCAAATTGCTAGGTTTTTTTAAAGCGTATAATAGGAAATTTTATCCACCGACCTTTGGACTTTCTTCTACGATCACACGTCTGATTTCCTATCAAACCTATCCAATCAAGAGTGCTTTGGAAACATTTGAGCTAATAAGGGAATCACGCAAAAATTTGGAAAAAATTATTCAGCCATGTTTTATTATTCAATCGCAAAGTGATCATGTTGTGGCGAAAAAAAGCTTAGAGATGATTTTTGAAAAAATCGGTTCAAAAATTAAGAAAAAAAAATATATCAAGCGGGCCTATCATACTTTCATATCTGATATTAAGAATGAAAAAATTTTTGAGGAAATTTTGCAATTTTTAGACGAAAACTAGAAGTTATGAATATTGCCATCTTTACCAACAACTATCTGCCCAATCCCTATGGCGTCACGGTTTCCGTGGAAACATTTCGGGCAGAATTAGAAAAACGCGGGCACACTGTCTATATTTTTGCGCCCAAATGGAAGGATTACACTGATGCTGATTCCAAAATTTTTCGCTATCCATCAATTGACATTGAATTCAAATTTCGTTTTCCTTTGCCAATTCCGTATTCTTGGAAGATGCGTCGAATTTTAAAAGACCTGAAAATTGACATTATCCATGCTCAACATCCCAATCTTTTAGGTTCGGTGGCATTGCGCTGGGCGAGGAAAAAGAAAATTCCATTGGTCTTCACCTGGCACACGCTCTATGACCGCTACACCAACTTTATTCCACTGGTGCCCAAAAAATGGGCAGCCAGCTATATCATCAAAAAAGCCGTTGCTTATGCTAATGGTGCCGATGCGGTTATTGCGCCAACGGCTTCAATTATTCCGATTCTCAAAAAGTGGGGCGTGAAAAAAGAAATTATTCCGATTGCGACTGGCATCAAAGCGGAAGAATTTGCTGGAGCGGATCGAGATATTATACGAAAAAAATATAGCATCGCTGATGGTGAGATTGTGCTTTTCCTGGTTTCACGTTTGACCGAAGAAAAAAATATTGAATTTATTTTTCGGGCACTAAAAAGTATTCTAGCGGATAGTTCGCTAGGAAAAGAAGTCAGTGGACAGCCCGCTGCGCGGGTTAAATTTCTAGTGGCAGGGGATGGCTATCTTTTGACAAAGCTAAAAAAATATTGCGAGGAAGAAAAAATTTCTAACTCGGTGATTTTTGCCGGCCTAGTTCCGCACGCGCAATTGAAAAACCATTACGCCGCAGCGGATATTTTTGTCTATGGATCAAAATCAGAAACTCAGGGGATTATTCCGCTAGAAGCGATGTATATGCAGCTTCCTATTGTGGCAGTTAATTCCACGGGGATTAGTAGTCTCATGCTTAACAAAGCCAATGGTTTTTTAGTACGGGAAGATGAGAAAGATTTTTCTGATGCAGTTTTAAGATTGATTAACGATTCTGAATTGCGAAAGCGTTTTGGGGAAGCATCTGAAAAAATTGCCCGGGAAAATTTTACGAGTGAGGTTTGTGCGGAGAAATTATTAAAGGTTTATGAAAATTGTCTGAAACATGATTTGGCTGATTAAATGATGAGTATGATTTTTTAATTCAAATCCACCTCACCCTTTTGCCTTCAAGTCGTTGAAGGCAAAATCTCCTTAGTAAGGAGAGAGAATAAAGCTGTGTCATTCCCGCGACCGCGTGCCGCCTTAGCTTTAGCGGTGGAGCAAGGCGGGAATCCAGTGGATAAACTCAATAAAAAGTTATAGACATAATGTTTAGATAGGCAATTGAAAAAGCCTCTTCTCCCTCCGGGAGAAGGTGGCCGGAGGCCGGATGAGGGAGCTTGCAAAAAGAACAAGCTTTAATTTAAGTGATAGTTTTCTGCATGTTGGTGAAAACCCTCACCTGTCCTTCGGACATCCTCTCCCGGAGGGCGAGGAGGATATTTCTAAGTGTTTAAAAAAACAAAACACCCTCGACATAACTTTATGCCAGGGTGCTTAACGCTGGATTATTTTCTTACATTTATCACTACCACAATTACAATTCATTTTTGTATTTGGAGGAATATCATTAGAATAATCGGCAGTTATTTCTTCACCCTTACTTATATCTCTTAATGCAATTTCACAAAAATCTTTAGAATATGTATTTGCATCACACGAATGATTAGCAAAGCATTCTGGTTTTTGAGTTATTATGTAGCTATTATTCATAAAATAAACATGCAATTTTTCTTCATTTGATAGTTTTTCAACCTCACTTTTTATTAATGTCTTTGATGTGTCCCAATGAAGAATAATCTCTCCTTTTTTAAAAGCGCGAGACGCAAATGCACCTCTTTGATGAATCTTGGATTTTTTTACAATTACATCATCCGTTTTCATATTTTTATAATTATCTTTTTTTACGAATTCTGAAAAATTAAGAAAGCCTCCAAGTTTTATCAGAAAATTCTTCGGAATTAAACAACAAATCTATTTCGGCTCTAATTGCATCAGTATCTTTATTGCTTAATTTATTAAAACTGTCTTGATGGCCTGATATTATCGGGTCGCCATATTTTTGAATTTTTGCATCAATTGCTCGTCCGTAAAGATGGATGTGAAAATGCGGGTTCCAGTTGCCATTATCTTGGTAATTAATCCGTCCGATCTCAACACCACCTTTTGCCATTCCTTTGACCATAGCTTTGCCAGCAACGATTGTGAGTCTCATTAGCTCGATGGCTTCTTCGGGAGTGAGTTCAGCTCTGTCAACGATGTCTCTTTTGGCGCTGATTTTGATGTGACCACCTTCAAGACGATCAACTTCTGGTCGTTCATGGGATTCTAGTGTGAAGTTTTTGGTTTCGTAGATTGTTGCCATAGAAGTTGGTGTAAAATTTTATGATCAGGTCTTTTGTTAGATTAATGACCAAAGTATAGCATATTTCAGGCATTTCAAAAAAAGAATGCGCTAAAATTTCAATCACTCCAAATGCACATCTTTCGCGAATTTTTCAAGAGCCTTCGCGATAAGTGGATGCTTTTTTAGTTTTGGGTCTGTCTTGAAAATATTCTGGGCTTCCGCGCGAGCGAGTTTAATTAATTTTAAATTATTGAGATTTTCCATGGCAATGTCAGAAAGGCCCGATTGTGATTTTCCAAGCAGTTGTCCTGGACCACGGAGTTTCAAATCAATCTCAGAAAGTTCAAATCCGTCATTGCTTTTCTCTAGCGCACGCATGCGTTCCAGTGCGGTTTTGGTGGTTGATTCTGTGAAGAGGAAACAATAGGATTGCTGTTCGCCGCGACCGACGCGGCCACGGAATTGGTGGAGTTGGGAGAGGCCGAAGCGATCGGAATTTTCGATGAGCATGATTGTGGCGTTGGGGATGTCGATGCCAACTTCGACGACCGAAGTGGAAACCAGAATTTGACTTTTCTTATCCTTGAAATCTTGCATTACCGTTTCTTTTTCTTTGGATTTTAATCGGCCGTGCAAAAGTCCCAAAGAATATTCTGGAAAGATTAAGGATAATTTTTTATATTCTTCTGTGGCCGCTTTCACTTCGGTGAGCACTTTTGATTCTTCTACAAAGGGTAAAATAACAAAGACTTGACGGCCGGCATCAATTTCACGGCGCATAAAAGTATAGACCTGATCTCTTTGTGCGGGGAGGACAATTCTCGTTTTAATTGGTTTTCGGTTCTTGGGCATCTCGTCCAAAATAGACAAGTCAAGGCTGCCAAAAAATGCGATTGCCAGAGTTCTGGGGATTGGTGTGGCGGTCATCGTGAGCAGATGGGGGATAGTTTTTTTCTTACCGTCTTTGATCTCCATTGTTTCTTGTTGCAGAACTGATCTTTGGGCGACACCGAAACGATGTTGTTCATCAATAATGACTAGCGCAAGATTCTTGAAATTAACATCTTTTTGAATAATAGCGTGCGTGCCGATGACTAAGTCTATTTCTCCACTTTCAATTTGCGCTAGCATTTGATCGCGCGTAATCTTTTGCGCTTTTGGTTCCCAACTTTGGAAAATTAGTTTGTAGGAACTGGTAAGTAGCGCAATCTTGAAATCGTACGCAGAAAATATTTTACAAAAACTTTCAAAGTGTTGCAGTGCGAGCACTTCAGTGGGAGCAAGGATGGCAACTTGGTGTTTTTGGGAAAGTGCGCTAAGCGTGGAAATGGCTGCGACGATCGTTTTTCCAGCACCTACGTCGCCGTTCAAAAGGCGATTCATTGGGATTGTTTTTTCCAGATCCCTTAGGATTTCAAAAGAAGCTTTGTGTTGGGCTCCAGTTAGCTTGAAGGGAAGATTCCCAATGAATTCATTAATCAACTTCTCGTCGAGTGCAAGATTAGTCGCACTTTGCGTTTCCCAGATATTTTTCACTTGCAGAGTTTTGAGTTGCATCAAAAACATCTCGCGAAAAGCAAATGTTTTTTGGGCGATAAGGAGTTTCTCCTCATTTTCCGGAAAATGGATTTGTCTGAGCGCAGAAATCAAAGAGTAGAGATGGAATTTTTTGCGCAATTCTTCTGGCACAAAATCTTCCAGGCTAGTGCTTTTTTCCAAAAACGTTTTCATCTGCCAGCGAATCCACTTGGAGGTGAGGCCCGGAGTTTCTGAATAAATCGGGACGAGTTGCCCAGTGTTGGTTTTTTCACGCATTGCTCTTTCCCAGGCAGGATTGGAAAGTGTGAAATATTTGCCTTTCAGTTCTAATTTTCCAGAAAGTCGGACTTCGGTTCCAATCGGTAGTGATTCTAAAATAAACGGCTGATTAAACCAGACAGCCTTCAAGGGAGTCTGATTTTCATCTTCCAAGTAAATTTCCGCGATTGTTAATTTACGACGAAAAACGCGGTTCAATTTAGTTTTAGTAACCACTGCCGCGATTGTCACGACAGAATTGAGATATTCTTGCGAAAGCGTGACGGTTTGTGAGAAGTCGTCGTAACGAAAGGGGAGATAAAACAAAAAATCTTGGACCGTGAATAGTCCCAGTTTTTCCAAAATCTTGACATATTTCGGCGTAATTTTGGGAATGTTTTTGAGAAGTGTGTTCATTTGTGCGCTTAGCAGGAATTTCACCCCACACCAAATTGTATGGGATATTTGTGTCCTTAGCAGGAATCGAACCTGCGACCTTCTGGACCGCAACCAGACGCTCTATCCACTGAGCTATAAGGACATTTGATTATTTGATTTGGTGTGGGGCGTGCCTGCGACCTTCTGGACCGCAACCAGACGCTCTATCCACTGAGCTATAAGCGCAAAATTATTTTAACCTACTGAATCGAACCGGAATCTATCCCTGCCTACCGGCAGGCAGGCGTCTTTGGCGGAACCTTCTGGACCGCAACCAGACGCTCCCTGCCTGCGCTCCGTGCGCCACCGCTAAAGCTTTAGCGACACGCGGTCAGCCGTAGCCTTTGGCGGCGTGCCACCGGTAGGCAGGTATCCGCTGAGTGATAAAAATATACAATAAAAAAGCGACAACCTATGCTTTTTAGCATATAAAAAATAAAATAGCAATATTTTTTATATTCCCAAGAATCTTTCCAATATCTCCACTGCGTTATGCTCTTGTTTTATTTCCGGGATGTATTCGAGTAATATTCGACGAATCTCAACTGGATCTTCTTTATTGATTGGAATATGCACGAAGGGCGTTAGATAGCTTTTTATGTGCAAGCTGATTACTTTTTTATACTCCGGATCATAAAAAATCCAAAAAGAACGAATATTTTCAAATTCGTATATTTCTTTGCCAGCCAGTATTCCTTCAGGTACGATTTGAAAATTGAGAATACGCGGCTCTTTATTGAGGTACATATAAGCAACAATTCCAATGAGAACAAAAACGATGGCCATTATTGGGTTATTAGTGAACGTTGCATAAATAATGATTGCGAGAAGGACGAGTGCGGCATAGGAAAGGCGTTTTTTATTCTGCTCAATCATATCAAATTCTGGTGCGCTCCAGGATAGGTGTGAGTCCTTGGAGTGTTGCTCCAAGAACTCTGTATTATTTGGTGAAGGAAGCATTTCTGGCTCTTCCCAGTTTTTTTCCAAAAGTAATTCTTCCTTAGCATTACCCCTGGCGGGTTGTTTGTGATTTTCGATATACATTATTTTTTTGGTGAAGTTCTAGCTCTAATTTACTCTATAATAGCATATTGAGCTTGAAAGGACAAAAGCTTGCAGGATTGCAGGGTAAAGTAATAATAGAATTTGAATTTCTCTTTGCGTATTGGCAAAAAGAAAAAAACGAAGTGTCATTTAAAAGGGTTTACAAATACTAGTCTAGCTGGTAGTATTTAAAAAGTTAGGTTTTAGGACATTGGAGAGGTGGCTGAGCGGGTCGAATGCGGATAGCATTTGACGGGTTGCCAAAAGCAACCCCGGCAGACACGAAGCCTTCTGATTTTTGTTCGAGGCTCTGCCGAGTAATATTTTGGAGAGGTGGCTGAGTGGCTGAAAGCACCACACTGCTAACGTGGCAAGGGGTAAAACCCTTCGAGGGTTCAAATCCCTCCCTCTCCGCCTTCGCTAAAGCTTCGGCGGATAAATCCGTCTAGGTATCATATATTGGAGAGATGGCCGAGTGGTTTAAGGCAACAGTCTTGAAAACTGTCGTACTGTTAAAGGTACCGTGAGTTCGAATCTCACTCTCTCCGCCTTCGCTAAAGCTTCGGCGGATAAATCCGCAGCTTTAAATCTATTCGGGGTGTAGTATAGTGGTAGTACGCAAGGCTGGGGGTCTTGTAGTCGGAGTTCAATTCTCCGCACCCCGACCAGTTTAAATTTTTTGTCGTGCAATAATCGCGCCGAAGACTTCTTTTGCTTCCGAGGCCTTGAGTATCTTTGCGCACTCAAAAAGCGTTGCTCCAGTCGTGGCGATATCGTCGATGAGTAGAATTTTTTTGCCCCTAAGCGTTTCTTTTGCTTGTGACGGAACGCTGAATGCGTTGTGAAGATTATCTATTCTTTCCTGATAGGATTTGATTTTCATTTGCGTTTTAGTTTTTTTTCGGCGAAAAACTAAATCGGTACGAACCGAGAGCGAGAGTCCTGGAGTTAAATTTTGACTTATGCAATTGGCAAGAATTTCTGCCTGATTAAAACCGCGCCATTTCAATTTACGCCTGTGAATTGGGATGGGGATGATAAAATCTGGCAGCGGAAGACTATTTTTTTGCAAGGTTCTGGTGATGATTTTTCCTAGTGGCTGGCCAAGATCAGAAATGAAATTATATTTAAACAAATGGACAAATTTGGCAATTTTTTGGTAATCGGTGGCGCAGACTAATGCGCTTAGTTGTAACGGGGAATTTTTTTCAAATTGATATTTTCGGCATTTTTCACATATAATGCCAGCTTGAGTGATTTCTTTTTCACAATAGGGACAAAGTTGAAAAGAGAGGAGTGGAAACTTCCTAACGCATTTATCGCAAAGCCAAACATCTTTTTTTTGGCAAATCAAACAGGAGATGGGGAAAAGCGCATTGAGAAAGAATGTATTTATTTTTTTTAAGAAAGAAAATGGCTTTTGGATATTCTTGATTTTAATTTTTTATCCAGTTTATTTTTTCAAATGGTAATTGTCAATAGGCCCGGTTCGTGTTAATGCATAGAACGTATATGCAACCTTTAAATGAAATAAAAAAGAGAATCAAAAAGCATTTGATAAACTTGGGTTAATACTGTAAAATTAGAGTAGAATTAAAATATTATTTCTTCTTGCTAACTG
The DNA here is from genome assembly GCA_049297495.1 of Candidatus Moraniibacteriota bacterium. Classification (GTDB taxonomy): domain Bacteria; phylum Patescibacteriota; class Minisyncoccia; order Moranbacterales; family UBA2206; genus UBA9630. The sequence goes on from JBAQUL010000012.1 coordinate 8,354, forward strand.
GCAACCTGCCAATTGGCAGAAAAATGAATTATGTCTCTTGATGAAATACAAAACGAACTCTATAAAAAGGAACCAAACAAGGAATTGTTGCAACATGAAAAAAGCGAGTTTGATGCAAGCTCGATAGTTTTTACTTCCCCTGAAAAAAGCGGACTGCCCAAAGATGAGTGGTTGGAAAAAGAGGATGTGATTGAAAAGGAAGATAAGAAGATTGTAAAAAAAGGAGCGCTCATTGTGGGCGGATTGTTTTTGGTGATTGCAGTTGTGGTGGGATTTTATAAAATAAAGCAATCCTTTTTTGATGTTGATCGACTTTCAGTCTCCCTAGAAGGACCGTCGGAAGTTAAGAGTGGTAATCTAATTACTTATGAGATAAAATATAAAAATGATAATCGCGCTGATTTGAAAAACGTTACATTGAGAATGAGTTATCCTGAGGATTTTAAACCTGAAGGAAATGCTGATTTCAAAAGCGAAGGCACAATGGTCAGTGTGCTAGAATTTACCGACATTAAGGGGCAGAGCGAGGGAAAAATAGTTTTCAATGGACGAACATATAGCCCCAGGGGAAACTTAATCAAGATTAAAGCAGAAATTTCCTATATACCATCAACAGTCAGTACGACTTTCGTGGCGGGAGATCAGCTGTCAATTGGTGTCATTTCAACTCCGATAACACTCGAAGTAACGGCACCACAGAACATCTCCTCTAATGACGAGGTGAATTATTTGGTTAACTATAAAAATGAAGGTGCGGAGAATTTTGAAAACATTAGGATAAAAATTGATTATCCTGAACAGTTTACATTCACCAGCTCTGATCCTAAGGTGTTTGAGGGAAATAATATTTGGTATGTTGGTAGCCTGGCCGGCGGACAAAGCGGAAAAATTGTGGTGGCTGGGAAAATGTCCGGTAATCGAGATGAAGTGAAATTGGCTAAGGTGACAATTGGCGCGAATAGTAATGGTGGATTTGTTAGTTATAACGAAGAGAGTGTTCGGACAAAAATAATATCTTCACCGCTCGTGATCACACAAACAGTCAATGGTTTGGATAATTTAACCGCAAATGCTGGTGATAATCTACGATTCAAGATAGATTATAAAAACGAAGGTCCATTGGGACTCCGCGATGTAATCGTGACCGAACATATCGATAGTACTGTTTTAGACTATTCAACATTGGATACGGACGGAGGGGCGTATGATGCTAATAGTAAGACAATCACTTGGAAAGCCTCGGATCATAAGGAGTTAAAAAATCTTGCCTCTGGTCAGGGTGGCACAATATCGTTCATAATAAACATTAAAGGGGTTATCCCTGTGGCGAGTGGTAATGATAAGAATTTTGTCATTTCCAGTTTGGCAAAAATTGATAGTCCTGACATTCCAACGCCAATCAGTATGAATAAGGTTATCTCTGGGAATAAAATGGATATCAAGCTTAATTCTAAGTTAGTCTTGGATGTAAAAGGCTATTACAACGATGCCAAGATTCCCAATACTGGACCGGTTCCGCCTAAGGTTTCGCAGGAGTCAACCTATACCATGCATTTCATTGCATCAAATGTTTCTAATGATATTGAAAGTGCAAAAGTGGAAGCAGTTCTGCCTACGTCAGTTAGTGTGACGGGAAAATTTTTCCCCGAAGGATCCCCGATATTTTATAACGAAAGGACAAATTCTATCATATGGAACATTGGTAATTTAGAGGCAGGTGCGGGAATAGTGTCTCCAGGGAAGGAAGTGGCTTTTCAGGTAAAAATCAAACCTTCTGTCGACCAGGTTGGGCAAGAAGCGCCACTGCTCAATGAATCTGTTTTTTCCGCTAAGGATCTATTTACAGGAGAGAATATATCTGCTAAGGTTCCAGGTAAAAGCACGCGACTCTATGAGGATGATGGTTTGGTGGGAAGTTATAAGGTATCCAATTAATGTTTAGTTTAATAGCCAGAAAAAATACTGCGAGAAGCGGTCAGATTAAGACAAAAAACGGAGTAATTAATACCCCGTTTTTTATGCCTGACGCGACGCGTGGTTTTGTGAAATCGCTAGATAGGGACGATTTGCTTGAAGCGGGCGTGGAACCGATGGTGGTGAACACCTATCATTTATATTTACAACCTGGAACGGAGCTCGTGAAAAATGTCGGAGGTATCCATCAGTTTATGAATTGGCATGCGCCGCTTCTAACGGATTCAGGCGGTTATCAAGTTTTTTCCTTGATTCATAAAAATCCCAAGATGGGGAAGATTACCGATGAAGCTGTGATTTTCAAATCTCCCCTAGATGGCTCAATACATACAATTTCACCGGAAAAATCAATTCAAATTCAATTTGATTTGGGCGTGGATATGATGGTGGTGCTGGACGATGTGCCACCAAATAGCTATACAAAAGAAAAAATCAAAGACGCTGTTGAAAGGACGGTCCGTTGGGCCGGACGGTGTATGATTGAGTATAAAAGACAATTAAAATTAAGAAATATAACCAAAAAAAATCGACCTTTGATTTTTTGTGTAATCCAGGGAGGCGGTTATGCGGATTTGAGAAAATACTGCACAGAGGAGTTGATTAAAATTGGCTTTTCCGCCAAAGGCGGACCAGCCTTGGGCTGGGATGGATATGGATTTGGCGCGCGACACGTTGACACAGATGGAAATTTCATGGAAGACGTTGTGCGCGAAACTGCCAAGCTGATCCCAGAGAATTCTTTGCGTTTCGCCTTGGGCGTTGGAACGCCAGCTGATATTGTTAAATTTACCAATTGCGGTTGGGATATGTTTGATTGTGTGATTCCAACAAGAGAGGGGAGACACGGGAGACTTTTTCTGCGAAAAAGTAATTTCCAATTTCCAACCTTGCCTACTGGCAGGCAGGTTTCCAATTTCAAAATAAATTCAAATGTCAAAATTCATAATGACAAAAAAAATGCGGATGCGGAATCATTCTATGAAACAATCAATATTAATAACGAAAAATTTAAGGAAGATTTTGGTCCGGTGGACGCAAATTGTGATTGTCAGCTTTGTCGAAATTATTCGCGGGCATATCTTCGCCATCTTTTTGCTATGAAGGACCCAATCGCCATGCGACTCTCAGCAATTCATAATTTGAAATTCTATATGGATCTGATGGAAAGATTACGACTAGATATTGCAAGTGAATGATATTTTAAATTGTGGGGGAGCTTAACGAAGTACACTCCCCCGACGGAGTTTGATCGCGCTGAAGGAGTCCTTAATCAACTGAATTTTCTCAGCTGATCACATCAGAACAGGCCCTGGTTTTTCACAGGTCTTGCAAAGACTCGTCGAAGGACTTTGCCCTCGATCCGCTCCAAAATGCGTAGCTCACCGGCTAGCAAATAAGCGGTCAGAGACCCTAGCTCACAATCACACTCTATATTTATACAAGCAGGGTTTTTTAGTGTAGTCAAGTTGGACATTACCCGGTTCGCTTGACTTTTTGCCTTAATTGTGCTATTATTACAAATCGTACGTTGACAATTTATTTGTTCGAGTTGTCTCGCTAAATGGCCATTTTTTGCTACTTTTCGTAGCTCTATTTTTAACAACCTATTTGGGGGATAAGTTTGATGAGAAGATTGATTCTGGTATGTTTTTTTGTGATGGCTATGGTTGTATTTTGCTCTTATGACGTTTTTGCAAAGAGCGAAATTGTTAGCAGTATTAATCTGGTCAACAAAATCCAGGACATTGTTGTGGACGGAAATGGCATGATCTATGTCACGACCGACTATAGCGATAACGCTTGGGATGGAGATGTTTTCAAACTCCAGCTCGCTGGAAGCCAATTGCAAAAAGTTTCCTCCTTGCGGGGGAATGGATTTCGGAATTGGGATGCTTTCAATAAGATGGCAATCCTAAATGGGAAGGGATATGCACTCTCGACCTACTCCGAATCTTGTGGAATTGTGGCGGATCTGAATGCGATGACAATTGCTGTGCCAATTGGCATGGAATGTCAATTGAAGAATTCGGCAATTATTATCGCTGACGACGTCAATATCAATATTGGTGGCGGGATGTTTAGTGGTGGAAAGACTGTGCCTTATGTACGGTCATATGTCCCACTTTCCAACGGAGAGCTGAATTATCAGAGCGCCGTTACTCCTGAAGGAATCCCAGAAAAAGTATTTTTTCAGCCAGAAAAGAAGTATCTCTTCATGGCGATGGGAAATGCTGGCATGGGCGTTTGGGACACAACTGATCCGAGAGCGCTCTGGAAATTAGGTCAGCCACGTGATACGTTTTATGCCGCGGATGGCTATGATTATTTCAAAAAAGCTATCGATATGGTAGCAGAAAATCAGTATGTCTACGCACTGGCCGGAGATGATTATGGTTGGCGCGGAGTTTTGGCCATCATTAGCTTGACGGAGCCGAACTACGATTCGTATTGGTTCCGGTTTGCTAATCAGGTTGGTGGGCTGGATATCAATGATGAACCGCTTTTTCTCAAGAAAAGTGGTAATCGAATTTATGTCGCTACAAAAGAATCAGGCATCCTCGTTGTGGATGTTTCTGATGCAACCAAGCCAAAACTTGTCGAGACAATTCCCATCATTGCCCAGGATATTGAAATTGTTGGTGACAAGCTAATCGTGGCTAGCGGCAACCTTTTGCAGGTTATACGGTTAGCTGGCGAAAAAGTCGTCGGAGATATTTCTGGCGATGGCAAAGTTGATTTGGCCGATGCTATTTTAGCGTTGCAGGTCACGAGCGGAAAAAGCGTGACTGTGAAGGTTGAAAATGGTATCAATGGAAAAATCGGCCTCGCGGAGGCCGTGCATGCTCTGCAAAAAACTGCAGGGTTACGTTAGAAAAAAGGACCAGCTGGGAGATTTCTCCCGGATGGTCCTTTTGTTTTTTATAACTTTGGAAATTTAAAATGGGCACCAGCGGTTTAGCAGGTGCCCATTCTTTGTGCTTTTTGGCAGGAAGTTATTCCCGCTTTCCATTAGCGAGAATGCGCAGGCCTTCTTTGATGGTACGTAGCTCCAGTTCTTTTTTTTCGAGTCTTTTCCGGAGATCATCAATGAGGGCGTCCCTTAATCTCAATTCATTCTGACAATCTGTCCGATCATCCATGCATTTGGCGAGGTTATTTTTTACTGGGCAGTCGTTGCATTTTTCTGCTTGCAATCGTTCGGCTTCAGCAGTAAAACGCACGAGGCAGGCATGAATTGAACCAACCAATGATGGGTCTAATTTTTGGAATGGAGGCGGCAACTCCATGGCGGGCTGCTCTGCAGTGAGAGGCTGTTTTTCTGAAAGAGAATCAATGATCGTTTTCTCGATTCTCTCCTTATCATAGGTCTCTTGGATTATTTTCCAGGTTATGCCGTCATCCAAAAGACACTGCAGTGGCTTTGTATACCAGCTTCGTTTGTTAGCTTTGAGGCGTTTCATTCGAGCGATGGCTTTCTCGTCTCCTCGCAACACACCCCTGGCTAACTTGCAGAGGCTTAATGTGAACTTAATAGTTCCCACGGATGATGCACATTTTTATCTATCAGTTCTTTGCTTATCTCAGGGAACCTCGAGTTGTGAATTTTAAAGTCAGGCGTTGCCCAACTTATGATTATTTCCCGAGCTTCAAGTACTTTTGGATCCGTTTCTTTCCTGTAGGACGGTGAAAGTAGCATGAAATTTTGAGCTTTGTTTAGACGCGCATTTGTTGTCATAGTGTTGATTCTCCGTGGCGTATTGTTAATATGCATTACTTCTAGCGATAATTGAGTAATAGATATTAATAGCACAAAATAAAAGTCTTGTAAAGAGCACGAGTTGCCTTTTTTGTCTATCTGGCTTAAATTATATATATGAAAAAAATTGAACTTTTAGCACCTGCGGGCTTGCCCGCCAAAGCCCTAAGCAAGTATGGGAGGCTATAAATTATGATAAAGCATTCTAAAAAAGCAAATAAAATAGAGCTACTCGCACCGGCGGGCTTGTCACGCCAAAGCAAGAAAGTGGAACTTCTTGCGCCGGCGGGAGATTTAGAAAAACTAAAATATGCCCTCGCCTTTGGCGCGGACGCAGTGTACTGTGGTGTGCCAGATTTTTCTTTGCGTGTGCGAATTAATCGGTTTTCGGATAAGGATTTGGCGCAGGCTGTCGAATATGTGCATGCGCGAAAGAAGAAGATTTACGTGACGCTGAATATCTATGCCCACAATCAGCATTTGGAAAAAATCAAAAAGCACATTCTATATCTCAAAAAACTAAAAGTTGATGCAATTATTGCCAGTGATCCGGGGATAATTCTCCTCATTCAAAAACATTGGCCCGAGTGTGAAATTCATCTTTCTACCCAAGCCAATGCCACTAATTTTTCTGCCGTGGAATTCTGGAAAAAGCAGGGCGTGAAAAGAATTATTCTCGCGCGAGAAGTCTCACTCTCGGAGATTAAGGAAATCAAAAAGCAAACGAAAAATATTGAGCTGGAATATTTTGTGCATGGTGCGATGTGTATGAGTTATTCCGGGCGCTGTATTTTGTCAAAATGGATGACGGACCGCAGTGCCAATCTGGGTGATTGTTCGCAGCCGTGTCGTTGGGCCTATCAATCAGTGAGCAGTGATCAGAAGACAGTGGCCAGTGAGGGATTAAAATTAAGAGTAGTCGATGATCAGAAGCGATATGGGATGGATGTGGAGGAAGACGCGCATGGGACATATTTTTTCAATAGTTATGATATGAATTTGCTTTCTCATCTTTCGCAGTTGCGAGAGGCGGGCGTGGAATCGTTCAAAATTGAAGGTCGGGCAAAAAGTGCCTATTATCTGGCGATTGTGACACGGGCTTATCGTGTGGTGTTGGACGGATTGGAAAGTAATCCGCCGGAAAAAGAAATCAAGGCGATTGTCAAAAAGCAAAAAGCAGAATTGGATAATTTAGTTCACCGTGGTTATTCCACTGGCTTTCTTTTGGGACGCGAGCCGGAGCATAATTTTGAAAATAAAAATAATCCGGCTAAGTTTCAATTTGTGGGCGAGGTGAGGGGAGTGGAAGAAAATCTTAATATTTTGCGCGTGCATAATCATGTCACTACTTCGGATAATTTGGAGGCCATTACGCCAAAAGAAAATATTAAGCTTAAAATAAAAAGGATTTTAGATTATAATAAAAATGAAGTGAATGTAGCTGATGGTGGGCACAATAAGGAATACTATTTTGAATTTGATAAAAAACTGGAAAGCGGAAGCTTGGTGCGGAAAGTAATCTAATTGGAAGATATAAATAGTCTTATGGAAATAACGAGACCAAAATCTAATCAGCCGATACCTAAAAATGCCAAGAAGGTTTTTGCCGGCGTGGTTTTTGACACGTATCAGTGGCGGCAGAAAATGTTTGATGGAAGTCACGGAACTTTTGAAAAAATAAAGAGAGCAGATACTGTGCATGTTATCCCGGTTATTGATGGAAGATTATTCTTTGCCAAACAGAGGCAACCCGGTGGCAAAACCTATTTGGGTTGCATTGGTGGTCGGGCTGATAACGGGGAATCTGTTTTGGCAGTGGCTAAGCGAGAACTATTGGAAGAATCAGGGTTGGTTGCAAAAGAATTGAAGCTTTGGCATGCCGTGCAGCCTTTCAGTAAAATAGAGTTTGCTTACTATGTCTTTATTGCCAAGGGTTGCAAAAAAATACAAAAGCAAAATTTAGATAGTGGAGAAAAAATAGAATTAGTTTCCTATACTTTTAATGAGTTCATAAAGCTAACGGCAGATAAGAATTTTAGAAGCGATGAGATATCGCTTAAAATTTATCGGGATCTTTCAGATAAAAAAACAATGGAAAAATATCGAAAAATGTTTTTGGGATAATGTGCGCCGATAAAGCAACATTGGCTTTAGCATGAAATATTTACAAACCAACATAAAATTATGCGAGAAGATAAAATCTATAAAATTGAAGTGCATGTGGCGGGAATTTGTTTTTGGGGCGATAAGGTGCTGATTGTGAAAAGAAACTCCAAAAGGAGGCTCTATCCTAATCTTTGGGAGTGTGGTGGTGGACAAGTTAGAAATGGAGAAAACTTTGAAGAAGCCCTGATTCGCGGACAGCGAGAGGAGTTGGGTGTCGAAATCAAGCCGGTGCGGATGCTCAAAAATTTAGGCACCTATGAAATTATTACCAATAATCCCGAGCAGCCAAAGATTCCGGGAGTTAAAATTGTTTGTGAGATTGTTGGTTTTGCGAATGGCAAAGAGCCGGAAATTACTGACGAGCATAGCGAGTGGAAATTTATCTCCGAAACGGAAGTTGACGATTATGATTTTATTCCCAGAATAAAAGGCGAGATACGAGAGGCATATGGAATGATAGAAAGATAGACCCACGGCGTTGACATTTTTGCCTGCTTATAATACATTAACCCAAAGTAGCTTGAAGCTGCTTTGTTAAGATTTGCACATAAACAATAAAATAGACGGGAGGTGTAGGAATGTCGAGAATGTTAGTTATCGGCGCAGGAGGAGTTGCGAATGTTTATTTGGTAATGGCAGCGAGATTAGCAAAATCGAGCGAAACTTTTTCTCATTTAATTTTGGCAAGTAGAAGGCTTGAGAGTTGCCAAAAAATCAGAGCCAATGTGCTTGAGCGTACAGGAGAGAAAGTCGACATCTATGTTGTAGATGCGAACAATCCGACTGCGTTGGTGGAATTGATAGAAAAAATTAATCCTGATCTTGTGGTTAATTTAGCCACGCCAACCACAGATCTTGCGGTTATGGCGGCATGTCATAGCACGGCCAAACCATATCTTGACACTGCGAACTATGAACCACCGGAAGAACCAAATTTTCGCTATGAGTGGCAATGGGGGATGGGTCCCTTGTTTGAGATGTCGAAAAATCTGGCCATTCTCGGAGGAGGGTTTGATCCAGGGGCGACCAATATCTACATCGCCTATGCCCTGAAGCACTATTTCGATGAGATTTATGAAGTTGATATCGTCGATTGTAACGCTGGTATCCATGGCCATAAGTTCGCTACCAATTTTGATCCTCAGACCAATATTCGGGAAGTGACGAAGGACGGCAAGTTTTGGGAAGATGGGCATTGGGTTGAGATTGAGCCGATTGTTGGCGCAAAACCCGGGCGGGATTGTTATCGCTATTCGTTCAATTTTCCCGAAGTTGGTTCCTGTGAGATGTTTCTCATTTTTCACGAAGAGTTGCAATCTCTGGTTAAATTTCTCGAGCGAAAGGGTCTCCGGCGAATTCGTTTTTGGATGACATTTGGACAAAATTATCTCACACATCTCTGGGCACTTCAGAATGTCGGGATGACCAGAATCGAACCAATCGAAATTGCTGGAGTCAAAATTTCACCACTTGATTTTCTGGCAAGAGTACTACCTGAACCTTCAACTTTGGGAGCCAACTATACCGGCAAGACTTGCATTGGTTGCCGGATGACTGGAATCAAAAACGGTCAGGCCAAAAAAGTGATGATCTATAATGTTTGTGATCATGCTGACGCCTATGCTATGACCGGAGGTCAGGCTATTACATTTACAACGGCGATGCCAACATTGGCAATCACTAAGCTGATATGTGATGGAGTCTGGAGCGGGACTGGGGTTCGCAATGTTGAAGAGTTTGATCCTGATCCGGCTATGCAACTGATGACTGAATTTGGTCTTCCATGGAAAATTCTTGAGGACGATGATGTTCCAGACCTCAATCATGACAATGCTTGAGCTGTTTTGCGCCGAGGAGAGAGGGGAAAATTCCCCAATCTCCAAGGCGCATTTGTTTTTTCTGTTGACTAAATCAAAGAAATAGTATAGTATGATTTAGTAGTACAAGCAACTTCGCGGGTTTGGCTCCGTGAGGGAAAAATTTGAAATCAAGGTGCTCCGACGTTACGTCGGAGAAGCTAGATGGAATCGCGGGAATAGTCTCGTTCTGGCAATTTAAGAATATTTTTTTATTCTTTAATTGTGGGAATGGGATTTTTTTATTGAAAAAATATGCAAAAGGGAATTGATTATACGGGCATTACTATCTGCTACTATTGCCATGACGGCAAAGGTAATTTTGTGATGGCAAAAAGGAGTGAAAACTGTCGAGATGAGCATAATCGGTGGGACATCGGTGGTGGAGCATTGGAATTCGGTGAGAAAGTTGAGGATAGGCTTAGGCAAGAGATAAGAGAGGAATATTCAACAGAAGTCTTGGGGTATGAGTTTATTGATTTTGATGATGTTCACAGAAAACATGCTGGAAAAGAAACGCATTGGGTTGCCCTTTTGTTTAAAGTTTTAATTGATAGAGAAAAAGTTGAGATTGGCGAACCGCACAAATTTTCAGATATTGGCTGGTTTACCCTGGACAGCTTACCGGATGATTTGCATTCATCTTTACCGAATTTTTTCAAAAAATATAAAGACAAGTTAATTTAAATAATTTTTTTAATCTCAAGCAATATGGCAAACGAAGACAAGCAACAGATGATGGAAAAAATGGCGTCGCTGTGCAAACGGCGGGGGTTTGTTTATCCCTCATCAGAAATTTATGGTGGCATGCAAGCAATCTATGATTATGGTCACTATGGAACGCTTTTGAAAAACAATATTCGCGACGCTTGGTGGAAGGCGATGGTGCAACTCCGCGATGATGTGGTGGGACTGGACAGTGCGATTTTTATGCATCCAACTACATGGGTAGCCTCCGGTCACGTCGGCGGTTTTAACGACCCACAAGTTGATTGCAAAAAATGCAAAAGTCGTTTTCGCGCTGATCATATCTTGGAAGAATTTGGTATTAATGCGGATAAAGCACCACTTGAAGAGCTGAATGGCTATTTAGATAAATTGCGCGAAGAAAAGAAATTGAAATGCGCCAATTGCGGTTCGACTGATCTCACGGAGGCAAAGATTTTTTCTTTGATGGTGAAATCCAATATTGGTTCGCCAACTGATGAGCTAAAAGAAGAAAATGTGGTCTATTTACGACCGGAAACTTGCGGAGGAATTTATTTGGAATATAAAAATACCGTCGATTCTTTGCACAAAAAATTGCCGTTCGGCATCGCTCAGATCGGCAAGGCTTTTCGCAATGAAATTGTGGCGCGCCAGTTTATTTTCCGTACCCGTGAGTTTGAACAGATGGAGATGCAATACTTTTTGCATCCGGATATGATGGTGGAAAAATATGAAAATTGGAAAGCGGAGCGCTGGAGTTGGTACCTGGAATATGGCATCAAAGAGAATGAAATCCATTGGTACAAACATGAAAAATTAGCACACTATGCTTCGGAGGCCTATGACATTGAATATAACTTTAAAACCTTGGGAGGCTTCAAGGAAATCGAGGGTATTCATGCGCGTGGCAATTGGGATCTTTCTCAACATTCCAAATTTTCCGGCATGGAATTGAATTATTTCGACGAAAAAACCGGCGAGAAATTTATTCCGCACATCATGGAAACTTCCGTTGGTTTGGGCCGCTTGGTGTTTATGTTTTTGGACCAAGCTTACACTGAGGAGATTGTTGGCGAGGAAACTCGGGTGGTTTTAAAACTAGATAAGCGTTTGGCACCAGTGAAGGTGGCAATTCTCCCGCTTTCCAAAAAGGAAGAGTTGTCTGTTCCGGCTAAGGAAATTTGGAATACGCTCAAGCAAAATTTCATGGTTGAATATGACGAAACACAATCAATCGGCAAGCGCTATCGTCGTCAAGACGAAATCGGCACGCCCTATTGCGTAACGGTGGATTTTGAAACTTTGAATGACCAAGCGGTGACAGTGAGGGATCGCGATACGATGGCGCAAGAAAGAATTAAAATTTCTGAGCTTGAGAATTATTTCAAGGAGAAATTAGGCTAAGCACTAGGAGCGGACAGTCCGCTGAAGAGCCTGATAAACAAAAAACTCAGCTTCTAATAATAGTAAGCTGAGTTTTTTGTTTTTTGAAGTTTATTATTTTACCAGTCGAATAATCACTGGAGTGCAAGTTCCCTTGTTGATCAAACTTGCTTCACAATTGATTGTATCTCCGGATTTAAGTGGAAGATTTTGGTCGTTGAAAATATATTGTGCATCAGTATGATCCCCGTTTAAATTTTTTGCTAAATCGCTTGTTGGTAGTGGGTCAATGGCTGTGAACGTAAATTTAACATTGTCATCTTGTGTGACGGAAATTATTTTGCAAGTTCCTGGAACTTTGTCATAGCTACAGGGTCTTCCAACAATTTGCGCGTTTGAGCAAGGGGCGAATTCACAATTTGGTCCAGTGCGAGAAACATATGATCCATCTGGACAAGCCTTGGCTTCCTCGGTGCACGCAATCGGATTGGTCGACTTATTTTTTCGTAAGGGTTGGCTAACTTGCGTTTCATCTTCTTGTTGGTTTTTCTCATAATGCCAGATAAATAATCCGGCAGTGAGTGTAATAATAATAAGAACTATTGCGCCCAAACTGGTTTTTATTTTTTGATCCATTTTTTTTGTTTACCCTGTTAAATTCCGTACCCGGAGTATTTAACGAGGTTAATTTTTCTTAAAACTTGAGTTTATTATACCATAAAAAGAGAAAAAGCTGAAGTTTTTCGGATGCTATTTTTAGTTGCATGCAATGCCTAAGTATGGTATTTTTAGCATAGATTAATAGGCTATTTATATTTATGGATCAAAATAATATTGAAAAATTTAAAGAAAAATTAGCGGAGTTGTATCACCTGAATTCTGCGGTTGCGGTTTTGAATTGGGACCAAGATGTGAATATGCCCATAAAAGGCAATGAATTGCGGGCAAAGACGATCGCGAATCTCGTAGGCATCCTTCATGACAAATTTATTTCGCCAGATTTTTCCAAATTAGTTAAAGCTGTGAAGAAAGAGATGGATGCAGGAGAATTAAGTGATGATAATGCTTGTGTTGCGCGGGAAATTTGGCGGGAATTTTCTCGTGAAAATAAATTACCGTTGGAGTTTGTCAAAGAGCTATCGCAGACAACCTCACGTTCACAAATGATTTGGGCTAAAGCGCGCAAGGAAAACAAGTTTAAGTTATTTTTACCAGAACTGAAGAAAATTATTGCGCTCAAAAGAAAAGAAGCAGAATTTGTTGGATATACTGGTTCGCCATACAACGCCTTGCTCGATACATATGAGCCATATATGCGAGTTGAAGAAATTGAGATGATTTTTGGCGAACTTAGGAATTTTTTAATTCCGTTTCTAGCTAAGATAAAAAGAGCGAAAGTAAAAATAAATGAGAAAATCTTGAGGGGAAACTTTCCAATTGAGAAGCAAATTGAATTTAATAAATTCGTCGCAGGAAAAATGGGATTTGATTTTGAGGCAGGACGTTTGGATGTTAGCACGCACCCATTTTCGACAAATTTTCATGCCGAGGATGTTAGAATGACTACTCGCTATGATAAGGAAGATATTCTTTCTTCACTGAGCAGCACTATTCATGAGTCGGGGCATTCTTTGTATGAACAGGGACTAAAAACAGAAAATTTCGGTTCTCCATTGGGAGAATCTATTTCACATGGAATTCACGAATCGCAATCGCGCATGTGGGAAAATATGGTTGGGAAAAGTGAGAATTTTTGGAAATATTTTTATCCAAAGCTCACAAAGAGCTTTCCTGAGCACTTCAAAAAAATTAAATTTGAAGATTTCTATAAGGCGATTAATGCTGTAAGGCCAAGCCTAATTAGGGTTGATGCGGATGAGGTGACTTATAACTTGCATATTATCCTACGTTTTGAGATTGAGAAAGATTTGATTGAGGGTAGTATTGAAGTGGAGGATTTGCCAAAGATTTGGAATGACAAAATGAAAGAATATTTTGGGATTATTGTTCCGAGTGATGCTCTTGGAGTTCTTCAAGATGTTCACTGGTCTGGTGGAAATATCGGTTATTTCCCAACATACACTTTAGGGAACTTGTACTCAGCGCAATTCTATGCGGCGGCGAAAAGAGATGTGTTGAATCTTGAAAGAGAAATCGCTGCGGGACACCTAGAGCACTTGCGAGAGTGGCTTAGGAAAAACATCCATATTCATGGCAAACTTTATTCTGCGAGTGAACTCGTGAAAAATGTTACAGGCGAAAATTTAAATGGTCAATACTTTATTGATTATCTCAATAAGAAGTATTCAGAAATATATAAGCTAGATACCTAAAAATATGAATTACAAAAAAACCAACCTAAAAAATGGCCTGCGAATTATTACCGTGCCAATGGCTGAGACGCAAACTGTGACGGTAGTGGCAATGGTGGGTGTGGGCAGTCGTTATGAAAGCGAAAAGGAAGCAGGGCTTTCTCATTTCATCGAGCACATGTTTTTCAAGGGAACGGAAAAACGGCCAACAGCACTTTCCATTTCTGAGGAGTTGGACGCAATCGGAGGAGAGTTCAATGCTTTCACTTCCAAGGACTCGACTGGTTATTACGTCAAAGTTGATGCGAAGCATATTGAAACTGCACTCGATGTGGTGTCAGATATGTATCTCAATTCTAAGATTGAAGAGGTAGAGGTGGAAAAAGAACGGGGGACAATCATCCAAGAGCTTCATATGTATGAAGATATGCCGATGCGCAGCGTGGGGGATGTCTTTGAAAACTTGCTCTATCCAGGAACGTTTTTGGGGCGAGATATTATTGGTTACAAAAAAACGATCGAAAGATTCAAACGTAAAGATTTTTTGAAATATATGCAGCGCTTCTATCTTTCGAATGATACGGTGATTTGCGTGGCGGGAAAATTCGATGAAAAGAAAATAGTCGATCAAATAAAAACATATTTTCGAGAAATGGCGGAAGGAAAAAAACCGGAGCTTAAAAGAGTGAGGGAATCGCAAAAAACTCCAGCGGTAAAAATTAAATTCAAAAAAACTGACCAGACTCAATTAGTCGTAGGCGTGCGGGCTTATGATTTGTATAGTGAAAAGCGTTTTGCACTGTCCCTCCTCTCGATAATTTTGGGTGGAAATATGTCTAGCCGGCTATTCATTGAAGTGCGGGAGCGCAGGGGCTTGGCCTATTATGTGCGGACTAATACGGAATCATTCGAAGAATGTGGATATCTTGCTACGCAGGCGGGAGTAGAGCATAAAAATTTAACCCTAGCCCTTGAAACGATTCTAGCTGAGTATAAAAAGATTGCCGTGGAAAAGGTGTCAGAAAAGGAGCTCCAAAAAGCCAAAGATTTTATCAAGGGAAAGATGGTAATGGGGATGGAGGCCTCGGACGAGGTGGCAATGTTTTTCGTCGGTCAGGAGCTGGCAAGAAAAGAAATTCTAAAAAGAGAGGATATTTTCAAGCGAATCGATTTGGTCACCGTGGACGATATCTTATCAGTCGCAAAAGAAATTTTCCAAAACAAGAGATTAAATTTGGCTGTAATCGGTCCTCATAAAAATAGTGAAAAGTTACAAAAAATCCTAAGCGTTTGAAGTATCCTCCTCTCCCTTAGGGAGAGGATGTCCGGAGGACAGGTGAGGGAAAAGGGTGTTATTAAAAAAGAAAATCTATATAAATAAGTGCTGGTTGATATTTAACGGCTCCTCCCTCATCCGGCTTTCAGCCACCCTGCCTACCGGCAGGCAGGCTTCTCCCTAATGGAAAAGGGGATATAAATAGAATTAGTTTAAATCTATGCAAAAAAACGAAATTGAAATTTCTACGGGGATAATTTTTCGGACAATTTTAATCCTCCTAACTCTCTGGTTTCTCTATTTAGTGATGGATGTGATTGCTTTGGTTTTTATTGCCGTGATTATCACTTCAGCAATGGATCCGATTGTGGATTGGCTGCAAGCAAAAAAAATTCCTCGTACCGCAGGTGTGTTGGGACTATTTTTTACTTTATTTTTATTAATTGGCCTAGCGGTCTCGTTTCTTATTCCGCCGATGATTGCCCAATTTCAAGATTTCTCTGAAAATTTCCCGGAGTATTTTCAAATAGGAGAAGCTTCTTTTTCACATCTGAAAGATTTTTTTGCCAGCAAAAATATTAATCTCGATTTGCATCAATTGTCGAATGATTTTACAAGCTCTTTGACTAACTTATCGGGGAATATTTTTTCCACAACAGCCAATGTTTTTTCCGGGTTCATTTCGGTGATCGTGGTTTTTTCTTTGGCATTTTACATGACAGTGGAAGAAAATGGAATCAAGAAATTTATTGTTTCCGTTACCCCTGATCGTTTCAAGGATTATGCTGCTGGTTTCGCGATGAGGGTAAAAGAAAAAATTGGCAAGTGGATGCTCGGTCAGTTGCTTTTGATGTTTATTATTTTTGTGCTCGATGCGATCGGACTCTATCTTGTGGGTGTTCCTTACGCTTTGATTCTCGCAATTTTTGCCGGGGTAATGGAAATTGTGCCCTATATCGGACCGATTATTTCGGCTGTACCCGGCATAATCTTGGGATTTCTCATATCTCCCACAACGGGATTTCTCGCACTTTTGGTCTATCTTATCGCGCAGCAAGTGGAAAATCATGTGATTGTTCCCCAAGTGATGAAAAAAGCAGTAGGTCTCAATCCTGTTGCAACGATCATCGCCTTGCTTGTTGGTCTACGTCTGGGCGGAGCCATGGGAGCGATTTTGGCCATTCCCGTCGCCACAGCAATTAGTCTCGCGGTCAATGATTTTATGGAGAAAATGAAAGCCTAGAGTGAAGGGGTGGGATTGGAAATAAAAAAAGTCTAAGTCGAAAAGACCTGACTTTTTTGTTTCGATTGGGCTTATTTTAGGAAAAGCAAAATAATCGCCAAAAGAGATATTATGATATCGTTTAGGGAGTTGCGAAATGTCCACAAGCGTTCGGGCGAGTACTTGGGAAATTTATCATATCTGTGGCAGAGGGCATGGAATTTTTTTATTTTCACTAAAAATGGAAGGCGAATTTTGCAATAGAAAAGAAGCGTGAGCAAATCGGGAAACGTTGAAAAAAAAGCGCCGAGTAGGACATTTATCGTTTGTGTAAGACTAAGCTTTTGAAAAAATATTGCGGACAAAATCAAGAGTAATCCCGCTGATAAATCCAATGCAACTTTCCACCAGGTGTCTTTTGTGGTGGCGACGCGACTGTCAAAATATTCTCCATGGCGCAGCCCGTCCATAATAAAATGAACAGCTAGAGAAAGGATTATTATGAGAACAGGACTTTCGATGTTTTTTCCGATGACGGCGCCGGTGAGGGCGTGGGTAGCTAATATCATAATTTATTGCTTCATTGCTATATTGTTAAATTGTTGGTAAATTAAGTATAGCAAACCATTTAGCAATATAACAATTTAACAATGAATCTGGGCATATTATACATCGTGGCGACCCCGATTGGCAATTTGGGCGACATTACTGGTCGGGCAATCGAGACCCTTAAAAAGGTTGATTTGATTGTGTGTGAGGATACAAGGACCAGTCGCAAACTCTTGGATCGCTATGAAATCAAGACTTCAACGACTTCCTTCTATCAGATCCAGAGGGAAGGTGGAGCGAAAAAACCTGTACCAAAACTAGATTATCTGACGGCAGAACTAACGAGCGGAAAAAATATCGCACTCATCACTGACGCCGGAACGCCCGGTATTTCTGATCCAGGCAATCAACTCGTGGCCCGAGCTGTAGAAAATTCCATTGCTGTTATCCCTATCCCTGGTGTCTCGGCGCTCACAACCCTCGCTAGTGTTTCCGGCATTGATCTTACCAGATTTATATTCTTAGGTTTTCCACCGCACAAAAAAGGCCGAGAAACATTTTTCAAAGAAGTGGTTGCGCAAAAATACCCGGTCAGTTATTTTGAATCACCTCATCGGGTCGTGAAAAATTTAGAACTTTTAAAAAGTCTGGCGCCTGACAAAAAAATAATTCTCGGGCGAGAGTTGACGAAAATGTTTGAAGAAATTGTGCATGGAACAGTAGAAGAAGTTTTGGGGTATTTTTTGGAAAATAAAGATAAAGTTAAGGGGGAGTTTGTGGTAATTGTTTATTAGTTTAATTCCTCTTCTCCCTCCGGGAGAGGATGCCCGTAGGGCAGGTGAGGGCGCTAACCAATGCAAATAAAACCACCAATTAACAAGATAACCCTAGAGAGAAGCAGAGAACTCAGAAAGGAAACTACGCCGCAAGAAATAATATTCTGGTCTCGGATAAAAAACAGAAAACTCAGAAACCTAAAATTCAGAAGACAATATCAACTTGGAAAATACATAGTGGATTTTATTTGCCTAGATGAAAAATTGATTATAGAGTTAGATGGCTGGCAACATGGCGAACAAGAAAATTACGACAGGGAAAGAACAAAATATTTAGAAAAACTAGGTTTTCAAGTAGTCAGAATCTGGAATGGAGAAATTAATACTAATTTGGACGGAGTTTTTCTGAAGTTAGAAGAATTATTGTAAAGCACCCTCATCCGGCCTTCGGCCACCTTCTCCCGGAGGGAGAAGAGGATTCTTAATTTTTTTTAATCCTAGTATTAAGCAGTATGCAATTTAATTTTGGGGTCAAGGGAATCATACGGAAAAAAGATAAGATTTTAGTTTTAAAAAGAAGCGGAAATGACGTACATAAGCCTGGGATATGGGAGACTTCGGGAGGGACGATGGATGAAAATATTTCGCCACAGGAAGAATTAAAAAGAGAGATCAATGAGGAAACTGGCCTTGAAGTGAAAGTTTGTGAACCATTTAATGTTTTCACCTTCATCAGAGATGACACAAAAGAGTTTAAAATTGGCATAACTTTTCTTTGTGATTATATCTCTGGTGAAGTAATTTTGAGCGAGGAGCATAGTGAGTATAAATGGATAAAGCCAGAAGAATTTAAGCAACTAGAATCAATCGAGTCGCTCCATAGCGAGATTGAAAAATATGCAAAAAAGTATGGAAAATAAATTTTATATCACAACAACCCTTCCCTATGTTAATGCTAAGCCGCATATTGGTTTTGCCAAGGAAATTGTTGAGGCAGATGTGCTGGCGCGCTTTCATCGTGAGCAAGGTGATGAAGTATTTTTTAATACCGGAACAGATGAACATGGACAAAAGATTTATCAAAAAGCAGTCGAACTAGGAATGGACGCAAAAGCCTATTGCGATAGTGTGGTGCCTGAATTTGATAAATTGAAGCACTCGCTTAATTTAAGCTTTGATAATTTTATCCGCACGACAGACGAGCATCATGTTAAAGCTGCACAGGACTTTTGGAAAATATGCGAAAAAAATGGGGATATCTACAAGAAAAATTACAAGGTAAAATATTGTGTTGGATGTGAGTTGGAAAAAACTGATTCCGAATTGATTGATGGAAAATGTCCCGATCATCCGAATATGGAAATTGAAACCATCGAAGAGGAAAATTATTTTTTTCGTTTTTCGGCTTACCAGGAAAAACTCCTGGAACTATATAAAAATAATCCAAATTTTGTCGTGCCACAAAAAAGAATGAACGAGGTGCGTAGTTTTGTGGAGCGGGGACTCGAAGATTTTAGCGTTTCTCGGCTTAAAAGCAAAATGGCTTGGGGTGTGCCAGTTCCAGGTGATGATGAGCACGTGATGTATGTTTGGTTTGACGCTTTGGTGAATTATATTTCTACCCTAGGCTGGCCAATTAGTTTGGACAATTTTGAAAAATTCTGGCCGGGCGTGCAAGTTTGTGGAAAAGATAATTTGCGCCAACAATCAGCGATGTGGCAGGCAATGCTTATGTCTGCCAAACTGCCCAATTCCAAACAAATTTTTGTGAATGGATTCATCACCATTGATGGACAAAAAATGAGCAAATCTTTGGGCAATGTCATTTCTCCCTATGAAATGGTAGAGAAATTTGGCACAGATGCAACGCGCTATTTGCTTTTAGCTGGGGCAAGTTTTGGCGAAGATTTTGATATTACTTGGGAGAAATTGATCGAGAAATATAATGCGGATTTGGCTAATGGTTTGGGGAATTTGGTTTCGAGGGTTATAAAACTTAGTGAGAGTATAAATTTTTCGCAATCATTAGTAATAGAGGAGCTTTCGATTCCCAATGATGAATTTTATAATTTACTGGATAGCATGGAATTAGGAAATGCACTTGGGCAAATTACGGATTATGTTAGAAGGGCAAATAGATTCATTGATGAAAAAAAACCATGGGAGCTTGCAAAAAATAATAAAGATGAATTTGCCGATGTAATGATTGATTTGCTTAGCACCTTATCTCCGATGGCTCAGAAAATATCTCCTTTTATGCCCGAAACTGCCGAAAAAATTAAAAAAGCCTTGGAAACAAAAAAACTGGATGAAGTTTTGTTTCAGAGAATTAAATAATTTTTTTGTGTCATCCCCGCACCCGTTTCACGAGCATAAACTCCGGCGGGGATCCAGGCACCTCAGGCTTGATATATAGAAAAACGAGTTATTAAATGCAGGGCTGACTGAAACATAAGGCAAGAAGATTTATAATTCGATTGTTTGTAATTTATAGCTAGTGGAACCTGGATTCCCGCCTTCGCGGGAATGACACTAATTTAGATTTTGTTTTAAGGAAGTTAATGGTCTCAGCTATTTTTTGAATCCATACTTTATACAAAATACATTATACTTAATACTATTATGCTAATCGAAACCCACGCCCACCTAGACGACAAACAATTTGACGCAGACCGCGACGAAGTGGTTAGGCGCACCTTTGAAGGTGGTGTGAAAAAAATTATCAATATCGGCGCGGGACTGGGCAGTAGCCAGCGTTCGGTGGCGTTAGTGGAGAAATACGATAATATTTATTGTTCCATCGGACTGCATCCGCACTATTTTATGGAATATGGCGAGAAAAGTTTTGATAAAATTCCCGAATTCAAGGCGCTAGCATCGAGCAAAAAAATCGTGGCAATTGGCGAGATTGGCTTGGATTATTTTATTCCTGACGGAAGCTTGATTACGGAAGCCCAAAAAGAATTGCAGAAAAAAGGTTTTACAGAGCAATTGGAATTTGCGAAAGTTTTAAAGCTACCAGTCATTTTGCATTGTCGCGGGTCGCGGCCAGTTGCGCCGAGTGCGTATCGCGAAGCCGACGATGCCTATGAAGACGTTTTTGCCATTGTTTCGGAGTTTCCGCAACTGAATTTTGTCTGGCATAGTTTTGGTGGGCGATTAGCTTTTGTGGAGAAAGTTTTGGAAAAAGAAAATATGCTGATTTCTTTTGCTGGCAATATTACTTATAACAAACCCAGCGCAGAAATTTTTGATGTGATCAGGAAGGTCCCGCTTGAGCGTATTATGCTCGAAACGGATTGCCCCTATCTTGCTCCAGTCCCGATGCGGGGAAAACGAAATGAGCCGCTCTATGTGAAATATGTGGCGCAAAAAATTGCAGAAGTGAAAAATGTCGATTTTGAGGACTTGGCGGAAGTCACCACGAGTACGGCGGAGAGGTTTTTTGGGATTTGACAGAGTGCCTAGGAGACCAGGAGTTGAGCTTCTGAAGCTCCAGAAGCTCAACTCCTGGTTCAATTTTGCGCAATATTGACTTTTTTTGCTTTTTGCGAGAGAATAGTTAAGTAGTGTAATCTAAAATATGAATAGCAAGAAAAAGGAAATAGAGATGCTGTGGTGGCAGCCGAGTTTGGTTTTGTTTGGAAAACTCAGCGGCTGGATTGGTGGACCAATTATCGCGGCCTTATTCTTAGGGAGATGGTTGGATAATAAGTATGGAACCGAACCAAAGCTATTCTTGCTATGTGTTGGCGTGGCCTTTTTTGTTTCTGCCTATGGAATCGTGAAAGATACATTGGTGGTAATGAAAAAGATTGAAGATGATGCCAAAAAAGAAAGGAAATTAAAAGAAAGTGCTAAAAAGGAGGTTGATTCTGTTGAAGATAAAGATAAATAATTATGTCAGAACAAGCGACTATTACAAACAATTCTGAAATCATGGAAACGCCAAGCGCTCCGGCGAGTCATGAAGCGACGCTTTTTGCTGAACCGTTGGGACACATCGGAAATCTTACAGTCACCAATTCGCTGCTGGCGAGTTGGATTTCCGTTGTTATCCTCGTTATTTTTCTTTTTTCAGTGGGGAAAAAAGTGCGGCGTGTGCCACGAGGAGTACAGAACATTTTTGAAATTATTCTGGAAAAAGCCCTAGAATTGGCTGACAGCGTGACTGGTTCGAGAAAAAAATCAGAAAAGTTTCTACCAATCTCATTGGCCCTATTTCTTTTCATCTTTGTGAATAATTGGATGGGACTTCTTCCGGGAATGGGAACAATCGGTTTTAATGAGGTGGAAGAGGGTCATAAGCTTTTCATCCCGCTTTTTCGCGGAGGAACGGCTGATATCAACACAACACTAGCTCTCGCACTTTTTGCCGTGGTTGCTTCGCATGTGGCTGGTGTGCTCACGGTTGGCGCGTGGAATTATTTCAATAAATTTGTGAATATTAAGCTTCTCTTGGAGATTCCCGGAAAGATTAGAAAAGACTTTACGATTGTGCTGGTTAATCCGATTAAGATTTTTGTTGGTCTAGTGGAAATTATTAGTGAATTTGCCAAGATGGCTTCGCTTACTTTCCGTCTTTTTGGCAACATTTTCGCGGGCGAAGTGCTTTTGGCTTCAATGATGGCACTTTTTGCCTATGTTTTGCCACTACCATTTATGTTTTTGGAAATGATTGTAGGGATAATTCAGGCGCTCATTTTTTCGATACTGGCCATGGTGTATATGACAATAGCAACCGAAGAGCACGAACATTAAGGTTAATTAATTTTTTTAATTTATTCTTACGGCGACGTTAAAAACAACAAAATTTAGTCGACCGTTAGAGTAGAGATACAATATTATGGATATGACAATGCTTGCGAAAGCTTTGGCAATCGGAATCGGTTCAATTGCACCAGCGTTTGCGATTGGAAAAATTGGCGCAAAAGCCATGGAATCAATCGGGCGAAATCCTGAGTGTGCAGAAAAGATCTTGCTTCCGATGCTTCTCGCTGCAGCTTTTGCTGAAGCCGTGGCTATTTATGCCTTGGTTATTGCTTTCTCGATCAAATAATCTAGCGAATTTATTCGATTTCTCTTTGCTAGCAGAGGGAAATCGAGATAAGCACGCTAAAAATTGTTAAATTGTTTCATTGTTAAATTGTTTTTAAGAATAACAGTTTAGCCATTTAGCAATGTAACAATGTATTTATATGGACGAACTCATCAAAACATTCCACATTGAAGTCAATCTCCTTGTGGCACAGATGGTCAATTTTGCTATCGTGCTCTTTGTGCTCTACAAATTTGCCTACAAGCCAGTTCTGAAAACTCTCAATAGCCGAACGAACAAAATTGAAAAAGGTCTTGAAGACGCCGATGCGGCTGGCAAAAAACTGGAAGAGATTGTGGAGAAAGAAAAAGAAGTGATGGCAGTGGCCAAAAAAGAAGCGCAAGAAATCATCAAAGCGGCTGAAGAACAGGCTAAGGCTAATTCAATGAGCATTGTGCTGGAAGCCAGAAATCAGAGCGAAAAACTGCTAGTCAGCGCCAAGAGCCAGATTGAACAGGAGAAAAACAAGATGCTAACGGAGGTGAAAGGTGAAATTGCAAATCTCGTGGTTTTAGCAACAGAGAAGATTATTGGGGAGAAATTGGATAAAGAGAAGGATAAAGAGTTAATCGAAAAATCAATCAAGTAAGTGGTATGTAGAATGTATCATGTATGATGTATGAAAAAATACAAAAATACTTGATACATAATACCTGGTACATATATTATGCGAATAACATCAGCTCAATACGCAAAATCACTATATGAAGCAACTGCGGAAAAATCTCACGCTGAGGTTGATGTTTTGGTTTCTAATTTTGTGAAAGTTCTGGCTAAGAATGGACAGATGCGATTGAAAAACGAAATTTTGCGAAAATTTGAAACCGTATCGAATATGAAAAATGGGATTGTTGTAGCGCAGGTTACGTCTCAGGAAAAGTTGAGCGAAGGAATGATTGAAAAATTGAACGGATTTATTAAAGCTAAATATCAAGCAGAAAAGGTCGTGATTGAAAATAAAATTGACGAAAAGACTCATGGTGGAGTGATTGTGAAAGTGGGAGATGAGATTTTTGATGCGAGTGTGAAGGGGCAGTTAAAGAAGATGAGGAATGTTTTAGTTAATTGAAATCAATAGAAGATTCCTCCTCTCCCTCCGGGAGAGGATGTCCGAAGGACAGGTGAGGGCAAGGGTATTACTAAAATTGAAAGGTGTTATATGATAGGAGAGTAATGATTTTATCAAACGCCCTTGCCCTCATCCCCGCCTTGGCGGGGCCACCTTCTCCCGGAGGGCGAAGGGGATATAAAAAAAAGTTCTTTTGAAAATAAAAAAGTCACTGAATCCGTTGGGAAGCAGCGACTTTGTCAGAGGTTTAATAATGGTTTTATGTATCGGGGTATTTTTTTATTATTACGATGTGTATAACTATGACTACAATATATACACAGGTAATGACTATGATGATGACCAACAAAAAACGCCACCACCAGCAACCCAGCATATCCTCGGCAAGCACGTAAAGAACACCACTCAGTACGAGATTAATGAGATGCTGTACTAGCATCTGCAAGTCTTTTTTCATGTTCATTTTCCTTTCTTTCAAAGAATGTTAGTAAAATAAATCGTTGTATTTTATAATCTGTTATTATACTCCAAATCAACCAAAAAGTCAACCCCTGGTGAAATGGCAGAATTTCACGGAGTAAACCTTAAGTCCTGATCTTCCAATATTCGCCTAAATAGGCTAGTATTAGGGGATTAGTATTTAATATCAAAAATCAGTGATCAAGGAACAAGAACCAGTATGAAAAATACTGTTCGCTGTTCACTGCTCGCTGTTTACTGAATTATTATGAATAAGGACTACATCATTGAACAACTGAAAAAACAAATTGGCGAATTCGAAAGCGTTGCCACGACAGAAAAAGTCGGAACTGTTGTCGAAATCGGCGACGGTGTGGCGCGGATTATTGGATTGGAAAATGCCGTGTCGAGTGAAATGTTGGAGTTTTTGCCATCTGATGAAAAAAGAAAAGCAGACTTGTCCGCCGAAGCTTCAGCGAAGGCGGAGCCGATTTATGGGATGGTTTTGAACTTGGAAGAAGATCGGATTGGGGCGATGATTTTGGGAGCCTATGAAGGCATCAAGGAAGGTGACACTGTTCGTTCGACTGGACGCGTGCTTTCTGTCCCAGTTTCAGAGAATTTTATCGGACGCGTGATTAATCCGCTAGGAGTTCCGATTGATGGCAAGGGAGTAATCGCAGCAGATAAATTCATGCCGATTGAAAAAATCGCTCCCGGTGTAATCACTCGAAAATCTGTGCATCAACCTTTGCAAACTGGTATCAAAGCGATTGATGCGATGATTCCAATTGGGCGCGGACAACGGGAACTGATCATTGGCGACCGCCAAACGGGAAAGACAGCCATTGCTGTGGACACGATCATTAACCAAAAAGGGCAAAATGTGAAATGTATCTATGTAGCAATTGGACAAAAAGAATCCAAAATCGCGAGAATCGTAGCAGAATTAGAAGCGCGTGGAGCAATGGAATATACAACCGTAGTTGTAGCCGGCGCATCAGACCCAGCTCCACTATCCTACATCGCTCCATATGCCGGTTGTACATTGGGAGAATTCTTTATGGACAAAGGTGAGGATGTTCTCATAATTTACGATGACCTTTCTCGTCACGCTTGGGCTTATCGTCAAATCTCTCTTATTCTTCGTCGCCCACCAGGACGCGAAGCCTATCCCGGGGATGTTTTCTATATTCATTCCAGACTTTTGGAGCGCAGTGTAAAACTAAACGAAAATTTTGGCGGAGGTTCGATCACAGCTCTTCCTATCATCGAAACGCAATCTGGTGACGTGAGCGCCTACATTCCAACAAACGTAATTTCGATTACGGACGGACAGATCTATCTCGAAGCCGATTTATTCTATAAGGGAATTCGTCCAGCGCTCAATGTGGGAATTTCTGTTTCACGCGTGGGTTCTTCTGCACAGACCAAGGCGATGAAAAAAGTGGCGGGAAAATTGCGACTCGACATTGCGCAGTTCCGAGAACTGGAAGCGTTCGCGCAATTTGGATCTGACCTGGATGAAAACACGAGACAAAGAATTGAAAGAGGAAAAAGAACAGTGGAAATTTTGAAGCAAGGTCAATATGAGCCGATGCTTGTTGAACATCAGGTGGCCATTATCTATGCTGTAATTAATGGATTTTTGGATGATGTGGCAGTGGAGCAAGTAGCCAACTGGGAACGTGATTTTCATAAATATCTTGATTCATCAGCGAAACCTGTCATGGATTTAATTTCAGATAAAAAAGATTTGACGGATGAAGTGGTTGAAAGACTAGTCGGAGCAATTAAGGAGTTTAAGGAGGTATATCAAAACGGTCACTAAAAAAATATGAACTCAGCACGCGATATCAAACGTCGAATCAAATCGATCAATAATACCAAAAAAATCACCCGCGCGATGGAGATGGTTTCGGCTGCCAAAATGCGCCGGTCTGTGGCTAGCGTAGTGGGGATTAGACCCTATGCTCACTCAGCTTGGAGTGTGCTTACCAATTTGGCCAGAGCTTTCAAGGATCATCGCGAAGGACTACTCGAGGTGCGCGAAGTGAAAAGTGTCCTCGTTATTGCCATTGCTTCAAACCGTGGACTGTGTGGATCATTCAATGCACAGGTGGCCAAGAAGATTAAAGATGAAATTAACAACCCGGAAAAATTGAAAGTTAATCGGATTGGTGATAAAAAACTGGAATCAAATGTTCCAAATGCGGATCTGAAAATAGATTTTATAACGATTGGTAAAAAAGGCGAAGCAATGGTGCGTCGATTGGGCAAAGAAATTGTGGCCACATTTCCGGAACTAACCTACTTGCCAAAAATTGAAGATGTGCGGGCAGTCGCGAAAATTGTGATTGCCGATTATCTGGAGAAAAAATATGACAAGGTAGCGGTAATCTACACTGATTTTGTTTCCGCTATCAATCAGCAGACCAAAATCAGACAGATCTTGCCGGTTTCGAAAATTGATTTGGAGAAACAAATTGCTGAGATGGACGTACTCGCGAAGGAAGTCGGGCTCAAGGAGCCGGAGTTGGAATACAAGATTGAGCCAAGCCCGAAAGAACTTCTGGACTATATTTTCCCGCGCCTGATTGAAATGCAGATTTATCATGCTATCCTGGAATCGAATGCCTCCAAAGAATCTTCCCGAATGCTCGCAATGAGAAACGCAACGGACGCAGCAGGGGAGATGGCAGATGGCCTGACATTGGCCTACAACCAACTCAGACAAGCGAAGATTACACAGGAGATCGCGGAAATTTCAGCGGGGAAGGCGACACTAGAACAGTAGACAGAAATCAGTGAGCAGTGAACAAGATTTTAGAATATTAAAAGGTGATGGAAAATTCCTCCTCTCCCTTCGGGAGAGGATGTCCGAAGGACAGGTGAGGGCAAGGGTATTACTAAAATAGAAAGGCGTTAGATGATAGGATGGCAATAATTTTATCAAACGCCCTTGCCCTCATCCGGCCTACGGCCACCTTCTCCCGGAGGGAGAAGAGGATGTAAAGGAAGGTTCTTTTGAAAATAAAAAAAGTCACTGAATTCGTTGGGAACCAGTGACTACACGAAGAATGAAACACAGGGGTGATTACCTCCTCCTTCCGAACCCCTTCGCAACAAAGAACGTAAAAGCGATGATAGCAATTATGCCAACAATACTCTTGGCATCCTGGGTATCCATAAAAAAGAAAGATACCCCAATTACTATTGCCACCAGGAAACACGATATATAAAACCAGATATCTGATTTGCTCATTAGAAACCCCTCTCAATTGTTAAATGACTTGTTATAGTTTATAACCTATTATTATACTCCAAATCAACCAAAAAGTCAACCACCCAGTGAAATGACAGAATTTCACGGGGTAAACCTTAAGTCTTAATCTTCCAGTATTTGCCTAAATAAGCTAGTATTTGAGGATTAGAATTTAAGCCAATTTAACCAATTAAACAATTTTAAACTAATATTATGAAAAATGCAGGAAAGATAATTCAGGTCATTGGACCGGTCGTGGACGTCGAATTTGAAGGCAATTTGCCGGAAATCTATCATGCTCTTGAGGTTGCGCTGACCGATGGCAATAAATTGATCCTCGAAACTAATCAGCACATCGGAGCAAATCGCGTGCGGACGGTGGCGATGGGTTCGACTGATGGCATTAGTCGCGGGATGGCAGTGTCGGACACGGGTGCACCAATTTCTGTTCCTGTTGGAAAAGAAGTTTTGGGACGGATGTTTAATCTTTTAGGCGAAACGATTGACGGAGTGGATGAAAAAGTGGTGACTGAGAAAAAATATCCGATTCATCGTGACGCGCCAAAATTTTCTGAGCAATCAACTAAGGCAGAAATTTTTGAAACGGGAATTAAAGTGGTTGACCTCATTTGTCCATTTGTGAAAGGTGGAAAGATTGGACTATTCGGTGGCGCTGGTGTGGGAAAAACGGTTTTGATTCAGGAACTCATCCGAAATATCGCGCGTGAACACGGAGGCTATTCTGTGTTTGCTGGTGTGGGAGAAAGAACGCGTGAAGGTAATGACCTCTACAACGAAATGAAAGACTCGGGAGTTTTGAAGCAAACTGCGCTGGTGTTTGGTCAGATGAACGAACCACCAGGAGCACGTCAACGCGTGGCTCTTTCTGCTCTTGCGATGGCAGAATATTTCCGGGATGATGAAGGCAAGGATGTGTTACTTTTTATTGATAATATTTTCCGTTTCACTCAAGCTGGCTCAGAAGTGTCAGCTCTGCTTGGTCGTATTCCATCCGCCGTGGGCTATCAGCCAACCTTGGCAGAAGAAATGGGAAAACTACAAGAAAGAATTACTTCAACCAAGAAAGGTTCTATTACTTCTGTGCAAGCGGTCTATGTGCCAGCCGACGACTTGACTGACCCGGCACCAGCCACGACTTTTGGACATCTTGACTCAACCGTGGTGCTTTCTCGTGCGCTCACTGAATTGGGAATTTATCCAGCGGTTGATCCGTTGGACTCATCTTCCACAATTTTGGATCCAAAAATTGTCGGCGATGAGCACTATAACGTCGCTCGGCGTGTGCAGATGGTTTTGCAGAGATATAAAGACCTTCAAGATATTATTGCAATTCTGGGAATGGAAGAGTTGTCTGATGAAGACAAGGTGACGGTTTCTCGCGCGCGAAAAATTCAGAAATTCCTCTCGCAACCATTTTTTGTGGCGGAACAATTTACCGGCACTCCGGGAAAATATGTGAAACTGGAAGACACAATCAAAGGCTTCAAAATGATTATTGATGGAGAATTGGATGATGTAGCAGAGCAGGAATTCTACATGAAGGGGGCGGTCAGTGAGATAAAAAAATAATAATTATATGTCTGAATCAAAAATTAAATTCAAGATCGTGACTTCGGAAAAAACCGTCTATGAAGATGAGGTTGATCAGGCGACTTTTATGACGACTGATGGTCAGATTACGATCTTGCCAAATCACCGATCATATATTACGAGCCTTGAATCAGGTGAGGCGATGATAAAGATTAAGGGGGAAGAAATCTTCCTGTCTATTTCTGGTGGATTTATTGAATTTCATAATAATACGCTCATCGTTCTGGCTGACACTGCTGAGCGGGCAGAAGAGATCGATCTTGCACGCGCGGAAGAAGCGCGAAAGCGGGCCGAGGAATTGAAAAAAGAGGCAATTTCAATGGACGATGAAGACTATGCGCGCGTTGCGGCGGCAATTCAAAAAGAATCAGCCAGAATCCGAGTGGCGAAAAAACATTACACAAAGAAGGGGATTAGCTTAGGGGATTAGATTTTTTCGATACTAAATCCAAATTTCCAATTTCCAATTTCAAGCCAATATCAAATGACAAAAGCTAAAAATAGAAATTTTGACATTCGAGCTTTGGATTTGATTTGACATTGGTTATTTAGATTTTGAAATTTAATAAGTTGGCAGGAGCTGGTTTGCCCACCTACCGGCAGGCAGGCTTCTCCCTAATGGAGAAGGGGATATAAAAATAAGTTTGCTAAAAATTAAAAAATATTATTATGTTTGACGGAAGTAATTTTGAGCACTTGGATAAGGTTTCTAATTTATGGGAAAAATCCCAGGAAAATACGCTCATTCGAGATTTGAAGGAAGGTAGGAATTTGCAAGAGGTGATGGAATCTTTGGATAATTTTCAAGAAGCCTTCACGACACTGGATGTAATTGTTTGTTCAGACGGAAGAGTTTTGCCTTCTAGTGGAGCAAAGCTTGGCTTGGCCGGGGAAGGCATTCTTCTTAGTCAAGAGGAGCTCGATCATTTTATCGCAGAATATAAGAGTAAGATTGCAAAAGTGACTAGTCATGAGAATTGTGGCGCAGCGGGTAAGGCGTTTAAGGATCAGAAAATTGAAACCGGAACCGCTGACGAATTGGGCGAGAATTTTGCCGAGTGGCTAGCAAAGCAATTGGGTGCCACATATGAACATATCCCAATGAAAGACATGAAAAATTCTGTTCACAATGAGCGGGCAATTTGTTTTGATGGTACGGGGAAATTTAATCCAGCTACACTCACGGAAATGCCGGGACATTTTGTTTCTAGTGGTTTTGGTTTTGGCTTGAGTGAGGAATATATGAAAGAAGAGCTGGGAATGCTGACGGGAATTGCGCTAGGTGATCATGGATTCGGAAAAAGATTTACCGGAGAGGATAAATTCTACATCATAGTTTCCGCCAAAGACGCGCAGCAGTTGGATGAGATGAAATCAATCGCCAGAGAAGCAGTTGCAAAATTTGGAGACAGTGTGGATGTGGTTGGTTTTGTGCATGAAGCTGGAAAATAGAGCGCTTTTTATAAAATTGACGAGAAATTGATTTAGGTATATATTACTAAGTTGTGTGGCGAAACTTGTCCGGAACATCGGATGGGCTTTATTATTATTGTTGTTTGACAGATTAATGGGAGGTGTGGGAATGTTGTGGGATTATAGAAATGGAGACATTATTACAACGAAGAAATTTTTTCATGGAGATAATCATGATGGATGCGATCAGCTGGCGATATTATCATCGGCCTATCGGCATTTTCCGTTTATGATGACATGCATGAAAAACTCCTACTGTAGCTTGGTTGCTCCAAATCATGCTTACCGAAAGCCTTATGATCTGCTTTCGGCAAATGCTTTTCCGCAGAGGATTGTTAAGCGAAGTCGGACTGCGGTTAAGGCGCTTAAGTTGGCCATTAACGAGCATGGTGTAAAGCGAATCCTTCTTTTTCAGGGGCCGGATTTCCATAAGAAGAACGCTTCTTCGCGATTTAAGACACGATGGGACGAAGAAGTCTTTCATAAGCAAAATCTGATGGAGGCGGCAAGGACAATTAATATTCTTCATCCAGATGTTGAAGTCGTGATCGTCTATTTTCGCATAATAAACGAAGGGCGAGACGCGCAGTTTGTTGAAATTTCAATGGATGGAGATGAGACTGTCCGACTAATAACTCCGTATGTAAATTTCGAAAGCTGCCAAATAGCGATAATTCTTTGTATGGACTATCGCTTTGCAAAACAGGGGATAGACTGTGTCAGGGAATTTGTGGGAAGCCCTTTCGAAATTATCAGCTTTGCTGGGTCAATCAGGAGTTTTATTGAAGGATCGAAGCATGCAAGAAAAGCTGTCGCCGTCGCTTACAAGCGGGGATGTCGAAAGTTTGTAGCTCAACCGCATCAAGACTGCGGTTACTTCAAGGGTTTAAGATCTTTTGCCAATCCCGAAGAAGAAAAACTATTCCACGAAGGACAAGTAGATGAATTTAGAAGTATGATGCTGAATGAGTATACTGATGTCGAAATCATTGGCATTTACAACGGACTCACTGAAGATTTATCGCGGATAAGATATACGGCTTGTTAAAAGATCACCTTCTTTTGTTTAATCTAAGTTCACAACAAACAATCAACGCCCGTTCGAATATTATTTTCGAACGGGTTTTAGTTTTTTATGGGCGCTTGCGCAAAAGGCAGGAATCTAGTAGGATTTAAAAAAGTCCAAGAGGAATTGACCGATATTGGCCTATTTAAGCCAAAGTGGGCTTTTGAGAGATTTTGTTTGACATTTGTTTGTTTCTGTGCTATTGTTCAATGTTAATAATAAATTGGACAAATTATACATATGGGTAATAATAAAGAAATTAGCTTAGAAATGATTGTGCGCAGTTGGCGAACAATTTTGGTTTTCGTTGTCGTTTTTTCTACGTTGGCATTTTTTGTGAGCACTATCATTGCTCCGCAGTATGGCAGTGAAACACAGATTTTGATTTTGCAAAAAAGTGTGGACATCGATGCTTATCGCGCCACAAAGTCTTCTGAGTTTGCTGGTGAGGTGTTGACTCGCGTGGTCAGTTCATCTGATTTCATGACAGGGGCACTTGCAAAGGCGGGGGAGAATTTTCTTAAATATGGTGATACGCCGGAAGATCAGATGAAAAATTGGAACAAGGAAATTAATGTATCCAATTTTGGCAGCACGGGAATTATTAAGATTGAAGTTTCCGATACCAGCAAAAAAGGGGACCGCAAAATGACCGAAGCGATTATCTCTGAGCTTTTGGATAATGGTGTTAAATATCATGGTAACGAAAACATCACACTGAAAAAAATTGGTGGACCGGTCTATTTTAGTGACCCAGTCTTTCCAATTATATGGCTCAATGTTTTGGCTGCGGCAGTCGCAGGAATATTTTTCTCAATCGGATTAGTATTTGTTCTCGGTGAAAGAGTGACGACTTGGTTTTCCAGAGGATCCTATGAAAACTATGATTATGCAAATAGTGGCTTAGTGAGTGGAACATTTGAATATCGTAGAGATAGTTTTTAAGCTAGGGTTTGTTTTTCTTTTAGTCCTGACTTTTCAAAAAAGGCAGGACGAATAAGAAACACAAGTTTCCAGGATTGTTCTTTTGAAAATAAGTTAGTGGATGCGTTGCGGTTTTTTGATTATTTTTCTATCAACCACTTTTGAAATGAAATTTTTCATTTTGGGAGTGGCTGATAGAACGGCGTTTTTGCCGAAAAAAATAATCTTATCATGAGAAAAGGAGGAAGTATCATGGCAAATGGAACAGCAGTAGCAGGCGGACCCGACATGGGAGCGCCAACAGCACCAGGTGGACCCGACTTGGGAACGCCTGCAGTACAAGCGGTGCCAGGGACGGAGAGAAGTCAGTTGACTGGAGTGGTTTTGGTGGCGGTTCTCATCGTATTGGGCTTGTTGATTTTGGGTGGGGCGTATATTATGTGGGTTGGCAGCAAGGAAACCCCCCAAAAAAACGACTCAGAGTCAATTGCAACCAAAAGTGACATCACTCAGGCGCTCGAGCCGGTCGTCCCGCAACTCAGGCAGGAAGTGCCACAGCAGGGTAGTAATACTCTGCTTCCAGCCCAACCGCCGGTCTCTGTCAATCTGCCAGCAGTTCCGGCAGTGGCAGCAATACCGGAGATACCGCAACAGGGCAGTAATACTCTGCCTTCACCACAGCCGTCCAATCAGATAACGGTTCCAGCGGAAGCAGCAATGGCATCGATTCCGGCGGTCGGCACGCTGCAGCAGACAATTAACATTTATTGCGGTGGCAAGCCTTGTGAGCAGCCGGTAGAGGAAAAACCCAAGGCTGTAAAGAAGTCATGGGCGAAAAAACATTCAAAACCGGCAGCATCTGTGTCGGCACCTGCGGCTCGGGTAGTATCGCCGGCCTGCCCTGACGGGAATTGTTCCCCATTTGCATGGAATCCGGCTGAGCCGCACCAACCTGCACCGGGGATGGTGTCCCCGCGGCAGTTCTAAAACCAATCCTGGAGCGTGTTGCATACCTTGTATGCACTCTCTCCAGGACTGTCTTAATTTAAAATTGAAGATTACATTTCTTTAGAACATATAAGATACACCAGTCTTATATATTTCATAAGGAGTGGTAATTTAGCTCCAATGTTCTTATTAGAATAAGTCTTCCTATGGAAGGCTATAAAATCAATCACTTTTCAAAGAGGAAGGAGTTTATCATGAAGACAATGTTCATCGTATTTTTGACAGTTTTAATGGCTATTATGGGTTATGCTTCGCCAAGGTGTGGTGAGGCGGGAGGGTGGCCCGACATCGGGCACACCAGCTGGAAGAAATCTGTCCATGGTGGAAATGAAACCACCAAACAGTATTACGATAGCATGTCAGTTACCTCACATGAGTCGGTACCAGCGTCATTTCCCTCTGGACCTTCTTTGGAGAAGGATTGGTTCCCAGCAGAGGGACATCCTATTAACACTTCGCCGAAGATTCCAGTGGGGCATTCAGACGTAGCTCCGACGGCATCACGATCCGATTTGCCTGTCAAACAGGAAGCATGGGTCTCTGAAAGGCCAACTTCATTAGCGGGTAAAGTGCTATGCCCGAATGGTGATTGCTCACCGTACGCCTGGAATCCGGCTGACCCGTACCAACCTGCACCGGGGACAGTGTCCCCGCGGCAGTTCTAAAACCAATCTTGGGCGTGTGTCATGCAAAATAATTGCATGCATGCCCCAAGGTTACCTCAAAATTTGGCTATTGACAAAAAACAAAAAGAGGTATATAATAAACAGTTAAGTAAAAAATTGCATTTCTTTAGAACATATAAGAAAAAAGACTTATATATTTCATAAGGAGTGGTAATTTAGCTCCGAATTGTTTTTTACCAATAACCGGCCCGAAGATGATTTCCATCAGAAGGCCAAAATTATTCAACATTCAAGGAGGATTTACCATGACAAAGTACAGCAGTAAATTATTGGCAATCATTGTTGCATTGGCAATCGTTGTGGTGGCTGGCTATTCGCCATCCGTAAATGCAGGGGATCTCCCTTGCGTAACATACAACAACAACCGCCCAGGAGGTTCTCAGCCGTGGCCGGGGTATGATGCGGTCGAAATTCGGCCAAATCAAAAAAATCCATTGATCCAGATCTGGTATCACAAAGATGGGAGATGGGACGGGCAGGATGGGAAGAAATCTTTTCTTGCATCTTCTCAGCAGTCGCTGGAAGAATATTGCCGAAACCCCATTCCGTCACCGGGAGAATTGTTGAAGCGGGCAGCGGCAGAAGCCAGATGTCCCGACTCCAGCCCTGATGGCGCAGGACAAAAAATCCTGCCCAAGCATGAATGGCGGAAGTAGCATTACCCCTCGGTTCTCGAGTACAGAATTCGCGTTTACGCGATGACTGTCAAAGAGAATCGGGGGTTGTTTTATTTTAGACAACCAAAAAACAGGCCATAAACCTGTTTTTATATTGCAAAAAATGTATATTTTTTCAAATGTTTATTGCATACTCTTGTATTAATTTTTTCAACTTTTCCATTTTTTCAGTCTGATCTTTTTTCCACCAGATGTGAAGAGTCATGAGTGAACGGATCATGAGAGCGGCGTTTAGAGATTTAGCATTAATCGGTGTGATTGAATTATAGCCGGCCAAGATTTCACCTTCTTCCTCGAGACCAATTTTTTCACTTTCTGTTTCGATACGAGATTTTATTAGTGTCGAAGCGAGGCACATCATTGGATGGGTGATTTTTGGATTGGGGTCAAAAACGATGATCTCACCATTTTTGTAAAATAAATTATAAGGCCGAAAGTCGTTATGGGTGAAAGAGGGTTTCTTTTCTGCTTTCATTTCATTGTCTAGAAATGTGAGCGCCTTATTCAGGGGCGTGTAAATTGTCTCTTGCAAAATACCTGCTTCAAGCATCTTGGGCAGTTTTTCTTCGAAAAGATTGTCTTTGATTTCTTCTTGAAAAGTGGCAAATTTGCCATGCACATTTTCTCCTACAATTGCATTACCAAATCCATGGCCGGTTATTTTGTGCATCTTCGCCAAGATCTCTCCACTGGTTTTTGAAATCCCGCTGCTTATGCGCTCTTTAGTGTCCATGCTATCGCTAAGCAGTGGTGCGTCAATATATTCCATTGTAGTGAAAGAGATTGGTGTTTTTTCATCCGCCATATGTTTTCCGAGAATCTTGGGCACTCTTATTCCTGCCTTCCCCCAGATTTCCAGAAAATGAGGTTCTGCTTCAATTGTTTCTTTGGCTGTTCCCATCTTAACGATATAGGGATTTTCTTTCCCAAAGTTAAGGCAGAAAACAACTGAACGTGAACCGCGAGAAAACAACTTAAGCTGGTCTAAGTTGATTGTTTGTTCAAGTAGGAGTCCATTTTGAGCAGCTAAAACTAAATTTGCCTGCGCTTCTTGGCGGAATTTAACTTCTTGCTCTTTCATCCAAGGCTTAGTATTTATAGTTGCCTTAAAAATATTTTCCATAATCTT
This sequence comes from Candidatus Moraniibacteriota bacterium, assembly GCA_049297495.1. Lineage (GTDB taxonomy): Bacteria > Patescibacteriota > Minisyncoccia > Moranbacterales > UBA2206 > UBA9630. Next base: position 44,798 of record JBAQUL010000012.1, read on the forward strand.
TGATTGCTGTGACTATTGTTTTTTTCGCGCATTGAAATCTACACAACCTTCTTTAATTGCCAGGGTGCATTTGCAATAGGGGACTTGGCATTTCTGCACTTTTTCGTGCAGGTTTAGCTTGCCTTCAAACATGTTTCCGAGAATTTCATTGTCGTGTGGGCAGCGAGTGACTGATCCATCAGGACGGATGCGAATAAGATTTTTTCCGGCCGTGCAAGGCACATCCATGAAAGATAGGCTTTCAAAGCTAGCCACGCGATCGACTTCGGATGGGATGTGATCATGGAAAATTTTTCGCTCTTCCTCGCCATAGGCTTTAGGATAATTTTTCCCCTCATAAGTTCCGCGGAAAGCGCGGGCTTCCAGAATGAAGCCTTCTTTTTTGAACTGCTCAAAAATGGCCGGGAAGCGCTTGATGTCCGGTGGGTACATGACATAGTTGATTTCGACGCGAAAGCCTGCATTGCGCAAGCGCTTTACTTTTTCAAGCAGGTCATCAACAGTGAGTCCTTGGCGCTCGCGTTCGGCCAGGTGCATCGAAACATAGAATGACCAGATATTCTCCGGGCTAACTTCGGCGAGAAATTTATCAATCGGAAGTCCGAGGTTTGTACCGATCGTAACTAGGTGTTTTTGAGAAAGACGTTTGACGATTTCCACAAAGCGTGGATAGACAAATGGTTCTCCGCCGGAAATCACCAGCCACCATCTTTCGCCTGTGTTGTCAAAAAATTGACCAATCTGATCGGGTGTAATAAAGCGGGTTTTATAGGGATTAATGGCAGGGACTTTGCTTCTGACCCAATCACCAGCTCTTGTTTTGAGGCTACGTTGCGAGTCATCAAAAAAGCAATAGGGACATTTGAAATTACATTCCAGGTTCAGTAGCCACATGGCAATTTTGTCATAGCTCTTTTGTTTCGGGGAACTTGTTTTTGGGCTTTGGTTCATAAGTTTAATTTAATTGTTTATTATTTTTCCGCCAATATCCTTGACTTGCTCCCAGCCAGCTACCGAGAAGGAGCCAATTGAGGAGTTGATATGTGAAATCCATCGACGGTGATTCAACCATTGAGATTATAACCATTGAGCTAAAAAGAACAAGGGGAATAACGCCCAGCGTTTTTAGCTCAACATTGAATTCCTTGCCCCAAAAATGAAGCTTCTCGCTGACCTTGGGATAATGCAAAAAGCTTTTGCCGGCATAATAGATTGCTCCAATTAGATAGAGGAGATAGAGAAGAATTCCCAAGATTCCGCCTTCCAGGAAAAAGCGAACAAGGTCATTGTGGGGGTAGACATTGCCAGTCTCTTTGCCCTGGGTATCTTTGATGATTTCACTGAAGGAACCGATACCATAACCGATAAAGGGTTTTTTCCAGGCCTTAAAAAGCGCCATATCCCAAATTTCATAACGTCCATACATCGAGTCGTACATGTGATGCTCAAAAATCCCCAAAATTCTTTCTCTAGTTTTATCAAAGAGTAAAATAATAGAAGATAGTAAGAATCCACAATAGACCATTAGTATTCTGACATGTGGCTTCATGATGAAGATCGCCAGCGCCGAAATGAGAAGCCCTGACCAAGCCGTTCGAGAATAGGTTAGGATAAAAAGTATGCCTAAAATAAAAGCAAAAAAATAGATTCCAAGTTTAGAGAGGTTTGTCCTTCTATTTCCCAGGCTTACGGCGAAAAAAGTTACTAAAAATAAAGTGAGGACAATAAAAAGAAAGGAGCCGAAAGTATTGGGATGGGGGAATGTGGCGGCAATCCTTCCTAGGCTCGAATCGTTTTCAAAAAAATAATTACCAGTTAGAAATTGAAAGATGCCAGTCAGAGCTGGGATTATAGCGGAAAAAATAATAATAAGGATTGTTTTGAGAAAATTTTCCTTTGAGCCGAGAAAGAGATAGCTTAGGAAATAGGCCGAGAATCCAGCCAGAAGATAGACTTCGAAGATAAAGCCAACAGCAAGATACTTAGATGGCAGGAGAACTATGATACTCAAAGTAGCGGATATGAGTAGGATGAAAAATAGTGGGATTTTTACCATTTTTTTGCCGACCCTCAGGACTTCGATGCTTGCCAGAAAAATTAGAAAAAGACAAGTTAGTGAAAAAGGATTGACGTATAAAGCGCTGATATTTATGATGTTTTGAAAAAGAGTTCCAATATTAATCTGATAGCTATTGAGTCCGATAACCACGGGAAGAAAAAAAATAATTGTCCAAAGCACTTTTTTCATATCAAAAAATGCTAAGGCGGTAAGAAACATAAAAATAAAGGCGCCCATCACTAAACGGATGTTTCCGGCAAGTTGTCCGAATAAAAGCCCGGTAAGAAAAAAAATAACAGAAAAGAATAGCATGTAAGCATAGAACCGGGAGTTTTTATTTAATTTGGGGATTAGGCTTTGCATGTTGTTGTGGGTTATTTTTGAAAAAATTTATCAAATAAGCTAAAATAGAGCGGCAAAACTTTTTCAGATGAGTACCGCGCGGTTTCTTCTTGGTAGGCAGCGGTTTTCTCAAAGAGTTTTTCAGGGTTGATTTTTGCGATTGATTCTTCCCACTTCTTGTAATCAACAAGTGCTCCCGTGTTGGTTTTTTCAATCATCTCTTTGGTGACGCCGATTTCTTTATTGGCAATAACGGGCAGTCCGGCTCCCCAGAAATCCACAATCTTAATGTAAAGCATCATGGTTTTGAACTTGGCAGTCGTTGTCAGACAAATGCCTGCGTCGCATGCGCAGAGGTAGCAGTAGCGTTCTTCGGGGGCATAGGATGAAATAGTATAGGCGTCTTTTTCAAGTCCATACTTTTGGAAAACTTCTGGCAGAGACTTTAGGATTCCACATGACTCTGTCCGGGCGTAATCCTCTTTCAGAAATAGTTGGAAAAAAATAGCGGGATTTTTTTTTCTAAGTCGAGACACAAGATCAATCATCTGTTCAAATTCATACCAGGCTTCGACTGTACCAGTGTAAACAATTACTTTTTTTCCCGTAAATCCGAGTTTTTCACGCACTTCCTCTCGTCTCCAGTTTTTGTCAGGAAGCAGTGTGGCGTCCCAATAATTCGGTATGATTGTGAACTGTTTTTCGTCAAGGCGGTATAATTTTTCCAGATGTTTTTTGAATCCTTCGGTTTCTACGATGGTAGAAAAGCTTTTGCGGATAGCAATTTTTTCTAGGAGTCCAATTGCGTTGCCGTATAACAGATCTTTAATTTTTCTGTAATGCTTGCGTTCTGCTACATAGGCACCGCGCGGGCTGTAGATGAAAGAAATATGCCAAAAATATTTGGCCCAAAGAAGAAAGGGAATAAACTTGTAATTTCTAGCATAAATGACGGACGATTCACTGGCCGTATCTTTGAGTTGTTTTTTGAAAAGCTGATATGCTTTCAGTGAAAAATATAAAATAGAGGGCAGTAGGGTGAAACGGGGGACATTGATTTCTTGCAAAGCTATCCCCGCCTCAGTCAATTTTTTTTCTGCCTCAGTTCGATATTTTTCTTGGGCGTCAAACCTTCCGGTGGTTTCCAGGACTTCAGTCACATATCCGAGGCGAGCAGCTTCCAAGAGAATAGGAAAAAGCTGAGCTTGGATAACCCCATTGGTAATTGGCATTTCTGATAGAAATAAAATCTTTTTCATGCTAGCTATTCTATGACTTACGCGTTTACCAAGAACAATCTTTAAAGCGCGTGGCTGCTTTGAGTTTGTTTTTTACTTATTTTAATCTCTAAAACCATTAAAGTTTTTTCCGGATCATCCTTGGCTATAGAAAAGCTTATTCTTGGCAAACGCGTAAGTTACATGTTCTTTGCTTTTAGGTTTTTTTCGATAACCTGGCTTATAAATAGTATATCATTTTTCCAGCGAATAGTATCTTTTTTTAGGAAAGTATCTATTTTTTCTTCTATCTCAGTTTTCTTTTTTTGGGCTAACTGAATTTTTTCTGCCATATTGCTCGCCTCATGATTAGTAAAGAGTGCCACGTCAGAAAAATAATGCTTGATTGTTTCGGAATCTGAGGTGACGAAGGGTTTTCTGAGCGCCATAATTTCCCTGATCGACCAAAGGACGGTGTCACGCCTTTTGGTAAGGGCGAGGACGACGTCGCAACGATCCATGAGGGCCATGAATTCTACGTGCTTTAGATATCCTGTGATGACAACATTTGCTGGGAAAGTATCTTTAATTTTTTGGTTAATTTTTTTGTCATTTCCAGTGAGAAAAAAAAGTGCTTGTGGCATTATTCTTGCCGTTTCAACTACTTCCTGCCAGGCATCATCCGCCTTGGCAAAGCGGTTGACCATAAAAACTTTTAGACCAGTTTGGCTTTTTAGTTTTGCCTCTAACTCATTGGATAACGTTACGTTTTCCTTTAGAATTTCTAGCTTTGTCGGTGTGTAAAATTGCAAAACAGAACTTTTCTCAATTCCCCAATTTTTGAGATATTCCAAATTCTTATAATTATGCGTCGTATTCCAAATTGCCCGCTTGGCTAGGAATTTATGAAGTGGGTGAAAGTAAGTCCATTTTTTGTCGATAAAGCCAGCTGTATGCGTATCGATGATATAACTTGCCGAATTGAATTTGGCATAAAGGTAGACGATAGCGACAGCAATGATTGGTGGATTTTGCACGAAAATAATTTGTGGTCTAATTCGTCTCAATTTTTTGTATGTGTCAAAGCTCTGGATGATATAGCGCGCAATTGTTGGAATTGCAAAACTGCCCCAATACTTCTTGCAAGAGATGATAATTTCGGCGTCAATTTCTCGAGCGAGGAATTCACTCAGTTTGACTTCTTGGACCCAGATGACAAAGGCTTTTTGCATTTCTCTACGAATTACGAATTAGTACGAATATACGATTTTTTTAGTTTAATTTTTTGTCATCCTGAGCGGAGTCCGTACTCGGACGCAGTTGAAGGATCTGCTTGTGATAATCCTAGCCTTGCGATTTGTGGTAAGACTTGTGGTAACTCGAAGCAGATTCTTCGACTCCACTACATTTCGCTCAGAATGACAACCTTTTTATTCTTTGTTGTTCGCGAACAGTGTATTATACGCGCGTAAAAGTTCTTTTTGCGCTGAGGCTTGGCTAAAGAGGTAGCTCCCGGCGCGTTTTTGGCTTTCAGCTGACATTTCTTGGCGCAAAGCAAAATCATCAATAAGACTGACTACCGCTCTGGCAAATTCTTTTTCATTATTATTTTTGACGTAGATTGCTGCATTGCCCGCTGTCGTCTTAGCCTCTTTTAAATCGTAGGCGATAACTGGCAGTCCCGCAGTCATATACTCGAGAATTTTATTGTGCAGAGAATTATCCGTGTAGTCATTTTTTGGTTCCGGCATCAGGCCAATTTGCGAGGCATAAAAATAGGTCGAGATGATCTTAGCATTAGCCCAGCCGGTAAAGATGACATTATCTTCAATTTTATACTCCTTTGCCATTTTCACCAAGCGTTCAAAATCATCGCCATCACCCATAAGAACAAACCCGATGTCAGTTCTTTTGAGTTCATGCACAATCACTTTTATGCTACGTAGAAGTTTATCAACTCCATCTTGCGGGCCCATTACACCCAAATATGAACAGGTGAAGCGATATTTTGCTTGAATTTTTTTGGTCAATTCTGTGTTGACTAATTCTGGGCTGATTTGAGTTGGGTCTGGCGCGGAACGGACAATGAAATTTTTTGCTCTTACTTTGACACGAGAAAGGGTTTTCTCTTGACCAGACTCGCAAGTCGCAAGATGAATGTCGCAAAAGGAATAACTCATGCGTTCAAGCGCCAGTAGAGCTTTATAGAAAAAATGTTGTTTAGTTTTTCCGAAGCGACAAAGAAGCATTTCCGGTGAGAGGTCATGTTGGTCATAGACAAATTTAACCCCGAATGGTTTGAAAAAAAGTGCGATAATAAAAAAGAAATCCGGCGGATTGGCAGAATGGATGATGGAAAAGCCACGAGTGAAGAAAACCTTCACTGTTAAATAGGAGGTAAGAATAAGCGCATAGGTATATTCGCAGAGATAATTAAGATAACCAATAGATTTCGGCGCCATCAAATAACGATATATGTGGATGCTGCCTGCTATTTCAAATTTAGCTTGTTCCGGCTTTCTTGGGGAAATGATAGAGACAGTATAGCCGGATTTTTCCAGCGCTCGCGCTTCCATCATAATCCGGCGGTCTTGGGGGACAGGCAGATTTTGGACTAAAAATAGAACGGATTTTTTCATTTGATTTAGGATTTTATAATTTTTCTGAGTATAAATAGTGCCGTTTCAATTATGATAGCAAAATCCAGAAAGATTGAATAATTCTCAATGTAATGAAGGTCGTGATCAATGTTTTCATGAATCGGTTTTTTGCGGTCAGCATGAATTTGCCAGAGCCCGGTGATTCCCGGCTTAACAAGAAGTCTTGTTCTTTCAAAAAGGCTATAATCTTTTGCAATGAATTCCATCTCTGGTCTTGGACCGACAATACTCATCTCACCTTTGAGCACATTTACAAATTGTGGCAACTCATCCAGCCCCGTGTCTCTTAAGAATTTTCCTACTGTAGTTATTCTTGCATCATTGCTTTTAGTTGGCGTGACTGCATAGGGATTTGAATTGATATATAATGAGCGAAATTTATAGAGGCGAAAAAGTTCGCCATTTCTGCCGACTCTTTTTTGGGAAAAAATGATTGGCCCCTTTGATGTCATTTTTATGGCAATGGCAATTATCATTAGTATCGGAGAAGAAGTTACTAAAATTGCAAAAGACAGCATGATATCAATAGTGCGTTTGAGAAAGCCGGAGATTGTGCTGATGCCAAAATAATTCAGCTTAGCGGAGTTGTTCGCGATGCTGATTGAGGCATATTGGAGGTAATTTTCCGTGTTTAATCTGTTCATGAGTGGTCAAAATTAGTCAATTAATTAACCGTCAATCATAGCGCATTTCGAGATCTTTGTCAAGCGCTGAAGATCTCCGGCTATTGACAAATTTGGGATATGTGCTATATTGGATTGTTACAGGTTTTGACAGTAGTTTGACAAAAAAAACCGGCTCAAATCAGAGCCAAAACTAACCTCAATGAAAAAGGAGTAAGGATTATGAAAAAAAGCATTTTCACTTTGGCAATGGTTGTATCTTTGACAATGGCGATGTTCTCGACCGCATTTGGGCGGTATGAGGACATCAGAGTTGTTCCTCGCGACTCAGAAACATATGCGTATGGAGTCGTAGGGATTAAGCTGTACCTGAACAGCAACAATGTTTGGGAGAAGCAACTTAATCCTTTCGGAGGAACGCCCACGCCCGGATTTGATAATCCGGTATGGGCTGCGGCCGAAGCAATGACCCAGGCCAATACAACGCTGGGATCAGATGGCAAAACCCGTTATCCGGCGCCATGGATTTATCCGGCAGATGTTACAACAGCGCCGGCAATTTCCTATTATGTTTTTGGAGATGTCGGAGTTTTGGATGAGATTAGAAATGTCCTGTCAGGGACTGGCATCTCTGTATATTATAGCGATTCCGGTTATCCCGTTATGACGGAAACAGCTCTGGGAACCTCAAACACCGCGCTTGTTTATTCAATGGTGTCTGGTTTGGTGGCCTACATACCCGTTGAGAATCAGTCTGGCCAACTGATACTTGACGACAAATGGTTTAAGGCTCTGATTGCCGTCGATTCGTTCAAGTTCTGATGTATAGGGCCAATATATTGGAACAACACAGGTCGCTTTGTCTTTCTTAGCTAAGAAAGATGGAGCGGCCTGTTTTTACATTAAAGAATGCTTGACAAAAAGCTAGGTTTAGTGTAGGCTGGACAGTTAATATAATTTGGCAATAATAAGCTGTAAATCGTTAATTTTTATGCAAAAAAGTAATCGTAATTTTATTCTATTTTGGATTTTCTCCATCCTATTTCTCATAGGCTGGTATTTTTATTGGCAAGTGAAGAATGATAAAGAATTTGGGACGATGAGTGCTGTTATCGATTTTTTGCCAATGAATGAACTCAAAAAGGCCAAGTTTAAAACAATGGCCGGTTTTGCTGAGTATCTTTTTGCGAAAGACGGAGAGGAAAAAACGTTTATGTTGCTTTTCCAAAATAATATGGAACTCCGTCCCGGCGGGGGATACATTGGTTCGTTTGGAATTTTGAAAATGCAAGACGGAAAAGTTATGGATCTTTCCACGCATGACCTTTCAAATTTTGATGGACGTGTTCCTGATGGTATCGTTCCTCCGTATCCGATCAAAGAAACTCTGCGCGTTTCGGACTGGAAGTTGCGCGACTCGAATTTTTCTCCAGATTTCTTGGAGAATGCTAAAAAGGCCGATGAGTTTTATCGCTTGGGCCAAGGACAAGAAGATTTTGCAGGGATTGTGGCAATCAATAGTAATGTTCTCAACTCTTTTCTCAAAGTGACGGGACCGGTGGAAATTCCCGGTTATCCAGGAACTTATGACGGTGAGAGTGCAGTTCTTGATTTGGAATATCAAGTCGAACAGGGATCTTACAAGCAAGGCATCGAAAGGGGAGAAAGAAAGAGTATAATGAATCTTTTGGCAAAAGAAATCCAGAAAAAAGTTTTCACACTTAGTATGAGTGAGAAAATAAAGCTTGCGGAAGTCATTTTGGATGACTTGAATCGTAAAGACATTCAATTATACTTCAAGGATGATAAATTGGAAAAACAGGCGCAGCTTGCGCAGTGGGATGGTGGTGTGGACAAAAATTGGTCAGAGGACTATCTGATGCTGGTTGATGCAAACATGGGATCTTTGAAAAGTGATTACTATATGCGTCGCTCTTTTAACTATACGGTAGATTTGTCAGGAGATGTGCCGCGGGCTAACTTAAAAGTAACCTATAATCATACTGGGAAGGAGAAGAATTGGATGACAAAGGACTATCTGACTTATTTGCGCGTCTATGCTCCAAAAGGTAGTTGGCTTACGGATTCGAAGAATCTGGGCGAGAAGCGATTTGGCGATGATCTCGGCAAGAAATATTTTGGAACGTTAGTGGGTGTTCCCTTGGGTCAAACGAAAACAATTGAATTTTTCTATGATTTGCCAAGAGCAGCAGTGGAAAATTATGACCTTTTGATCCAAAGACAATCTGGTTCTGGCGAAGTGAAGGGGGAAGTGACGATTATATATAAGAGTAAAAAGAAGATGGTCTATCAGATTGATCTCTCGAGCGATTGGAAATTGAGTGATAATCAATAATTAATTTTAGCCTCCTCGCCCTCCGGGAGAGGATGTCACGAGCACGTGACAGGTGAGGGCAAGGGCTATGAATTAAGAATAATCTAAGCTAATTTAGTTTTTGCTTGACATAGCACCCTTTCCCTCATCCGGCCTTCGGACACCTTCTCTCTGATGGAGAAGGAGCTATATAAAAAAATCCCCCGCTTTGGCAGGGGATTTTTTTATGCTCCTCCAATTCCTAGGATTGGAACTGGTTCAGGGAAGACAAAGGAATTAAGGATTGTGGCACCATCTTTTTCATCAGTAAAGAAGAGCTTTTCTAGGCCATTATTGTGGATGACAAAAGGTGTCTCTAGGCTGCCACTAATCAGATCCAGGCAGTTGCGATGATCGCGCGCGTCGAGTTCGATTATCTTTGTGTATTTTCCAACACTAAAAATGATGTGCTCATAGTCTTTGTACCATTGGATATTTCTTAGGTTTTCGGAGTAGCGTGTTATATTGTTCAGATCATTTTCATAACGAATTGGTTGTACGGTCCAATTACGAGTGTAGTATACAGAGATTTCGTTATTACTATAAAAAAGCAATTTTTTCCCATCATTAGAAAAGTGCATTTCTGCTACTTGACTTCCGAGTGCTCGGAAATATTTTTCATTTTCTCCATAGTTATAGATAAAAAGATTTTGATTTTGATCAAGAAAGGCGATACGAAATTCGTCGTAAACGGTGATTCTTTTTATGGTTGGGTTTGTTGTATCAGGAAAGCTATTGGTAATTTGAATTTTTTCCGATTTTCCATCAAGACTGGTCTTGAAAATAAGATTATTAGGCGATTGGACAAAATAAACACCGTTATAGGCCAAGTCGTATGCGCTGATGTCGCTCGCGATTTTGGTTATGTCCGTTGCGTCTTTGAAATTTGCCCGAAAAAGCGATGTGCCCTCCAAAAAGAAGAGATAACCTTTTTCTTTTGGATCCCACCTTACATAGCGAATATCATTTTTTCCAAAAAAAGTGTTTAGGTTTGTTGTGCTATTGTCACTAAGATCAATGACGAAATAGGCGGTCTGGAATTGATTTTCCAGTGAACTTGTTTTTAATTCTACCGCATTATTTTTTTCCACAGGGACGGAAAGATAATTTTCATCCGGCGACCACTCGATATTTTCCTTCTTATCCTCCGCAAGAAGTTTCCATCCAGTCAGTGTGTAATTGTTGATAACGAGTTTACTGTCCAGGTCTAATTCTTTTACCAAGAGTGCATTTTCTGTGTTGGTTGTGAAAGCAATGAAGCGATTCCTGGGTGACGTGAAAAATTTATCAATTCCACGTGTTGATTCATAGAGGGTTTTTTCGTAATTCTTTCTCGTCAGAACGACATTCCAAAATTCACTAGAGACGCCACTGTGGACGTCAATTTTTTTATTCCAAGAATAAAAATCTTTTGCGGAGATTTCAATTTCGTAATCCGCAGGAAGGAGGCCCGAGAGGTTGAATGAGTTGTTGATTCTGTTTGGGGTAGCTGTTTCATTGGCATTGCCATTGAGCGTCGTAGTGATGTTTTGCGGATTAGCCTTAAAAGAAATCGTTCCGCTATAGACGAAAACACCTCGATGCCAATCGAAGCGGTAACCGCGAGCTTCCAAGACGATAATCGGGGTAATTATGAAGAAAATTAAGACGAGTGACCAAAAAAATAGAGTACGTTTGAATCTTTCCATGGATAAATACTAGCTGGATTTGCGGTTTTTGTCTAGCCTGGTATTTAGGGTGCGCCCTAACTTGAAAAAGGGGCTTTATCGGGTTAATTTCAGCTAGAGGAAGGAGTGGGAGACGCTCTGACGATTGACTAAGTAATAATTGTGCTATAATAAATCATAAGGATAGGCGAATTAACTGAAGTTTTTATATGAGTCGGAATAGCAGTATATTATTAGTAGGAGCGTTTTGTTTAGTTGCCCTGATTTTTGGCAATGTTTTTTGGCAGATGTTTGCCCATGGCAATAATGAGGCTTTTGAAAAAATCAAAAAAGAAACAGATGCTAATTTGGCAAAAAAACAAATCGCTGCTGCTACTTCGCCAGCTTCAGGTGCGCCGTCTGCTTTGGGCGCTTCAACGAATACTGTGCCAGAAAATAATTCAAGCGAATCAGGAGCTGCTCAGAGTTTGCCGCAAAAAGACGCCGATCCTCAAGCGGCGGAGTCGGAAGAAACTCCAGACAGTACAACGGAAAAGCCGAAAGATGATACGGAGGACTGGAAAACCTATACAGATGAAAAAAATAAATTTGAATTTAAATATCCAAGCGATGCTCAAATAGTTCATGGTGGAGATTTGGTCCGTGTTTCTCAAAATGATAAAACCTGGAAGCTTAGGGCATATTCTGATAAGGATAAGCTGGACCTGCAATCTTGGTATAATAAGGAGTTTTCAGAAAAGGAACGAAAAAATTGCACACTCACAGAGTCGACCTTAAAGGTGGGAAGTTATGAGACAAAATATGTTAATCCTAACTCCGGACAAACGGAATGTGAGAAACCGGGTTATTATTCAATCAGTAGCACTAAAGAGCGGGTAGTTAGAGTGGAGCTTGGCGATGAGACGATGGATAATGTGAATAAAATTTTGAAAACTTTCATATTTCAGTAGGGCATAAATTGTGACGCATCCAGGACACATATTTTTTTGACAGAATAATTGATAAATAGTATAGTATAGGAAGTAAGAGAATTTCGTTAAGGCTAGCTTAATAGCTTAGCGAATGACAGCGATGGTGGGCCGGTCGATCTTCCGAAGCCCTCTTACTCGAAGTTAATAATCTTTAATCTAGAATTGCGTTTATGACTACAATCCAAGTTACTGACAAAGAGTTTGTTGAATATGTTGTGAAACAAATTGTTAACAAACCAGATGATGTTAAGGTGGAAAGAAAGATTGATGAAATGGGTGTGCTAATTACGCTTGATGTCAATCCTGAAGATATGGGAATGATCATTGGTCGTGAGGGTGCTACAGCGAAAGCTTTGCGAACACTTTTGCGTGTAATTGGTGCAAGGAATAATGCCCGAGTTAATCTCAAGATTAACGAACCAGAGGGATCTGAGCGAAAACCAAGAGAAGATCGAGAACCCAGAGAAGAAGTACGAAAAAGTATTGACGATGTCGTAGGTGATATTGTCTAATACTACCCAAATTTAGAAATATGCAAAAAGGCTGGCAGATGCTAGCCTTTTTTGATTTGTTTTGCTATTATGAGTGTAATATGCAATTCCACATTGTTACAATTTTTCCGCGTATTTTAGACTCTTATCTCAAAGAGTCGATTATTGGGCGCGCCCGAAAAAACGGAGCAATTGAAGTTTTTGCTCATAATCTACGGGATTATACGACAGACAAGCACGGGAAAGTCGATGATACGCCCTATGGCGGTGGAGCGGGGATGGTGCTTCAGGTTCAGCCGATATATGCTTGTGTGGAAGCGATAAAATCCAAATTTCCAATTTCTAACCTTGCCTACCGGCAGGCAGGTTTCCAATCAAATCCAAAATCCAAAATCCAAAATCCAAAAGTTAGAACGATTTTATTTTCCGCCAAAGGCAAAAAATATACGGAGCGGTCGGCGGAAAGACTGGCGAAATATGACAAGCTGATTTTAATCTGTGGACGGTATGAGGGTGTGGACGAGCGTGTAGCACGGAACATTGCTGATGAAGAAATCTCTATTGGAGATTATGTTCTTACGGGAGGTGAACTTCCGGCGATGGTGCTCATTGATTCAGTGACGCGGCTCTTGCCTGGAGTTTTAGGCAATGATGCCAGTTCCAAATACGAGTCGCACAGTCGAAAAAATTATAAAGAGCATCCTCAATATAGCAAACCAGCCAGTTTCAATGATTGGGAAGTCCCGGCAGTCCTTCTGGGCGGAAATCATGGTGAGATAGAAAAATGGCGAGAAAAAAATTAAGCTTATTTAATTTCGAAAAAAATGGCCAAACGCGAACGACATGGAGTGAATAAAAATTTACTTTTCGTAGTGCTTCTTCTCATTACTTTTGGCCTGGCGATGATCGCTTCAGCCGGAATCGCTTATTCTCGTAGTCGTTTTGGCGATTCCTATTATTTTTTTAAGCATCAACTCCTCTACGGTGTTTTACCGGGATTTTTTGTTTTATATGTTGCGCAAAAAATTGATTATAACTTTTGGAAAAAAATCGCTTTCCCTCTTTTTATCTTAAGTATTTTCTTTCTTGTTTTAGTCTTTGTGCCAGGAGTTGGCTCGAAGATATATGGCGCCAGTCGCTGGCTCCAATTGGGTCCATTTTCTTTCCAACCTTCGGAAATGTTAAAATTATCGATTATTATCTACCTCTCGGCTTGGCTCGAGAGTCGCGCTGAAAAAGTGAAAGATTTCTATGAAGGCTTGATTCCCTTTCTTGCCGTGGTGGGAGTTGTCAGTTTTCTTTTGGAAAAACAGCCGGACATGGGAACGCTAGGCGTGATCATTTTTATTGCCATGTCAATATTTTTCATTTCAGGCGCCCGACTTTCACATATGTTTATGATTGCTGCTTCTGGATTTGCCGCGCTGGCCATTCTCATTAAATTTGAATCCTATCGTATGGATCGTTTTTTGGTTTTTCTTCACCCCGAGCTTGATCCGCGTGGGATTGGCTATCAAATCAATCAAGCGCTTCTTGCAATCGGTTCCGGGGGAATTTTTGGAGTAGGCTTGGGCCATAGTTTGCAAAAATTCAACTACTTACCGGAACCGGTGGGCGATTCAATTTTTGCTATTATCGGAGAGGAGCTGGGCATGATTGGTGTTGTTACTTTGATTTTGTTGTTTTTGTCTCTTGCGATGATTGGTTTTCGGATTGCCAAGAATGCCCCTGATCGCTTTTCCCAACTCACGGCGATTGGCATTACATGCTGGATCACTTTTCAAGCGTTCATTAATATTTCAGCCATCTCCGGACTCATTCCACTCACCGGAATTCCTTTGCCATTCATTAGTTATGGTGGAACATCATTGGTTTTTTTGATGGCAGGAATCGGGGTGCTTTTGAATATTTCCAAGCAGACAAGTTTGAATAATTGATTTTTTAATATGAAAAGGTTGATTAAAAACTTTAAAGAAGTCTCCAAATCCGACGCCCAAATCGCTGGCGGTAAAGGCGCATCGCTTGGTGAGATGACGCAAGCAGGAGTTCCAGTTCCTCCAGGTTTTGTTGTGCTCTCCGAAGCGTTTGAGCAGTTTCTCTCCGAAACGGATTTGAATGTGGAAATTGAGGCAATTCTCAAAACTGTGGATAATCAGAAAATGCATACGGTGGAAAATGCATCAGAAGAAATTCAAGCGCTAATTCTCCAAGCTAAGATGCCGGAGGATATTGCAAAAGAGATTCAGGAAAACTTCAAAAAACTTGATGCCAAGTTTGTGGCCGTGAGATCAAGTGCCACCGCCGAAGATGGCGCCGAAGCGGCTTGGGCGGGGCAGCTAGACAGTTATCTCAATACGAACCAAGAAGCACTTCTTAGAAACGTCCAAAAATGCTGGGCATCACTTTTTACGCCAAGAGCTATTTTTTATCGTTTTGAAAAAAAACTGCACAAGCAAAAAATTTCCGTGGCAGTCGTCATTCAAAAAATGATTCAAAGTGAAATTTCTGGCATTGCCTTTTCGGTGCATCCGGTGACAGAAGACTATAATCAAATGATTATCGAAGCCGGCTTTGGTTTGGGCGAAGCGATTGTGTCTGGGTCGATTACTCCCGATGCCTATGTGGTGAGTAAAAGTTCGAGAAAAATAGAGGACATCAATATTTCCCAGCAGTCCAAGGGGCTTTTCAGAAAAGAATCTGGTGGTAATGTTTGGCAAGATATTCCTGAAAAAGAAGGCAAAAAACAAAAGCTGACAAAAAAGCAAATCCTGGAATTATCAGATTTGATCATGAAAATCGAAGACCACTATCAATTTCCGGTGGACATCGAGTGGGCATATGAAAACAAGAAATTCTATATTGTGCAATCGAGGCCGATTACAACACTTTTTAAAAAGGAAGACGTGATTGATGGAAAGCTGATCAAATATATGCAGCGGGACTATAAGCTTCGGGATTTATCTATAACTTTCTGGTCGCTGCTTAATCCTAATTTTTTGAAAGAGATATATTACAAAGAAGCGCTGTATGTAATGAATAGAGGATTAGTTACTTCATACATACGCTCAGAAGATGCCGAAAGAATTAATAATGACTTATCTGAGGCCATAAAAAGGGATTCTGGATATATATCCAATGCACTAAAGGAGGGTGTGCGTACGCTAGCTTTAGTGAAAAGAACTGCTGGGAAAAATATTTGCGAGGGCATTATAAAAAAGGATGCTTTGAAACTATTCGAAGAGGCGGAAAATAGTTGGAATCAATTTGGGATTTTTTTTGAATTTACTCATGCGCTGGGAAGGATTGACGCGAAGCTATCAAAAGCTCAAATAGACAGATTGAGTAAGTTTCATAATGATAGAAAAAGCGTGTTTTTAGATTTTTTTAAATTTCTAGAAAATCTTTGCTTGAGTGTTTCAAGTAACGATCCGAAGATTAAACAAAAAAACCTCGCCTATCTGACTATTCCCGAGATAAAAAAGTATTTAACGGGTAAATTAGATTGCCAAGAAATAAATAGATTGCAATCTAGCCGACAAAAGGGTTATCTATATCATGCATATTCAGCAAAAAAAGAAGGTGAAATAATTTCGGATTTAAAGGGAATACGGGCGAAAGAACTGCTCTCGAGAATAGATTCTGAGGAAAATAGTGAGTTAGCTGGCGTGAGTGTGTCTAGCGGTAAGGTGACTGGAGAGGTTAAAATTATATCGCTAAACACGAAGCTAAAAAATGAAGATGTTTCCAGGAAAATAATCGTCACGACAATGACTACACCAAGCATGGATATTTTTTTGAAAAAAGTTAGAGGGATAGTGACGGAAGAGGGTGGCGCATTATGTCACGCAGCGATTTTTGCGAGAGAGGCAAAAATCCCAACGATTACTCTGGTTAAAAATATTACCAATATCTTAAAAGACGGCGATTTAGTGGAAGTTGACGCCAATGAGGGGGTGGTCAGGGTTTTGAAAAGAAAAAGTTGAAAAATAGTCGGGCTTGATGATAAAAATTAACCCTGCTAAAATTTTTATGAAAAATTTTGAAATAAACATTAGTCCAGAAAAAGAGAGGAAAAAATTCAGTCATATGAAAGTTTTTCGAGTGAGGCATGGGGATACGCAATATCATGAGCATACGCAAGGTAAAAAAATGGAACGGGAAGATCTTGATGTAACTCCTAAGGGAGAAATGCAAATGGACTCAGTCGCTAGAATTATTGGACGAAGACTTAATAAAGAAAATGATGTCATATGCGTGATTGCTAGTCCAAGAGTGAGGACTCAGAATGGAAAGAAAATTTTTGAGGAATATTTCAAGAAAAAAGGTTTTAGCGTATTAAATAATAAGAGAATCGATCTACCTCAAGAAAGAATAAAAAGTGTTGATATTTACGATGATGCAGGAAATGTTGTCCCAGTGGGTGATGAAAAACATCCAGCGCTTTTCGAAAGAATTGTTTCAGATCTGGAAAAACGCACTCCGGAAGGAATGAGTAGAGATGCATATATGTTCGAAAGTGGTCATGAAAATTTGGAATCTTTCGAGGAAAGTAAAAAACGATCCAGGAGGCAACTGGCTGGATTCATGCGGATAGCCAAAAATATCCAACTTAAATTTGATAAGCACATCGTCATTATTCAGATCGAGCATTGCGAAACACTGGATGATTTCTATGAGCAAGCAAGCGGTGGCGAATATTCTATGATTAGTGATTCAGGGCCAAAAAAGGGAGAAGTGGTGGAACTTGATATTCCGGTCGAGGGCAATGAAATAGAAGTGGAATTTATTGGAAGAGAAAGGGGCAAGAAAAGAAAAGTAAGATTTGATTATTTATCGAAAAACTTTCTGCAAGAAGAAAAAAAATAGAAAAAGACTATTTCAAGAGATAAATTTTAAAGTTAGATATCTATGGTATCATCCGAAGACAGAGAAATCATTTTTGGCATTTGTCATAAACTGAAAAAAGAGGCAGGGTTAGATATTAATGAAAGTACTGTCGATAAACTCTCAATGCAAGGTTTTAATAGCGAGGTTTATATGGCCAGGGCTGATAAAGGAATTATCATCCACATATTGAAGCCTGCTGAAGAACAAATAAGGCAAAACATCAATAGAAAGTTGATGGGCGTTTCAAAGCTGATCAAGTCTTTTATTGAAATTCCCAGTGCCGAATTTTTTTATGAAGAAACGCTTGAAGACGGTCGATTTATTTTCGTACAGGAAATGCTTCCGGGCAAAAATTGGGGCAGGAGAAAGCTGGAAGACGATAAGATTGTGGATGAGTTTTATCCTCCGGAAAATAAGAGATATTTTGAGCAATTGAACACAATTCTTGTTAATCTGCATAAAATTAAATTTACTAAGTATGGTTGGTTGAAATCAGAAAAAAAAGATGTCAACGGCACTTATGAAAGCTGGAGAGATTTTCTTTTAATTGAATCAGAACTGTGGCTTAAAAACATTTGGGAAAATAGCGAAAAAGGATACGGGATATCTAGAGAAGTTCTTTCGAATGTGAAAAATAAACTTGCTGATTTGTATAATAAGAACGATCATTTATTTGAATCTGGTTTGGCATCTCTGGTTCACGGCGATATGATCAATCCCGGAAACGTGCTAATAGAAGATGCTAGAATTTCTGGAATTATTGATTTTGAATGGTCTCTAGCAGGTGATGCGGCCTGGGAATTCGCCTATACCGGCAATCCAATGATTCAGCATTATTTTGATTTTTGTGATGAGGTGGGAGTAAATTGCGATAGGAATTTATTTTTGAAAAAAATGAAATTTTATAAGATTTTATGGTTACTTTGGGCAGTTAATGTTCATGCGCAAGGTAAGGAGTTAAAGAAAGCTTTGTTTAAAGAATTTATTGAAAGTTTGAATGCTTAGCTGGGATTGCCACCCAAGTTCTCAAAGATGGTGATTTGGTGGAGGTTGACGCTAATGATGGAATCGTTAGAATCATAAGGAAGGCAAAAGGAAATTTGGTAAAAAATCAATAATCATAAAATTTTTATGAAAAAACAAGCAAAAAAATTGGCGATTTTTGAAGGCCAGAAAATTCGGCGGATTTGGGATACGGAAAAAGAACTGTGGTATTTTTCGGTTATTGATATAATTCAAGCGCTGACCCAGCAAGCCGACTATCAGACCGCCAGGAAATACTGGAATAAGCTCAAAGAAAGGCTTAGAAAGGAAGGAAACCAGTCGGTGACAAATTGTCACCAACTGAAATTTGAAGCGACGGATGGGAAATTTTATCTTTCTGATGCTGCTAGCGTGGAGACAATTTTGCGCTTAGTTCAATCAGTGCCTAGCCCAAAAGCAGAACCAATTAAGCTTTGGCTGGCGAAGGTTGGCTATGAGCGAGTACAAGAAATCTCTGATCCAGAAAAAGCTCTGAACCGCAGTCGCGATTATTGGCAAAGGATGGGGCGCAGTGAAAAGTGGATTCAGCAAAGAATGATGGGGCAAGAAATCAGGAATAAATTGACGGATTATTGGAAAGATAATGAGGTGAAAGAGCAAAATGAATATGCGATTTTGACAAACATAATTCACCAGGAGTGGACGGATCTTTCAGTCAAAGAACATAAAAATCTTAAGAAGCTCAAGACAGAAAATTTGCGTGATCACATGACTGACGCAGAATTGGTTTTTACCGCTCTCGCAGAGCTGTCTACACGGCAAATTGCCGAAACGATGGAAGCGAAAGGTCTTCGTGAAAATAAAATACCGGCGAAACGTGGCGGACGAGTGGCCAAAAACGCTCGATTGGAATTGGAGCAAAAAACTGGCAAAAGAGTGGTTAGTGGAAATAATTTCAAGTTTTTGTCGGGGCAGAGAAAGTTAAAAGCAAAATAAAAAGTTTTTTTAATCGGTTAAGTATTAATAATATAAAAAAATATGGAACAAAACGAATCAAGTATGTTTATGCTTCGGCACACCATAAAGCCAAAGGGAGAGGACCTTAAATCGGAAAGATATCCTGGCGCTTCTGAACGTGGTGTGGATTTGGCGAAAGAGAGAACAAAGGAAGAAATTTTGAGCATGATTGAAAAAGCAAAGCCGGGAACAGTGGTGATTATTACTGGCGCGTCTGAAGTGGATAGGACGAAGTCAGCGGGAGAAATATATGGAGATGAGCTTCAGGAATTACTCAAGGATAACCCGGGCTATTTGGTTATCACAAGGAGCGAAATTCAAGATATGCGAAGTCAGAAGGAGGGTGGTAACGCACTCAATAAATTGACGGAAATTGTTAAGAGTAATCCTGATAAAAAGATTATTATTGATTTTCCACTATTCTTGAGGGAGTTTGCTTTTGGTGCTGGGCGATGGACGGAAAAAAGTGGAGATCCTACTGAATATTTTCAAGCATTGCTCAAAAAGCACAATAATGATGAAATGGCATGTGTCAAGGATTGGATTGAAAACGAAGGGCGCATTGATAAGTTGTCTTTGCAAGGACCGAATCCAGCCGAGACAGCCAAGGAGCATGTCGCAGGACTAAAAAGGATTAATGATTTTGCTCGAAAGCTGATCGGAGAGAGTCGGCCAATCATGGTGGGCGGTGTGGGACATAGTGTGAATTTGGATGCCACCGCAATATATCTTTCCAATAATGGTCAAGTGACGATGGAGGGATTTGAAAAGCTGGGTGGAGAATTGATAAAGGAAACCGAGCTGATGCAGCTTGAGACAAAAGATGGTAAAACCATTTTCAATTACAGAGGTAAGGAGTTCATTGTTTAACTAATTAGCTTAATGGTAAAAACCCATGGATGCGAAAGAGTTGAAAAGCTATCTGAAAGAAAGTGAGCTTGATATCCAAAATGCAAATGCGGCTTTGTTTTTGGCTGATTATATTTTTGGTTTTTATGCAAATTCTCACAAATTGCATGGTGTCAATTTTAGTCCTGTCTGCTCATATTTTTCCTATTCAAAGCTGAGTGCTTTTTATCAGATAATAAATAAGAAATTCATTGTTGATTTGAGTGAAAAAATTTACAAGAATTTCAAAAAAAACAGAAAAAGCTTTGAGGAGATGGTAGGAGTTCATCAAAACTTGACGAGAAAATTTGATCTGACTTGGCGGGAATATCAGAAAGCGAAAAAGCAGGGTTTGAGTGAGAAAATTTTAGGTGAATTCTATCGAAAATTTGAAAATATTTCTCGCTCGTACTGGTATAACGCAGTGGCCTGCGAGGATAAAGGGGCAATTATTGAGAGAGAAATTATTCCCTCATTTGCTAGACGGAATAATCTTTCCGTAGAGAAAGCTCAAAATATAGTTACAATATTGTCGCATCCGGATGAACAATCCGTTTTCAATTTTGAGCGGAAAGAATTTTTGCAAATTTGCCTTTTGATTTTTCAAAAGAAACTAATTGTAAAGACAGAGGAGGATATTATCGCGCAAGTTCTTGGTGATAAGGAATTGAAAAATAAAATAAATTCTTATGTAAGGCATTATTTTTGGGTAAAGACGGATTTTTACAGGGCCACAGAGATAACGAAAGACTCTTTAATCAAAGACATCATTCAAGAATTAAAGAAAAAATCAAAAAAGGAAATCGAAAAAGAACTTCTTGACATCGACAAAAATTTTGAGCGGATTGGGATTAGGAAGAAAAAGATATTGCGAGATAGTCGACTGAAGAGAGAAGATATGGATGAGCTATATTTTTCAAGAAAAACGATATATTGGATGGATCAGAGAAAAATGGGAATGATGAAAAATATTTATTATGTGTTTAGTTTATTGGGCGATATCGCCGCTTGCTATGATATCGATTATGCAAATATTATTTTGTATAGCACTGAGGATTTGGATAGGCTATTGCTGTCTGGCAGGAAATTGGACAAAAAAATATTAGCAAAAAGGCATGCAGGCACTTTTATGTCATGTGAACGTGGAGAAATAACGAAATTCTTTTATGGTAACGTAGGAGAAGAGATGTTCAAGATTGCGACGAATGTTGAAAAAAAAGAATTGAAGGGAATTGTGGCGAGCAAAGGAAGTGGTGGAATAGTCAGAGGAAAAGTGAAAATAGTTTTGAACCCGAAAGAAATAAGTTTCCACACTGGTGAAATTCTTGTAACCAGTATGACAAGGGTTGAATTCGTGCCTTTGATGAGAAAGGCCCGGGCTATAATCACCAATGAAGGCGGGTTAGCATGTCATGCGGCGATAATTTCTCGGGAACTGGGCATTCCCGCAATTATCGGAACAAAAAACGCTACCAATATTTTGAAAAATGGAGACGAGATTGAGATGGATATGAAAACCGGAGAGATAAGGGTGGTAATCTTAGTGGTTTAATTGTAGAATTGGGTAAGGATAGAAATTCAAATAATTAATCAAAATTAAATTTTATGCGTATTATTCTTGCTGGAGGAGGAACTGGTGGACATCTCACGCCGCTTGTGGCGGTGGCGAGGAAGATTAGGGAAAAAGTTCCTGAAGTCGAGTTTTATTTCATCGGACCAAAAGGAAAGCTGGAAGATGACATTATGGGGCAAGAAAATATTCCCATCAGAAATATTCAGACGGGAAAGCTGCGACGCTATTTTTCTTTCCGAAACATTTTGGATTTCTTTAAGATTCCGTTGGGAATCGTAAAGTCTATGTGGCTTTTATTGGTTTTGATGCCTGACGCTATTTTTTCCAAGGGTGGGTACGCTTCGTTTCCTGTTGTTGTCGCTGGCTGGCTTTATCGCATTCCAATTCTCATCCATGAGTCTGATTCAAATCCAGGCTTGGCCAATTCGATGCTGGGAAAATTTTCTCAGCGTGTCGCTGTGGCCTATCCAGAAGCGGAAAAATATTTTCCGGCGGCGCAGGTGGTACTGACTGGCAATCCTTTGAGCGCCACAATCGATAAAGGTGATGTTAATAGGGCACGGCAGGTATTTGGCCTTACAGAATCAAAAAAAGTTATCTATGTGACTGGTGGATCGCAAGGAGCTAGGAGTATTAACGAAAAGATTTTACGCATATTGCCCCAGCTCTTGTATAAATATCAGATTATTCATCAGACGGGAGAAAGTAATTTTAAAGAAGTTGTGCGAATGGCAGGGGAACTTGGCTTTAAGGCCGGTAGGGAGGGATACTACCCAGTCGCTTTTATAAAAGAAAATATCGAAGATATTTTTGCGGTGGCTGATTTGGTAATTTCTCGTGGTAGTGCCACGACTATTTCTGAAATTGCCGCCAATAAGAAGCCGGCCATTCTTATTCCTCTGGAGACTTCTGCCAGCGATCATCAAAGAATGAATGCCTATTCTCTGGCACGAATCGGTGGTTGCGTGGTGATGGAGGAAAATAATATGGGAGAGCATATGCTTTTAGAAAAAATTGATGAAATTATGGATAACGAAACATTGCGCAATAGCCTCTCCGCAAATATTGGGACATTTTATCATCCAGATGCAGCAGAAAAAATCGCCGATGGAATTTTGGGCATGATTAAAGAATAAAATAACTATATGGAATTAGATTTGAAAAAATTGAAAAAAGTTTATGTAATTGGCATCAAGGGTTCTGGTGTTGTCGGTGTAGTGGAAATTCTCAGCTCTAAAGGAATCGAAGTGACAGGTTCGGATACGGCGGAAAAATTTTTTACGGATGAAGTTTTGCAAAAAAACAAAATTAAGTATTTCGAAAATTTTTCAATTGAAAATATTCCCAATGACGTTGATTTGGTGATTTATTCCACCGTCTATAATGTGAAAAACAATGTTGAATTTCAAGAGGCTCTGAAAAGAAAATTGCCTATGCTTAGTTATCCTGAAATACTTGCTCAACTATTCAATGTTAAATATGGTATTGCCATTTGCGGGACACATGGAAAAACGACTACCTCAGCTTGGCTGGCCAACACCTTGAAAGAACTTGGAGTGGATCCGACGGCAGCAATTGGCAGTCGAGTGACAAATTGGGGTGGCAACGCACTGATTGGAGCGGGTGAATTTTTTGTGATGGAGGCGGATGAGTATCAAAATAAATTAGCGCGCTATAATCCCAACGGTGTCATCCTCACGAGTTGTGACTATGACCATCCGGATTTTTTTCTTGATTTTGATTCGTATAAGCAGGTGTTTAAGGATTTTGTGGCGCGTATTCCCAAAACTGGTTTTTTGGTTGTCTGTGGGGACGCAACGAACACATTGGAAGTCGCAAAATCAGCTACTTGTGCGGTTTTGACCTATGGCTTTTCTGCTGATTGTGATTATCAGATTTCTAATTTAGAATTGAAAAAGGAAAATGAATTGCATGTTCAATCGTTTGATGTCTTGCGGGGAGAAGATGTTCTGGGTAGGTTTGAGATTGGGCTAGTAGGGAGGCATAACACATTAAATGCTCTTGCTGTGATTGCAGTTTGTCATCGGCTTAATTTTAGCGCGGAAAGAATCCAGGAGACGCTTAAATTATTTCGTGGAACATCGCGAAGGTTTGAATTTATCGGCTTGAGACATGGCGCAATTCTAATTGATGATTATGGTCACCATCCAGATGAAATTCGTGCAACCTTGAAAGCCGCGCGCGAACTGTATGCGGAAAAAAATATTTGGGCGGTTTTTCATCCCCATACCTTTACGCGTACCAAAGCTTTGCTTTCTGAATTTTCACAAAGCTTTGCTGATGCGGACAAGGTGATTATTCTCGATATCTACGGCAGTGCGCGTGAGGCGCAAGGTGGAGTACATTCGAAAGATCTCGTAGAGCTGGTTAATAAATACGACCGAGGAAAAGCGGAGCATATTGCCACGATTGATGAAGCGGTGGAATTTCTCAAGAATAAGATTGGCCCAGATGATGTGGTCATTGCCATTGGCGCAGGGAATGGTTGGGAGGTAGTTGAGAAATTAAAATTGTAGACATTGAATGTCTACAATTTAGTGTAATATAGGTATGCGTAAAACAGCATTTGCCAATGGTGAATATTATCATATTTATAATCGCGGGGTGGATAAGCGAGAGGTGTTTTTGTGTGATGGAGATTATAAACGATTTATTGTGGGGATGAATGAATTTAATTGTAGTAAGGCTATTGGTAGTTTGCGAGATAAGCGGGTACGTGAGAATCAGGAGTTGAGCTCCTGGAGCTCCAGGAGCTCAACTCCTGATTCTGTTCTACAGTCTTTAGTTCAAATTATCGCCTATTGTCTGAATTCAAATCATTATCACTTAATTCTGAGGCAAGTTAGCGAAAGGGGTATTGAAAAGTTCATGCACAAACTAAGTACTGGCTATACTAATTATTTCAATAAAAAATCTAATCGAACAGGCGCGCTTTTTCAAGGACGCTACAAATCCATTCATATTAACTCCAATGAATATCTGTTGCATCTGTCGGTTTACGTAAACGCCAATCACGCGGTTCATAATTACGAAGAAAAAGACTGGCCATATTCTAGTTATTTAGATTATACTGGGAAGAGAACGGGAAAACTCTGTGAAAAAGTAACAATCTTGGGGCAGTTTGATGACAATCTACTGGAATACGAAAAGTTTATGCGAAATAATACGAACTATTTTAGGGAGAAAAAGGAAATGGAGAAATATATTTTGGAATAGTTTTGAAATAAAAAAATGCTAGCAAAAAACAAAAAAAATATCTACAATTTAACACCCGAAGAAGTCTTAAAAAAATTCGGTTCCAATCAGGATGGATTGAGTTTGGATGAAGCGAAAAGCAGACTAGCTGAGTTTGGGGAAAATAAGATTACTAGAAAGCAAAACTGGAAATGGTTGAAATTAATTCTCGCTCAGTTTAATGATGCGCTGGTGTGGATTTTGCTTGTGGCAGCGGGACTGGCTTTGGCTTTCGGGGAATATCGCGACGCGACAATTATTTCCATTATCGTTCTCTTGAATGCTACGGTTGGTTTTTTTCAGGAGTTCAAAGCGGACCGAGTTTTGGAAAGCATCAAAAAGCTAACAGCTAGTTATGCGCTCGTGTTTCGTTTGAGTGAGAAAAAACAGCTTGATACAAGGCTGGTCGTTCCCGGAGATATTGTTTTTATCGCGGCTGGCGATAGTATCGCGGCGGATGGGTACATTTTGGAAAGTTATGACTTAAAAGTCAATAGTTTTATCTTCACCGGAGAATCGAAACCAAAAAGGAAAGAATCAAAAATAATCCAGGATACTAGCGTGGCTTTTGCTGACATTGATAATATGGTGTTTATGGGGGAAACGGTGGCAACTGGCGAAGCAAGGTTCGTGGTGACGGGCACTGGAATGAACACGGAACTTGGGCGTATCGCACATCTTACGCAAGAAGTTGAAAATGATCTGACACCACTTCAAAAACAAATGCGCACGCTTGGGCGTGATGTGACAATTCTTTCTGTTTTCATTGGCATCATTGTTCTTGTCGCCGGGCAATATTTCAAGATGTCTCTTTATCAGAATTTTCTATTTGCCTTAGCTCTTTCTGTCTCTGTGGTTCCCGAGGGATTGCCGGCGGCAATTTCTGTGGCACTGTCTTTTGGCATGAAGCGCCTAATCAAAGAAAATGTGTTGGCCAAGAAATTAAATGCTGTTGAGACTCTTGGTTCTGTTTCAATGATTTGTACGGATAAAACCGGTACAATTACGCGAAATGAACTGGCGGTAACGAAGATTGTGATTAATGGAGAGACTTTGGATTTGGACGGAGCAGGCTATGTTCCAGTTGGAAATTTTTATTATAAAAATGAAAAAATTGATCCGAAAGTCGTTTCTAATTTGGAGTTGCTATTTCGTATAGGAACACTTTGCAATGACGCGAGCCTCGTATATGACGAGAAAAGTTATAAAATAATTGGCGATCCAACGGAAGGAGCGATTATCGTGGCGGGACAAAAATATAATAAGACAAAAAAGTTTTATGAGCGAGGGGAGAAAAAAATCAATGAAAACCCATTTTCGTCAGAGCGGATGCGGATGAGTGTGGTGTACAAAAACTCAAAAACGATTTCCTATGTCAAAGGCTCACCAGATGTAATGATTGAGCTTTGTAACTTCATTAAGATTGGCGAGAGTATTTTGCCCTTCAACGAGGAGGAAAAAAGCAGAGCCAAGGCAATTTACAATCAGATGTCAGGAGATGCTTTGAGAGTGTTGGCGTTTGCTTATCGCGACTTGGATGGATTTTCGGAAAATAAATATTTAGCGGAAGCGGAAAAAGGGTTGGTTTGGGTGGGAATGATGGCAATGATTGACCCGCCACGTGCCAATGTGGGTAGTGCAATTGCCGAATGTCGTAATCTTGGAATTAGCGTTGTTATGATTACGGGGGATTATGAAATAACAGCCAGAGCGATTGCGGAAAATGTGGGACTTGTTGGTAAAAAAGAGGCAAAAAGCAGTTTGGTTATAAACGGGAAAGAATTGGACATACTCAAAGATAGGGAGCTATATCAAAAGATTAAAAACGGTGTTTGTGTTTTTGCGCGGATTGCACCGGAACAGAAATTGCGGATTGCGACGGTACTCAAAAGGAACGGTGAGGTGATCGCTATGACAGGCGATGGTGTAAATGATGCACCAGCCCTCAAAAAAGCTGATATTGGTGTGGCCATGGGAGTTATTGGCACAGACGTCTCGAAGGAAGCAGCAAGCATGATTCTTTTGGATGACAATTTTGCTTCAATTGTAAAAGGCGTGAGAGTTGGTCGAACAATTTTTCAAAATCTCAAAAAATTTGTGCACTATGTTTTCACCTCTAACGCTAGTGAATTATTTGTAGTAATTTTGGGCGTGCTTTTGCAAATTCCTTCTCCAATTTCAGCTGTGCAAATTTTGGCAGTTGACTTGGGGACAGATATCTTTCCCTCTTTTGCGCTTGGGCTTGAGCCAGAAGAACCGGGCGCAGCCAAGACAGAATTGAATTCTAGGCGAAGCATCATGAGCTTTGGTGGCTTTCGCAGAATTATTTATTTAGGAATTATTATGGCAACAGGTGCGGTCGTCGCATTTCTTTGGTCGATGCTTCGTGGGGGATGGCAATTCGGTGAGAGTTTTTCGGTGGACAGTATCTTGTATCTCAAATCAACTACAGCGGCTTATGCCGTTCTCTCAATGACACAAATGGCAAATCTTTTGCAAGCACGCAGTGAAACGCTCTCGCCCTTTCAGCTTGGATTTTTTAGGAATAAATACGCGATTGGAGCAATCGGGGTATCTTTGATAATTTTATTATTATTCATGTATTTGCCTTTCTGTCAGCAATATCTGCGGATGTTGCCGATTGATGGGTATGATTGGTTGGTAGTTTTGGGCTCATTTTTGGCGGTGT
This sequence comes from Candidatus Moraniibacteriota bacterium, assembly GCA_049297495.1. Classification (GTDB taxonomy): domain Bacteria; phylum Patescibacteriota; class Minisyncoccia; order Moranbacterales; family UBA2206; genus UBA9630. The sequence goes on from JBAQUL010000012.1 coordinate 72,495, forward strand.
TTTTCTGGGAAGAAATGCGTAAGGAGGATGTCCGGAAAGGCGAAAAATCAGCTTGAGTCTGGGTGGTTTTTGTGGTATTCTGAAAGTGAGGTCGGGTTAATTTGTTAGAATCATAAAATATGCAAGGTACAGCAAGCGTCATCCTGAGCATCTTGGTTGTTGTAATAGTAATTTTGCTTTTTAAAGGGGGGAAATCTAATTATAATAAGGCGAATAATTTTTTAAAGTTATTAAAAGAAAAAGATTTTGAAAAATGGAAAGAACTTGGCGAGCCGAGGATAATGTTAATCATGCCAAATGCAATCATTACAAACAAGGGTCCTTATATAAGTGATATTCGGGCGTATGTTAAATATGCTAATTTTGGGGATTTCTCTGATCAAGAATTGAAAATTGCCCTTGAGGATGTCCGAAACGTTTTTTCCATTAAACCTTTTGATCTTATTGCAGTGATTGCTATTTATGCCATATTTATAGGAGCGCTTGTTTACGCGACATTATTTTAATATTATGTTAACTATCCAAAAAAATATTCCCTTGGCACCACTGACCACTTTTAAAATTGGCGGACCGGCAAAGTTTTTTTGTGTGGCAAAAGATAAAAGCGAGCTGTTGGAAGCACTGGATTTCGCTAAAGAAAATAAATTGGAAATTTTTATGCTTGGCGGGGGCAGTAATGTTTTATTTAGCGACAAAGGTTTTGATGGGTTAGTTATAAAAATGCAATCATCAGAAGTCAGTGAACCCTCCTTCGCTAAAGCTACAGCGGGCAAGCAAGATGCTAAAATTGAATGTTGGGCGGGAGAAAGTTTGGCGAGCGTCGTTAATTTTACTAAGGAAAATAGTCTTATGGGAATGGAATGGGCGGTGGGGATTCCGGGAACAGTTGGTGGGGCGGTGCGGGGTAATGCTGGAGCTCCCTGGGGGTGTATGGCAGATAGTATTGAAAGCGTACGTGGGATAAATTTAGAAAATCAAGAAAGTATTGATTATTCTCGCGAAGATTGCAAATTTAGTTATCGTGATTCTGTTTTCAAGAAAGATAAGAATTTATTAATTTTATCTTGTATATTAAAAATGCAAAAAGGTGAGCGAGATATGATTGAAAAAAGAATGCAAGAAATTTCCAAAACCCGTTCAGATAATCAGCCAAAAGGTCTTAGCTCTGGTAGTTTTTTTCAAAATCCGGTTGTGAGTGATAAGAATCTTATTGCTGAATTTGAAAAAGATACAGGAAAAAAGATAGAAGAGAACAAGAGTCTCTATAAGCAAGAAAGAGGTGAAATTAAGCTTCCTGCTGGCTGGCTGATTGAAGAAGCTGGGTTTAAAGGAAAAAAAATTGGCGGAGTGATGGTGAGCGAGAAACATGCTAACTTTTTCATCAATGATGGAACGGGCACTGCAGAGGATGTTGTAATTCTTGCCGGAATAATCAAGCAGAAGATACGAGAAGAATTTGATACTCAAATTAAGGAGGAAATTATTTATGTCGGATTTTAGCTATAGATTGAACTAATTAACATATCGGGATTTTAAGGAAAAAGTCATTTTCCTCATAATCTCGATCAAAAACATATGGTAGTTAAAAAACCACAAAGCATGAGGATGATGTTTAAGGGCATAGACTCGGATAAGAAGGCCGAGGCCTATATTGAAAAAAGATTACAAAAAGTCAATCGAATAATCAAGAATGTTTTGGAGTTTGAGGTGGAAATTTGCCTAGATAAAAAGGGTAAGTATCGCGTAGAATTAATGGTAAAAACTCCCTACGCGCTTTACCGAGCAGAAGAAATATCTGAGAGTATTGAGGGCTCAGCTGACATCGCTTGCGAAGAGTTGACCACGCAAATTGTCAAAGACAAAAGCAAAATGGTTGATCTCAAAAGACGCGGCGCAAGATCTCTGAAGAAAAAAATCGTACTGGATGAGGACTCGAGGTTTAAGAAATAGATTTGACAAAAATAGTCATTTCTTGTTAGAGTGAAAGCGTAAATATTTTAAACACATGAACAGCGCCAAAAGAACAATTTCTCAAGGTTTTCCGGTTCCGGCAAAGGCAGGCTGCTTTTGTGTGTTTGGAATCGGAGATTAAACTTCATCATTACAAACAGACATGAAACAGCTTGCCTTTTGCGAGCTGTTTTTTTGTTCTTTGGTAGAAGTGTTTCCGTTTTTTACTTTATTATTTCAACCCAAATCGAAAGGAAAAAGCTATGGACTACGAAATTGAGAAACTCAACAAAGTGCAAGCGGGTGAAGCAGCTAGTCTTTTGGCAAAAAATGGCATCGAAAAGACTGTTGATGAAATTTTGGCATCAAAGTGTCTCGTGGCAACCAATGAAAACGAAGAAATCATTGCTTTTGCCGAGGTAACCGGCCAGGACAAAGCCAGTGTGTTCTGTTTCATAGATATAGGCAAAAGGAAAAAAATAGAAATTAAAGGGAAATTTTTCTCAGTGATTTTTAGTAAAAAGACATGGGAAAGCGAAAAATATGTCAGAACTGGAATTACTCAGCAGCAAAGAAGTTGGATGTTTCCTGGAGGATGAGATTTTTCGAGTAAAAACAGAAAAATTATGAGAGCGGTCAACGCGCCGCTCTCATAATCAAATTTTTGATGAATGGATGATAAATTGACCCTTAGAGCGGTCTATAATATACTTAGAAATAGATAACTTTCGATATCCTCCTCTTCATTAGGGAGAGGATGTTCGAAGGACAGGTGAGGGAAAAGGGTGTTATTAAAAAAGAGAATCTATATAAATAATGATGGTTGGCTACTCAAAGATTTCTCCCTCATCCGGCCTACAGCCACCCGCCTGCAACGCTTCGCGTAGCGATACGGGCAGGCCTTCTCCCTAAGGGCGTAAGACTTAAAAATTAATTAAATTATAAAAAATACTATGAAACAATCACAACTATTTTCCAAAACCAACAAAGTCGCACCTAAAGACGAGGAAAGTGTCAATGCCCAACTGCTTATCCGTGGAGGCTATGTCGACAAGTTAATGGCGGGGACCTATAGCTATTTGCCCCTCGGTTGGCGAACATACAAAAAGCTGGAAGAAATTATTCGTGAAGAAATTAATGCCGTTTCCGGTCAGGAGATTTTCATGCCTTCGATGCATCCAAAAGAGAATTGGGAGAAAACCGGACGTTGGGATGGACTCGATGTTCTTGTTAAAGTTGGCCTGGGTGAAGAAAAGAATATGGCGTTGGCTCCGACACATGAAGAAGTGGTGGCGCCTTTGGCGAAAAAAATCGTTGAGTCCTATAAAGATTTACCAAAAGCTGTCTATCATTTCCAAAATAAATTTCGCGGAGAAAAAAGAGCGAAATCGGGAATCCTACGTTTGCGCGAATTTATCATGAAAGACCTTTATTCTTTCCACGCGGACCAAGCTGACATGGATGAATATTATGATCGAGTAGCACAAGCCTACAAAAATATTTTCGAACGAGCGGGGATTGGCGCGCAGACCTATTTCACCTATGCTTCAGGCGGAACGTTTGCTAAATATTCCCACGAATTTCAAGCAGAAACAGAAGCGGGCGAAGATACGATTTATGTTTGTGAGGCATGCCATATTGCCATTAACAAAGAAATTATTGAAGATTTGGAGCATAAATGTCCACTTTGTGGCAATGCCAGTCTTCGTGAAACAAAGGCAGTTGAGGTGGGTAATATCTTTAAGCTTGGCACAAAGTATTCCACACCCTTTAATTTGACCTACAAGGACCAAAACGGAGAGGAAAAGCCAATTATCATGGGTTGCTATGGAATCGGCCCACAACGCCTCATGGGCACGATTGTAGAGATTTTCCACGATGAAAAAGGCATCATTTGGCCCCAAGCGGTGGCACCCTTCAAAGTGCATCTAATTGGTTTAGGCAAGGATATATCGGCAGCCGAAGAGTTGTATCAAAAACTAAACGCTGAAAAAATTGAAGTTCTATTTGACGACCGTGAAGTTTCCGCCGGGGAAAAATTCGCCGACGCCGATCTTTTGGGCTTGCCATATCGTGTCATCATCAGCGAAAAATCCCTCGCTGCCGGCGGAGTGGAATTGAAAAAAAGAAATGAAAAAGACAGCCAGATTGTGAAAATCGAGGAGCTTTTAGGGAGGCTAAAATAAAAAACTCGATTCAGGAGAATTGAACCGACGAGATATTGGCATCTATGGAAACAAAAACGCTACTTCGAAAAATCAAAAAAGAATTTCCAGAAATTAATTGGGAATCAGCCAGGAAAACTAAGCAAAATTGGGATTTTGACGTTGTTATTTTAGATAATATGTATGTGTTTCGCTTTGCTAAAGATAAGGGAGGAGAAAAAAGGCTTGCTAATGAAATTAAGCTTTTAGATTATTTGGCAAATAAAACATTAATGCCTGTACCTAATTATATTTTCAGATCGAAAAGTGGAAAATTTGCCGGGTACAAAATTCTAAAAGGTGAAAAATTAGCGTTAATGGAATTTCGTAAATTACCTTATTCAGTTAAGAAAAAGATGGCGGTTGAGTTTGCTGATTTTCTAAATGTATTGCATGGTGTTTCGAAGAGGCACTTCGGAAATTTTGGCATAGAGACAAAATCGAAGGGCGACGAAATAGAGAAGTTATTCGGAAGGTTAAAAAGAACTGCTTTTCCGAAACTAAAAAAACAGGAAACGAAAGATATAGCGAATTTTTTTGATCAATATGACGCATTGATTAAAAAACCATATAAAAGAGTTTTAGTTCACGGTGATCTTACTAGGGAAAATATAATTTTTGAAAATAATAAAATCACTGGCGTAATTGATTTTTCCAATTTTGGCGTTAATGAGCCTGCCTTAGACTTTAAAGGGTTTTGGGGCTTTGGCTTAGGATTTGTTAAGATGGTTTATGAAAATTATAAAGATAATGGTGATAATTTTTTCATAGAACGCTCTAGATTATATCATAGGATGATTGGGCTATATGTTTTAGATGGGACAGTATCATGCAAACACAGCCCTTTAAGTTTTGAAAAAGGATATAAGCTATTTAGAAAATATTTTTATATTAAATGAAGCTAAGAATTCTGTCATCCCCGCGGAGGCGGGGATCCAGCGGACATGTTCTGTTTGAATAGTTAATCTAAACATTAGGCAAATATAGTTAATTTTGTCTTCCTACTAGATTCCCGCCTTCGCGGGAATGACACAGCGAGGTCGGTTTGAAATAGAAAAACAAAAAAGCACTCCAATCAGAGTGCTTTTTTTGATTTCATGAATTTTCCTATTTCCTCCCAATCCCGCGATACTTGATTCCCAGTTTTTTGATCTTGTTTTTGTCGAGGCAATTCATTCCGTCGACAATGGCTTTTACGCCATTTTTCTTGAATTCTTTTGGATCAAGCGCAGCGAATTCGCTGTGGTTGGTGACGAGGATAATCGCTGTGCATTTTTTGAGAAATGTCGTGAGGTTAGGCGCATCGGACATCGAACTAATAAATGGGTCATAACGGATAATTTTAGCTTTCTTTTTCTTGAGTTCCAAGATTATTTTGATGGCGGGGGATTCGCGGAGATCATCTACATCGGCCTTATAGGAAAGTCCCATCACACCAATGGCTGTATCTTTCATTGGCAATTTGATTTCATTTAGAAGATCTTGCATAGATTCGACAGTATAGGCTGGCATTGAGTTATTGATTTCTCGAGCTACGCGCAGAAATTTGTGATCAAAACCTGAAGCTTTGGCCTTTTCAATGAGGTAGTAGGGATCAACAGGGATACAATGTCCGCCAACGCCACGGCCCGGGTAGTGTGCCATAAAGGCAAAGGGTTTGGTGGCTGCGCCATCAATGACGTTTTTAACGTCGATTTCTAGTTTATCGAAACTCTTGGCTAGTTCGTTTACAAAAGCGATGTTGATATCGCGGAAAGAATTTTCCACCACCTTACAGGCTTCTGCTTCTTTAACTGAGCCCATCAGCTTGATCGGAGCGTCAATGATTGATTCATAGAAATTTTTGGCGATAGCAAGACCAGCGGGAGAGGACGCGCCCAAGACGCGTGGGATGTTAGTGACATTCCATTTTTTGTCTCCCGGATTGATCCGTTCTGGGCAGTGGCCAAGAAAAAAATCCTTACCTTCCTTGAGTCCAGCGTTTGTGAGAATTGGCGCAATGACATCATCACAGATTCCGGGGTTGATAGTTGACTCGATCATAATGAGTTGTCCGACTTTGTGATTCTTGACAATCATTTCTGTGGCGGAGGTAAGGGGAGTGAGGATTGGAAAAAATTTTTCATCAACTGGTGTTGGTACGCAAACAACAATAATGTCAGCTTTTTTCAGAATAGCTGGGTCGGTCGTGGCAGTTATTTTTTTGAGTAGATTTTTTCTTTCTTCAATAAATTCCTCCTTGAATGGGCTTTGACCCTTCTTGATCAAATCAACCTTACTTTTGTCGAGGTCGAGTCCAAATGTCTCGTAGCCTTTTTCTGCCGCGCGCATCGCAAGCGGTAATCCGACATAGCCTAGACCAATAATTGCTACAGATTCGAGCTTTTTTTTATCCGCCGGAGCCTGGGCGGAGGTGGACTTTTCATTTGTCATAGTTTTTTGTTGTTATTAGTTAATCCTAGACCTTCTAAATAATAGCGAAAAAGTAGATTTTTTGCAAAGGCTTTGCTGGGGAGGTCTTTTTATGCTAAATTGAAATCGTTGGAGATTGATTGAGGTGTGGGGTGGTAGGCGCTTAATGTGGAGATATGTTTGCCTCAGAGAGGATTTTCTGTATACGTTCTTGGCGATATGGGGCTGTATTGCACTTAGGCTAAAAACTATTGTATAATTTATGCGCAGGCTCAAACCCTGCGTTTAACCTTTAAAGCATAAAATAATGAATGTAAGGCCAAAAATTCATCTGGATTCTTTTGAAGAATACCGCATTTCAGTTCTTCGTCATATCGAATGGATGTTGCAAAATTACTATAAAGATTTGAAAAAAATTACGATAAAGGATATCAAGAGGGATGAAAGCGAAATTAATTGTTATGAAAATTTTAATCAACTAGAATCTATTGATCCCAATAAGATTGTGATTTTAGATGACGAAAAAATTAGTACAACCCCAGCAGAGAAAGCTATCTTGGCCGGAAAATTTTTATGGGAACATACCGCAGCTGGGGAGGCAACGCGCTTGGGGTTGGGGACGAAATATATATTGAACTTAAGTCAATTTACTCTTGAAGATGTTGTTTTTCATATAAAGCGTGAGGCTTTGTCGGAATTGGAAAAAAAAGGCATTAAGGGTGCAGAGTTGTCCAAGGAGAAGAGGAGAATAAGCAAAGAAGTGACTAATGAGAAAGTGCTAGCAGTTTGCGAGGGTGATCCAAAAAAGCTGATGAATATATCTTTGGGCAATCGCCATATGCTTCAGATGGCTTTTGATGTTTTTAAGATCGCCAAGAAAAATCGCAAGGATCCTAAGGCTGTTTTGGCGAAGCAAACATCACTCATTGTTCTTAATGAGCAAACAGCGGAGGAGATATTGGAAGAATTCAAGCAATTTAATTTCTTTTGCTTGAATCCTAAAAAAACTTTTTTCATGATTCAGCGCAGTTTTCACGGAATTTACATCAAAGAAGGGGACTTGTTTTATGACCCAACGACCGAGAAGAATAAAAGACTTCACAATCATGGACAGATGATGATGCAAAAGGCGCATGACAATGTGATTTTTCGCGTTGATCCAAAAAATACTAGCAAAAGGGAATATATCACTAATAAAGAATTTGAAAAAATTCTTACTGCTCATGATGATTTATTATCTTATAACGTGGAGGATTTAGGATTTCTGACGGGTTCTGTTGATTTTCCAAGTCTTACTCTTGCTCTTGAGCTTGGAAGAAAGGGTTATAATATGATTATGGAAATCGTGGCGCAAAACCCAGTGAAGCCACAAAAAGGCGGAGCATGTTGCTTCGACAAGAAGTTGAAGCGAGTAGTTATGATTGAAAGTAATCAACTCAAGGACATAAAGAACGAAGAGATTAAGCACCTCAATAAGAACTTTAATCATTATCCCAATCCGGTCCAGTCCTATCGGGTGATGAAGGAAAAGGGATTGCCCGTTTCATTTGAGGTTAAAAATACTTACAATCAAAGTGGTGATCGTGAGGAGTATATCTATGCTAATCCGGTTCAGGGCAATTTAAATTTTTTGGTTAAAACCGCCTATGTGATGCGCAAAAATCTGAAATCGATTTATAATTGGAAATCACCAGCTACGACGCCGATTGCTGTGAAAGCCATGTTTGAGCAAGACAAGCAAGAAGGTTTTGGAGAATTTGTGAAAAAAATCAAAAAAGGGAGATGTTGATAAATATTTGAAAAAATGAAAAATTATGCGCATCGCTATACAAGCAGCAGATTTAGACGCGAGTCGGATTGATGGTACTCGCGTTTATATTCACAACATGCTTAAGTTTTTTGGTAAACTGGATTCATCAAGTGAGTTTATTTTATACCATAAAAACAAGTTCAATCCCGAGCTTACTCCACCTAAATTTAACAACTATCAGGTTAAACAAAAAAGTTTTCCATTTTTTTGGACTCAAGCCTGGCTTGCAAATGAATTACGAAAAGATGTGCCGGATGTGCTTTGGATGCCGATGCATAATATTCCAGTTCTGCATTCGCCAAATTTGAAAACTGTGGTAACTGCGCACGACCTGGCTTACAAATATTTTCCAGAATATTTTCCTAAAAAAGACCTGTTTAAACTTAATCTTTTGGGGAAGTGGGCATTTACTCGGGCAGATAAGATTATTGCGATTTCGCAGTCGACCAAAAGAGATATCCTAAAGTTTTATCCGAGTGTTTCAGCGGATAAAATCCGGGTTATTTATCATGGTTTTGATGCCGAGGTTTTTTCTATTGCGCGTGATTTTGAGATTGAACATGAGGTGAAAAAAAGGATGGGTATTGTTGGTGAATATATCCTTTATGCTGGGGCTATTCAGCCAAGAAAGAATTTGGGTGTTTTGGTTTCGGCTTTTAATGTGTTTAAGAAAAAAACTAAGTCAGAAATAAAATTGGTTATTGCAGGGGAAAGAGCTTGGCTAGCTGATAATGTTTTTGAACGGATTGAAAAAAGTCAGTTCAAAAAAGATATTCTCACTCCAGGTAGGCTAACTTTTTCGGATATGGGAACATTAGTGCGGGGTGCCAATGTCTATGTCTATCCATCGCTCTATGAGGGTTTTGGCATCCCTGTTTTGGAAATTTTAGCTTCTCGTGTACCTTTGATCTGCGCCTTGAATTCCAGCTTGGGTGAAGTGGGCGGGGATGCTCCACTATATTTTCAAGAAAAAAATCCGCATGATTTGGCGGAAAAAATTGAACTAGTTTTGAGTGATAAAAAGCTAAGAGATGAGATGATTGAGAGGGGCTCTGTGCAAGTGAAGAAGTTTTCTTGGGAAAAATGCGCACGGGAGACTTTGGAATATTTGAAAAACTAAAATTTATTCTTCGTGAAATAGAATTTGATAGCTGAGATATCCGATTCCCAGGCAAGCTAAAAGAAAAAATAAGTTTAAAAAAACATTCATTTCTAGCTGGCTATTGAAAATGAGTAGGGCGCCAAGTAATATGAATGAAATGATGATTTTTTTCGACTCTTTTCCTTGAGCGGAAGTGTTGGCACTGACTTTTTCAGGCGTTGTTTTTTTGGCGAAAATTCTTAATAAAAAAACATTAAGCAGAATTGCGATAATGATTTTAGAAAAGCCAATATGGGAAATGATAATTCCTGGAAGGACGGCTTCGGCGATGAGCGTCAGGATGAAAAAGACAAGCGCCATAAAAAGGCTGTCATGCAAAAGCTTGTAGATGATGATAATTGTTTCTCTTTCGAGTGGCTTTGGATAGATTCTATTATTCAGTTTGGCGAATAGGTTTGGAATTTGCATAGTTTTTAAAAAAATTATTGCGCTGTTGTTTGAATGCCATAGCGTGCTTTTATTTTTAGGATCATATTGCGTAGGGCTAGTTTGAGGTTTTGAATCGTCATATTCTTTTCATAGAGTAAGTTGAGGTTGTCGATTTTCAGATCATCTTTTGTTGTGAATGTGAATTCATAGTATTTTCCTGCCGAGTCTTGGGTGTCGTTAAGGGGAAGAAAGCAAGAATAATTTCCAAAAAAATCTTTTTTCAAGTCGCATCCACCCAAGATTTCGAGACTTTTAGCTGAAACAGTGATTGGCTTTTTTTTCAACCACGAACTTGCGATTTTTTCTGACGGTAATTCGTGTTTTTGGAGGTTTTCAATTCTATACCACTTGCCTGAATCGGGCGTGAAGAAAACTGTTCCGTCGGGGTGGACGCTGGTAAGTGTGAATAGTTTTTCTTTTGCGTAGAGGGAGAATTCATCGCCGCCAACCGTGATGATGTCACTCCAATTGTAGCCCTGGTTAATGAAAATTTCTGGGTCGCCGATTGGATAGATTTTATTACCACTAACAATATAGGCAGATGTTCCATAGGTTACTATTGACCCATCGGCAAATCCAACTGGGTTTTCCGTCAGGGAGTAATTGCTGAGAAAATCCACATTTTTGGGGATAGCTATATTTTCAGCATATAGGCTAAGAAATGCGCCACTGCTGATGAATTTTTCCAGTGCTCCCTGCGAGTTCAGTATGTAGTATTCTTCGTTAATTTTAAAAATAGAATCGGCGGGGTAATTTTTTGTGTCAGAGATTTCTTCGCCGGGAGGATTATATTTCAATTCGTTATCATTTTCAACTGAGAGGAAAGCTATTTGGGGAAAATTTAGCGTAGTAATAGTAGAGAGATTATTGAATTTTCTCAGCTTTCCATCGGAAATGAGATAGAAATCATCCTTATTCTTTATGAGCGTTCCATCTCTAAAACCAAGCGGATTACCTTTCGGATAGAGAAATGCGCGGTAAGATTTGCGGAGATCAATATGGGCGTTGTCTGGTTTTTTCGATTGTCTATTTAGTGTGAAGCTGAGTTTTATCTTGGAGAAGCTACCAACGAGAGAAGCGTCAAAATAGCTTGCCTGTTTGGCAGGAAATTTCCCATCAGTAATCAGTGTTCCGTCATTGGTTCTAGGATTTAACGCATTTCCCTTATTTGAGGTAAGCATCAAAAAGGAAAAATTAAATTCTTGTGTGGGAAAGAATATGAAATAGGCAACATAGAGTGATGCGCAAAAACAAAAAGAATAGAAAATTGCTTGCAAGCGTCTATAACGCGAGTAACTATTTTTGTCTAGTTTGATTTCTTTTGTTAGGTCAAAAAACATAGCTTCAGGATTAGCGTTTTAATAAATAAACCTTGCCTTTAGTTAGTGTTTGAGATTCAAATGGGAGGCTTCGAGAGAGGATGCTGTCTTGGGATAAATCGGGGACAACGAGATGTTTTCTTTCGATTTGGTACTCTTTTTGTGGAATTAATTTTTCTAGTAGGTCAAATTTTTCATATAGCGCCAAGCTTTCATTGGGAATAATCAAATAAACGTTGGTAAATTTCTTGGTATCAATTTTATCTAAATCAGCCGGGTTGAAGAAATAGACTGCCTGCTTTCCATAAAGAAAGTTCATTGGAGCGCCAATCATTGACCAACCGTCGCCTGAAGCCAGCCGATCAATAAGGACTAGGTCTGTATTGGAGAAGCTTTCACTGAGCGATTTGGTTTGCGCCAATAGTTGTTCGTTTTCGGAGAAGTTCATGAGCGGTAATGAAAAAATCAGGTTGGTAATGATAAATACCGTAGAAAGGGTAAAAAAATAAATTTTTTTTACGAAAAGTTGATTGATCAGTAGTGCTGTGTAAAAAATTCCCATCGGAATGATGGCAAAAGAAAAGCGACGAAGCATCCAGGGATGATCCGGGGAAATCCCCGAGTGGACAATATAAATAAGAAGAGGGGTGGTTATGAAAAAGGGAATCAGGATGGAATAATTTTTTTTACGAAGAAAATAGAGTAGTCCTAGGGCTTCAATAATAAGAAGTATTAAAATGCCGTAATAATTGAAAATTTTACCCAAATAAACTAGTGCGGAGATGGCGCTAAGGCCATTACTTTCGAAAGAAAAAGAATGCACCAGTCCCTTGAGGGAGGAAATGTAGAATTGACTGTTGATTTTGATTGTAGCTAGATAGCTAAGTAGAAAAATTCCCAGGAGCCAGAATATTTTTTGTTTTTCCACTTTTAAGAAAAGGGCTTTTTCCTTTTTTTTCAAGACGAAGAGTATGCCGCCTAACATGAAAAGAAGTGCCCAAGCCTCAAGTCTGGTAAACGTGAGAAGAAGGAGGGTTGAGAGGGCAGCGAAAAAGAAGACTTGATCGCGATATTTCAAAAAGAGAGAGATTTCCAGTAGAGCGAACCAGACAAAACCTAGTGCTAAATTTTCGCCCAAGGTGAGTTTTAAAAACCAAGAAAAAGTGAATGTACTAAGAGTGAGAAATAATCCGAACCAGGCAGTTCTTTGGTTTCCATGGATTTTGACCAAAGCGAAGAAAGAAAGCAGAAAAATAAAAAATAAGATGCCATTTGCAATTGGATATCCCGCTAATCCAAAAAGACTATAAAAAACAGCTAGCCAGGCAATATAGCCTATCGAAAAGTGAGTGATTAATTCTCCTTCCTGGTTATAGTTAAAGCCCGGGTAATTGAGTGCGGTGCCGGGGCCATAAATTCCAAAAAACTCCCGAGAAGAGGTTGTTTCGAATGGTAGTTTATGATTTTGGGATAATCTCGCGGCAGCTTCACTGAAAGATCCCTGATCGCGTCCGGAAAAAACAGATGGTTCGGCGTGGAATGAGAAGTATGCGATTGCCAAAATAGAAAAGAGAGAAAGAATGACGAGCTGAAGGTTATTCAGCGCTTTTCGGTTATGAAAAAAGAGCACAGTTAACGCGAGCAATCCAATCAGGATGAAAATGGCTAGAATCGGCCAATAGAAAATTCCAAGCAGTGTTAAAATAATTGCCAAAAATTCCAACCCTAAAAAAAAGATTCCCAGGGCGGAAAATAGCTTATATCCATTGAGATTATGCGGTATTTTCATTAATCTAATTATATATTCAAAAAGCCTTTTTGCCAAACCTGTTCTTTTCGGATAGAATTATAATGTTTTTTAAATCGTTAATTAAGCAAACATTCTCAAGTAGGAGTTTTTGCAGAAAATGAAACAAAAAATCATCTTATGACAAAAATAAATTTCGAAAGAAGGAATTCAACCGGATCCAAGGTTAGGTTTTATTTGGCATTAAAAAAGTTCTTTAAGCAAAAAAATGTTATTCGACTGGTTTTTCTCACTGTCTTTGTTTTGGTTTGTGTCTTTTTGTTTTCCTTTGCGAAAAGCAATAAGCAGATAATTGGAGTGAAAACCTTATCAGCATTGAACAAGTTTTCCAATCTATTGCCAATTACCAGGGATGAACAAAAAGAACTTTCTGTGCTCAACGCGCTTGTGGAGAATTTCACTCAAAAAGATGGAAAAACCAAAACATTCATGTTGCTTTTGCAAAATAATATGGAACTGCGTCCGGGAGGCGGATTTTTGGGTCAATACGCAATCATTAAGATAAAAGACGGAGAGGTGCTTTCGTCATATTTTGAAGATGCTAATCTTTTGGATCAAAGAATTAAGGCAAAAATTCCGACGCCCTATCCTTTTGAGCGGATGATGCAGCTCAAAAATTGGAAATTTCGTGATTCAAACTTTTCGCCTGATTTCCCCATTAATGTTGAAAAAGCGAAATATTTTTACCGCTTGAGTGGCAAGGGTAGTCCTGAATTTGATGGTGTGATTGCAATTAATGCCCAGGTCTTAAATGACATCTTAAAATTAACCGGTCCCATTACTGTTCCCGGCTATGCGGCTGAGTTTAATTCAGATAATGCTTTTCTTAAGCTGGAAGAGGTGGTGGAAAAACAATACATTATGAATCCGGACATTGATACGCAAAACAGAAAAGCGATTATGAAAAAAATGTTGCCGATTATTATTGATAAGCTTTTCACTTTTGGCAATATTTCCAAACTGACGGAATTGGCTCATCAAGAGTTTCGTTCCAAAAATGTGATGGTTAATTTTAGGGACGAAAAACTGCAAAAGCTTTCCGCTGATGTGGCTTGGACTGGTGAAATGAATCAGAGCTGGGATGGTGATTATCTGATGATGGTTGATGCGAACATGGGGGCTTTGAAAACAGATTATTACATGAAACGGGAAATTAATTATGATATTGATTTAACTTCTGAAAAACCAATTGTGAACCTGGGGATTCTCTACAAAAATACCGCACCATATGGCGACTGGCGCACGAGTGACTATCACACCTATATGCGACTCTATCTGCCCAAAGGCGCGACGCTTTTGGAGCGAACAATGATGAATAATATCAGTGCCGGAGAGGATTTCGGCAAAAGCTGGATCGGTTTTATGGGCCACGTGCTGATTGGCGGGGAGACGGATGTGAAAATTAAATATGAGTTGCCGGCTGAATTTCCCCGTGATAATTATAAACTACTCATCCAAAAACAATCCGGTGTGTCGGATATTCCGGTTAAGGTCCACGTGAAAACAAAAGACGGTGAATTTAATCAAGAGCAAATGATGAATAGTGATTTGCATTTTGAAGTAAAGGAAAATACTAACTAGTGCCATATCGTGGAGGCGGAGCCTCTATAATGGAGGTTGAGCTTCCAGCAATAACAAATGAGTATTTTGCTCAAATTTGACAAGGTTCGTACTCTAGTTCGCAGCAATGGTCTTTTTGGAAGTGCGAAAAAAGTTTTTGGCTATGCTCGAAAGTATCGCGCTGCTTTCGTCGTGGCTCCCGGGGACATTCTTTTTATTGCTTCCGGTGTAGGGGATAGTGCGCATTTTCGAACGTGGAATGTGGTCGAGGAATTGTGCTTGCATAATTTACGTGCATCAGTCACGATTTCCGATAATCCTCAATTGCTTGAATTAGTGGATCAATTTAAGATCTTTATTTTTCACAAAACGGTTTATTCTGAAAAAATTGCCAAAGTAGTTGAGAAAATAAAAACGCAAAAAAAGGAGATCATTTTTGATACGGATGATTTGAATTTTGACCCAAAATATTCCGGACAAATGGATTACTTGAAAAATGCTGGCGAGGCGGAAAAAGTTCAATATGCGAAAGGTTTGGGACGAGAGATTTTGGAAGACGAATATGTAAAAGTGGTGACGACCACAACAACCTATTTAGCCAAAATTCTGGAGCAAAAAGGTAAAAAAGTTTTTGTGGTAAAAAATAAAATTTGCAATGCTGAGCTGGGTTTGGCGAATAAGCTTTGGGAGACTGGCAGAAAAGCAAATAATGATTTTGTGTATCTAGGATATTTTAGCGGAACACCAAGTCATAATAAGGATTTTGCGACAATCACAGATGCGCTTGTTGGAGTGATGCGAAAATATACAAATGTGAAATTGATTTTGGCTGGACCAGTGGAAAAAGAAAACGGCCTCAATGAGTTTGTGGACAGAATTATCGTGTTGCCATTAGTGCCAAGAGGAGAACATTATCGAAACATTCAAAAAGCAGATATTAATTTAGTTCCCCTGGAAAGCAATTCTTTTTGCGAGGCTAAATCTGAACTGAAATTTTTTGAAGCAGGCGTTTTAGGTATTTCGACAGTGGCTCAGAATAACGAAACCTTCGTGGGTACAATTGAGGACGGAGTGACTGGATTTTTGGCGGGAAATGAGCTAGAATGGACGGAGAAATTAGGGCGCTTGATTGAGAATGAAAAACTGAGAAAAGAGATGGGCGAGCGGGCGAGAGAAAAAACGCTCAAGGATTATACGAATAAAAATAGCCATAGTGAGGAGTATTATAATTACTTAAGCAAAAAACTATGAAAGTACTTGTAACTGGAGGCGCGGGATTTATTGGTAGCTATATTTCAAGAGCACTTATTCGTCGGGGGGATGATGTGGTTGCTATTGATAATTTTCAAGATTATTATCCTCGCGTCTGCAAGGAGTTTAATTTGGACTTGGTCAATCTCACTGCCAATCAGCCTATTGAGTTTTCAAAAGCCGAAGAGGTGAATCCTGTGCACGAGAAACTTTCTGCCTATTATCCCAAGCAAGAGGCCGCGTCGGGAACGTTTGTTTTTGAGGAAGTGGATATTGTTGATTTTGACAAACTTAAGAATTTATTTGAAACTCACAAACCAGACGCGATTATTCATCTGGCAGCTATGGCTGGTGTGCCACTTTCGGCCAAGCAACCCCGACTCTACACGCAGGTGAATGTCGATGGCTCGGTCAATTTATTAGAGTTATCAAAGGAATTTGGAGTTAAGCAATTTGTGTTTGCCTCTACTGCTTCAGCCTATGGCCAAAAAGAGCATAAAGTTAAGGAAGAAGAAGGTGTGTCCTATCCGTGGTCCGTTTATGGAGCTACAAAGTCAGCAGTTGAAGCATTGAGTCATGCTTTTTTCAAGCTTTTTGGGTTGAATATTGCTATCGCTCGAATTTTTGGCCCTATCTATGGTCCTTTGCAACGTCCTTTTGGTATGCTTATCCAACGGCTAATCAATTATGTGCACAACGGCAAAACGCTAACGGTGTATGGAATTAAGGGCTTGGAGACGGCCAAGGATTTTACTTATATTGATGATGAGGTAAATGGAATGCTGCTGTGCCTGGATAAAAATGTTGGATATAACGCCTATAACATTGGGACGTCGAATGCGATTCCATTGAAAAGTTGGTTTGATGCAGTTGGGGACGCCCTCGGCGAACCGGTGAAGTATGAGATTGTCGATGCGGATCCTGGCGACGTGGCAACTAGCGCGGATATTTCCAAAGCAAAGACTCAGCTCGGTTATGAGCCGCAGATGGATTATAAAGAAGGCGTCAGACGTCAAGCAGAAATATTCAAACTTATGCCGGAGTGGTATCGTAAAATGGAAAAAGTATAACTATGCTTAAAAAAATCAGAAACAACGCTTTTGCTTGGAATAGTTTTGTGCTTTTTTCCGGCAGTATGGTGAATAATGTGCTCAACTACATTTTCCATTTAGTCGTAGGAAGAATGGTGAGCGTGACTGTCTATGGGGAGACGGAATCTTTGATTTCTCTTATGACGATTATTTCCGTTCCAGCTGCGACGCTGGTGATGGTGATGACAAAGTATGCGGCCGAGTGCAAGGCGCAAGATGATAAAAAACGGAGCTATGAACTCTTGCGTTATTTTAACAAAAAAATAATGCAATATGGTACACCGGTTTTTCTGCTGACTATCCTTCTGACTCCCTATATTAGTCGCTTTTTGAATATTGAGAGCAACATTCCCTTGCTTATTGTTTGGACATCAATGCTGCTTTCGCTTTTCTCTTCTGGTGCTTCTGGGATGCTTAGTGGTTGGCAGAAATTTAAGCAATCCAGTTGGGCGGCGATTGCCGGAGGTGCTTTAAAGTTAGTTTCGGCATTAATTTTTATTTCTATCGGACTAAAGATTAATGGGCTGATGCTGAGTTTTTTTCTTTCTGCTGTTGGGACTTATGTCATTGCACTAATTTGCCTCAAATTTATCATTGTGGCGGGGAAAGGGGATGGTAAGGAAATAAGTAAGCTGAATTTTGGATCAGTCAAAAGCACGGTAGCGACTTTTTTCATGGGAAATCTGGCGATAAATGCTCTGGGAAATCTGGATATGGTTCTGGCAAAGCATAATTTGAGTGATATTGAAGCGGGGCAATATGGCGCACTTACAATTGTTTCTAAAATAATTTTTTTCGCGACTGGTGTGATTGCTTCAGTCCTTTTCTCGATGTCGGCGGAGCATAATCATAAAAAAGCGAATACAGGAAAACTTTTTCTCCAGGCTTTTTCTTTGATGGTTATGGTTTCTGCGATTTCTGTAGCAGTCTATTTCCTTGCACCAAAACTGATTCTTTCTTTACTTTTTGGAGCAAAATATAATGACGTTTCGGGTTATTTGGGCTGGTTTGCCATCATGGTTGTTCTTTTTTCTCTCGTGAATCTTACTTTGCAATATTTGCTTTCCTTGCATCGTATCAAGGTTGTCTATGGCATGCTCACCGTAGCGATTTCGTCTGCGATTACAATTCTTTTTCTTGGTCACACGATTTCTGCTATACTAACCATAGGAATTGTGGCTCAACTCGTAGCACTAATTAGTACCCTGCCTTTTATGTTAAATTCATTCAGTAAGCATCCTAAATAAAACTTAATTATATGGAAGAGTCAAAGAGAAAAATGCTTTCAGTTGTAGTTCCCGTGTATAACGAAGAGAAGAATATTCCGCTTTTCTATGAAAAAATTCAAGTAGTGCTTAATGCGCTGGATTATGCCTGGGAGATTGTTTTTGTTAATGATGGCAGTCTTGATAAAAGTATTTCGGAGCTGGAGAAGATTTCCCGAGATGATTCTCGTGTACGAGTGATTGATTTCTCTCGAAATTTTGGCAAGGAGATTGCTGTTACTGCCGGGATTAATAGTTGCATTGGAGACGCTTGTATGATTTTGGACGCTGATTTGCAGCATCCCATTGAGCGCATCCCGGAGTTTATCGAAAAATGGGAGAAGGGCGCTGAAGTTGTGGTTGGTGTGCGAGCAAAGAATAAAGGCGAGGGCTTTGTCAAAAAAGTCGGTTCCTATTTTTTCTACAAAATGATTAATCGAATTTCTGATATGGAAATCGTGACTCGTGCAACGGATTTTCGTTTGTTGGATCGCGTGGTGATCGATGAGTTCAACAAATTGACTGAAAAAAATCGAATGACAAGAGCCCTCATTGACTGGTTAGGTTTTCGACGAGAGTATATCCAATTTGAGGCGAATGAGCGGATTCATGGAGCGCCAGCCTATAGTTTTTGGAAATTAGTGCGTTTGGCTTTCAATAGTATGATTTCGTTTAGTCTGTTTCCTCTGAAATTCGCCGGTTATATGGGAATTATCATCACATTGCTTTCGGGTCTTTTGGGAGTTTTTATTTTAGTTGATCGCTATATAACGCAAGAATTGCATTTCTCCGGCTCAGTTATTCTGGCTGTTGTGATTCTGTTTTTGATTGGTATTGTGCTGATTTGTCTCGGACTAATCGCACTTTATATCGCCAACATCCATGCGGAAGTGACTAATCGACCGATGTATATCGTAAGGAAAAGCAAAAATGGCTAGTTTGCGGGAATGCTTGACAAAAATCTTCAAAAGCCTTAAACTATCTCAGTAACCTAAATTATACAAAAAAGAGCGATATTTTCGTCTCTGGTTTTTTATTAAAGACAAACTTTATGCTGACTATAAGACTCGCAAGAACAGGCAAAAGAAATACGGCACAATTCAAGATAATGCTTCAAGAGCGCACAATTGCTCCAGGAGGGCGTCATGTTGAGATTTTAGGGAGCTATAATCCTCATTCTAAGGCAGTTGTTCTTGAGGCTGACCGGATCAAATATTGGATTGAGAAAGGGGCATTTCTTTCAGATACGATGCATAATCTATTGGTAAAAAATGGTGTTATTTCCGAAAAGAAGCGCATTGTAAAATTGCCGAAAAAAGCAGTTGTAGCTGAGGCGGAGGCGCCAAAAGAAGATGCTGCTGCTCCAAAAGCAGAGGAAGTTCCTGCTGAGGTGGTTGCTCCGAAAGCTGATGAGGTAGTTGCTGAGAAGAAGGAGGAGATTGCTGTTTCAAAAACCGAAGAGGTTGTTGCCACAGAAAAGACTCCTGAAGCGAAGTCGTAGTAGTTTTATCATTATAGAATAGTAAATTTTTTTCCGCAGACGATAGGCGACCATAAGTCCTATTGAGGAAGATATAAAAAGATTTTCTTTTTAATTTGATCTGCGGAGTACCCGCAGTTTTTAATTGGAATAATTTGAACAATATGCAAACGAAGAATCAAAAAGAAGTGATTGTGTCTGAACTTAGCGATAAGTTGAAGGGTGCAAAAGCGGTTGTTTTTTCTGATTTCAAGGGACTTACCATGAAAGATATGGTAGCTTTGCGAAAAGAGCTCAGAGCGGAAGGTATCAGTCTTAAGGTGGTTAAAAAGACACTTATAAATATTGCGCTTAAAAATGCAGGAATTGAAGCTGATGTGCTCAAGATGGAAGGACAAATTGCAGTAGCGGTTTCTCCTAAAGATGAAGTGGCTGCGGCGAAAATTATGAGCAAGTTTTCTAAACTGAATGATAAGTTGAAAGTGACCGGTGGTGTATTGGAAGGAAAAGCAATTAATACCGATGAAGTGATTGCGCTTTCCAAGTTGCCATCCAAAGATGAACTCCTGGCCAAATTTGTTGGAACAATCAATGCGCCAGTGACGAATTTTGTCCGAGTACTGTCTGGAAATTTAAGTGGATTTGTGCGAGTTTTGAAAGCAGTTGCTGAGAAGAAATAATAATAGAGTTAATTAGTTAATTTTTTTAAGGATAAATATATGACAGACGAAAAGAAAGATGTAGTTGTTCCAGAAAAATTCCAAAAACTTGTTTCTGAAATTGAAACAATGAGTGTTTTGGAACTTTCTGAACTCGTGAAGGTTTTGGAAGAGAAATTTGGTGTTTCTGCTTCTGCTGGTGTGATGATGGCCGCAGCTCCTGCTGCCGGTGATGCTGCTCCCGCTGCAGAAGAGAAATCAGAATTTGATGTTGAAGTGACTGCTTGTGGCGCTTCAAAGATTAACGTGATCAAGGCTGTTCGTGAACTGACTGGTCTTGGACTCAAAGATGCTAAGGATTTGGTTGACGCCGCTCCAAAGGTAATCAAGGAAAAGGTTTCTAAGGCTGACGCTGATAACATGAAAAAGAAGCTTGAAGAAGCTGGTGCAACTGTGACTTTGAAATAGTCTTTTCTCAGCTTTTGAGAATAATAAAAAAGTCCACTCGAGAGAGTGGATTTTTTTAGTGTTTTTGTCAAACAAAATCGCTTGAAATGATCTTGTCGGTTCAGTGTCTCCTGACCTGAACCATCTAGTTCTTTCTCAGCTTTATAATAATAGAAAACTTGTTTATTCTGCGTTAGCTGTTTAGAAATGAAAGATTCAAGTCAGAGACTTGAACCGACTATGAAACCTGGATTCCTGCCTTGCTCCACTGCCAAAGCTATGGCGGCACGCGGTCGCGGGAATAACACGCAGTGCCTATTAAAAACTATAAGCGCTAGACATAACACTCAAAAACCAAGGAATGATGGCAACGAGGGCAATGAGCGGAAGAACGATGGTGGCGATGGTGATAATCATTGTCCATAGAAAATATTTACGCATCTTTTCAACTGAGGCGTAAATAAGGTCGAGCTTTTGGTCTTGCTCGGAGAGTTTTTGTTCGAGTTGGGGGTCCATAGAATTTTAAAATTATACTAATTATTCTAAATTTTGGTCATAGGCAACAAAGGTCATTGGCAGTAAGTTAAGTTATAGGTTTTAGGTTAAAGGTCTAACTTTTTTCTAATAACTTATAGCTAATGCCCAGACCTACCGCCAGTAACCCATGTTCCTTTTGACTTATTCTTCCACCTCAATCCCCAAAGGCAATTCTTTGACAATTTCCGGCACCGGCATTTCTTGTGCTTTGTTTAGCTTTCTTTCAATTGTGCGACTTTTTCTGGATGCGCTTTCAATGGTATTGGATGCTTCTTGCAATTTTTTGTGCGTCTTGTCGAGCAGATCGCCAAAAGTGGAAAATTCGGTTTTGATCGCGCCTAGCGTCGCCCAAACATCGCTTGATCTTTTTTCAATGGCCAAAGTGCGAAAGCCCATCTGAAGGCTATTGAGAATGGCCGCGATAGTAGTTGGTCCGGTTACGATTACCTTATAGTCTCTCTGCAGCGTGTCAGCAAGGCCTGGACGGCGCAGAACTTCCGCATAGAGGCCTTCGATGGGCAAAAAGAGAATGCCAAAATCAGTCGTGTATGGCGGATCGAGGTATTTTTCTTTGATATCTTTCGCCTCTGATTTGATGCGTACCTCAAGTGCTTTGCCAAGGGAGGCAATCAAGGCAATATCACACTTTTCTTCTGCATCAATGAGATTTTGAAAATCTTCCAAGGGGAACTTAGCGTCGATTGGGAGCCAAATATTTTTCAGCTTTTCATCTTTGGCGGGAATTTTTATCGCAAATTCGACTCGATCATTGGAATCTTTTTTGGTGGCAACATTTTTTTCATATTGTTCAATCGTCATGATTTGGTCAAGCAACGTGCCAAGTTGCACCTCACCCCAAGTACCGCGGGTTTTGACATTTTGTAAAACTTTTTTGAGATCACCCACTCCACTTGCCAGTGTTTGCATTTCGCCGAGGCCCTTGTGTACCAGTTCCAGTCGTTCACTGACCAACTTGAAAGATTCACCCAAGCGTTTTTCTAGGGTGGCGTGCAATTTTTCGTCCACGGTCTCGCGCATTTTTTCCAATTTTTCACTGTTGTCCTTTTGAATATTATCCAAGCGTTTTTCAATCGTTTCGCGGACATGTTCCATTCGTTTGTCATTTTTTTCAATCACTTCGCCGAGTTTATCAGAAAAACCAGAGAAGTTTTTGTTTTGCACTTCCGTGAGAGTGAATACCTGGCGATTGAGTGAATCGCCAAAATCCTTGATTGATTTCCTGATTTCTTCGCGTGTTTCTTTTCCGGAGATTGACGTTTCTGTCCGATTGGCAGACATTTCTTCTCGAAGAGCGCGCCCGATCCGCTCGTTACTTTCCTTGATGAGAGCGGAATTGTCACTTGATTTTCGCATAAAAATCAAAACCAAAACGGCAAAGTTAAAAACAAGAGAAACAACAACTAGAATTGTGAGCATAATGATTTTTCAAAATGGTTATAGTCCTATGATAGCACTAAACGGAATGGGGGTAAAATTAGGAAATTAATGGATCGTTTTGAAATTATAAGCCACTCATGCTAGGATAGATTTTATGGAACTGACTGATAGACAATTGATCGAGGATTTTTTAGCGGGAGACGATGCTTCTTTTGAGCTTTTGGTAAAAAAATACTTGAAACCGGTGTATAATTTCCTCTACCGTTTAACTGGGGGTGATGTGGCGCTGGTAGATGACTTGACGCAAGAGACATTTTTGAAGGCTTGGAAAAATATTAAACGCTATAATTTGGAAAAAAACTTTAAAGTCTGGATATTTACGATTGCAAAGAATAATGCTCGTGATACTTGGAAACGGAAAAAAACCTTGCCTTTTGTGCTTTTTGAAAATAGTGATGGGTATAATAAGCTCGATGAAGTTGCCGAGGAAAAACCTTTGCCGGATGAAATCTTGGAGCGAATTGAGTCAGAAGGGGAGTTGGACGCAAAATTAAAAAAACTTCCAAAGAAATATCAGACCATTCTTTTTATGCGCTACAAAGATGATTTGAGCGTGGCGGAAATAGCTGAAATATTGTCAATCCCCTATAACACAGCCAAAAGTCAACACCAAAGGGCATTGGGCCTGCTGAGAAATGAACTTTTGCACCCATAATTAAATCCCAATCGTAGTACAGTTGAGACGTGCGCGTTTGTTTGCTTCCTATGTTTTTTTCATTTTCATAGAGCATCAGGCGCGCAAGTCCCTGGAAAACATTTTATGAGTAACAAATTAAATCAACTATTTGAGGGCATTAATGAAATAGATCCGCCAATAGCGCTGGCGGGTTTTGTTTTCTCCGAGATTGCGAAAGAAAAAAATAGAATAACGAAAAGACAGTTATTTTTTTCCTATGTTAGTTTCGCTGGATCATTTACTTTAGCAATTTATGTGGGAACTGTGTTTGGACAAGCATTTTTACAATCGGAGTTTTGGACAATGCTTTCTCTCGTGTTTTCAGATATTGCTATTGTTATGAGAAATTGGGATACTTTTTTTCTTTCACTCCTGGAAACTTTCCCTGTGGCGCATGCAATGATTCTCTTAGTTCCGATTTTTCTGATGCTAGCTTCTGCGAGCTATTACTTTAATAGTAAGACGAATTATAGGTATAAGTATAATTTAATAACATCTTAAATATGAGCACACAAGAATTGGTTAAATCAAGAAATTTCAAAATAGCGCTGGGTGTCGTCGGAGCGCTGCTTGTTGTTTTTGCCAGCTTTTCAAGCGGTGTCGCCGTGGGGTTACACAAAGCAAAATTTTCCTACCAGTGGGGCCAGAATTACGAACGTAATTTTATGGGTCCGGGGAAAAGAGCTGGCGGAATGATGGACGCTGATGATCGTGGACAGATGATGGGTGTCCGTCGTGATGGGGGAATGATGGATTTTCCAAGGAATATCGAGGGGCGGGATTTCCGTAATGCACATGGCATTGCCGGAACGATAATTTCCGTCGCGGACAATAATTTGATTATCAAGGATCGTGATAATAAGGAAAATACTGTTGCCGTGACGGATAGAACGATCATTAAAGACCATATGCTCGATGTGAAGATCTCAGACCTAAAAGCTAATGATCAAATTGTGGTTATGGGAAGGCCTGATGATCAAGGTATCGTTAATGCTGATTTGATTCGAGTTTTTTGTTGTGGCGAGTCAAGTGAAATAACCAATAGTAATAATAACTAATTTGTATGAAAACGAAAAGAATCTATATTGCGGTTATTGCGTTAGTTCTGATTGGAGGAGGCTACTATTGGTATAAAAAATCAAATACGGCGAGCACTGCTCCGACATATAAAACAGCTGTGGCGGAAAAAGGCATGCTTACGAGTTCTATTTCTGGATCAGGCAATGTGATTGTTGATCAGTTGGCAACAGTTGATCCAACCATTTCTGGTACAGTGGCAAACTTGGCTGTTAAGATTGGTGATCCGGTCAAAAAGGGTCAGCTACTTTTTACGATTGTAAACGATCAATTGGGAGTGAGTGCGGCAAAAGCCGGTGCGAGTTATGCGCAATCCAAAAAATCTCTCGATGATCAAAAATATGCCAAAAAGCAAGCTGAGGCTGATTATAAGGCTAACCCGAAGAAACTCTTAAAAGATAAAGTGGCACTAGCGGATAACGCGATTGATATTGCCGAGCAGAATTTGGCAGTCTCTGCGGCAGATTATCGCAATCAACTTGCTGATGCGGCGAAAAGAAAGGTGACAGCGCCGATTGATGGAACTGTTAACGAGGTAAATATAAAAAATGGTGACGATCTTGGAAAAATTTCTTCTGGATCAACAAAACTTTCACCAATAATCATTGGAGATCTCGGAACGCTGAAAGCTTCAGTTTCGGTTAACGAAGTTGATATTCCCAATGTGGCCGAGGGTCAAAAGGTGATGTTCAAATTTAGTGCGATAGATGACTTAGAGCTTTCCGGCAAAGTGGAAAAAATTGATTCACTAGGGACGATAACACAAGGAGTTGTGACGTATAACGTAACAATTGGTTTTGATGTGACGGATCCAAGAATAAAGCCTCAAATGAGTGTTTCGGCCAATATCATCACTGCGGTTAAGCAAAATGTGCTGCTTGTGCCAGACTCTGTTGTCAAAACCCAGAATGGCAAGAGCTATGTTGAAGTTTTGAATGATGGTAATGCGCTTCCTGTTCAAAGGACTGTGGAAGTGGGATTGTCCAATAATACTGACACGGAAATTGTTAGTGGCATTAATTCTGGCGATAAGGTGGTTACCCAAACAATAAGTTCGACGACTAAGGCTGCTTCGGCAACAGCTTCAAGTGCTGGCAGTCGAGGTGGAATGGGAGGATTTTTGGGACACTAAGTCGTGGTGTTGAAATAATTTTAAACAATCAACGATCAGTTTTCATTGAAGTTACAATCAACCAGGTATCAATTATTTATTTTTTATAAATTTAAAAATTATTTAATTGAAAATTGATTGAAAATTGAAAATTGCGAATTGAAAATTTTTTTGTGATTGAATGCAGAAATTTAGTGAAAACCTATATTAATGGCGACGTGAAAACCAATGCTTTGAGCGGAGTGTCTTTTGGAATTAAAAAAGGTGAATTTGTTTCAATCATTGGCCCATCTGGTAGTGGAAAATCAACTCTGATGCACATTTTGGGTGCGCTAGATTCGCCAACTTCAGGACAATATTTTTTGGATGGATTCGAGGTGTCAAAGTTGGATGATGACGAATTGTCTGATTTAAGGCGAAATAAAATCGGATTTGTTTTTCAGTCGTTCAATCTCTTGCCAAGGACCACTGTCTTGCGAAACGTTATGCTGCCACTGCTGTATTCTGGAATGCCACATCCAGAGCGAGAAGAAAAAGCCAAAGCCTGCCTGCGTTATGCTGGGATGGAAGAAAGTAAATTTGGCAATCTTTCCAATCAATTGTCCGGTGGACAGATGCAGCGGGTAGCGATTGCTCGTGCGCTTATTAATGATCCGGCGATAATCTTGGCGGATGAGCCGACAGGAAATCTGGATACAAAAACCAGCGCAACTGTGATGAAAGCTTTTCAGGAATTAAACCAAAAAGGGCACACCATTATTCTTATTACTCACGAAATGGATGTGGCTGATTGTGCTAATCGAATAATCTATGTTCGTGATGGTGTGATTGAAAAAGATGTTTTAAATAAACCGAAAGACCATTTTTTGCCACAATAGGACTTGCGCATTTACCCGAAAAAAATTCTCAAGAGCGCGGCGTTCTCATTTCAATGAGTTTTCTGCTGTTTTACTGTAAGTCTTATGTGCTAAGTAAGATAAGTGTGCGAACTTTTTTCGGGCAAACACGCAAGTCATGCATAGGTAGTTTCGTTTCTAATTTAAGCGTGAGCTGGCTGACAATATTTTTGTTACATGCTTCATGCTATATGCTACATGATAGTCGATTTATTAAAAGAAACAGTCTGGTCACTTGCTGGCAATAAAGTCCGTTCAGGACTAACAATTCTGGGAATTGTAATTGGAATTGCTTCCGTTATCACTATGGTAGCGATTGGGCAGGGGGCGAAAAATTCAGTTGAGAGCAGCATTGAATCAATCGGATCAAATTTGATCATGATCACGCCAGGAGCACAGAGGGTAGGTGGAATCAATCAGGGCAGTGGCAGTTCGCAAACACTGACAGTCGAAGACGCAACTGCGATTAAGGATGAAATAATGAACGTGAAAGCAGTCGCTCCATCAGTGACGAAGCGCTCGCAGCTCACTGCCAAAGGGAATAATACTAATACTCAAATAATCGGGACTAATGCAGACTATTTAGTCGCAAGAAACGTTACAATTGACACCGGATCTTTTTTTAGCGAACAACAGATGAAAAGTTCGGCGAAAGTTGCAGTCCTTGGTCCAACTACGAGGGATGATTTGTTCGGTGAAAATGTGAATCCGATTGGACAAACTATTCGGACGAACAATATGGATTTCCAAGTAATCGGTGTGACAACTTCCAAGGGAGGTTCTGGATTTAGTAATCAAGATGATACTGTGTATGTGCCGCTAACCAGTGCTCAGCATTATTTGTCCGGAAGTGTCTACGTGAATAATATTAGCGTAGCCGCCGAGGATCAGACTCTGATGGCGTCGGTTCAGGATCAAATTTCCGAGCTACTCTTGAAGCGTCATAAGATTAATGATCCAACTCAAGCTGATTTTAGTCTGATGAATCAAAATGATATTATTGCGACGGCAACGAGTATCACAGGGACTTTTACTATTTTACTTTCTTCAATTGCCGGAATTTCACTTTTAGTAGGGGGAATTGGCATTATGAATATGATGCTTACGACAGTCACAGAGCGGACACGAGAAATCGGTCTGCGAAAAGCAGTTGGTGTGAGGAAAATTTACATTAATTTGCAGTTTTTAGCTGAAGCGGTACTGCTAACATTTTTAGGCGGCGCGATGGGGATACTTCTAGGTTGGGGGGCTTCTGCGCTTATTACTCACTTCGTCAGTAGCTTGACAACTAGTATTTCCATGTCCGCTGTGCTTTTGGCTTTCGGCGTATCAGCTGGGGTAGGAATTATTTTTGGATTTTACCCTGCCCGCAGAGCGGCAAATTTGAGCCCTATTGAAGCTTTGCGATATGAGTAACAAGCAAATGTCATCCTGAGCGAAGTCCGTACCCGGACGAAGTCGAAGGATCTGCTTGCGGTTATCGCAGGTTATATAAACATAGCCAAAGCTTGCGGTGGTGGATAGTAGATTCTTCGACTCCGCTGCGCTACACTCAGAATGACAATATTTTTTTTGTGAGGCATTTATTTTTAACTAATCAATAATTCTAAAATTATGAACAAAAAAAAGCACATTATGGCGATGACGGGTGTTATTATCCTTATTGCCGGAGGAATGTTTTATGGCGGAATGTTGTATGGGAAAAAAGTTGCCGTTAAGGCTGCTTCTCAGTCTGAGCCAGTTTTTGGCAGAGGTATGGGAAATAGAGCTGGAGGCGCGAATGGGGGAGTTATGGGAGGTCAGCGAGGACTAGCCGGCGCTGGCTTTTCTGCTGGTCAGATTATTTCAAAAGATGATACCAGCATCACTATCAAAAGTCGTGATGGCGGATCGAAGATCGTGTACTATTCCTCTACAACTTCAATTGGAAAAACAGCTCCTGGAGCTGCCTTAGATCTCCTTGTGGGTGAGGATGTGATGGTAACTGGGACAAGCAGTGCGGATGGCAGCATTGCTGCGGAAAACATCCAAATTAGGCCAGCTCAGTCGGACCAAAAAAAATAAAGTCAACCAAAATTAAATGGCTAAAGAATTGGGTGAAGAATTTTGAGAATGGTTGATGTGAGATAATCACTGATTTTCATCTTATATCTCTTTGGTTCAAATTTTGTGGAATGCTTTTTCCAGCTAATTATGACTTGCTCCAATTCTTGGAGCAATTTTTTTTCGCGGAAAAAAACTCCTACTTCTGCGTTGAGTTCAAAAGAAAGCATGTCCATATTTTGCGATCCAATCAGGCCCTCGGCCTTATCGATAATAAGTAATTTTGAATGGTTCATGGTTTTTGGTAAGAAAAATTTTATGCCCAATGGATGCAGGATATGCATGTAGCGATAATTCAGGAGATCCATGATGGGCCAGTCTACTTTCTTGGGAACAAGAATTTCCACTGTGACTCCTCGTCTTATTGCATCATCCAAAAGAGAAATCAACCAACGTGGCGGCGTGAAATAGGGCGTGGCAATTTGAATGCACTCTTTTGCTCCGGAAATTTTTTCAATATAGTGCTTTTTAAGGGTGTAGATATTTCTTGTCGGCCAATGTTCGAGGAGCCAAAACTTTAGCTTGCTCGTGAATTTTTTTTGGTGGTAGTGAAGAATCTTTTCATTTTTTCCGCCGGCCATCGTATAGGTATAGGCGAAAGATTGGAGAAGACTCTTTACAACTCTGCCTCGCAGTTCCAGCTGGAGGTCATTCCAATTTTTAAAGCGCTTGCCAATGTTTACTCCGCCAATAAAAGCGATTTTTTCATCGACAATTAGGATTTTGCGATGGATATGACGAAGCCAGTGACTGAAAAAGATGAATTCTATACCTGATTTTGTGATTGTTTTTGCTATCTCTTCCTTGAGGAGTTTACTGCCGAAGGCGTCGGCAACAATTACGACGCGCACGCCCCTTTTGGCTTTAGCTCTCAGTTTTCCGATGAAATTATGGCTTCTTTTGGTGTCATCAAGAAAGATATACATTTCGATGTAGATGGATTTTTGGGCGCTATCGATGGCACTAAGCATTGCATCCCAAGCTTTTAGTGATGTTGTATGAAGGCGATATTTCATTTTGCAAAAAAAGAATTTCAAAAGCTGAGTTTACTCTAGCATATTCGGGGAAAAATAAAAAATTATGACTTACGCCTAAGTCTTGAAAATATTAAAGTTGCTTGCCGAATTGCGGATTTGTGATAGAATATAGACGTTAGATTCTTGTGTAAAAAAGATAAGAGTATGAATAATCAGGGCAAAACTAGTTGGCTCTCACTTTCAGTATTTGGAAAAGATGTATACCTTTTTTTTGTAAAAGATGATTTGAAAAGTGGACCAATTGAAATTCTGAAAAGTTCAAATGGCATAGACTTTAGCCATGTGAACCAAAGAATGATTTTCAAAAATAAAATATTCGGCCTAGGAAACAAATTTGATATTGAAAAAGGTTTCAAGATATCGAAAATAAAGGATGGATATTTTCTCTCCTACCAGAAGCTGGGAAAAATCTTGGGAGCAATATCCCAAGATGGTCTGTGTTGGAAAAAAATAGGCATAACTGAAAATATTAAGAACTGTGGCCTAGTGATTGAAACGAGTGTTCCCTCAGAAGAGTATCTTATGTTTTTCGGCGAGCGCCAAGTGCGCGTTGCGACCTCAAGCGATTTAGTTAGGTGGGACATCAAGCGTTCCGCTTTTTTGCATACGCGCGATGGTTATTTCGATAGCCAATCGCTTTCGGTGGTGAGTGTTTTTTCTTCACAAGAAGGGATGGTTTTGCTTTATACAGCGATAGATACGGCCTATAAGTTGAGTTTGGGGGCTGCAATTATCGATAAAACGGATTATCGCAAAATATTGTGGCGTTCGAAGCGACCTATCTGGACGCAGCCGAGAGAATGGAAAGGTGGCGAGATAAATTTTGTGGGAAGTTATTATCAGGGGAAAAGACTGCTCGTGTATTGGGATTTTTGTGGAGAGCTTAAGGCTGTTTCAATCGCCAATACCTGGACAGTTTCGAGTCGCGCAAAAAGTGCGAAGAAAAAAATTCCAAAGCTTCAAAAATTGCCCAAATTGCCGAAAGCGTTAAAGTTGCAGGAATTTTCCAGTCAGCTTGAACTTGCAAAGCATGAAAACAATCCTATTATCGGACCAATTGAGGAGCATGCTTGGGAATCTCGCGAAACGTTCAATCCAGCGGCGGTTTATCTTAAGGGAAAGGTTCATTTGCTCTATCGTGCTTTGGGAGAAAAAGGCATATCGGTATTGGGCTATGCGGCAAGTGAGGATGGGATTAATATTGACGAGAGATTGAAGAAGCCTGTTTATGCTCCAATGCAACCATTTGAGTATGGTGGCACAAAAAAAGCTAACCACTGCTATCCCTATAGCTCGGGAGGGAGTTGGAGTGGTTGTGAAGACCCGCGCCTTTCCGTTATTGGAAGGCGGATATATATGACCTATGTGGCTTTTAATGGATCTTGTCCACCAGGCGTTGCGTTGACATCGATTAGTGTCAAAGATTTCCTGGCTAAAAATTGGAATTGGAAAATTCCCAAGCTCATTTCGAAACCAGGCGAAATTCAGAAAAATTGGGTAGTTTTCCCGGAAAAAATAAACGGTAAATTTGCTATTTTACATAGTATCTCTCCGAGTGTGTCAATCGATTATTTCGATTCGCTAGATGATAAAAAAATTACAATTGAAAGTTATCATAACAACAAATCGGATGATACGCGTTGGGATAATATTTTGCGTGGCGTTGGATCGCCACCAATTAAAACAGACTATGGCTGGCTGGTTTTTTATCACGCCATGGATAGGCGCGACCCTAATCGCTATAAGGTTGGTGCGATGATTTTAGACTATCAAAATCCAGAGAAGATTCTCCATCGTTCTTCGCAACCAATTTTGGAGCCGGTTGAGAAATATGAAAATGAAGGCTCAAAATCCGGTGTTGTTTATGTTTGCGGATCAATCGTGAAAGACGAAAAAATTTATGTTTACTATGGTGGTGCAGATAGATTTACTTGCGTGGCAACGGCATCGGTGCAAGAGTTTCTTTTGGCGCTTATTAATTCATCAAAAACCACTCCTTTTATCAGATTGGCTGTGGCATAACAATAAAAAACATGCTTATTATCAATCGTTCTTCTGAAAATCCTATCCTCGTTGGTGAGAGCCATAGTCCCTGGGAAGCAGAAGGGGCGTTTAACGGTTGTCCAATAAAAAATACCGCTGGGTATCATCTGTTCTACCGAGCACTATCCTCACCGATTTTGCGACATGGTGTTGTTTTAGAAGTTTCTTCTATTGGACATGCTGTTGGCAAAGATGGTATCCATTTCAAAAAACATCAGCAATTTATTGCACCAGAATACAACTGGGAACAATTTGGCTGTGAAGATCCTCGCGTGGTCAAGCTGAATAATAAATACTATATTTTTTATACAGCCCTTTCTTCCTATCCTTTTGGTCCAGAGGGGATCAGTGTCGGTCTTGCCATTTCCAAAGATCTCAAAAAAATTGATGCCAAGCATCATGTTACGCCATTTAATGCCAAAGCCATGTCACTCTTTCCTGCGAAAATCAAGGGGAAAATGGCGGCGCTATTGACGGCGAACACTGATCGCCCACCTGCAAAAATTGCTTTGGCGATTTTTGATAAAGAGGAAGATCTTTGGTCGGAAGAATTGTGGAGTAAGTGGTATGAAAATCTGGATGAACATGTCGTACCCTTGCAGCGAGATCCGGAGGATCATATTGAGCTCGGTGCTCCTCCAATCAAAACGAAAGATGGATGGCTTTTGGTTTATTCATATATCAAAGACTACCTAAATGAGAGAAGGACGTTTGGAATTGAAGCGGCGCTATTGGACCTGGATGATCCCCGAAAGATATTAGGGCGAACAGAGATGCCTTTTATGGTTCCTGAAGAGGAATATGAAATGTATGGAAAAGTTCCTAATATAATTTTTCCTTCTGGTGCTTTGGTTGATGGCAAAAAACTGCGGATTTATTATGGCGCGGCGGACACAACTTGTTGTGAAGCTAGTTGTGATCTGGCAGAGTTACTTTCTGAAATGAAGGAAAAAAAAGATGACCATCTATTGCTCAAGCGTTATTCCGGTAATCCCATTTTGGAACCGATTGCGGGAAATAATTGGGAGAGCAAGGCGGTTTTCAATCCAGCCGCAATCAGGGAGAAAGGCGTGACGCATATTCTTTATCGCGCAACGTCTTCCGACGACACTTCTTCCATTGGGTATGCTTCCAGCCTTGATGGTTTGCATATTGATGAACGCTTGTCTTTGCCAATTTATGCTCCAAGAGAGTCATTTGAGCAAAAAATACAGGGGGGAAATTCCGGTTGCGAGGACCCGCGTGTCACAAAGATTGGCAGTAAAATCTATATGTGCTACACAGCCGTAGACGCCCTAAATCCTCCGCAGGTCGCACTGACATCGATCAAAGTGAGTGATTTTGTGGCAAAAAAATGGAATTGGGAAAAATCAAAATTAATTTCTCCTCCTGGCTTTGATGATAAAGATGTGTGCATCCTGCCCGAAAAGGTGCGAGGCAAATACGTGATTTTTCACCGGATCCAACCATCAATCGATATCAATTTTTTTGATGATTTGAAATTTGAAGGGGGAAAGATGTTGGAGCAAAATCCAATTTTATTGCCTCGGAAAGGTATGTGGGATAATAAAAAAATTGGCATAAACACAGTTCCCTTGAAAACTAAAAAAGGTTGGCTCATGCTCTATCATGGAGTGTCCGAAGAAGACAGCGTATATAAGATTGGCGCAGTGCTTCTTGCCCTCAATGATCCAGGAAAAGTTTTGGCGAGAACAAAATTTCCTATTCTCGAACCGGAAATGCTTTATGAAAAAGTTGGCGTGGTGCCAAACGTTGTTTTTCCTTGCGGGATGGTGGCCATAAATTCCAAGTTATTTGTTTATTATGGGGGGGCGGACAAGGTTGTTGGCGTGGCGACGATGGATCTCAATAAACTTTTAAAAAGTTTGGTTTGATAATTAATTTTAAACTTATGAATTATGCAATTTAGAAATTACAACGTCTATTTCTTTTTTCTCGCTCTGGCAGGGATATCTGTTTTGACCTATTTTATCGTGGAGCCCTTTTTGGTTTCTTTCTTAATCGCGGCAATTCTGGCGCATCTTTTTAATCCTGTATATAACTATCTGCTAAGGGGAGTTCGGAAGAAGGGCGCCAGTTCTTTTTTAACATGTCTAATTATCGCGCTAATTATTGTTGTGCCGATTTTAGTGGTACTCTCGCTGGTTGTGGATGAAATTCAGGGTATTTTGAATAATTTTAGTATGAATCCGGACAGTATTAGAAAAGCGGTTAGTGTTTTGGGAGAAAACTTGAAGACTATCCCAATTCTAGAAAATTTTGATTTGGAAAGTAAGATCAATCAAGAATCCATAACGCTTGGTGTTAAAAGTCTTTCGCAATATACATTGACTATCCTGCAGGGGACATATAACGGTGTAGCTCACTTTGTGTTTGTGACGTTTATTATGTTTTTTTCTTTGTTTTATCTTTTTATCGACGGAGCGAGTTTAGTGAAAAAAATAATGCGACTCAGTCCTTTGCAGGATAAATATGAAAAAGTACTCATTGATAAATTCAATTCCATAACGAGAGCAACTATCAAAGGTACAACGATCATTGCTATCATCCAGGGTTTATTAGGTGGCATACTATTCGCCCTGACCGGTGTTCCATCTCCGGTTCTTTTGGGAATCTTGATGACTGTCTCCTCGGTTATTCCGTCTTTTGGCTCGGGCTTAGTTTGGCTGCCTGTCGGTATTCTTATGTTAGTTTCCGGCTATTTTACTCAGGGCATTATCATTTTGCTTGTTGGCGGGTTTGTGATCAGTATGATTGACAATTTTATTCGACCAAAATTAGTTGGAAGAGACACTCAGATGCACCCACTGATGATTCTTTTTTCCACTATTGGGGGCATTGCTTTTTTTGGAATCTCCGGTTTTATCGTTGGCCCAATCATTATGTCGCTTTTTATGGCTTTCTGGGATATTTACGCGTTGGAATTTAAGGCGCAGTTGAAGGAATATAACTAAATTACAAAAAATGGAAAATTAAAGACCATTCCACCCGCATGCGGATGAAATGGTCTTTTCTAATCGGTTTCTCAGGCCGAATTAGCCTTCTTTTTCGGTGGCGGGTGTTTCCGCCTCGGGGCCGTCGATTTTGATCTTTTTGCAGGCGCAGCCTCCGCCACACGGGGGAGTGACCGCTGTTTTTTCGCCGCTGTTGTCGTAATCCATATTGGCAGTTTCGGCGCCGGAAGGTGATTTAGGAAGAAGAATTTCCGTAAGCTGCTGAATCATATCCGCCGGCTCTTTTCCGGAGCGGAGAATCTTTCTGGCGTCGTCAATCAGTATCATGCAAATGCCATTTGTGTTCGAAGCTGCTCTTAAGTTACTTTTGGTCAGTTCGAGTGCGCTTTGTAAACCTTTGGCTTTTTGGGTGGCATCAAAGGCTGCCTGTTCGGACGCCTTGGCCGCGGCATTGGCCATGGAAAGCTCTTCTTCCTTGGCATTGACGAGGCTTTCGAGTCGAGCATGTTCTTCATCAGTCGCGGTTTCCGCGTCATCCATGGCCCGCTCAAGGCTACGAACTTTTTCGGCCAGGTGCACCACTTCATCCGACAGCTTTTTCGCGTAGTCTTTCTGGGCATTGAGTTCGAATTCCAGCACAATCTGTCGGCCCGGTTTCTCCGAACATTCATCAACACCGCCGAGATCTCTGTCGTCAAACATTCCGGGTGGGATGCAATCCGCACCTGGCATTCTCATGCCGAACTGAAAAAATGGGACGTCTCCTCCGAGTGGTCCTCTGTGTGCGAAACGCTCGTTTATGAATCTTAAAATGTCTTCATGCAATTCTTCTGCTGTTTTTCGATCTTTTTTCATCGTATTTTTCTCCCATTGCCCTCAAAAATTTTTTGCCAAAATGGCTTTGTCGCCTCGAAATGAGACGAGCAGCCTGGGAATCAATCCACCTGCTGGCGAAAGACGCTCAAACTGCTCATCTCATTTTTGTGCCTTTTAAAGAGCTAACTGGTTATGGTTGCATATTTTTTTAGACTTGTCAATATGGCCCAAGGATGCCGACATTGACAAAAAGCTTAAAGTGTGCTAAAATTTTTAATCGAGTTCTTTTGATGAAAATAACGCCATTTGGCGAACATTCATACTTATTAGTCATCGTTAGCGCTATTGGGCGCGAATATTTTACACCAATCAAAGGGGGATGGGAGATGGCAGAAGAAACAAGAAGAATGGCAGAGGCAGATGGCTGGATTCGAAGGATTTTGGCGATCTATGAGGGCGTGAGAGTCAAGGTCCCTGCTGTGGATCTTGAAAATGATAACATGAAGCTCATGCCGGAGTTTGTTGATAATAAGGGTGTCACAGTTCCGAGCAGGTGGCGCTATGGTATGATTGTGAATCCTGCGGTTCGTGTTGCCGGTCGAATCGTGAGGAAGGCGGTTATATGTAACCGCAATTTCTACAACATTAGTCCCGAGGACTTCGGAAAAAAAATCACGGCCAAGGTTGTGATTATCGAGAAAACTCGGGGTGATCAGTCCTTTCGAATGGTCGACATAACAAAGACTGTCGGTGTTCCGGTTGTTTCCAAATTGCGGATCTCGCGGGATGGCTTGGGATTTCTGATTCCTGGAACAAAGTTTTGGATCAGGGTCGTCCCAAGGAAATTTCCCGAAAAAATCGCCAAGGCGGCCTAGAATGGGCGCGCTATTTGGCAAAAAGGGTTTTGAACATAAGTACGTTCGAAACCCTTTTTTAGTTATTGATTTTTTATAGGGATTTTTGTCTGTGAGCTTGATTTATTCTCCCGGTTGTGTTAAAATATTTTGCGTATTCATGTCTGTTTGGAGTACAATTGAAACGTGCTTGCTTGGTACTGATTATGAATTAGGTGTGCAATAATTCAACAACGTTAAACTTTATATAATATGTCAAAAATCCGTTATTTGGATGGACTTCGTGGTCTCGCTGCTTTTGAAGTTATTTTTCATCATTTCATTCTGGCTTTTTATCCGGCCCTTTTTTCTGGTCCAGAAATTTTAACTCACATGAAGGCCGGTGAAGAGGTTTATTTATCCGGATCTCCACTGAATTTGCTCTATAACGGAAATTTTGCCGTTTGCATTTTCTTTGTGCTCAGTGGTTATGTCTTGAGTCATAAATTCTTCTTGCACAAAGATCATGAGATTATCACGGCCAGTGCAATCAAGAGATATGTGCGATTGGTAATCCCTGTCGCTGTCTCGATTTTTTGCGTATTTGTCCTGATGAAGTTTTCGCTTTTCTACAATCAGCAAGCGGCAGATATTTCCGGATCAGGCTGGTTGGGAGGTTTTTGGACGTTCAAACCTGATTTCATGGACGCCTTAAAGCAGATGTTTTTCGGGACTTTTTTTTCCAATATATTTGATTATAACGCAACGCTATGGACAATTGCTTTTGAGTTTATGGGGTCTTTTTTGGTATTCGGTTTTTTAGCGGTTTTTGGAAAGATGAAAAATAGATACTTGGCATATTTCTTTTTTGCCGTCGTCTTTTTTCAGACCTATTACTTAGCGTTTATCCTTGGAATGCTTTTGAGCGATCTTATGGCACACAAAAACACAATCATTCGAAAGTTTGACAAGAGCAAGCTATTGAGTCTGGGCCTGCTGATCTTGGGTCTATTTCTTGGCTCATATCCATCCGGGCGCGATATCACAGGGACGATGTATGCTTTTATGTATAATCCACTGCTGAGTGAGCCGGAAATCGTCTATCATGTGCTTGGAGCATTTTGCGTTATCTTGGTATTGCTCGATTCAAAGAAACTGCAAAAATTCTTTTCCTATAAGTATTTCCTCTTCCTGGGCGAAATTTCTTTCGCGATGTATTTATTGCATTTTGTTATCCTCGGATCGTTTTCCAGTTTTGTGTTTTTGAAGTTGGTGCCACTAATGTCCTATGCCAAGGCGTTTGCAATTTCGTTTATTCTTTCCGTCGCACTGACTTTTGTTCTTTCCTATTTGATGTCCAAATATGTAGACAAAAAAGCAGTCCGTTTTTCTCACAAGCTATATGAGCGCTTGTTTAGGTGAAAATCAAAACTTGTTCCAAAGCATTTGATTGGTCACTTCGTGATGATAGATGACCTCGGAAGTTTTAACGCGTGTGCCCAGTTCTTTAGGGCTGCGATCAGCTGCGATTTGTTTGTAGTAGGCATATTTTTCTTTCGTTTTTTCTCCCAGGATGCGCTCCAAGAAATCACTGGATTTGAAAAGTTTGAGTGCGTCATAGATATTTCCCGGAAGGAAGCGCAAGCGTTCTCTTTTGTCTTTGTCTTTCTCTAGTTTTTCGCCCTCAAAAGCAGTGCGCAAAATGGCATAGAGCACGAGATAGGGATTGGCATCTGGCGCGACCGAGCGAATTTCCAATCGCGTGCTTTTTTCATTGCCGATTGGAATGCGAATCATCGAACCGCGATCAATAGACGAAACTTTGATTTGGTTAGGCGCTTCAAAATGTGGGTCCAGCCGGCGATAAGCATTGACACTGGAATTGAGGATAAGACTAAGCTCTGGTGCGTGATTGAGAATTTTTGAAATAACGTCCCACGCAAGAGGGGAGAGGCCCTCGGTGCCATTTTTTTGGTAACAGAGATTTTTGCCAGCTTTCTGCAAAGAAAAATTGAAGTGCATGCCGTTGCCGTTCACCCCAGTGGAAGGTTTAGGGAGAAATGTCGCCGTCATGCCAAGGGTATTGGCCACTTGGCGGCAGACTAATTTGTAGAGTTGGATGTTGTCGCAAGCGCGCAAGCCTTCTGAATAGGAAAAATTCAGCTCAAACTGAGATGGCGCTACTTCCGGGTGGTCTTTTTCATTTTGGAAACCCATTGCTCTTTGCGCCTCAGCCGCTTTGTCGATAAAAAGTTTTATCTTATCGAGAGGTAGGGAATGATAGTAGCCACTGGAAGAGATAAAATTAAAGCCTGTCTCCTCTGAGAAGTTTTCTTCGGCGTCTGTTCCGTCTACCAAAAAGCCTTCTACTTCTGCACTAGCAAAAGCGGTGATGGCCTGTTTCTTCTTGAGATCGTCAGAGTATTTTTTGAGCAATCCTCGGAAATCGCAGGAGTAGGGTGTGCGGTCACGGTTGAGTACATAGGAAAACATGATTACTTTTCCTGGACCAAAGATGTCTGAGGGTAACCAGCGGATGCTGGTCCAATCAATCTCAAGACGCAAGTCAGATTCATGCTGCTGGCTGAAACCACGAATGGACGATCCATCGAAAGTGAGATTGGAGGCAGAGGCGAGTAGGAACTTCTTGTCATAATCAAGCATGTGGAACCGTCCTTCAATGTCAGAAAAGCACAGTGTGACAGCTTTGATGCGTTTTTCTTTTTCCAAATAGGTGCGATATTCTTTTTCGAGCATTTTCGGGTCGGCCGTCTTGGCTTTTTCGGCGGCTTTCAGGTTCAGTTCCTCTAGTTGGTCATAGGGGATTTCAAGGAAGTTTCTCAGGGGTGTTTGACTTTTTTCCATAATATTTTAACGTTTAATGATTAACTATTTAAATTATAGCATAAAATATTAGTTAATTATTATAAGTGTCAAGTAAATTATATTAATTCAGTATTGACGAAAAAAACGACGAGGAGTACATTTTAGGTATCAAGGGAATGATTAACATTTTTTTTATTGACGAAGCGTGGTCGCTGTGCTATATTGATTTACTGGTTCTTTGGAATAAATGAGTCAAGTATAGGACTTTGTCTGTGATGCGCTTTTGGTTAACACGGGGGACATTATTACTTATAATTAGGGAGGAAGGAATGGCGAATTCGATTTATGCGCAGTTAATTGTTTTGTTAAAAGCCAAGGCTGAACTGTTGCCTCCAATTGAGGGTTTGCGGATGATAACTAAAGAGGAGTTTCGGTTTCCAGATGAGAGCTACCGTTACAGAGCGGGGAAAAGGGGACATACGCTTTTTTCTCTCAGATATGCGGAGGGAAACGAGGTATTTATTGTTGCTAATATCTCTTTGTCCAAAGGCTCTCATGGGGCGAAAGATGGCGAGAATGTGAAAAAGACTCTGGCCGCTGTGTATGTGTTTGATGGAAAGGACACTATCACGGAGCATTTCCCGCATGAGAAGGAAGGCAAGTCCTTTAGCGGAACTTTTGGTCGTACCGAAGCTTTACGCAACCATCTCGACAGCATCTTGGGTGTGAGTGTCGGATGCGAATCAATCTCAATGTTCTAAAAAGCACTCAAGAGTAGTGCTCAAAAAAGCCGTCAGTTGGATACTGGTGGCTTTTGTTAATTTTTTGGTTATCCTTGGATTATTTTGTTAATACTTTTTTATAATTAATTTGGTGTAAAAAACAGATTACTGAATTTTTAAAAATAAAAAAACCGCCTCGTACACTCTTTCGAATGTATGAGGCGGTTTGCGGTCGATGCCGTTTTCGATTTCTTAAATCACGGCCATCCTGTTGAAGAAGACTTCCAGGACATCGTGAGTTGTTGTTCTGTAGGCCAGTTCAGCCTTCATGCGCTCTTTGCCGAGAGTCCCTTTCTCAATTTCTCTGGCGAAGGGAACGTAGCCGTTCCAGTTGGAACCTTCATGATTTTCAATTAATTCATGTTCGCCGAGATAAATGAGCTTTTGGAGATCGCTGATCGTCGCGGTGTATATCAGATGATTGCGATCTTTTTTGAACTTTTCATCAGAGCAAAACGTGAATGTTTTCACGCCTGCCATTATGGGATTGCCTCCCATTCTCATTGTTTTGACGAAAAGCTTGGCGTGATCTGTGCGCATCACGGCTTGAACGCCATTCAGTTCGTTGATCAAAAATTTTGGCATCCTAATCACTCCTTTGTTTTTGGCTAGTGCGGTTTAAATTGATACTTCGTTTGGTCCTTTTTCCCAT
This sequence comes from Candidatus Moraniibacteriota bacterium, assembly GCA_049297495.1. Taxonomy (GTDB): domain Bacteria; phylum Patescibacteriota; class Minisyncoccia; order Moranbacterales; family UBA2206; genus UBA9630. The sequence continues at coordinate 113,163 of JBAQUL010000012.1, forward strand.
GTTCCCGTAAATCTGCTGGAACGCTGAGTGATGACTGGGAAATTGTTTTTGTCATCCGACAGCTTCCAGGCGCAGCGAATTCCAATTTCATCATAGAGAACCCATTCAGTAATGGGTTCGGCGACGCGTGTGTCGTGATGGGTTTCGAGCACCCACTGCTCGGCTTGATAGTCGTAATCAAGGTCTTTAATCGTGCCGCGGGTGATAGTACCTTGCAGTATCTCTAAATTCATGTTCTCCTCCTTGGGCTATTTTGAATTTGCTATCGCAAAGAGTAATCGAACATCTGCCGGAACCTTTTTTCCATCCGGCGTTCTCATGAACGACTTGGTTAAAGAAAGGTGAATCTGACCGCTACTTTTTGTCTCACTGTACTCGGCATAGAAAGTGGATGTATCCACCAGTTCCTTTACACTTTTTATGAACGCTTCTCTTAACATAAGCAGAAGTGCATTTCGCGCTTCTTCCGGCGTCTCGAAATGCGACGCCCTCACGGACAAAAAGTCTTCCCCATTTTCGAGCCCGTATGATGTTAAAGAGTACTCCTTCCCATCCGGACCCGTGAATGTCGGAAAAATGCTGGATGCATTTATGCTTCCCGCATTTGCGGCGGGGACGATGTTGATCAAAATGACGAGTAATAAGACGATGCTGGTGATGACGGATTTTTTCATAGCAATCTCCTTTTGATGATCATTATTGGTTGATGAAAATGTGGACCTATCAAAATTGTGCGTAAGCAGTAATAAAATGACAATTTTTGCCGTCTTATTGCCGCTTACGCCAGTATTTCATTTTCAATGAACTAACTGAGAATGCTAGCACTTTTTCGGGTTTTTGTCAATAAGGATGGTCATTAATCGGGGTTATTGACAATCATGCCTAAATATGCTAGATTTTCGTGAAGTTCGTTCCCAATTTATTATCGGGCGCAATGGGCGCCAAATCGGGGTCTAAGGACCTACAATGAAAGTCTCTTTCTAAGGAGAGAGCAAAAAAGGGCTACGGCCAAAAGGAGAGCATTATGCAAGAATATAAAAGTTTAGATCAATTGGCATGGGAAAGGCAGAACTGGGCGGTTTGCCAGATGATTGAAAAATTAAATTCTGCGAAAAGAATCGAAGTCATGAAAGCGATTTTTGTCCGTGCCAGTCATGGACTGGACGAGATTCGTTCAATTGAGGCTCTGGAGTTTTTTCGGGCAGCACTTTATGACTCAGTCCTCATCCCCTTGCTGGTTCGTAATGGCGAAGGCGCGCGGTCTTTACCTGTTAATGCTGATACGATGACAGCGAAAGGTATAGCGCAGAGTGCATTGACTAAAGCACTAATGCAATTATACGCCAAACTTCCGCTGAGAAGTCAGGCGGCGAAACCAACACTTCTGGAATCAAAACGTTGGATGCTTCAGGAGATTGGCAAGAGCTGGAGAGAAACCGAAGATGAAGAATTGACAAACGAGATTTGTTTGTTTTTTGCCAACATCGAAGTGCCTCAAAAGTTCAATGAAGAGAAAAAAATGATCCTGGATGTAGTGCGAAACGTTTTGCAAGAAGGGTTCTCTGTATCAAGGATTATGTCGCAAATTATCCTAATACCCACTCCAATGAGAACGTCAAGGCTTGATCTTGAAATTAAGCAAATTTTAGCTGTTGCTCGTGTCAGAAATAAGATGAGAGGCAATCTCCCTAGTTCGAGCTTGGAAATTGACAGGGAGATGAGAATTTTACAACAGATGGATGGGTGTTCTACTGGAGCATTTGACTACATTGCAGGAATTTCCAAAGAAATTAGGGCGTTCGATGTGCAGACAAGGGAATTGGCGGCAATGATTATCAAAGCTAATAGTTCTTTTTGGGCAAGTAGCGTTCTGGTAACTTATCTAAATCCAAGACATATTATTATCGATGAAAATGTGTTTGTTTCCGAATCACGCTATCAGGAATCTGTGATGAATGAGCGATTCAAATGCTCTAAATCCAAAATTCTTGCATGGAAAAAAGATAATGACTGTGCGGTCGTCCTGAATGTCAATATTAAAGAGCATCAGACTAAGAATGCAAGTACGGTTATGCATAAAACCGAAACGTTTTAGTCAATCGAAAGATGGTATAAAAAAATTTGAATAATAGTAGCAAAAAATATTGTTTAAGGAGGACACATGGAAATCAGGATTTTCGGATTTGAAGAAAAAGTGAAAGACAATCACAGGTTTCGGACAAAGACTGGCGCGGCGGTGAGAAAGATAGCCACACTGGTGACACTGGTGATTACATTCCTTCCAGAAATGAATAATAGGGCGACAGCGAGTGGAAACATCCCTATTGAAAATTTTTTGGAAATAATTCCATTGACAGCAGATGTCTTCGATGAGGCTCAGCTTGCTGAGGTGCTTGTCGAAATATTTAATGACGAGGGACTGGAAATCATTTTCCTTCCGCCGGTCAAAGTATGGATCGGAAGAGAAATGCTTAAAGAGTGAAGTTTCGCATAAATGCGAACGGATATGCCGTTGTGGATCAGAAATGGTCTGCAACGGTTTTTATTTTGAAAAGATTATTTTCTCCTCAATCGCAGGAGTAGTCCGGTGGGATCCGTTTCATTTTCGTCCTCATGCATTGAATAGGGCAAGTTTTCTTCGACAATAAAATACTCAAGGCATTCTTTGGAAGTGTATTCTTCCATGGTGTGAGGAGGGTTTTTCACTTCAAACTTTCCATCAAATATGGGGAATTTTATTTTTTCTCCCGGTTGGGTATTTTGCGCTTTTGCGGTCTTGGCGTCGTACATTGGATGAGGCGTCGCAATGAGAAATAACCCGTCTTTTTTCAGAACGCGGGCGACTTCTTTGAAGGCTGTTTTAAAATCAGTCAGAACATGAAATGAATAGCGTGCCGTTACGGCGTCAACACTTGCGTCGGCCAATGGGATGTGGTCCCATTCGCCAACGGCCAGTTGTATGTCGGGATGATTTTCCCTGAGGGATTCTTTTCTCTCCTTGAGCATCGCAAGAGATGGTTCAACGCCGATGACACTTTTCGCTCCCAATTCTTTGTAGGCAATCAAATCATCCCCGGCGCCACAGCCAATGTCAACAATCGTCTTTTTTTCAATGCCGGACAACAGGGATTCTCTAAAAAAAATTCTCCCGGTATCCGGAGCATCCGAATAGAATTCTCGTTGCAACTCCACATATTCTTTTGCGTGCTTGTCAAAAAAAGCATAAGACGAGTCTTCCTTAGGCTTTTGGGGTGTAGGAATTTTTTCCATAGTTAGTTTTAGTTTTTACTATTTAATTTTTTATTATAAGCAATCTTTGATAAGTCTCAAAAACTCAGTTTTTTTGTCGCGCAAAAAGGATACCTTTTTCAACTCAGTTTCCAATGAAGAATCAGTTTTGGTGTGTCCGAGATAGTAGTGATCAGTGAGTGGCCAGACAGAAATGAGCAATTTTTCAATCCAATTATTCAGGGCACAACTAATCTCAATAATATCTAGTCTAAATCCGCAAGAACTTGCATATCCAGAGGTAAAGGCTCTTATTTCTTCTTTTTTATCTTCCAATTTATCATAGTCTCTTTTGATGACGCACATTTTTAGTGCTCTAATATAGTCAGTGTAAGGATTTCCAGCGCCACAAACGTCCCAATCGCAAATCCCGGTAATTTTTCCTCTTTCATCAAAAAGAAGATTGGCCTTGTGGTAATCGCCGTGACAAACGACCAACGGTTGCTTGCTTTTCTCAGTAAAAATGCCTTCTTCTAGAAGAGTGGTTTTGGTTTTGATAAACATTAATGCTCTTTTATCGTAGGCATCTAAGCTGTCCTTTTTGCTAATAAATTTTTTCATTTCTTCGAATTCACGCAAGCTTTCCTCTCTACTTTTCATCGTCCAAGCGGGGACGGGCGTGATTGATTTGGGAATTGGATTTTTTTGAGAAGCCGAGTGGATCTGGCCAAGCATTTCTCCGAGTCCATATGCAAACGGAATAATTGTTTTTTTAGAATCTGGACGATATTGTGTGTCGGGAAGATTGGGAAAAACAGAATAAATTTGACCATCGATATTCTGATGAAACTCACCCGCTTTATTTTTCAAAGGCAAAACGACAGGAACGTCAGAGTTTTCGCTGACAAAGATTGCCGCTTTTTCCGCGTTTTTAATTTTGTCTAACTCCGCTTTCTTGTGGCGTTTGATAAAATATGTCAGTTCATCAGCAGTAGACACGATAATATTTTTGGTGCTGATGCCCTTCTCGGGTTCCTTGAAATAACTCAGTTTGGACAAATCATAGGCCTGAGACAAAGCATTGAATATTTCTTGTTCGTTATTATCCATGTATTATTTTCAAATTGAAAAATTATTTTATTTTGCTAAACTCTTTTTCAAATTGATTTAAGACTTCCATATCAACTTCCTTGAAGGCCAGATCAATGCGTAAGACTTTCGAAAGGGGCACCCAGCTTAATTCCTTGGTTGTCTTTGGAGAGTATATCTCTGGCTCTCCCTCCAGTTCGCCATGAAAATAGAGATGAAGCGTTGGCTCAGGTTTAGCGGTGTACTTTAGGCGAAAGATTTTTGGATCAACTATGCTTGTTCCGAATTCGCCAAAAACTTCTTCGGAGTTAGCAAGCGTCGGGTCGGGTTCATTTTCTAGTGCTCCGATTCCGCCTGGTAATGACCATTTGTCATATCCTGGTTCGCGGTTTCTCCTCACAAGCAAAATCTCGCTTTTGTTTTTGCGGTGGATGATTGAAATGAGGATTACTTTGTAGGACATAATTTAATTATTATTAGGGCTTACTCGTTTGTCTCAAAAATTCCTAAAAGCGAAGTTTCCTCGTTTTGGTTAGCCTGCTCTTTGTTTACCAACGGCTTTTTGTGCTAATAGAGATAATCGTGTGGAATTATTTTGCGACAAATGCGTAAGTCTAGTATATAGGCAAATCAAAAAAACGTCTAAAAGCATTTTTTTGCATAAAAAATCCGCCGTTGCACTGTGAGTGCGCGGGCGGAGTGGGTCGAGGATGCATTGTCCTATTTATTTGGTGGTGATTGGCAGTGGCGGGGGACTGGGCGCCAGAGTTTCCAATCTTTCTTTGCAACTGTCGCAAATTTTCGAGCCTGCAAAGAAATAAGTAGCTGGCTCCCAGCAAATCATTCCGCCCGGCAACATAACCGTGCAGTGATTGGGGGACATTTTGTTCAATGTCTCCTTTATGTGCAGTATCGTTGCCTCCATCTGCGTGTTAACCTCTTTCAGGATGCGATTTTCTCCTTTTTGGTATATCAACATTAGAAACAATATACCGACGATTGTCATTTCTACTAATGCTAGTGTTTTCAATGCGCTTTCTCCTTTTAGTATGATGAAAAAGTTATTTGATAGAAAATTCTGCTTACTTGCACATCAGATAGATAGCGATTATTCCAAGGATACCTCCCGCGCCTTTTGTCGTGGTCATTTGGTCTCCAAAAAACAACCATCCGCCGAGAACAATCACCATGGGTGTGATAATCAGTGATATGGGAATCGTGATAGACATATCCCAGGTGTTGCTGTTACTGATTAGTTTGCCATAAGTGAGTAGTCCCAGTCCGGAAATGAGTCCTGCCAACAGACCAATAAATATGTTTTTAGTTGGAGGCAAGTGGAGTTCCTGGGAGACGCTGACGAAAACAATGACGGCAGTCCCGATGGTTACTGTCAGTGAAGTCCAAGCCGTTGACAGCTTGGCTAATCTGGAAATTAATGGCCAAACCCCAAAGAATAAACCGGTCAGGGCGCTGTAAAGAAAGGCTTGAAGTGTCATGATTATTTCTCCTTTTAGAGTAGTAAGAACTGTTTTTGATACAAAAATAGCATCAGAGTAGATTAGCATGAAATTTATAATAAGTCAATCATTTTTGTTTAAGATAAAGAAAACAAAAAAGACGAGGATTAATGTTTTAATCAACTCGTCTAGATTTTTTAGGGTGGGTCGCTTATTCTCTTCCAAGGATAGCTTGGGGCTTCACGAATGGAACTTGATAGTTTTATTCGTAAAGGAGTACCCATATGCTGCTTGGAAGAAAAATAAGCGACCCTTTTTCGAGAGATTGCGGATGACAGCCCCCGGTGCCGACCGAGCCCATGAGGGGGCGGATGCGATGGCGGGCGTGTCACTGTTTCACGCGGGAATCTCTCATTTGGCGCTGGCTCACAGATGCGTGCCCCCGGATATGAATGGGGCGGGCGGATTGTGCCAGCGGCGCAAATTCGTTGTCAAAAAGAACAATGTAAGTCTTGAAAATTATTCAAAATTTACACCATTCATCTTAACGGTCCATGGTAGCATACATCCGTGTATCTGTCAATAGCCGCGCGACCGTGAACCAAAAAAGGATTAAATTAAGCCTAAAAGATGCAATACTGGGAATAGATTTTATTCTTTTGAGATTAGCAAACTTTCAAAAATAATATCCGCAACATCGCTTCTGAATTTATTTATCGCCCTGGCATCGGGTTTTCTGGTCGGGAAGGTATAATTGGAAAGAATTGTGAAAGCGATATTTCTGCGAATATCACAAATAATTGAGCAACCAGTGAAGCCGGATTTTCCGAAAGTTTTTTTGTCGCAATGTCTCCCCATGTATTGTGGCTGGTTTAGTTCCCAGCCTAGCCCGGTAGATGCGCCGAGGTGGGGGAGTTGATTTGTCTGGATTTGTTTGATGATTTCTGGGGAAAAGTATTTTATTCCCTTGAAAGTTCCGCTATGAAGAAGCATCTCGAGAAAATTCAAAAGATCTGGTGCGGTGGAAAATAGTCCAGCTGATCCGGCGAACATTTTTTGTTGCAGAGCATAGGCGCTTTCATCATGCACTTCACCATGAACAAGTCCGCCTCGCCACGCTTGAATTTCCGTTGGCACAATTTCACTTTGGGAAAATTTCTCCAGTGGGCAATAGATCGTGCGGTTCATTTCGAGGGGTTTAAAGAAATATTTTTCGCCTAAGCGATCAAGTGGTTCGCCTATGATTTTTTCGACGACCATGCCCAGCAGGATGCTGGTCGCATTGGCATAGTGAAATTTTGTGCCTGGGCGCGACTTGAATTCGGTAGCAAAAATCACATCCAAAATTTCCTCCGGGCTTTTGTCTTTTTGTGCGGATAATCTGAAGGTATAGTCTAGTGTGTGTGATAGCAGGTGTTTCACGAGAACCCTTTCTCGGTCAGAATTTCGAAATTCCGGAATGAATTTGATGAGTTTGTCATCCAAACTCAGTTTATTTTCATCAATCAGTTTCAGTGCTAGCGAAGATGTGGGGATCGCTTTGGTGATTGAAGCGACGTCAAAAATAGTATTTTCAGTCACGGTAATTGATTTTTTTTCAAACTCAAAACTGCCACCAGGAAGAATCGTCCTGTTTCCATTGGCAGTAACGATGCCAATTACGCAAGCGGAAAATAGACCTTCTTCAATTGCTTTTCCAACTCTATTTTTCAGCTTTTGTTGCATATTTTTATTGTAGCACATTATCAAAAAGGGGTGATTAGCTTTCTTCTGGGTTTTGGGAAAATAAAAAAGGGATGCCTAGTGAGTGAAAACTCTACTTGTGGCATCCCCATGGGGGTAAAATCATGTTTCGCTATCCAATTATGGATAGCTAGTGCTCGCATAAAACACAGGCTCCAAATATCTAATCTACGGGTATTTCATCTAGATAAAAAACAAGCAAACCATCTTTCTGAGACCGTGTTTGGCTCAGTACATAGAAAAATACATCTAAACTACCTGGAGATCATATTGACCTCGAATTTTATTACAAACTGCTACATGACTTACAAAATATAAAATAAAAAGTGCTACATACGATTGAGAGGCCAATTTCATTGTCCTAAGCTTTCAGAGTTAGCTCATTTGCGAGCACACTCTATGAAGCTAACTTCCGGAAACTCCGGGACAACTTCTCTTGAACTATTCAATCGTACCAAGTAGTATACACCTTTCACAGAATTTGTCAATAGATTGTACAGTTAACAGCAATAGGTAACACTTGGTATACTAAGGGGTAACACTGTTAACTATGAAAAAATATATGCCTCTAAAACCAAGTTACCCTAGGGATAAGCGTCTTTTGTGGTATCGT
>JBAQUL010000013.1:0-14874 GCA_049297495.1 Candidatus Moraniibacteriota bacterium
CCATAACAAAATCCCGCTTGCGCGGGATTTTGCCTCTATCTTCTAATTTATTTTCTAGAAAATAATTTTAGACTAGACCTTATTTAACAGCTTCTTTCAAAGCCTTTCCTGCTGTAAATTTAGGAACGGTCATTGCTGGAATTTGGATCTTAGCCTTAGTTTGAGGATTGATACCCTCTCTAGCTGCACGATTAGAAACCTTAAATGTTCCAAAACCGGTCATTGTCACCTTATCTCCGCTTTTCAAAGATTTAGTGATAACTTCGATCATTGTTTCGAGCACCATTTCGATGTCTTTCTTTGACAATTCAGTTTTTTCGCTGATTGCGCTTACCAAAGCATCTTTATTAATATTGCCTGCCATATTATCACCTCCTTCTAGTTGTGTCCGTAAACTCACCAGACAACTTTTAATTTTTATCCGCCGCCCGCAACACTTCGCGAAGCGATGTGAGCGGGTCAGTCCTATCTGTCTTTCTATTTTACTACAATTGCTTTAAATAAAGCAAATGGAATTTATTCATGCTACCTGGCATATTCCACCACGCGTGTTTCTCGAATAACATTGACCTTTATTTCTCCTGGATATTTTAATTCCTTTTCAATTTTGTCAGCAATCGCACGACTCAATTTTATAGAACCCAAATCATCAATTTTATCCGGCTTAACAAAAACGCGAATCTCTCTTCCAGCCTGGATAGCATAAGTTTTTTCCACCTCAGGAAAAGATGTCGCTACTGCCTCCAACTCTTCTAGACGCTTCAGATAATTTTCCAGTGTGTCTTTTCTTGCTCCAGGTCGAGATGCTGAGATAGCATCCGCCGCCGAAATTATCATTGATTCAGGAGTTTCAAAAGGATAATCCTCATGGTGCGATTTCATCGCGTCAATGATCTCCTTGCCAATCTTGAATTTCTCTAAAATTTTAATACCAATTTCGACATGAGTCCCTTGCACTTCATGATCAATCGCTTTTCCGATATCATGCAAAAGTCCAGCCTTCTTCGCGAGACTCACATCAGCTCCAAGTTCAGCCGCCAATGCTCCAGATAAATGCGCCACCTCCAAGGAATGAAGTAGTGCATTTTGCCCATAACTTGTCCGGTAACGCAAGCGCCCCAAGATATGCACTAATTTCGGATCCAAACCCGCAACACCCACATCATACGCGGCAGCGTCTCCTGCTTCACGAATTTTATTATTTATCTCTAACTTGGCAAAATCCACTGCTTCTTCAATCTTGGTTGGGTGAATTCGACCATCAGAGATCAATCTCTCAATCGCAATCCTCGCAATCTCTCTGCGTATTGGATCAAAACCAGAAATAACAATTGCTTCCGGGGTATCATCGACAATAATTTCAATTCCCGTAAGACGCTCCAAGGCTTTGATATTCCTTCCTTCTCTTCCAATGATTCGACCCTTTACCTCATCCGATGGAATCGCGACAATACTTGTTGTCACATCTGCAGCGTGAGAGCCAGCATACTTTTGGATTGCCTGAGTCATTATATCTCGAGCTTTTTTCTCAAGAGTATCGCGGCCTTCTATTTCTAATGATTTTATTCTTTTAGCCAACAAGTCGCGACTTTCCTCCTCTGTAAGTTGCAAGAGGATTTTTTTTGCCGCCTCCTTAGAAAGACCGGCGATTTTTTCCAATCTCTTCAATTCCTGCTTTCTAGCTTCATCCACTTCCTTTCTAATAGCCCTTACTTCTTCTGATTTTTGAACCAAAAGCTCTTTTTCTTTTTCTAGCTCCAAGATTTTCGCTTCCAACCCTTCTTCCTTCTTATCCAAACGTACCTCTGTTCGTCTAAGTAGTTCTTCCCGGTCGTATTCTTTCTTCTTTGCTTCTTCCAGGATATTAACTGCCTTATTTTTCGCCTCTAAAATTATCTCCTGTCCTTTTTTTTCGGCTTCTTCTCCCACCCTTGCTGCCTTACCTTCCGCCGTAGAAAGTTGCTTTTTAGCAATTGTCTGCCTTGCGTAATAACCCAAGACCGCACCTACCCCCAAAGATAAAACACCGGTGACAAGCACCGTGAGACCTATTTCCATAATATTTTTTTCTAATCAATTGATAAATCATAAATGCACTTAGACACAATTATTTTTTCGAAAAATCGGGTTGCCACCCCCAATTATCTCCCTTTACCAATATAAGCTAGACTTATTTAAACAATTATCTACCCCCCTAATGGTATTACAATGGCGGTCTTTTGTCAAAAAGTATGAGAAGTGTTATTATTTATCAGTAAGAATTAGAAAAACATACCCAGAATATGAAAAGTATCTTCAAGCCAATTGTTTTAGTAATTTTAGACGGTTGGGGTATTAGTGAAAAACAACAGGGCAACCCCCTAAGTGTTGCGAAACTCCCCACCATTGACAAGCTCAATCAATTCTACCCGCATATCGCCCTTCAAGCCTCAGGGATATCGGTTGGTATTCCCTGGGGAGAGCCAGGGAACTCCGAAGTCGGACATCTCACATTAGGTACGGGACAAACTCTCTATCAAAACCTTCCTCGTATCACAATGTCAATTCAAAATGGAGAGTTTTTCAAAAACCATGCCTTTTTGGGTGCAATTGAACATGCCAAAAAAAATGATGCGGCTGTTCACATAATGGGCCTCTTGGGAAAAGGCGGCATCCATTCTAACGTCGATCATCTCTATGGCCTCCTGGAATTAATGCAAGATCAGAAATTTAAAAAAGTATACTTACATATTTTTACTGACGGAAGAGATTGCGCTCCCACCTCAGGAACAGACTGCATCACAGAACTACAAAAAAGAATTGATGGCTATGGCGTTGGAAAAATCGCCTCTATCGGTGGCCGCTATTATGGCATGGATCGAAATAACAACTGGGATCGCGTCAAGCTTGCCTATGATGCTATGACCAAGGGAACTGATAATCAGATTGAAGATCCAATTGAATACCTCAAAAAATCTTATAAAAAGGATATTTTTGATGAATACATTGAACCCGCAGTTGTCACCGAAGGTGGAAAACCGGTTGCTACAATCAAAGAAAACGATTCTCTTATTTTTTTCAATTTTCGTGAAGACCGTGCGCGAGAGATAACAAAAGCCTTCGTCTTGCCCGGTTTCAATAAATTCGAGAAAATACCAATCAACAACCTTCATTTTGTTGCTATGGTTCAATATGAAGCCGACCTGCCAGTGAACGACATTGCTTTCCCAGTAGTTGAGGTAAACACTTGTTTGGGCGGAGTTTTAGCTGAAAACAAACTCACCCAATTACGCATCGCAGAAACAGAAAAATTTGCTCATGTTACCTATTTTTTCAATGGAGGGAATGAAGAACCCTTCCCTCTGGAGGATCGACTAATCATCCCCTCCAAGGATGTGGCACGCTTTGATGAAGCGCCGGAAATGAGTGCCAGGGAAATTACTGAAAAGGTTTGTGACTTTATCAGGGAAGAAAAATATGATTTTATTCTAGTCAACTATGCCAACGCTGATATTATTGGTCACACAGGAAATGAAGAAGCTGCTATTTCAGCAGTCCAAACTGTCGACGAATGTGTAAAGAAACTCATCGAAAATGTAATTTCTAAAAATGGCTGTTTACTCATTACTGCTGACCATGGAAATGTTGAAGAGATGGTCAGTGTCAGAACGGGTGAAAGAAATACAGAGCACTCAGCCAATCCTGTTCCCCTTTGGTTTATTACAAATGAGAACCACAAAACAGGTGAAAGCACCTATACGTTCGAAGTATCAGGACTACTTAGTGACATCGCACCAACAATCCTCGACCTTCTAAATATCAAAAAGCCTGTGAAAATGTCCGGTGAAAGCCTCCTGCCATTTCTGGGTTATACAAAATAGAGCAATTTTAACCATAAAAAACACCCGACAGGGTGTTTTTTATGTGCAAACGCAGGAATTAGTTACTTAATCAACTTATCCACGATGCCATATTTTTTCGCTTCAATTGCACTCATAAAGAAATCGCGCTCAGCATCAATGGCAATCTTAGAAATTGATTGCCCAGTATGCCGTGCCAGAATCTCATTCAAACGCTCCTTAGTTTTCAGAATATGTCTCGCATGAATATCAATATCCGTGGCCTGCCCTTGCGCGCCGCCCATAACCTGATGAATCATCACTTCACTATTAGGAAGTGCTATTCGCTTACCTTTAGCCCCAGAAGATAAAAGCAAGGCAGCGGCGCTCGCTGCGATTCCGATGCAAATTGTCGAAACGTCCGCTTTGACAAATTGCATCGTGTCATAAATTGCCAATGCCGCAGTAACTGAACCCCCTGGTGAGTTGATGTAGAGCTTGATATCCTCTTTTGAATTTTGTGAATCCAAAAATAAAAGCTGCGCAATAATAATATTGGCCGACACATCATCAATCGGACTGCCCAAGAAAATTATGCGATCCTTCAAAAGACGCGAATAAATATCATAAGCTCGTTCACCATTATTAGTCTTTTCGATTACAGTCGGAATAAGATACTGATTTGTAATTTTATTTTGCATAGATTTGGCAATTATAAATAATTATAATTTCTCCAACAATTCAAACACCTTATCATTTTCCAAGGTTCCTTTGACATAACTATACAGTCGCTCCATGTCCACATTTTTTTCAAAATCCTTCACTTCCTTGTAATACTGAAGGGTTTTATTCATCTCTGCTTCAATCTCAGCTGAATCCAGCTTAATCTCTTCCAGCTTAGCGATCTCCTTTAATGCTAAGGCTGATTTTATTCTTTTTTCAGCTTGTGGCTCCCATTCTTTCAAAAGTTCCGCTTTAGTTTTCTTCAATTTTTCCAAATAATTATCCAGCGTCATTCCTGTCGATTGAATTTGACCTTCAAATTCTTGAACCATGCGATTCAGCTCATCAGCGACAAGCACATCTGGCAATTCTCCTTCCAGATTTTTCACAATCTCATCTAAATATTTAGTATGCTTCTCCTCTTTCATTTTATGCTCATTTTCATGCTCGAAGCCTTCCTTAATGTTGGCCTTCAACTCAGAGAGATCCTTAAATTTTCCCAGCGATACTGCAAACTCATCATTTATTTCCGGCACTTGCCTCTCCTGCACTAAATTCATTTTCACCTGAAAGCTAGCTGCTTTCCCCGCCAAGTCTTCTTTATGATAATCCTTCGGGAAAGTTAGTTCAAATACTTTCTCTTCTCCTTCATTCATACCAATCAGCTCCTCTTCAAAACCGGGAATAAATACGCCTTTGCCGATCACAAGCGCATGGTTCTTGCTCTCACCGCCCTCAATTACTTTTCCGTCAACACTTACAGCAAAATCCACTTCTACACTGTCGTTATTAGCCACCGCACGCCGAACTGTCACCAGCTTCACGCGACTATTGGCAATTTTCTCCAACTCTAACATTATTTCTTCCTCACCAATCTCTGTTGTTTTTTTCTGATACTCCGCATTAATCTTTTTTATTGCTTCCTTATATTTATCCAACACCACGACTTTTGGCATCACTGACACGGTTGCCTTGAATACCAAATCGCCACCTTCTTCAATCTTATCAATCTCCACTTTCGGACTCCCAAGGACTGCCAATTTTTCGCGGACGACAAAATCAGAATAACTTTTACTAATTGCTTTTTCCGCCGCATGGCTCAAAATCATTTCCTTGCCCACTTTTTGCTCTACCAAATTTCGCGGAGCTTTTCCTGGGCGAAATCCTGGAAATTTGAATTCAGCAGAAATTTCCGCTACAGCAGGCACAATAAACTTTTCCCATTCCTTCCAAGAAACAGTCAATTCGACTTCGATTTTCGATTTAGGTAATTTTTTGATCATAACAACTTAAAAAATAATTATTTACTTAAAGCTTCAGTCAACTGCGGCACGATTTGTTTCTTGCGAGAAACTACACCAGGCAAAAACATCTCATCACCAACGATTTTTCCTGCAAATACTTTTTGCAAAATTGCTTGTTCTTTTCCTCCAACAATAAACAGCGTACAATTTTCTTTGACTATATCCACTAGCATGAAAATGATATAGTCCAACTTTTCTTGTTGTTTTTTTTCAACTAATAGTTTTATAATTTTTTCTTTCTCGGAAGTTACGCTGCTTGGATTGGTGGTTTCCCATGCTGAAATTCCAACCTTATTCGTCCCCATTTCAAAAACCTTGTAATCTTGAGTGATAAGCAGTGGCAAAGAAATCCCCTTGAGACTTGATTTGGCAGAAAATAAATCAGCCACGAATTGCTTCAAATCAAGCTTAGCAATCTTATTCAATTCTCCCACTAACTTTCGATCTGCGTCGGTTGTGGTGGGTGAATTTAAGTTTAGCGTATCAGAAAGAATTCCGGCCAATATTATTTTTGCAATATTTGCTGGAATTTTCTTTCTCGCTTCCACATACATTCTTGCAAGAACCGAGGCTGTGCTTCCGATCGGATCAACTCGCAGATACAGCGGGGCTTCCACTTGAATGTTGACCTTATGATGATCAATAATCCTCTCGATTTGCCCGATTTGCAAACCATCCACAGCTTGGCTGAGTTCATTGTGATCTACCAAGATAAACCGCTCATTTCTATTTGCTTTTTTTAGCAGCTGTGGGACTTTAAATGAAAATTTTTCAAGAATAAACTTCGACTCATTATTGAGTTCGCCTGCCCGATATGCCACAGCATCGATCTTGAGAACATTTTTGCAGTAATGTTCTGCAATCAAGCTTGAAACAATCGAATCAGTATCTGGATTTTTGTGTCCAATAATAATTGTTTTATTCATCTTTTTGACAATAATTATTTATCCTACTGCCATTCCCACCTTCGCAGGAATGGCACAATTTAGGTTTTTACTCTTCTGTTTTATCTTCAACCACTTTCTCTTCCACAACTTCCTGTGAAATAACTTCTGCAGCATCTTCGTTTTTTTCTTCTGTTTGTTGTCCACTATTTTCTGACGCATCACCATCTTCCTCAGATTTCACTCCCGCAATATCAATCTTCCAGCCTGTGAGTTTTGCAGCTAAGCGCACATTTTGTCCGCGCTTTCCAATGGCCAGTGAAAGCTGTTCCTCCGGCACAATAGTTGTCGCCTTTTTCTCAGCCTCATTTAAGTCAACTCGCAAAACTTTCGCGGGACTAAGCGCCGCTGAGATAAATTTAGCCACATCCTCATTCCAAAGAATAATATCAATTTTTTCGCCGCCCAATTCCTCAATAATCGCTTGCACTCTTGTGCCCTTCTGTCCAACACAAGATCCGATCGGATCGATGCCTTCTTCTGTTGAGGCCACGGCAACTTTCGTACGCTCACCAGCTTCTCTGGCAATAGCTTTAATTTCAACTGTTCCAGCAAAAATTTCTGGCACTTCAAGTTCAAAAAGTCGTCGTACCATATCCGGATGAACTCGACTAAGAGTAATCCCAGGGCCTTTTGTCCCTGCGTCAACTTTTGCCAAATACACCTTAACGCGTTGGCCGATACGATAATTCTCTCTTTCCACTTGTTCACCAGGAAAAAGCACGCCAACAGATTTTCCAATATCGATAAAAACATTGCGCCCTTCCACCCTCTGCACAACGCCGCTAATCACTTCGCCTTCCTTATTCTTATACTCCTCAAACATCGAATCTCTTTCAGCTTCGCGGATACGTTGAATGATTACTTGTTTCGCAGTCTGAGCTGCCACGCGACCGTAGTCTTTTTCCTCCGGCAAAACCGTCTCAATAATGTCACCAACAACAGCTTTTTTCTTTTGTTTTCTTGCTTGCTCCAAGGTCAAATCACGCTCTGGATTAAAACGCGGCAATCTTTCCTCATCGATAGCTTCAGAAAAAGATGATTCTCTACCAACGTGAGATCTTTCTGCATAGTTTTGTTTCTCTTCCGCATCACCCTCTTCCTTTTCCTCTACGAATTCTCGCGTCGTCTCATCAACAACTTCTTTTACGAGATAAAACTTCGCACCACCACTCACCTCATCAAATTCTGCGCGGATATTTTGTCCCTTTTTTCCATAGTCTTTCTTGTAGGCCGCAGCCAACGCCGCCGCAATTGTTTCAATCACTTTTTCCTTTGAGATTCCCTTTTCTTCACAAAGAGCAGAAATTGCGCTTCCAAAATCACCAGTGCCTTTTGGAGCCTCTTCTTCCTCCTTGTCCTTTCTTGGCTTTCTAATTTGTCCAAGTTTTCGCATAATATTATTTTTTAAATAATTAAAATCCTAATTAACTTAAATAAAAAGCCCGCTTTCGCGAACCTGAGTCATCAATCTATCAACACTCACATTATAGCCTGTAAAGCTAGGTTTTGTCAAATACGCGACATTTCCCATTGATAGGTCAAAAATCACCAATTTTTTCATATTTTGGCCCTATACAGCAACATTCTGCCTATCCGTGGAGAAAACTATCAATTTTATGCCCTATTTCAGGTAAATTTAACCACTAGACCAATAGTTTGTTGACTTTTTTGCTATTTTATGCTAATATAAACAGTTGGAGCGGTAAACGCTACAGCTCGACTTTGAAAGCGAAAGGGTCGATTGGCTGGCTCTTTTAAAACTAAATAATTCATACAAATTACCATCCACCATGAGGTGGAGAAAGGTAGGAAGCAATGATCGGTAACATAATTGGAGAAGTATTTGAGGTAATGTCGGCCGGCGCCTTTGCAAGTTTTTTCACAAATAAGCTGCCCGGCATTTGGAACGCCCTTAAAAGTGGCATGACTCATCCTGTAGTTCAAGAATGGGGAAAGAGGAAACTCGCCCCAAAAGGGCTTCAAGATGAATCAATTTTTGGCTATTTATTTGCCAAGGCAAATATGGGCGATAAAAAACCCATGCTCATAAGAGTTCTGAGGCAGCTCGAAGATGTTGATCATAAGCTGGGAACAAAATTCGCCCAGAACTTTCGATTGATCATCGCGTTGGACGCAATTGGTCGGGGAATTATCGATGTGACTCAAACGACAGATAAAGATGGGAAAGTTACAATCAAAAAGACCCCAGGAGAGTGTGATAAGCACTCGGGCATACCCATTTTGGAACTCATGGCCCGAGAATGCAACACTGAAGCGGAAATGATGCAGTTTGTTATTGCCATTGGTGCGATGCAAGATGCTCCATTTGGTACCATCGGTGAGTTCAAGCATTGGGCAACTGAAGTTGCTTTGCCCACTATCTTAAGTTTTTTCGATAGCAATGCGAATCTTCTTGGCAATGGAATTACTCATGTCACGCGGTTTGTAAATCGTCAGTACGAAGAGAGAACTGCTCGTGCTTTCGAAAGGGACCGCCTGCGAAGAGAAAACGGATTTCATTGGATCAATCCAATTCTTTGGTTCCAGTGGTTTATAGACCTCAGATAAAATAAAATGAAAGGTAGAAAAAAATGAATAATCTGAAAAATTCTATTTCAGGCTTAATAAGCCTCCTAGGAACGATGGCAAGAGAAGAGGTGCGTGGGGGAAGAAATACCCTCATATACCTGATTTCCACCTTTTACGCACTTTGCTTCCTCCAGTGGATTTTTGAAGGCAACTGGATTGTTATGACCTTCACCATGCTCTTCTGGTTTGGTGGGATGATTCTGCTGTTTAAGTTTTCCGCCCTACTGAGAACCGCGGGACTAGGAGAAGGCTTGGAACTTTTCCGAATCACAAAAAAAGTTCCAAAAACAGCCGGCGATGAAACTCCTGGAATAATTGAGAACCAGCTAAGTGTCGCGGTATGGGGTCTAACTGAAAAGCTCGCTTTTCTATACTCCACATGCTGCCTCTTGATTCCAATCTTCCCAATAAAAAATCATCCAATAATAATTTGGTTTTTCACCGTAACAGCCGTGGTAGTTCTTTTGTTCATATGGAGAACTAAGGCGAGTTGGGTGCGTCCTATAGCACTCATAACCTCTCTAATTTTACTTTTCATCAACATATTAGCCTCTATTCCGCAGGTAGGCTATTACTTCGGACTGGAAGGAACAATTGTTTCCGATGAAACTGCAGAGGCTGCAAAGGAGCTAAAAGAGCTTCTCTCGAAAGAAAAAGACGCATCTCTCCGGAATGCATACAGAGCAGCCACAGAATGGAAAAAACATAATCCTGGGATGCCGTTAGATAGCGGTTTGGCAAAAAATATTGAAACCGCGAGAGCTGCTTTTGCTGCTTCTGAACTGAATTCAGCAAGCGGATCAGGCGGCAAACAACCCGACACCAATTCAAGCGGCAATGCAACGTTTCAGTTTCATTCCAAAGTGGATTTCACTGGCGGTGGATACAAAAAAAGTTATTATCCAAAGATATTGGAAGCCGGGGAATACAATATAACCCGAATTGGGATATCCACCAACGACGGAAAAAGTTTCGAAACAAAAGAAACCTTCTCCGTCACCGAAGAGGAGGGGAAAAAATTCGCCATGAAAACGCCGGGGCAAGGTGAACCCCAAATCATTACAATCAAAAAGAAAGGAGTAAAATGACACAAAGAAAGGGCAGGCTCGAATAATACGAGACTGCCCTTTTTTCCTGTCTATTTTTTATTTTTCTAAAGAAAACGATATTAAAAAAGTTCCACACAAAAACTTCTAGCCCGTAAGTAACATTTCCACCGCTTTAATTGCAATTACTCCCGATAATGCCACAGCGATACCAATCGCAGAAGCAACCATTGATTTCTTAGCTGTTTGCAACATCTTTTCATCTGTTGCCACGAGAAAATATTGAAAACCAGAAATCACAAAACCGATAATCGCAATGATGCCGATGACGCGCAAAAGCAAATCGGCCACATTTGTGAAAATACCTTTAACGCCCTCCGCATTCTCCGGCAGACCTGATGTGGTTGGATAGTTTAATGTCGTTGCCGCATGAACGTCACTAAAAAAGATCAACGTCACAATAAAAAATAAACAGGCAGTAATAAAAAATTTTATTTTATTTTTCATATTCAGCTTAAAGGTTGAGTATATAACTATTGCTAGCAACTAAGATTAAAACGGTCCATCAGCCTCCAGCATCGCGGTAACCGCCTTAAGCACCACCACTCCACAAATTGCTACAATCACACCCATAATAGAAGCGGTCATTGCACTTTTTGCAACCTTAATTTTTGCTTCCTCTCCGGCTGACGTGAGATACATGAGGCCAGAAATCACAAAACCAATCACCCCGACAATACCCACAATCGTCAAAAGCCATCCCAAAATATTTTCAACAATGCCGTATATACCTTCCGAAGGATCGGGAAGACCAAAACCTTCGGCATTTGTAAGTCCGTCGCTCCATCCCCCAGAAACAACAGCAAAAACCTTCCCAATTGCCCCTAGCATAAATCCGGTAAAAACCAATCCTGCAAGACTCAATTTTTCATTTATTTTTTTTATTTTCATTTCATTGTTTTCTACGATTCCTTTAATCATATCGCGATATGAAAATGAAGCGTAGCAATTAAATTTATAAATTTATTACACCCAAATTATACCATAAAAATAAAAATAAAAATAGTCCCGACAAGCCGAGACTATTTTGAACTAACAAAAAATTTTTTACTAGAAAGGTTGATCTCCCTTAAGCATAGTGTTGGCAGCTGTAAGTGCTACTACGCCAACGATTGCAACAATCACACCTGTAATAGAAGCAACCATAGCTGATTTCGCACTCTTGATTCTGGTCTCATCTCCCGCCGCTGTAAGATATAGAATACCGGCAATCGCAAACCCAATCACACCAGCGATTCCCACTGCTGTGAGGAGCCACTTCATAATATTAGTTACGATGTCCATGAGACTACCTCCAGCAAGGCCAGTTGAACCACCTGCTTCCGGATCAAAAGTTCCATAACTCTCTGCGCCGAAAACTAGCGTAGGCAAAGTTAATGCCAAAGCCGATGCGCCATATACCATTCCTTTAATTTTATTTTTCATTGATACACCTCCTTCTATTTTTATTTTTTATTTATATCCTTGAATCAATTTTTTCTTTTTACTAACCGGCAATCAAATCCGCAACTTGCTTTACCAAAACGAGCGAGCCAAGGGCAACCGCAATTCCAACAACCGCCCACATCGCCATTTTTTTGGCTTTTCCCATTTGCGTATCATCTCCATAGGCGGTCATATACATTCCACCAGCAATCACTAAACTAATTATAGCAATAATTCCCACAATCGACAAGAGAAAATTCATAACATTCGTTGCAATCTCCGTAATTGTTAGCGCAGAAGTTAGCGTATCATCCTGCAAGGTTCCACCGAGAATTGCCATCACTTCCTTGAGAAACGTTGGCGCAGCGACAACGATAGCCAAACCGATTACAGAAAATAGCCAACAATCTTTTGCTCTTTTGATCATGCCAGGATCTCCTGCCGACAGCATATAGAGTATTCCACCAAGAACAATAAAAATAATTGACAGCGTAATCACCAATCCCGATAGCGCAGACATGAGTTTGCCCAAAACATCGCTGATTGAGTTCGATGTGATTGGATTAATAAACGTTGTTGATGTGGAATCCGTGCCAGTAGGCGACGATCCGTTACATGCACCTACAGCACTACAGGCACTATTGTATGTTGTCCCTCCGGTACAATTTGGTGCATTTTCCTGACAATCAATAGGCGGACCAGCTTTATAGCAGCAAGTTGTTGGCAAGCACACTGGATCAGTACACACTGCCACGCGAGGGCAAGAGCCTCCCATAGCTGAAAGCATACAATCAGAGCCATCAGCAGCAACACATTCACTACAAGTGTTGGGTACTACAACATCATTGATACAACACGTAGCGCCCGCTGAAAATGCATCGACAGATTTCCCTAATCCAAGGACACCCACAAAGATACTAATAATGAATACTACACCAAATAAATATTTCTTTTTTTGCATTTTTTTATATATAAAATTTACTCGCGACTATTTCATCTCCAATTTCTGAATTCTCCCTTCGGCTGTTTTCAGTGCATCCGCGACACTTGCCGCTCCTCGGTTCACGTTGCCAATCATTTCTCCAAGGATTGATTCTATCGCTAAAGAATCATTTTGCTTCCAACTTTTCGCCACCAAGTTACTGCTTGCAAAAACGCCCAAATCAAGATCATCTTTTTGCTTATCAATCAGGTCTCTTCTCGCCGCTGGTTGCTTTGTTTTTTCCAAATAATTTTCTGCTGGATCAAATTTTCCTACTGGCTTTTTCACGGCGCTTGTTGCCGGAGTTGACGCTGTCACTTGCGTCTCTGCTCTCGTCGTCAGATAGGTCAAGAATTTCCAAGCTTCAGCTACCCGAAGAGTGTTTGAAACTGGGGCCAATTTACTTTTCGGATCAGCTTTGATAATTTTATTACTCGAAACCGCATATCCCCAATAATTTGCATAATTAACTGGCGCGCCCAAATTTAATTGCGGCAAATCTGATACAGAAAAATTCAACTTAGGTGATTTGCCCCGAATCACTTCTTCTTGCCAAGAATAATTCAGCATCATCGCTAGCGTTCCTTCGGAGAAGGCATCGACGGAATAATGCATTTGAGGATTCCATGAATAATTCGGCGCGGAATTTCTGGAAAAATCCGTATAAAATTCTAACGCTTTTTTCGCATTAGCATCATTTCCAAAATTCACTTTTTCATTAGCATCTCGCATCTTAGCGCCATTTTGCATCATCAAAACACCCAGGATATCTGTTGAACGATTAATGTTGTAGGCCGTACCCATTGCCGCGCCTGAAGGTATAATTTCCCCCATAGTATTTATTTTTGTAATTTTCTCCGTCACAAAAACAAACTCATCCCACGTTTTTGGGGGCGCGGTAATTCCGGCGGCATTAAACAAGTCTTTATTATAGTAAAGTGCGAGAGAATTAACCGAAAGCGGAACCGCAAAAATTTCCCCCTTGGAAATAAAATCATTTGCGCAGACATCCACAAAATCTTTGCGGAATTTCTGCTCCGTCAAAACCTCTTTTGGCGCAGATACAATCTTATTGGAAAAGGCAGGCAGCCACGTGTTGTGAATCAGGAAAACATCCGGTCCTTTGCCTGAAGCCAAGGCGTCAACTAAATCTTTCTCATATGTTTCGATGCGTTGCTTTTTATAGATAATCTCTCCAATATTCGGATTCAGCTCACGATAATTTTTAAATATTTCCGAATAAGCGTCACTGTCATCCAATGCCCCCCAAACCTCCAAGTCAACCTTATACCGCTGTACCGTTGGCTTGCACCCACAACCAGAAAACAAAAAAATACTGACAACCAAAAATGAAGCCGAAAAAATTCTGAATTTATTTTTCATATTATTTTTCCAAAATTATCCCAAAATGAAAATCACTAATCTTAATTTCTTTAAAAACAGAAAGTCCATTGCTTTCGGCCAATGCAAACACATCCTCTTTTGAAATTCGCAGATCGCTCTCTGGGCCAAATGAAGAATCATCAACATTCCATTCAACGACTAAAATTTTTCCGCCTTTTTTCAAAACCCGCACCGCTTCTCCAATAATCAAATTTTTATCCTTATTTTGAAACAGCATATTAACCAGGCATACCAAGTCCAAACTATCTGCATCTAATTTTGATCCGCCAACTAATTCCAAATTAGCCCGCCTTGTAATAATATTGCTCAGTCCCAGAACTTTTGCCTCAGACTCAATCGCCTCCAATTTTTCTTTCAATATATCCAAGGCGTAAACTTTTCCATTTTGCTCCACCTTCTGCGCCAAAGGAAAGGTGAAATAGCCCGTTCCACAACCAAAGTCGCCTGCAAACATCCCGGTCTTGACTTCCAACATATCGATAATAGCTGTTGGATTGATAAATTTCAACCCAAAAGACAGGTCTCCTAAATCACCTGCAATACCACCAACATTCATCTTCTTTTGATTTTCCATTT
>JBAQUL010000014.1:0-74569 GCA_049297495.1 Candidatus Moraniibacteriota bacterium
TACATTTTTCTTGTATTTTTTACTGATTTTTGTTTTCGAAAAAATCATGCGACTACGCTTTAGTTTAAAGCGAAAGTGACGGAACTTATTTCATTTTCTCACCCTCATTTTTTATTACATCTGATAGGTTAATTATACCATAGAAAAAGGAGCTGTGAAAGAAAAAACAACTGTGGATAACTTTTTTCTATATTAACCTTCCGAATACAAAAAAAATGCCCCGACAAATTGTCAGGGCATTCCTATTATTTTTCTAATAATTCCACACTCTTTATCGTCACATTCTCCACTGGTCGATCAGGAGTCGTTGTCTTAACATTCTCAATCTTAAGTGCTGTGTCCATTCCACTCACCACCTCACCAAAAACTGTGTAACTTGGAGGAAGTGGAGCCTCAGGACTAGCCGTCACGATGAAAAATTGACTGCCGTTAGTTTTTGGACCGGAATTTGCCATAGCGAGTGTCCCTTGGGGATATTTTTCTTTCCCTGACAACTCATCTTTGAATTTATAACCTGGATCTCCGGTTCCCCATCTGCCTTGCATTGCATCATTTTTGGAAAGCGGATCGCCAGTTTGGATCATAAATCCCTTGATCACACGATGAAACTTCACATTGTCATAGAATTTACTTTCCGCTAATTGCAAAAAATTTGTCACAGTTAGTGGCGTGGCAGTTCCATTAAATTTAACTTTGATGTCTCCCAGACTAGTTTTAATCATAGCAAAAGGATATTTTTTGATTATCTCAGAATTTACTGTTGGGGCTTTTGGCGTCGATATACTCATATTATTTTCTTCGTTTAATGTATTATTTAATCTGGCATTCTCATTTTCTGTGGATTTGGCAATATCCTCATGAGCTTTCTTATTAACATCAAGGAGTCCGCCAGACAATCCTGAACCATCCTTGCCATTATCATCTCCGGCACAACCCGAAAATACAAAAAGGAACAGGCATAATCCAAGTACGCTGATAACTTTTTTTGTTTGCATAATAATTACTTTTAAATTTATTTTTTTAAGCATTAGGCTACCTTTAGTTTTGATCTAGAATGCACAAAAATTCGCAATTTTTCCATATCTTTTTCTATAACAGATATTCTCTTGGAAAATGACTTAATTTCTTTGGAGGAGAGTATTTTTTCACTGAGTCGAGCTAGCTCAAGTTTAATTTCTTTTAATTCTTTTTCCATTGCCTCAAATTTATCATCAATATTAAAAAGGTGCTTGAGAGTAATTGCTTGATTAGCTTCAAGTTGTTTAAATCTGACATCCATTTGTTCAAATCTATCATCTATTTGTTTGAACCCAGCATCTACTTGCTCAAATCTATCATCCATTCGCCTTTCCAGTCCCATCAAGCCCTCCGCGACAAGCTGGATATGATCATCCATTTTTTCCAAAAGCATCATTACTTGGCTCTCGCTAAATACTTTTTTTACTTCCGTATCTTGTGAAATTCGTTTTATTTTTTTCATAAAGCTTAATTATAAGTATTGATAACATCACTATCTCATTATACTCAAAAACCAACTCTCAGTCAAACAAATAGTTATGACCAAAATAGCTTATTTTGTCACACTCGATTCACACTTATTCTTAGTATTTAGGCAATCATACGCCACATCACCTGACACATCTGTCCGCAAAATTTTGACATTATCATTTTTCAAACGCTCCAAAACTTCCGCTGTCGGATGATTGTAACGATTGCTTTTTCCAACCGAAATCACAGCGCCTTCGGGACTGACCAGCTCCAGAAAATGCTCACTAGTGGCTGATTTAGATCCATGATGCGAAACCTTGAGTACATCGGAATTTAGTGGTAACTCGGCATTGATTAATTGACTTTCCAATTCCAGCGGCAAGTCTCCCGTAAAAAGGAAGCTATTTTCACCGTAAGTCAGTTTCGCCACGATACTCGCTGAATTCGTATCATCCTTCAAGCTATCCATTACGGCATCGGTCGGACTAAATACTTCTAGCTCTGCTTCATCGGAAAGCTTAATTTTCATCCCGCGCCTAGCAAGTTGTTTTTCTATTTTCTTTTCTTCAATGCTTTTTTCTAGTGCCCCAAAAACTTGCGACTCACTTTTCGCGCCGCTTTCAATTATTTGATCGACAGAATAGTTTTTGAGCACATCCACCAATCCAGAAATATGATCCGCATCCGGATGCGTCGCAATCACCACATCAATTTTGCGATCCCAAAAAGGTACATATGCACCTATTTTCTCCATTAGCTTTTGCCCACTTGGACCACCATCAATCAGAATCTGCTTTTCACCATGAGAAATTAAAATAGCATCTCCCTGACCCACATCCAGAAATACCACCTGCAATTTCTGATTTTGCGCATTGGAAGTAACACCAAAAAAAATCAACCCAAATGTCAGGAGAATTCCGAGGGAAAAATAGATTGGTTTTCGGTAGAGCATAAAAATTGCTAAAATTATATTCATATCCCCTTCGCCCCTCGGGAGAAGGTGGCCTTAGGCCGGATGAGGGTAAGGGCGTTTGATAAATTTATTGCTACCCCATATATAACATTTTCCTCATTAATAATACCCTTGCCCTCACCTGTCCTCCGGACATCCTCTCCCGAAGGGAGAGGAGGATATTCCATTAACTTTCTTTTTCAAAGAATACACCCCACCTATTAAAATTATATACCAAACCACCATCCCTTGCCATGAAAGTCCAACTTCTAGCGCGGAATACTTTAGATTGGCAAAATAATCGATTACCAATATCTCATAACGCAGTGGCAGATAAACTAACCAGGAGAAAAGAATGGCAAGCGGTGAAAAAATAAAACTAATTGCGATTGCTAAGAATCCCAAAAGCATCGTGATGGGTAAAATTGGCAGAACTAAAATATTTGTCAAAGGCGAAATCAATGAGAGCGTTTGGAAATTAAAAAGAATAATCGGCAAAACAAAAATTTGCGCCGAAAGCGACATGAACAAAATCTCAGCAATAAAAGAAATGCTGCTGGGATATTTTTTTAATTTTTCGCCAAAATATCCATCCAGTAATGGGTAGAAATAGACGATGCCGATTGTGGCTAGAAATGACAACTGAAAACCGACGTCGTAACGTAACAAAAGTGGATTCCAAAAAAGCATCACTGCCGCTGAACATAAAATCGCGCTCCCGGCATTCGCCAAGCGTCCATTTTTCATCGCATAAAGTAAAAGTGTTCCCATCACCCCAGCGCGAATCGCCGAAGAGGGAAAACCGGTCATTAGAATGAAAATCCAAATTCCAATGAGCGCAAACCAAAAGGCTTGTTTACGCCAGAGACCCAAAAAAAGCCCAATAAGCATCAGATACTCCGCCACAATTGTGATATTATATCCGGACACCGCCACAATATGCGTCATCCCGGTGCGCGAAAAATCCGCCTGAACTTCCTTGGACAGCTTCCCGCTCCCGCCGATAATGATTCCTTCCAGCAGTCCTGACTCGGGGGCGGGAATAAGCGCCGTAATTTTTGCGCTGAATCTATTTTTTAGCGTTAAAATTATTTCATAAAAATGGTTGTCCAAATTTTGGCCGGTTTTTTCCATCTGCGGTTTTTGACAGATATAGAATATATCTTGCCTCGCCAGATAGGCCCGGTAGTCAAAATCACTATCGGCCATATTTTCTGGTCTTGCCAATTGGCATTTCAAATCCAGCTCC
Organism: Candidatus Moraniibacteriota bacterium; assembly: GCA_049297495.1. Lineage (GTDB taxonomy): Bacteria > Patescibacteriota > Minisyncoccia > Moranbacterales > UBA2206 > UBA9630. The sequence continues at coordinate 3,690 of JBAQUL010000014.1, forward strand.
TCGCCATAGACATAATTTTCATAGGCGCTTTCTTGAATGAGAACGCTGTAATTTTTATTATCTGGAGTGAAAATAATATCTTGCCGATTGTCTTTTATTTTCGGCTCCGCAGAAATTATGCCCCGCCCGGAAAAGTCCACCTCCTGCAGTACGTTTTCAAATGAAATTATTTTGTCCAATCTTTTCTGTGTGACAAAAAAACCAGCCGCGAAAAACAAGAGCGCGAGTGTGATGAAAATGGCATTTTTATTTTTGTAAAATACAAAAAAGATAATGACTGCCAAAAGCAAAAGCAGGCGCACGAAAAATGCCGAAAGCCAATCGGGATAAAAAAAAGAAGCGCTAAAAACGCCCACGATAAAACTCCCCGCCACAGTCAAAAATATTTTCGCCTTGTCCATGAAAATATTATAGCAGACCCGCACCCTCAACATCCACCATCTTCCTGGGCGTGCTTTTTCCGCCAACAATCGAAATGGCACTTTTGGAAATATTAAAATACTCGGCTAAAAGTTTAACCAAGGCTTCGTTCGCTTTTCCATCGACTGGTGGCGCAGTTAGTCGCACGCGATACTCCCCTTCGCTGATTTTTTCGACAAGATTTCGCGAAGAACGCGGGATGACTTTAATGTAGATTCTCATTTTTTTTCGGTAAAAAAACATTTTTCAATTTCAAAATCATACTCGTCAGCAGCAATCCGAGAAGTAAAATATTCATCCCCAGAAAAATTTCACGCGCAATGCCAGATTTTAGATCTGTTCCGAGATAATAGGCATGGAAAAATGCCAAGCCATAGAGCACGATGTTCAAAAAATGTGTGACGCGCCAGACACGATAGGAAAAATATTTACGAAAAATAGAAGTGAGGATAAGCGCAAGCATCGCATACATTCCGAGCACTCCGAGCGTTACTAATTCCGGTTGATAGGTGGAAGAAAGTGGCACAAAAAGATCCTTAATACTAAAACCAAGATATTCATCAGTCAAAAGCACGAGGCCATGAATAATTACAAAAATAAGCGCCTGAAAAGAAATCCAGACGTGAAAATTATAGGAATCAATCGGCTGAAAAATTTTCTTGAGTCCTGGAAAGTGAATGGCGATGCCGAAAAAAATCGCCAAATATAATAGCAAAAAGGAAATCAACCCGCCAGCCCTTGTGAGATACCATGACCATTTTTCTGGAGACCCTTCGGAATATTCTCGTACAACTATGTTCTGCATGGCGCTCGGACTGATACTGTCTAGCGGATTAGTACCATTAAGCACTTCCGCGCCATCAAACATTCCATCTCCATCAGTGTCGGGATTATTTGGATCAGTTCTATAGATTTGTTTTTCGCCCTCGTCAGTGAGACCATCCAGATCCATATCCAAAACAAGATTATTTCCATACTCCACTTTTGGCGTTTCAGCTGCGATGGCCACACTAAAACGGGCGCCTAGGATAATCATTGTGATGATGAGTAGTAGTTTTTTCATTGATTTTGTGATTTATATCCCCTTCTCCATTAGGGAGAAGGTGGCCGAAGGCCGGATGAGGGAGAAGCCTTTCAAAAATAAAGAGTAAACTTTGTTTAGATTATTCTTACTATACAGCCCTTGCCCTCACCTGTCATGAGTACATGACATCCTCTCCCGAGGGGAGAAGAAGAATTGAAGAGACTGTCCATTAGCCTCACCTGTCCTCCGGACATCCTCTCCCTAAGGGAGAGGAGGATATTTCGTAGATTGCTAAATATTATTTTTCATCTCCCCTGAAATCCAAGCATTGCCTCGATAATCCAAAAAAATGCTTTTAATTTTATGCTCAGACGCAAATTTTTTACCCTCAACCTTGCCCTTGAGAAATAGCACCTTCGCCCAAAAATCCGCTTCGGTGACACTTGGCGCCACGACTGTGACAGATTGCAGATCAAAAGAAAAATTTTCCAGCTCTTTTGGATTCACTAAATGATGAAACCTCTTTCCTCCACTTTCCCATTTGCGCTTGCCAATGCCTGAGGTTGCAACCGCTTCGTTTTTTAAGATTAATAATATTTTATTCTCCGCAATTCCCGCAACGTCAATTTTCCAACTTTCACCTTTTTGGTCAACACCAGCTACAAACATATCACCGCCAGAATCGATGAGAAAATTTTGAAAGCCTGCTTTTTTCAGCATCTCCCCTGCCATATCTGTGACGTAGCCCTTGGCAATTCCGGCAAAATCCATGCGTTTTTTAAAGACCACCTCTTCATTTTGAATAATCAAATCTTGGGCTAGTTTGGGAAAAATGGTTTTAGGAAAATCTTTCTCAACATTCACCGCCGGTACGCTTTTCCTGAAATCTTTCTCATACCCGATCCATTCTAGAATTTCTATGATTCGCGGATCAAATATTTCTTCACTGAGCGTATAGTATTCCAAATTTTTCTTCGCCAGTACCATAAAATGCGGCGAGGCTTTCAAAAATTTTCCCAAATTCTGATTAAAATAACTCAATTCACTGTTCTCATCAAAGCGGCTGAAAATTTTCTCAACAGAAATATAGAAATCTTTCACTGCCCTCAAATTATTCTCTGCCACATTTTTTTGCCAATCATCACAAATAACTTGCAAGTGAATATCCGTTCCCAACGCCCTAAATTCTAGCTCGGTTTTTTTCATTCAATTATTTTTCAAATTGATCCACAATCCCATTCCCATCCTCATCTGCAACGATATATATTTCTGGGATATTTGGATGGGGATCGTTTGGGTCCAATAGTCCATCGCCATCACTGTCCTTTTCAATAATTGTTTTTGTGCTGACATTTGTTGTCGTCTTTGTTTCGGTTTTTGCTGAACTACTATTTGAACTATCACGCTCTTCCGAAGAATGCTCTTTTTCATCATCATCGTCATCATCATCGGCCACGACAAAATTTAACGAAGCCAAAAAGGCCACTAGCGATAGAGTGAATAGCAAATAAAATCTTGATCTTTTTTGCATATTTTTTATTTATGATACTTTCGTCGTTTTGCTGCTCGAACCGGATGAACTGGGCTTAGTTACGGTATTATTGGTTGTGGTTGTGATTTGCTGTTTTTTCAACTCCTGTGGCGTGCTATTTAGCGCACGCAGCTTATTCTCCCGATCAGCGGAAATAGCATCCTGAGAAGCCATTATATTCGGATCAATCGGGTCAAGCGTCGAGTTAGTTTCCGTCTTCATTATTAAACTTTTCTGGTCTTGATTTTTAATCACAAGCACCGCAATAGTCATCAGAAGAATATTAATCACAAAGACTAAAATTTTATTGAGATGTTTTTGCATAATATTTCTACTTAGCTACTATGGCGAACCTCGGAAAAGTATACCACAAAAAACCCTTAACGTCTAACTCCCATCTTTTCAAAATTTTTCGAAATTTTGTCCTGTATCTTCTCCAGATCAATCTTTTTGCCTTTCGTTTTTAGTTTTAGCTTTTTATCCAAAATCACATCTTCGCGATATTCTTGTAGATAATAGGCCTTTGCTCCGGCTATCCACTTGGCTATTTCCAAAAAATCTTTCTCTGTGTGGATGCCTGGAACGACCGTCGTGCGAAATTCATAAGGCACTCGGCCATTTCTAATCAACTCGACGCTCAACTTTATCCGCTCAGTATCCACTTTCACTCCAACAGTTTTACTATAGTTTTTTAGTTGATTTTTTATGTCCATTGCCACAAAATCCAACAGTTTTAAATCCAACAGTTTTTTTAAGATATCCGGCCGAGCACCGTTTGTATCGAGTTTGATGCGAAATCCCAAGGCGCGCACTTTTTTGATGAACTCAATCAAATCCGGTTGCAAAGTTGGCTCTCCGCCCGTAATGCAAACGCCGGCCAATTTCCCCACTCTTTTTTTGAGAAAAGCAAAAAATTCTTGCTCAGTCTTATTTTGGGTCCCTGAAGCAATTTGACCAGCGCCCAAGACAAGTTCCGGATTATGGCAAAATGGACAACGAAAATTGCAACCAACTGTGAAAACAGTAGTCGCCAGAGTTCCGGGAAAATCAATCAGAGTTAATTTTTGATAACCGCCTATATTCATTCTAATTATGTCTACTTATTCTTGTAAACTTTTCTTGGACTAGAAAGCTCTTCCTCATCCAAAGCCCTCAAATTTTCAATTTCAAATTTTCAATTTTCAATCAATGTCTAATGATTTAATTTTAAAATTAGAAATTTAGTCATTGGGGTTTGTTTAGAAATTTGAAATTGGAAATTAGAAATTTGAGCGAAATATTAAAGGCAAAAAAATCATATCCTATTACCTTCTTTAAAAATCAGGACGACACCAGCCATAATGACTAATGTCGCCCCGCCATCTTTCTTTGTTTTAGCAAACGCAAGCTGCGTCACCCACTTTGAATTCCTTACGATCATCAAATTCTGCCTGCTTGCCACCATTCCATTGCGCTACCGGTCTAATATAACCCACGACGCGCGAATAGACTTCCGTTCTTTGAAAATTTCGCAGAACCGGATCTGCCTCATGACAGCTTTTGCATTTGCAAAACTCACCGCTCTCCATCACATAATTCATGAATTCTTCATTATTCTCAAGCTCTCGGCCACAATCATGGCAAATTTGTTTTTGCATATTTTTTTAATCTTACTAGGCGTAATTTTAATTTCGTCTAATAAAATATTTTTTATTTGTTATATTATATTTAAACTTTTTGTTTGCCTTTTACTTTGAATTCCTTACGATCACAGAATTCTTCTTGCTTGCCACCATTCCACTGTGCGACTGGACGGATGTAGCCCACAACGCGCGAATAGACTTCTGTTTTTTGCTCCATCACGCATTTTGGACAAAAGGGATGCTCACCATTGATGTAGCCATGTACCGGGCAGATACTGAAAGTTGGAGTGAGTGTGAAATATGGTAAGGCGTAATTTTCGGCAATCTTTCGCACCAACTGCTTGGTCGTTTCAATGTCCCAAATTCGTTCGCCCAAAAATCCATGCAGCACCGTTCCTCCGGTATATTTTGTTTGCAATTTATCTTGCAGATCCAGGGCCTCAAAAATATCTTCCGTGTGATGGACGGGCAGCTGAGAAGAGTTGGTATAATATGGCTCAGCGTTTTTGTCTTTCACATTAGCATTGTTGGCAAAAATAATTTCTGGATGCTTTTTACGATCAATTCGTGCTAAGCGGTACGATGTGCCCTCAGCAGGAGTGGCTTCCAAATTGTAGAGGTTGCCGGTTTCTTTTTGATACCCGATAATTCTTTGACGCATATGCGTTAGAATTTCTTCCGCCATCTTCTGTCCGGCCGGAGTGGTGATATCTTTCCCAATCAGGTTAAGTAGAGCTTCATTCATTCCAATCAGGCCAATGGTGGAGAAATGATTAGCCCAATACTGCCCACGACGCATCTTGATTGGAGCAAGGTAGAATTTGGTGTATGGATAGAGCCCGCCTTCAGTCAGTTTTTCCACCATTGTTCTTTTTGTTTCCAGACTCTCTCTGGCCAAGTCCATCAAATGATTCAATTTTGTCAAAAACTCCTTTTTATTCTTGGCAACATGTCCCAAACGAGGCAGATTGATTGTCACAACCCCAATCGAACCTGTGAGCGGATTGGCTCCGAAAAGCCCACCACCGCGCTTATGCAGTTCCCTATTATCCAAGCGCAAGCGACAACACATTGAACGAGCATCATCGGGATCCATATCAGAGTTCACAAAATTAGCAAAGTATGGGATGCCATATTTAGCTGTCATTTCCCAAATCGCATCAAATCTTTTGTCAGTCCAGTCAAAATCCTTGCCGATGTTATAGGTCGGAATCGGGAACGTGAAAATCCGCCCATTCGCATCCCCCTCGGTCATCACTTCCGCAAAAGCTTTATTAATCACATTCATCTCCTCCTGAAATTCTCCATAAGTTTCTTTCTGAGGAAAGCCCCCAAAAACCACCGCCTCATTTTTCAAATTCTTGGGACAAGTGATGTCCATCGTAATATTGGAAAACGGTGTTTGAAAACCAACGCGGGTAGAAACATTCATATTGAAAACATAGGACTGAATTTCCTGCTTCACTTCTTCATAAGTCAGTTTGTCATAGCGCACAAACGGAGCGAGCAATGTGTCAAAATTTGAAAATGCCTGTGCGCCTGCCACCTCGCCTTGCGTGGTATAGGTGAAATTCACCATCTGACCCAAAATTGAACCTAGGTGCTTGGCGGGTTTACACGCCACTTTTCCCGGAACGCCAGTAAAGCCCCGTCGGAGAAGATCTTGCAAATCCCAACCACAACAATAGGCTGCAAGCAATTGCAAGTCATGAATATGAAAATCCCCTTCCTCATGTGCTTCGCGAATGGCTTTTGTATAGACCCGATTCATCCAATATTTCGAACTAACAATGGATGATATGTAATTATTCAACCCCTGGAGAGAATAGGCCATGTTGGCGTTTTCCTTCACCTTCCAGTCAATCTCTTGAATATATTTATCCACCAGGTTCACAGCCTCATCCAGAGATTGCTCTGCCTCACGCACCTTTCTATGTTGCTCACGATAAAGAATATAGGCCTTGGCAGTTTCTTCAAAATCCAAGATCATGAGCACTCTTTCCACCAAGTCTTGAATTTCTTCAATCTCCGGCACATAGCCTTCCTTGTGTTTTCGACCGAGTAGTTTTACTACTTTTTCTGTTACCTTTTTGGCATCATCCACTGTACCTTCTTTGGTTGAAGAAAGCGCCTTAGCAATCCCTTTAGCAATCTTACCTTCATCAAAATTAGCAATAACGCCATTGCGCTTGATGACTTTTTTGATCTTAATCGCATTTGCTATTTCTTTTTTCACAACCTTAACCACCACTTTTTTGGCAGCTTCCCCCTTTTTACTGTTCAGTTTCTTTCCCCCTGTTTTTGGACTGACCTTCTTTCCCCCGTTTTTTTTCTTTTTGTTTTGCACCATAGCATTTTTTAATTGTTAATTATATTGAAAAAAATTATTTTTTAATTTGTATATTTGCCTGCCTGCGCTCCGTGCGCCACCGCTAAAGCTTTAGCGACACACGGTCGGCCATAGCCTTTGGCGGCGTGCTACCGGTAGGTAGGTAATTCGTAGTATCTATTTATCAAACGTATCCAATTCTCTTTTGAAACTTTCAATATTGGAAAATGATTTATAGACGCTGGCAAATCGCACGTAAGCTACTTCATCCAATTCCCGCAGTTTTTTGAGAATAATCTTGCCAATTTCCTTCGTGCTTATCTCTGGTTTTTCCTTGGTACGAATTTCATATTCCACCTCTCCGATAAATTGGGTAATTTTTTCTTCCGTCACTGGACGTTTTTCCAGCGCCTTTCTCACGCCGGTCTCAATCTTAGTTTTGTCGTAATCCACTTTGAGGCCACTCTTTTTCAACACACTTAACCGCAAAAGCTCTATTTCTTCATAGGTACTGAAACGCGCCTCGCATTTCAAACATTCTCGCCGCCGTCGCGTGATTTTGCCCTCATTAGTTTCTCGCGAATCAACGACCTTTGTTTCAGTGTTGTAGCAAAACGGACAATTCATACTTTTTTTCCTTTTTATACTATATATAGTGTACCGCCATAGAATTATACCACAACCGAAATTCCTGACAAGGGGTGCATTCTAAGCCAAGAAACGGAGTTATCCACAGGGGAGAATCATGATTTACAACTACGAAAATATTATGGCATATTTCTATTCGAAAATCATCAAACCTAAGGCCAACGGGCTACTTTCCCCGCATTCCCAATTTCGCCGCAATAATCACCAAAGGGCAATAGCCAGTCAAGGAAAAATTGACCAGCATTGCACCAACCAACAAGGCAAAATATTGGAAATTGAAATATCCTGCCAACGACATAAGTACCGAAAAAACAACAAGCAAACCCGCAACCAAAAACACTACCCTTTCCAGATACCAATGATCAATATTTTGACGATAGATTTTTTTAGACATATTTTTTATTTTCAAAAACTATTTTTTAATTATTCCTGCACAGATTTATCCCATTTTTTATGTTCAGAAATGTAATAAGCGATGGGAAAAATGACGAGCGTGAGAAAAGTTGATGCGGATAGGCCGAAAATAAGTGACCAGGCTAGTCCTTCCCAAACTGGATCAGAGATGATTGTGAGTGACCCCAGGATAGCTGTTAGAGAGGTCAGCATGATTGGCAGGAGGCGTATCCGTCCTGTTTCAATCAACGCCTCCATCAGGGGTCGCTTTTGTTTTCTGAGCGGTTCCAGATATTTCAGGAAAATTACCGTATTTTTGACGGAAAGTCCCGCCAGAGCAATCACGCCAATCATCGAAGTTGCGTTGAAATAGGTGCCTTTGATCGCGTTTAAAATCGCAAATCCTGGGAAAACTCCAATCAGGCCAAGCGGGATACTCACCATCAAAAGCAGCGGAAGGAATAACGATTCAGATTTAGCTGCCAGCACAAAATATATAAGGAAAATTGCCACACCCATTGCCAAACCTAAATCACGAAAAACTTCTAGCGTTAATTTCCATTCTCCACCGAGCTGGGCGAAATAATGTTTTCCTGTTTGCAAATCTTCATACTCTGCCCCAAGCAAATTCCAACTCACAAGCTTTCCCTTTCCATCAGGAAGTTTGTAAGCAATCAGTTTTGGGAAAAAATCAATGACTGCATACACGATGCTTCGATCTTGCATTTCTGCGCTAAGGTACGTAGTGGGCCGACGATCATCAGACAAAATTGGCAGATCGGTCGCCACATTTGTTTTTTCGATGATTTCCAATAGCGGAATGCCAGTGCCATTTCGCGAAGGAATTTCAATCTTCGACAAATCAGCTTCGCTATCGCGATCATCTTTCGCGAGACGAAGAATAATATATTCCTGTTCCGGTTTTCGCAAATCTTCCCTAGTTGCCTCGTGATACAAGCCAATTGCAGCGCCCGATAGTGCGGTATGCAAAAGCGCGGAAACATCACTTGGCGCCACTCCTAAGAGCTCTGCTTTATCAGTCCGAACACGATAGGTATAGTCCAATGTCCGCTCCTTGGTTGATCGATCAATATCAGTCACACCACGAATGCCCGCCATGTCAGATTCAAAATCACGCGCTATCTGTTCTCGCACCTTCTCATCATCCCCTTTTACCTTCAGTAAAAATGTTGCGAGAACCGGTGGTCCAGGTGGATCTTCGACGACTCGCATTTGCGCATTAGGATGCTCCAGGAGAAACCCTTTCGTCCCTGTCACAACTTCCTGGGCAATTTTTTCCGAACTGTGTTTGCGTTCATCAATTCCCGTAAGATTCACCCGCAGCGTCGCTTGATTTTGAAAAAATCGAAAGGAACTGCCTCGAAATAAACCATTAAAATCCACTATGGGCGACTCCCCGACGAAGCTTTCAATATTTTTTACTTCTGAGTTTTCTAAAATCAGTTCCTCGAGCGATTTGGCTATCGACCGAGTTTCTCCGACGGCAGTGCTAGATGGCAAATCAATATAGACATACAATTGCTCCTTATCCGCTTTGGGAAGCATACGGAAAGGAACCAAGGGAGATAATGGCAAGATAAGTGAAATAACAAAAACAGCAAAAGTAACGGCGATTATTGTTTTGCGCCGCTTATTCGTTTCCAAAAATGCAGCGAGTAGTTTGGCGTAACGCTCTTCAACTTTTTTGAAAATCCGGAAAAAAAATCCATCTTCATAGCTCTTCTTTTTTGTTAAATCTTTGGGAGTGAAAATCAGTGCCAAAAAAGGATTAATGGAAACAGAGAAAATGAGCGAGACAAAAAGTGCCGTCGGCACAAAAAATGGGATGGGTGCCATATAAGGTCCCATCATACCACTCACAAAAGCCATCGGGATAAACGCAATCGCCATGGTAAGTGTAGAAAGTGCGAGTGCCCCTCCCACCTCATCCACAGCCCGCACGATGAGCCTCACACGATTCTCATTTGGATAGAGGCGAAAATAGCGGGCCACATTCTCAATGACTACGATGGCATCGTCAACCAAAAGTCCCAGGGATAAAATAAGCGCAAATAGTGTGATACGATTTACCGTTTGCCCAAAGAGTAGTCCCACGCCAAAAACCGCCAAAAGAACCAAGGGAATGGAAACCGAAGCCATCATCGCATTGCGAAAACCCAAAAACATCATCAGGAGAACAGCCACAACAAGAATGGATTTCAAAAGGTCAAAAGTAAGCTTTTTAATTTCTTCGCTCGCGGTCTTGCCTTCATCGCGCAAAACCGAAACATTCGTCTCAGAAGAAAGCAGAGAGCCCCTCAGTGTTTCCAATTTTGCCAAAGCATTTTTTGAAACTGTTGTTGCATTAGTCCCTTTAAGCTTGGAAAGTGCGATATGCACAACAGGAACTTCGCCCTGATCTTTTTGAGTCAACGTGACAAAGCTAGTGATCTCTCCTGGTCCATAAGTAATCTTTGCAATATCTCCCAAGCGGAGAATGGACGTTCCTTCATGCCTCAGGACCAAGTCTTCCAAATCCTTAACTCCCCGAATATTCCCCGAAACATTCAAAATTGGATTTTGCGTCTGCCCTTCAATCGGATTAACACTAAAAACAGAATTCGCTCCCATAATCGCTCCCATGACTTCCGAGAGAGAGATGTTTCGCGCTGAAAGTTCGCCGACGCGTGGTTCAACAAAAAGATGATTTATGCGTCCGCCTTTAATTTCCACCTTTGATACCCCCTCAGCCTGCTTCAACTCATCAGAAACATCGAAAGCCACCTTGCGCAGGGATCCTTCAGACAATGTTTTAGAAGAAAGACCGATATCCAAGATTGGCACATCATCAGGGTCGATTGATTGCACGACAGGATTCATTGCTCCAGCCGGCTTTAGACCAATATTGTCTTGCAATTTCTGGTTCAATTCAATCTTAGCATCTTCTCGGTTTGATCCGACCAAAAATTTCACGGTCACGACGCTGCGACCACCGGGAAAAGTTTGCGAGGAAATATCATCAATCTTGGTCAGTTCTGAAATCTTATCCTCCATCGGACGCGTGATCAATTCATAGACCTCGGAAGCGTCAGCATTGGGAAAATCAGTCGTGATAACAAATGCGGGAGCAACGATTTCAGGATTATACTGTTTAGGGGTAAGCACGAATGATAGCACCCCCCAAACTGCGATAATTATTATCACTAAAATCGAAAGTTCCTTTTTTTCAAGAAACACTCGCGTAATTTTTCCGGCCAGACCCAATTTTTCCTTGTGAGTCTCATCAAAAGGTTGCTCAGTATTGTGCATATTTTTAAGTTTAAATTTGCTATTTGTTATAATTCTTTTTCTTCAATGGCATCTCCCTCCCGTAATTGATATTGTCCTTCAATAACAACCCTCTCTCCCTCACTAATTCCAGAAAGCACCTCTCGTTGCTCTCCCGATGACTCGCCCAGTGTTATCTTTTTTTTCGCAACAACTCCATCATTTTTCGCGACATACAAAAAAGTATCATCATACTCGAAAAGAATGGATTTCTCGGGAATAAGCATGGCTTTTCGCATATTTCCAGACGAAACAACCACACTCACATATTGTCCAAGAGAAAGCAGCTCACTCTCTTTGGAATCGGCAAATCTAATTTTTAAATTCGACTTTTGAGTCGCACTCCCCGTCCCGTGGGAAGCAGAAAAAACATATCCCGGAATCGTTAATCCGGTCTGCCCTTCAGCGTTCACAATTACCGCATCTCCCTTGGAAAGCTTCTCACTGATTGCCCCAGGCACAGAAAGACTTATTTCCAGATCCGCTGGAGATGAAATGGCATAAAGAGGAGTTCCGGGCGCAGCAAACGACCCAACTGAAGCATATTTTTTAGTAATAACGCCTGAAAAAGGCGCAACAATCGTTGAATTTTTAGCAGCCATATGCGCCACAAGCTCACCTCCTTGGGCAGCGGCAACATTAGCTTTTGCCCCGGCATTCTGCAAGTCGCGCATTTTTTTTGCACTACTCACCGCTTCTTCTCCGATCTTAACGTCTTTCTTGGTAGCGTCTCCATCAGAATAGCTTTCTTTAGTTTTTTTAAGCATTGTCTTGGCTTCATCGACTTTTTGATCATAGAAATTGCTCGTTTCTTCAAGCGTCTTATTAATTGCATTCACTGAAAGCATAGCGCTTTTCTCCATAGCCATAAGCTCACTGCCATCAAGCACTGCGAGTATCTCTCCTGATTGAACTGCCTCACCTTCCTCCTTGAGCATTTTTGTCACATAGCCACCGACTTTTGGAGAAACATCAGTTTGCTTCACGCCAGTGACAAACCCGGAAAATACTTCCGTTGAACGAAAGTCAGACACTACCGCGTCAATCATTCTGACGTTTTTTGTCGCAGAACCACCAACCTTCTTTTCTTCCCCCCTGGCGGATAAGCTGGTCCAAACAAAATAGACAACCAGAGAAAAAACCAAAACAACGACAATATTTTTTTTATTCATAGTGATTTATTATTTTTTGATTATTTCTTTCAATAATTTTCCTAATTTCTCCTTGTCACTAACTTTCATCTTTGCGGCACAATCCATTAAATTTTGCTCAGTATATTGAATCATTACTCGTTCAAAAGAAGCTTTAGCCGCTTTCATTTGGATAAGCACGGAAAAACATTCATTTTTTCCTGAGAGCATTTTTTTTATTCCTTCGAGTTGTCCAATCACGTTATTAATTAATTGCTCGTTACTTTTTTGCATATTTTTTATTATTATTACTTAGTGATTCGAAGTTTAGCATACACCCCCAGGGGGTGTCAAGGGTTTATGTTAAAAAACTTCAAACCCCACAAAAAAAGCCCTCCCCCATCTCCGCAGGAAGCGCTTTTATTGAAAAAATCTAATATTGCTATTTCGAAACCCTAAGACTATTCAAAACCACCGAGACCGAACTAAAAGACATTGCGGCGGCGGCAATGGCAGGTGTCAGAAAGCCCATCATGGCAAGAGGAATCGCTATGACGTTGTAAGAAAATGCCCAAAACAGATTTTGTCTGATAGCTCGAAATGTTTTTCGAGAAATCAAGATTGCTTCAACCACCTTATTAAGATTATTTTCCAGCATCACAATTTGCCCCGCTTCTTTGGCAATATCCATCGCACTGCCCATGGCAATTCCGAGATCAGCTGCAATGAGGCTTGGCGCGTCATTGATTCCATCACCGACAAAAACCACTTTTTCTCCTTGGATTTGAAATTGCTTAATCGCTTCCAACTTTTCATGAGGCATGACTTCAGCGATAACTTTATCAATCCCTAATTTTTTTGCCACGACGCGAGCCACAACCATGCGATCACCAGATATCATCCCCACTTTCAGATGCATCTTTTTCAAAGTTGCAATGACATCCTTAGCCTCATCGCGAATCTCATCTTCAATGAGAAACGCGCCAAGAACCACTCCATCGCACGCCACAAAGAGCAATGCGCCAGCCTGATTGCTCGGCGCTTCTTCCATCTCAGCTACCCAGGAACTACTCAACTTATTTTCCGTAATTATTTTTGCATTACCCAGGTACACGCGTCTATTTTGGCTATCCACACCAGAAAGACCACGACCCTTATCTTCCTTGATATTTTCAAGCACATTTCCATTGGCAACCAAATTCATAGTATTAGCATAGGCTACAATTGCTTTGGAATAGGGATGTTCAGAATTAAGCGCCAGATCATAAGCCAAACTCAAAAGATCAGCCTTAACCTCTTTTGCTTTGGGATTTATGAGCACTTCTCTGACAGCTGGTTTTCCTTTGGTAAGCGTTCCGGTCTTATCAAAAAGCACCATTGAAATATCTTTGATTCTCTCAAAGCTCTCTCCACTTTTAAAAAGAATTCCTTGTTTTGCCCCGCGTCCCGCTCCTACCATAATCGCAGTTGGCGTCGCAAGTCCAAGCGCACAAGGGCAAGCAATGACCAGAACCGAAACAGCATAAATAATCGCTCTCATCATCTCATGTGCGATCAATGACCAACCTAGAAAAGTCAAAAATGCAAGAATGAGAACTGTCGGCACAAAAATCCGGGAAGTTTTATCGGCCAATTTTTGAATCGGCGTTTTGGAATTTTGCGCCTCCTCCACTGTTCGGATGATTTGCGCCAGCGCCGTTCCTTCCCCTGTTTGCGCCACACGCACTTTCAATATTCCATCCTCATTGAGCATTGCACCAAAAACATAATCTCCCACTTTCTTTTCCACTAAGAGTGACTCACCAGTCAGCATGGATTCGTCAACAGCCGACTGTCCATCAACCACAAATCCATCAAGCGGAATTTTTTCTCCTGGGCGCACGACTACGACGTCCCCAATCTTTAATTCCGAAATTTCCACCTCTTTTTCCTCACCGCTAACCAGAATACGTGCCCGCTTCGCACCAAGTTCCATGAGACGACGCATCGCTTCGCCAGTTTTTTGCACACTAATATCCTCTAAATATTTTCCCAAAAGGATAAACATGATGATGGCAGCTGCCGTCTCAAAGTAGTCTTTTTGACCATTGAAAACCGCCCAGAGACTGAAAAAATAGGCCACCAATGTCCCCATGGAAATCAAACTATCCATATTTGCCTCTCCTTTTCTCACCTGAAGAAAGGCCATGCGATGAAATGGCCAACCAAGGATAAATACAACGATTGCCGCCAATCCGACATGCGTCCACATAACCAAATCAAGTCCGAAAAGCATAATTCCGAATTTAAATTTCCAAACCATCCCAAGTAGAATTGGAAAAGAAAAAATTACAGACAAAATAAAACGGACTTTCACATTGCCAAACAGCTCGTTCTTATACTGAGCATATTTATTGACTATCTGATATCTGCGAGAACGTTCTCCGCCAATTCCATAGCCATTGGAAAGAATGATTTTTTTCACATCACTCTCATTAAGTAGCTTTTCGTCATATTCCACCAAAGCCTTTCTGGTCGCGAAATTAATGGAAGCTTTTTTGATCCCTGGCGTCTTGGAAAGCGCCCGCTCATTGCTGGCACTGCAACTAGCACAAGTCATCCCGGTTATTTCAAAAATGATTTTTTTATTTGGCATATGTTTAATTAAACTAATTAATCCCACCTCTAGACTTCTATCCCTAAATAAAGATGTCATCCTGAGCGGAGTTCGTACTCGGACGCAGTCGAAGGATCTGCTTACGATAATCCTAGTTTTCACGATTTATTACAAAACCTGCGATAACCTAGAGCAGATTCTTCGACTTCTCCGCCAGCTGGCGGATTCGCTCAGAATGACAAAAATAAAGACAACGCCAACCCCTATTCCACAATAAACTTCCCTCGCACCATTCCCATCCAACAACTAAACGGGATTTCTCCAACCTTGTCCGGGGTAAAATTAACAATATTATCACCAGAACTTAGGGCTTGCGAGATTCCCAAACTTGGAACAATGATTTTATTAGTACAACCTGTAATACTATCCCCTTTTATAACCCAGCGAACCGGCACGCCTTTTTTCAGACGCAAAACATTTGGTGAAAAACCGGCGCTAGTTACATGCATCTCGACCAGTTGCTCAGTTGCGTCAGTTTTCACATTTTGTGACTGATTTTTCCCATCATTTTTTCCAGCGTTACTTGGGCGACTGAACAAATTTTCAGAAGCGCCAACTAAAGCTAGCCCGGAATTAAAAGTATAAAAGGCAAAAAGGACAATCAGCATCCCGGCCACTTTCTGAAATATAGCAGCATTTTTGCTTTTACTCCAAGCAGTTGTCACGCCGAGCGCGAGCAGTGACGGCACAGTGCCAAGCGCAAAGAGAAGCATCCCCAAGCCCCCGCGCATAAAGCTACCAGACGCAATCGCCAGAATTTGCATACTCTGTGTGAAACCGCAAGGCAGAAAAAAGGTCATTACACCCAAGAGAAATGGCGCCGCCGGATTTTCTGACTTTTTTAGTTTGCCCCATGGGGAACTAAAAAATCTCGGCATCCGCATACCAAGGCTCGCAATATCAGGAAATAGTCCCAAAATATTGAGGCCTAAAATCGCAAGCACGATGGCAATGATTATGGTATAGATCGCGATAAAATTGCCACTAATATTTATCCCACCACCAATCGCGCCAAGTAGTCCACCGAGCACGAAAAAACCACCCAGTCTGCCGAAATGAAAAAATAGATTTGGCTTCACGGCGCCACTCAAAAATCCATTTTTCTCTCCTCGATATTTTTCCGAAAAAGCAATTACCACTGATCCGACCACCACCAAACAACTAGAAACAGAAGCAACGAGACCAATCAAAAACGCTGTGCCCAAATCAGCACCCGCTCCAGTCACGCCGATTTTTTGCCCAAGACTGGAATTTTCAAACAGTCTGAAAGCAACTATACCAAGAACGACAAGGGCAACCGCCCAAAGCCAAGATTGCCAAGAACTTTTTTGAACTGGCCCAGCAGACGCACCTTCTTTTTCTTGCGATGCAACGTAACCAAATTTTTCCGCTATCTTTTTGACCTCGAAAAAATCCGGCTCGGCCTTATCATAATCCAGTTCCACAATGCCTTTTTTCCGATCCGCCCGAACGTGCAGAACACCGGGAATATTCAAAAGCTCATCGTCAAGTAGCTTTTCGCAACTGACGCAGTGCATGCCTTTGATATAGATTATTTTTGTTTGCATAATTTTATGATTACAAGACTTACGCGCTTGAATTAGATTTGTCATCCTGAGCGAAGTCCTGTACTCAGGACGTAGCCGAAGGATCTACTAACCGTAACCCATGTCTTCCTATTTCATAACCAGACTTGAGATGATAGCAAGCAGATCCTTCGACTTCTCCGCCAGCTGGCGGATTCGCTCAGGATGACAGAGGTTGGTTATTTTTTCGGCAAACGCATAAGTTATAAATTAAAAAAAATTATTTGCTCATTTTATTTAGTTGCAAAATCTCATCAATCATTTGTTGTTTTCTTTTTTCATTCGTACCTTTCATGGCCCCTATAAAGCAACTATTGAGATGGCGCGCCAAGAGTTTGTCATTGGCCGCTTTCAAAAGTCCCATCACTGCCAGATTTTGCTGCATAATCGAAACGCAATATTCCCCACCTTCCACCATCGCAATCACTTTGGCCAAATGCGTCCGCGCCTTTTTGAGACCAATTAAAATCTGCCCATCTTCTTTTTGCATATTGATATAAATTTAAAATTATTATAATTCGTATTTTTTGAAATTGGAAATTAGGATTTTGAAATTTACCAGACCTCCCCCCTAGGTATAATATACACCCGCCCTAAAATGTTGTCAAATGAAAAAGCATTGATACTGAATCAATGCTTTTCAGTCTATCTCTGCTCTTAGATAAGCCCATTTTATCACTTCAACAAAATCACCCCCACTGCAGCGATAATGGCGCCAAAAATTTTGAGTGGGATTTTCTCTCTTTCTCGTAAAAAAATAACCGCCAAGATTACCGTGAGAATAATTTCTGCCCGAAAGAGTGGTGCCATCTGCGAAGCATTAGCACCCATATTCAGGGCTACGTAATAGCAAATCGCTTGGATTCCATAGAAAAAACAATACAGCGACAAATTTTTGACGTAAGTTGCGTTAATATAGCTCTTGAGTTTAGTCACTACCCTTGGATTAAACAGCAAAAGGATTATTCCTGGGAGCAGTGACATTACTGGCGTATATGACACGGCGTCATAGGTTTTCAAGATATGTGTGTCACTAACCACCGCTACTGCATAACACGACCCACCGAGTAGTCCCAGCCACGTCCCCCGCCTTCCTGAAAGACTGGTTTTTTTCTGAACAATAATAATTGCAATGAGAATTAGCGCTGTTCCCAAGACTTGTCTCAAAGAAAATGGTTCGCCCAAAAAGATGATCCCTCCGGCAATCGTGATAATTGCGCTAAAAGCTGTGAGAATCGCCAACTCTGAGGCTTCAATCTCTTTGATCGCTTTGAAAATGAGAAATGTACCGGCTGCATAGAACACGGCGCTATTGAGGAAATACAAGGGAAACTGGGAAAATGGTGGTGCGTGGAATCCATAGAAAAAGGCAAAAACACCGGTGATGAGCGTCAGCACGAGTTGAAAAAAGATTCCCGCTGCCAGTGGGTCACTCTCAGTTTCTCGCATCGCCAACTTTTGATAGATGTTAGCAATCGCGATGGCAAAAATTGAAATTAATGCGAAAATAAACCAGGTCATTTGTTTGCTTCAGCTAACATATTTTTTAGTCCGGAAACAATATCGTCAATTTTGTCATATTCAATTATCAAATCAGCGATACCTTTTGCGGTGTCTTTTAATAAAGTCCCTTTCTTTGCGATCACAATTATTTTTTTGCCCATCGAGAAAGCCATCCCGGCTTCAATAGCGCGACCGGTTGATTTATCCGTGAGATCAATGAGCAATGCGTCGCAACCACTTATTTCTTGCCTTGCGCGTATCATTAACTCTCGTGAGTCATCAAAAATTTTTTGATAATTTTCAACGTCTCGAATAAAACAAAAATCTTCGAAACCAGCCTCTCTCACTAGATTGCAAAGATGTTCTATTTCTAACTTGTTTTCTCCCTGTCTAAATTGAGCAGTGATAAATATTTTCATAAGTTTATACTAGAGAATTTTGTGACCCACTTTAATATAATATCCGCGAAAGCTTTTTCCTTTTTGTCATAGCTTAGTCATTTCCACCTATTTGACCGTGCCGAGAATTATGATTCCCCCAATCGCTAACCCTGCTGAAATCAGTTTCTTTATTATGCCTTCGGTATGCTTTAAAACAAAAAACTCAAACAAAATAATTAAAAATATCTGAGAATTATTTATTGCGTCAACGCGCCCAACTTCTCCTCCAAATTTATAGGCAGTGAAAGTGAAGAAGTTAAATAGAAAATAGCCTATGCCGGAAATAATAATCGGTCGGTACGCATTCAATTTTTTTCCTTTAATAGAATTTATCACACTCCTGCCTCCCAAGACAAGCCCCCATAGTGCAACCATAGTAAAGGCCCAAAAGATATACACCAACGGATGAATATCCAGTATTATACTTTTGTCCAAAGTATAAGAAATACCAAAAATAACACTCGCCGCCAAACCATAGAAATGATTCTTCTCCAAAATAGCATTCTTATAGTTTGCCACAACAATAGCAACCAAAATAAGTCCGATTCCTATGAATTTTAAATAACTCGTCGATTCGGAAAAAAAGATAATTCCCAAAGAAGTTGAAACTATCGCTGAGAAAGAGATGAAAATTGCAGAAATACTGATATTTTTCACCTTAAAACTTTTGAGATACAGCACCATTGATATAGAGGAAATGAAGGTTACCAAAAGAACTTTAGGAAAAATGGTTGGGTTAAAAATAGAAAAAACTTGATTTGATATCCCAAGCATGAAAAGAAAAGGTATGGTTATGATTGATTGAACCAGAAAAGTCAAAACAGCACTTGCTCTCTCGCCAAATGCATTTTTCATATTCAATAGATGCTGCTGAGTCAATTCCGCTACTGCTAAGGCAAAAATCGAAAGGATACTAAAAGTAAACCAAGTCATTTATTTCGTAATAATATCAATTAAATTTCCCCAAAAAAAACCGCTCAATAAACCATAACAAAAATTCCCAAGATAACGATAACGGCTGCGATTATTTTTTTCGCAAGACCACTTTTTTCTTTATGCATAACCGAAGCCACCAAAACATTCAAAAGAACGGACGTCGCCAAAAGCGGTGCTATAAAGATAATTTCGGCGGCCTGCAGAGCGCGAATACTAAAAAGGAGTAGCAGTCCCCAAGAAATTCCTGTAATTATATAATATTTCTGCCTATTTGATTTAAACTCTTTGCTAATCTCACCTAGAGAATGCCTCCCAGTTAAAAAAATAAAGCCACCGGGAATGATAAGCGTGAGCATGACATAGAATGGCAAGTTGAATTGTTTTGAAATGCCCACATCAATCATTAGCGCTGTCGCCATAAAAAAAGAAGCCGTCACACTCAAAATTACATTTTTATTAAACTTTAGCTTCCCCTTGCGATAAAACAAAAGCACATTTCCCAAAAGGATTAGTCCGCCACCAACCAATTTATTCATAACAACCGGCTCATGAAAAAGTGTAATGCCGTACAAAACCATGAAAACCTTGGACAACTGATTTAGAATTGTATATACAGAAACATCCAAGTTTTTGCGTACCGTTGTCTGCATCCGATCATTGATTGCATAAAAAATCGTAGCTAGCAAAAGTAGCAAATAGATCCACAAATCGTTTGGGAATCGAAAGGAAAAAAAGGGCACAAAAAAGAGCACGCTGATTCCTGCTACTAGTTGCAAAATTATAGTTGAAGCCCCTTCGCATTGGGTTTCTTTGACGGCTAATTTATAGAACTGAATAAGTAAGACTGAAAAAACCAAGCTCATCGCCAGATTAAATTGCCACGAATCAAAAATTATTTTCAATAACTCCATATATCCTATCTGTAGCATCAATTAAACTTCTTCCAAACTCCTTCGGAAATTATCTCTATTTTCCCATCCTCAATTTTAATCGCCGAATTATCATCAAGGGCATAGAAAGTCTCTGGGAAATCCTTGGCGATTTTTTCCAGGTTTTCCAAATTCAAGCCTGAAAAATATGGAGAATTTAGGTGTGGTCGAATTTGAAAATCCACAAGACCCAATCCGTTTTCGTCTTCATGTTCATATTCGCCTTGATAATAAAGCTTAAGAAATGAGTTTTTCCGTGAAGTCACCATTGCTCCGGCGCTAATTCCCACATAAACTTTAGTTTTGAGCATTTCTGGCAACAATTCTTTTAGGCCAGATTTTTCCAGCCAATGCATTAAATGAAAAGTATTTCCACCCTCGAACATAAGCACGTCTGCCACTTGAAGACGCGGAAACCAAAGATCCCTGGGAATAGCCGAAATGTCGACAATATCAATTGATTTAAACCCGAGATTCTTGCAATAAATCAAATCATTAATCACCCAATCTTTATCACCCTCTTCCACATTAGACGCCGTCGGGATAAACGCCAAGTTAAGTTCCGAAAACGGTCGTTCAGTCAACTCCAAAAGAGCATTGGAGATTGATTTATTAGACAATCCTGCTGATGTGAGGAGTAGTTTCATGGATTTGATTTAGTGGATCTTATTTCATCGTAAAAACTTTCATTAGTGAACGATGCCGGCTTTCGATTTTTTTCTTGGCAAATGGAAAAAATATTTTTTTATTATAATCCCGATCTAATTTTTCCAACGCACCTTCGTTATAGTCTTTCGCTGGCACCTCCCCCGTTGTCGCAATTCTCAGATAAAAATCGTTTTCATAATGCGACATTGCATCGGCAGAGGCTAATATTTTGCCTTCGAGTGTTTCAGGAAGGATGCTGTAGCAAGCATGCGAAAGAATTATCTCTTTCACTTTCAAAATAGTTTTAGCATCATAGCCAAAATCTTTCAGAACTTTTTCCGCTTCCCTAGCTCCAATTTTCTGATGATCCCCTTCAATATTTCTAACCCTTTGCAAATCATGCAGCCAAACACCCAAAAGGACGACTTCTCTATTTGCCTTAGGCAAGTTATTTAGCAAAAACTTAGCCGCTTTTTCAACAGCCAATAAATGATTTTCATAGAACCAGTTGTTGGCACCCATAAATTCATCACACTCTTTTTTCACTAATTGTTTGATTTTGTTGATTTTATCCATTGGTTTGAAATCATCCTTTCTCAATAAAGATTCCTAAATTTTAGTTCATCAATAATCGCTCCGTAAAATGATGGGCGACTAACCACAACATCCTCTGAATAATTATTTATCCGCTCAATCAGTTCATTGTCGGAATAACCACTAACAACCAAGTCTCTTTTTTTATCAATAGTATCTTGTCCGAATGAACGCACATTCGCACATTTCAGCGCATTCAATATCTCGAAAACTTCGGTTAATTTTAGGAGATTTAAACCGGCAACCCTTCTGTCTTTGTTTTCTCTGGGACTTAGTTCTTCTGCATTGCTCTTTTTTGGACCTGGAAATTCAAATAGTTTAGCCATATATTCAATTTATTTTTCCACTATATCATTCTAAATACACTTCTCAAAAATATCCAATCCGCTTTTGGCTGTTTTTTGATCGATATTTAAGGCCGGGAAAAGTGTGATTATGTTTTGACTAAGTGTCGCAAAAATTAGACCACTTTTCCTGCACTTCTCGACAAGCTCGCTTGCATAATTCGCATCACTAAATTCAATCCCAATTGCCAGTCCTTTTATTCGTATTTCTGCTTTATGCCTAAAAGACATTTTCCCTAACCGTTCTTTAAAATATTTCTCCATTTCAATCACATTCCCCAGGATTCTTTTTTCATTTTTCAATAGATATTGCAGATTAGCAATCGTTGCCTCAACACTAAGCGGATGCCAGCCAAAGGTCGAATAGAAACTAAAATCAAACTCCATGGACCTGGCAACTTCTTTGGTCATAATCGCTACGCCCAATCCTCCATATCCGCCAGTCAATCCCTTGGCGAGGCACATGATATCAGGATCTAAATCATAATATTCCGACGCAAACATTTTTCCTGTTCTTCCAAAACCAGTCGCTACCTCATCTATAACAAACAGTGTGCCATATTTCTTGCAAAGCTTCTGCGCTTTTTGCATAAATTCTTTTTTGGGAATAACGACACCGAGATTACAAATTATCGGTTCCATCACAAAAGCAGCAATGTCTTTTTGCGCCAGTAATTTTTCCACTTTTACCAAAGCTTTTTCATCCAGTGGCGGGTTGATTTTATTACAATGAAACAAAAGGTTTTTATACCACTTTCGAAAATCAGACATTCCGATACTCATCGCCCCAATAGAGTGCCCGTGATAGCTCCCCTCAATTGAAATAAACTTATGTCTTTTGGTGTGCATCATCGCCGCCTGCATCGCAATTTCAACCGCTTCCGTCCCACCAGTTGCGCGAAAACTTTTTTCCAGTCTCCCTGGTGTCATTTTTGCCAAAAGCTCAGCCAGCTGCGCCCATGGCGCATAGAGATAGGATGGCAAAACATAATCGGGGCCAGCATAGTTTTTCAGTCTTTTTTTGACTTCCTTATTCCCCCAACCAATATTTCCCACACACCAACCCATCAGAAAATCAATATATCTTTTCCCACTCGCATCAACGAGATAATTGCCATCAGAACTGACAATCTCCAATTGCTCAGCTGGAACATCCCTGCCTAGGTATTTTTCGTCTTTTTGTTGGATACTCATAATTAAACATTACCTGTTAGGAATAATTTTGTTATTGTTTTCAAGTAAATCTAATCTATGCTCAATATTACTA
This sequence comes from Candidatus Moraniibacteriota bacterium, assembly GCA_049297495.1. Taxonomy (GTDB): domain Bacteria; phylum Patescibacteriota; class Minisyncoccia; order Moranbacterales; family UBA2206; genus UBA9630. The sequence goes on from JBAQUL010000014.1 coordinate 27,017, forward strand.
AAACTTTCACTACTTACAATGCAAGTATTTTTAATAAAACCATCAAAACCCGCCCAAAGAAAAAGATACGGAATTGAAGCTATAAAAACACCTAATAACAAAAGATTCCAAAAATACCTACTAAAATACTCCTCTGGAAATACTATCTTTCTGTCTTCTTTGGTAGCAACCCATTTTTGAGAAAAATAATCAAGTAATATCACGAACCCAGATAAGCAAGAAAAAATAATCAAACTAAAACCTGCGATCCTCCAAAAATCACATACATAACGTAGAATCTGAATCTCTATCGAAATAAATGTAAAAATTGAAACGAAAAGACCAATGAAAGTAACCCACTGAGTTTTTGTTTTTTCTATTTGTTTATTTGACTTGTAAATATCGGCCTTTAATTCATCATTCTCCGCAGTTAAATCCTTCATGTTCGCAGAGATTTTATCTAAAATATTGCTACTGCCTTTTTCGCTATCCCAGTCTAGCTGTTGCTTAATCTTACCAATGTCCCCCTGCATTTTCGAAAATTCCTTGAGCATCTCCTGCTGGACTTCATCGCTAAACTGGGAAACTGAATCTACCTTACCTTTTATGTCTTCGTCCAAAAAAACACCTGATAAGGCGGTAGATGATTTGCTATATACTTCTTTTGATTTGTTCTTTTTCTGCATAGATTAAATATTCGGGAAATCCTTTATAAAATCACACGTCCTGTCAATTGCATAACTAATTATCTCATTAAAATTGTCTGCTTTTAGATGAGCGGAATCCATTATTTCCGCGATAGTATTTATGTCTGTTTGAATAATTATTATATTTCCTCCCTTGCCATCAATCGTGACTAAATTATTCATTTCAAAGTTTCCAGAGTTACCAGCTCGGTTAAAGCGAAATGACAGTTCTTTTGGCTTATTAAATTTATTACTTTGAATAAACTCCTTTTTTAAATAGTTATTAGCAGTTTCATCTTCTTCATCTAATGTTATCTCGGCCACAACAATAAATCCAATTCTGGCTACTTCTATTGCTTCGTTAACTAAAAAATTAAAAATATTTAAGGCGTTATTTTTTTGTGTTTCCAGTAGCACGCTAATATTTTCAAAAGCAGAATCGACTTCAGGAATATTATAAAAAACGTCCGACCTAACAGGCGAAACATTGCAACTAAATTTACCATCTAAACTATTCAACACAAACCTTGGAAATTCTGGAGGAGCGTTGCTTGGAATAGGCAGCTGATTTGGCAGCGCATTAAAAATTGAGCGGGCGTGTTCATTGATTTTTGTCAGCAACTCAGCTCTTCTGACATCATCATTTATACTAAAATTTCTAGTAAAAATTGCGGTTTGAATTTGTTTAATTTTTTTCTCCATATATTTTAAAAATTTTTTATTTTTATTTCCACCCCTGTCCAATCGCTCTCCAAACAATTTGCTCCTGTGGAATATTAATCATTCCTTGTGGAGTTTGTTGTTGGATATTTTGTTGGACTTTTTTAAATTCTAGGGTGATTTCAAAAAATTCACTGTCCAAATCGTTTTCGACAAATGCGATTTTGTAGGCTTTTCGGCTGACCGGTCCGTTTCCTCCCATTTCAATTTCCGGATTCCAAATTTCCGTCATTCGCATTTCTTTGTTATATTCCACATAAATTTCCGTCATCAAATCAGCTAATTCCTTGTCAGATTCGACTACAGTTTTAATTCCCAATTCCTCCTTGGCTTCTTTGCGTCCAATGTAATATTGATGAGAATAGAGATCTTCGGTCAAAAATTTAATAATCTTGTCGACTTCTTCTTCTCTCAGGTGCTCCTTATGACTTTTGAGCAATCTCTTGGCAAGAAGTTTGATGAGATTATGCGTGCGGTTCACATTGCCCAAGGCCAGAGGATGAATTGATGGATTGCTTTCGACAAATTTATTGAAAATCTTAGTCAGCTCTTCGTCGCTTTTAATGCCAAATTTGTTTTTAGCTAAATCAAAATAGCTCATCACTTCTTCCACGGAAATTGGAATTCTTGCTTGCGGATTTTGTGGATCAATTGGATTGAAAACATTTGAGGTTGATGGATCGATTGGTGAAAGTTCACTCATATCACTCATCACTATTTCATCCGCACCGAGCGAAATCATTGTGGCCGCACTATGGGCTTTGTAGGGAATGATCACAGAAAATTGATTGCAATATTCGCGAATCATAGAAACCAGGCGCCACGGCACCATAGTATCCCCTCCGGCGCTATACAAAACGAGGTCAATCTTTTCTTGTTTTCCGATACGTCGCAATTGAGCGCTAATAACTGGAATAATATCCATGGCTACGCGCGCATTGACTGGTCCTGGTCGGTCGCTAGTCGCATAGGTAATCACTTTTGATCCGCGCAGCTTCTCAATTTTTTTGATAATTTCTTGTGTATTCATAGGTTTTTATTAGCTTTTAGTCAGTTAATTATCGCATATTGCGGTTTGGATTGCAAGAATTTGAATTATTATAAAATCCACCTCACCCTTTCATCCCCATGCCGATGGGAATGAAATCTCCTTGGTAAGGAGAGGGAATAAATACAAAAAACACCAACCCCAAGATTGATGCTTTGTTTCCTAGATAACCTCAAAAAATCTAGTGATACTTCCCCATCCCCAAAATTCCGATGATAATTCCCATCAGCGCTGTGACGGCGGTGAAGATCCAGATGCGCATGGTGACTTTGGTTTCCGGCCAGCCTTTGGCTTCGAAGTGGTGATGAATGGGGGCGGCGAGGAATACTTTGCGATGGAAGAATTTTTTGGAAGTCATTTGAATCACCACTGAGCCGGATTCAAGTACATAGATGAAAACAATGATAAACAAAACTAGGGTTGAATTGGTGAGCATGGCCACGACGCCCAAGGTCGCACCCAAAGAAATCGCTCCGGTGTCTCCCATGAAAAACCGGGCGGGATGGATGTTGAACCACAGAAAAGCGAGAAGCGCTCCGGCAATCGCCACGCAAAAAGCGGCCAAGTCCATTTTATTTTGAAAAAAAGCAATGAGACCAAAAGAGCTGAAAGCGATGAGAAGCACTCCACCATTAAGTCCGTCCAGGCCGTCTGTTTCATTGGAAGAAATTGCGGCAAACAGAATAACGAACATGAAAAGTGGAATGTACCAAAACCCAATATTAAAATCCCCCATGGCTGGAACGTGGATGTGGTGCCAATCTAGTTTATAGTAAAACCACCAAGCACCAAGAGCAGAAATGAGAATCAGCCAGCCAAAACGCGAAAGAAAGCGAATGCCTCCGCCTTTGTTTTTGCCCAGTCCGCGCACGCTCGCCCAATCGTCACAGAAACCCAAGATTCCAGCTGAAACGAGAGCGAAAAGTGGAAGCCAGACTTGCTTTCTGCTGAGAAAATCGAGACGCGCAAAAAAATTGATCCCCGACCACTGAGCAAATAGAGGGAAAACGTAGTGCGAGGCTAAAGCCAGAACTAAAACGGAAAACCAGACCAAAATCCCTCCCATAACAGGCGTACCGCTTTTGTGCTTATGCAGTTCACTGACATAGGTCAGTTTTTCCCCATCAACCGAATTGGTTTTTATCTTTACCCCAATCTTATATTTATACAAAAAATGGGTCAGGACTGGCGTCAAAAAGAAGGCCAAGAGAAAAGCCAAAAAACCGGTGAAAAAAACTTTGAGCACATTGAGCACATCGGGAATAGTTTGAATTTGCGCTAGTTCCATAATATTATGACTTACACATTTACCAAAAACAATCTTTAAAGCGCGTGGCTGTTTGTGGTTTGTTTTTTGCTTATTTTAACCCCTAAAACCATTAAAGTTTTCGGGATTAATCCTGGCTACAAAAAAGCTTATTCTTGGCAAACGTGTAAGTCCTTAGTGTTACAAGACTTTTTTAAATCTACTTCCATTCATAGTTATTATAAACCCAATTCAAAAGCACCTTCATATTATCCCAACGCTTTTCATCATTAAGCAGCACGGTGATCACTTTGTGCTTGCCGGTCGGGTCAGTCGATCCCATGAGCAAGGATTTTCCGGCCAGCGGAGTGAAACCGGTTTTTCCACCTAAGCAGTTCGAGATGTTGCCCAAAAGCAAGTCAGTGTTTTTCAAAAGATGCATATATTTTCCATCAGTCGAATAGAACTGGCCTTCGGTTATTTTCATTGTATCCCAAATCAAATCATATTTCAAAGAAGCAGCTCCGATTCTAGCGATATCATAGGCAGAAGAATAGCATTCATTTTCCCTTCCATCAATTTCTAGTCCGGAAGGAGTACAAAAATGCGTATCAACCAAGCCCAAATCTTTCGCCCGTTGATTCATTCTTTCCACAAATTTTTCCGGTGTTCCTGCGATATGAATCGCGAGCGATGTCGCGGCGTCATTAGCACTGTTGAGAAGCATCGCTTTGAAAAGATCGATGGCCCGCACCTTCTCACCGACATACATCCGGTTCCCATTGCAAAATACACTGGTCGGACAACCCACCACCGTCCCCGCAACATTCAAGCCTTCTTTTTTTATCACAACTTCTTCATTAAAATCCTTGATGTTTTCCACCGCCAAAATTGCCGTCATTATTTTTGTCAGTGACGCAATTTGGGTCTGCTTTCTCCCATCATCATAATGCAAGATTGTTCCACTATCAACATCAATCGCTACCGAAGAACCGGCCCACATTTTCAAATCAGTACAACTAGGTTTTCTTTTTGGCACCAAACCGGAACCAGCCAAGTTAAAAGGAGAATACTCTTTTTTCTGTGTCGCCTCAAAATCCCTCGTGACACCATCCCCGGCCACGACCCGAGTTTCTTCTTCACCTAAAACTTTCTGCCCGCCACTATTAGCAAAGACGTCATTCTTTATCCGATTAAATTCGCCCGAAATATCCCCAGAAAAAAGACTGGGCAAAAATAGGAAAAATAGAATTGTAGCTATCACATTAAACATGCAAAAATAACATCGTTAGCGAAATTTATTAGTAATCACTGCTCGCCGTGTCAAAGATTTTCCCCATCAGCTGGCAGTTTTTCATTTTCAGGAGCTTCTGTGGTGGGTTCAGTTTGCTTCTCCGGAGCAGAAACACCACCCTCCTCTATTTTTTTATTTAAGGTTTCCCAATCTGGCAATTTTTCCACGCTATCCATCCCCAATTTTTTCAAAAAATCAAATGAAATATTGTAGAGATAGCGCCGATTGTCTTTGATATTTTCCGTTCTGTCCAATAGCCCACGGATAAGCAACGCTCTCAAAGTAAAGCTGCAATTCACACCTCTAATTGCTTCGATCTCTGCGCGTGTGATTGGTCCTCGATAAGCCACAATTGACAACACTTCTAGCGCAGCTTGGCTCAAATTTTCTTGAATTTCGCTTTTCACCAGTTCAGCCACAAATTCAGCATTATCGGGATTGGAAGCCATCTGGATTGTATCTTTAATTTTAATAATTCGCAACCCTCGACCCTTTGCATAGTCCTCAGCAAGGCCAGAAATGGCCGCTTCCACTTCCGCCTCAGTAGCATCAGCAACTTTTGCCAATTTAGTTAACCCCAATGGTTCACCACTGACAAAAAGGATACTTTCAATAATTGATTTTAGTTTTTCTGGATCCATAATATTTTATAACTTATTTTTATCGGTTAAGATAATTTTTGTTTATATCCCCTTCTCCATTAGGGAGAAGGTGGCTGAAAGCCGGATGAGGGTGCTATGAGTAACATCAATGCTTTTAATTTAACTATTAGCTTTATCTGCATAGGTAAAAACCCTCACCTGCCCTACGGGCATCCTCTCCCGGAGGGAGAAGAGAATACTATTCCGTTCCGCTCCGCATACTCAGTTTAATATCATGAAACAGCTCTTTTTGTTCCACATGAATTATCCGTTGTTTCACCATTTCAAGCATCGCAAGAAAGGACACGATCACATCAATCTTATCCTTCGCCTGAGCGACTAATTCTGAAAAACAAGTCTCGAGTTTATTGCGCAGCGCAATTTCCAAATCACTGATTCGCTCTTCCAGGGTAACAATCTCACCCACAATTTCTTCTTGCAAAACTGACACGACTGGAATTTCCGAAAGCACTTTTTGAAAATAATTTTTCAAATCATAGGCGTTGATGCCTTCTGGCGGATAGAAAACTGACCTGATTCCCTGATATGGCGCTTTGGAATATGAGACTTGCTGCGCCATGGCCAATTTCCCAATTTTGGCGGAAATTTCTTTGAACCGCTTATACTCTGCCAATTGGTGAGCAAGATCCTCAATCTCTTCTTCTTCCTCATCACTAAATTTCAGGATTGGCAAAAGAGCGCGAGATTTAATGAGGATCAGTTTTGCTGCCACGGACAAAAAATCTGCCAAATTTTCCAGATGGATATTTTTATTATCTTTTATATGCTCCAGATATTGATCAGCTACATGAGCAAGGTTTAGCTCTGTTATACTCAATTTCTCTTTCTCAATCAATTCTAGGAGCAATTCCAATGGTCCTTCAAATTTTTCCAGCTTTACTTGATACACAAATTATATACTAACAATTTAACTCTCCCATTTTAGCATCTTTTCTCCAATACTGCCAAATCACCAATTTTTTCTAAACCACAATTTTCCTCTTCACAACTCCTCTCTCTTTTAAGGTAATAGTCTCTTCTTTTTGAGCAAACTGACTGGCATTAGTCATGGTCTTTAGAATGTAGTCTCCCGAGTTAGCCAGTAGAATGTAGCGTCCCTGTTCATCAGAGATAGTTCTAGCTATCAGTTGTTTGGTGTTACGATCAAGGAGAGAGATGGCGCTAAAAGGTTGCTTGGTGCCTTCTTTGTTGACGACATAGCCCCACTTGGAACCAAGATGAGTCATATTTCTGATGATGACATTGGCCAGGTAGATGAGTGTGATGAAAAGATTGAGACTAGTGGGGTTGGAGAGCGTGATGAAAATGGTGAGAGCAAAACCCAAATAGAAGATAGCAGCAAAGAAGAAGTAGGAGAGGCGCTTGTTTTTGAAAGATTTCTGGTCGGGGTTAGTAGCCTTGAGACAGAGGTCATAGCAGATGATGCCGGAATCAGTGAAAGTCAGCTTTTTCTTTTCCGGATCAGTCAGGACATTTGTGTAGTAAGTTTTAGCGTCGATGTCATGACTGTCAATGACATAGCCACTCTTTTTGATTTCTAGTTGGTATTCGCCCTTGGGAACGAGGAAGTAGTAGCTGCCAAGCTTATCAGTTAATTTTGTTTCTTTGGTTTTTCCAGTCGCAGCTTCAATCACACTGATGGAAACGAGCGGGATCGGGTCGCCGGTGGCGGAGTCATAGACCGTACCCCACATCTTTTTCTTTTTGGTTTTAGAAAGCAAACCGAAGAGTCCCAGGGGAAGATCGCGCAGAAGAATAGTCATATTTCGTTTTGCTGCGCGGGCTTGATAGAGTAGCGGAAGGAGTGAGGTGGAAAGTGCCATGGCCGCGACCGCTTGCGCTTCAGCTTCTTGCTCCTCGGGAATAGCGGGGAAAAGCGGAGGGGCGATGCGCTCCTCTCTATCTTCGATATTCGCAAGGATCCGTTTCTTTTCTTCTTGCTTTTTTGTTTCAGCTAATTTCTCTTCCTCCTGCTTAGTGGTTTCGGGCGTTGTTGGTTCATTGCTTGGGTTAGGCGGGATCAGCTCTTCAATTGGCACCGTATTCAATGCAAAGTTCGCCACAGCAAAGATGTTTTTGGTGATACTGGTATCAGTTCTGGGGTTTTGGACGTTGCCATCACTCCAATCAGTGAAGTGGTAGTTGTTGTCAGGGATAGCGGTGATTGAGGTACCACTCTCCCCTGCTTTTACAGTTTGATTAGCATTGCCGGAAAGGGTGCCGTTGCCTCCGGAAGTATAGGTGAGGGTGTAGGTTGTGTCTGTGGGAGTTTCTGTGTCGGAAGCAAAGTTGGCGGTGAGAGTGAGATCAGCTTTGATGTCAGTATCAGTTCTCACCCTTTCTGTTTTGCCGTCACTCCAGTTAGTGAAGTGATAGTTAGTAGCAGGGAGAGCTTCGACTTCTTCTCCATCTTCTTTGTATTTCACTGTTTGATTAGCATCTCCTTGGATTGAACCATTGGAGTTGGCATTGTATTTAAGGGTGTATTCCTCTTTTTCAAATTCAGCGGTGACAGAGAGGTCTTCTTGGATGTTTTTGTCTTTTCTGGGATTACTGTCTTTTCCGTCACTCCATTCTTTGAAGAGATAACCGGTGTTAGGTTTAGCTTCCACTTCTTTGCCATCTTCGTCATAGCTGATAGTTTGGGTTTCGTCGCCATCAATTTCTCCGTTGCCGTCATCTCGGTATCTTAGAGTGAAAGTGTTTTTTTCGAAGTTGGCGGTGAGGGTGAGGTCAGTTTGGACGTTGGTATCGGTTCTAGTGGCTGACTCCAGATTGTCACTCCAGCTTACGAAGTGGTAGCCGGTGTTGGGAGTGGCGGTGACCGGTGTGCCATTGCTGCCGATGGTGACAGTCTGGGGAGTGGTGCCAGTGATGGTGCCGCCTGGGCCGGCGGTGTAGGTGAGGAGCAGCGCATTGCTAAAGTTGGCACTAACGTTTAGATTGGCTTGGACGTTAGTATCAGTTCTCGGGTTTTGCGTAGAGTTGTCACTCCAGTTCACAAAACGATAACCAGCTATGGGAACGGCCGTGATTTGGGTGCCACTTTCTCCATGAGTAACAGTTTGAGAAGTGGTTCCGGTGAGTGATCCATTGGCATTGGCGGAATATGTGAGAGTGTAAGAGTTGATGGCAAAGTTAGCGGTGTAGGTCGCATCCGCTTGGATATTGGTATCAGTCCTAGGGTTGTCGATTGAGTTGTCAGACCAATCAGTGAAGTGGTAACCAACATTGGGGGTCGCTGTAACTTCCGTACCATCATCACCATAACTGACATTTTGTGGGTTGGTGCCGGTAATGGTTCCGCCTGAACCGGCGATGTAAGTGAGGATAAGGGCGTTACTGAAGTTAGCGGTAACAGTGATATTGTTTGTTACGTTAGTATCTGTCCTGGGGTTTTCTGTTGAATTATCTGACCAGTTGACGAAGTGATAGCCGCTTGCTGGGACAGCAGTAATTTGGGTACCATCTGCTCCATGGTTCACGGTTTGCGGTGTCGTGCCAGTGAGTGATCCGTTAGCGTCGGCACTGTACATGAGAGTGTAAGAGTTGATCGCAAAGTTAGCAGTGACGGTGAGATTACTTGTTATGTTGGTATCAGTTCTGGGGTTGTCGGTGGAATTATCAGACCAATCGACAAAGTGGTAGCCGGTGTTGGGGACAGCGCTGACAGCTGTTCCGTCTGATCCGTGATCTATGGTTTGCGGGGTAGTGCCTGAGATTGTTCCGTTGGTGTCATGATTGTAGGTTAAAGTATAAGTGTCGATGGCAAAACTAGCCACTACGGTGATGTCTCCGGTAACATTGGTGTCAGTGCGAGCTGGATTGGTGCTGCCGCCATCCCAAGAGACAAAGTGCCAGCCGGGGTTCGGGATAGCAATGACTTCGGTTCCATTGCCTCCATAATTGACTGTTTGGGGAGTGGTACCAGAGATAGTGCCTCCTGTTCCAGGATGGTACGTTAAGGTGTAGGCGTTAATGGCAAAGTTGGCAGTGACGGTAAGATTGCCAGTCACATTAGTGTCAGTTCTCGGGTTGTCAGTGGAACTGTCGGACCAGTTGACAAAATGATAGTTGGAGTTTGGGACAGCGCTGACAGCTGTTCCGTCTGCACCATCATTAACTATTTGAGGTGATGTACCAGAAACTCCTCCGTTCGCTCCGGCAGTATAAGTAAGAGTGTGGGTTATGACTGCGTTTTCGGCAAAGTTAGCAGTGACGGTAATATTGCTGGTAACATTAGTATCGATTCGAGGATTATCAGTATTGCTATCAGACCAATCAACAAAGTGATAGCCCACAGCAGGAACAGCAACAACTTCTGATCCGTCACCATTTTCAATCACAGATTGAGGAGTTGTTCCTGAGATTGATCCATTAGCTCCGGCAGTATAGGTCAAGGTGTAACTCGTAACGCTTCCGAAAGTCCAAAGCTCTCTCCCATTATCACCATTATCAGCCACAAATATTGGCACATTATTAAGATTGACAATCCTGGCATTAGCATTTACACCATCACCTCCAACAAAAATATCTTCCACCATCTTCGTTCCAACAGTTGTTCCATCTGATTCCCAAAGTTCGGACCCATGACTCGAAGAACCATCAGTTGCCTTAAAATACATGATACCATCAACATTGGTCAGCTTACTGGGTTCAGTGGCACCCGCTCCAGAATAGATATCTTTAACTAGGACTGTTCCGCTTTCAGTTCCATCAGTTTTCCAAAGTTTTCCCGGGTACTGGCCAGCACTAAAATAGAGGCTAACATCGGAAGCGGCATAATTATTTGGGTTGGAAAATGCTCCCACTGTAATATCCTTTACCAGAACCGTTCCACTTGCGGTGCCATTTGATTTCCAAAGTTCATTGCTATGAACACCATCATCTGCAGCAAAATACACCTCATTATTATACACAAAGAGATTATATCCAAAGGACCCATTAGACCCGTCGTAAATATCTTTAACCATTACCGTTCCACCCACTGTACCATCTGATTTCCAAAGTTCACTGCCATTAATACCATTGCTAGCATTGAAATACAGCGCATTACCGATACTCACTAATGTTTCTATGCCAGAACCATTCGAACCCGGATAAATATCCTTGACCATCGTTGTGCCATCACTTGTTCCGTCCGAACGCCACAACTCAGGACCGTTGACATTGTCATTGGCCTTGAAATATAAAATGCCATTCATGCTGGTGAGCAGATATGGATAGATTGAATCATCTCCCACTCCCGGATAAATATTTTTCACCATCTCCGTTCCACTCTCAGTACCATCTGATTTCCAAAGCTCATAGCCATTACCATCATTAGCGGAAAAATAGAAAATGCCATTCACGTCGCCCCTAGCGCTCGCCCAATAATACAAGCCATCTTGCGTACCAATATAAATATCTTTCACGAGCACTGTTCCACTTTCTGTGCCGTCTGTTTTCCACAATTCTCTCCCATGCACACCGTCATCAGCCGCAAAATATAGCGTATCGCCCACAACGTGGAAAAGACTAGGTGAAGCATAAATTGAATTCCCAAGATTAATATCTTTAACCATGGTAGTTCCAATAATTGTGCCGTCTGTTTTCCAAAGCTCATAGCCATGAATACCATCGTTAGCAGAAAAATATGTCTCCCCATTAAAGATAGTCAAGTTATCTGGGTATGCACTACCTTTTGTTAGATTCGTATCCCGCACAAGAACAGTTCCCCCACTTGTGCCATCTGTTTTCCAGGGCTCTTCACCATGATCACCATCACTAGCAGCGAAATACAGTGTTCCACCAGCATCAACCATGCGTGATGCCAATGAGCCATTAAATCCAGCGAAAATATCTTTCATCATCACTGTTCCCCCTGATGTACCGTTTGATTTCCAAAGCTCCTTCCCATGGACACCATCACTGGCCTGAAAATACAATTCTCCCCCAAATCCTCCTGTAATTCTCATGTCACTATAGAAAACCAAAGAAACACCATCAGAAATACCTGGGTTAATGTCCTTAACCAAGTTAGTGCCAAGATTCGTTCCATCCGACCGCCAAAGCTCATTACCATCAGGACCATCATTGGCAAAGAAATATAATATACCACCAACGTTGGTCAAGAGACTGGGATAGGAGGAGCCACCAATAACACTGATATCTTTAACAATCGAAGCGCCACTACCATCAGCTTTCCATAACTCAGCACCATGAGAATGATGTTGCTCATCAAAAGAATCATAATAATAATCTGTCGCTTGAAAATACAATGCGCCATTCATCGTCTTAAAATAACTCGGATCCGAACCAATCGCTCCCTCATAGATATCGCCAACTATTGTCGTGCCAGCGCTTGTTCCGTCCGATCTCCACACCTCATCACCAATCGCTCCCGTCCTGGCAACGAAATAGAAAACACCACCAACATTTTCCGCAACCTTAAAACCATTGTTCTTCGCATATCCATAAGTAATAGAATCAAGTCCGCTACTGCTTCCAGCATAAATATCTCTCACCATCTCAGTTCCACTAGGCGTTCCATTAGATTTCCAAAGCTCATAACCATTAACACCATCATCTGCCCCAAAATACAAAATTCCGTTGACATCAGTCAGGCCAAGAATAAATCCACCTGTAGCGCTAGGGTTCGTGTCCTTCACGATCTCAGTTCCAATTTCCGTGCCATCAGATTTCCAAAGAGTGTCGTTACACGCCCAATATAAAGATCCACCGCTCGCTACGGGATCTGAATGATCAGCGCAAACTTCAACGCCTGATTTCACCAATACCGTACCAGCTATCGTCCCATCAGATTTCCACAGTTGATCCTCTGACGCGAAAGTAAGCACTCCATAGAATGCAACTCCATTAACATCAGTTATGTCAATTCTGTCGCTATTCATAAAAGTACCCAGAAGCACAGTTCCATCGTGCGTTCCGTCAGAACCCCAAACTTGCATACTATTTCCCGATGTACCTTCCAGTGTGTCACCACCTTTCTCCGTGAAAAAAACCTTCCCGCCACTTCCTTCCATGCTCCAAATTGTTCCACCAGCATCCGTTGTCTTGTTGATATCAATCATGTACGGATCCCCGAGTATTCTTGTAAAATTAACTGTAACGGAAATATTGGAATTTATATCAGTGTCCGTTCTGGGATTCTGAGTGGATCCATCACTCCAATCAACAAAACGATAGCCTGCATCCGGAATTGCAGTTACGACCGTACCATCTCTTCCTGGATTAACTGATTGAGACAGATTGCCCGAAAGAGTCCCTCCGGCTTCTCCGGTATAGCTTAGAGTATAAATAATATTTGAAAAGGTAGCGGTTACATTAATATTGCCAGTAACGTTAATGTCGGTTCTGGGATTTTGAGTGGATCCATCACTCCAATCAACAAGATGATAGGTAGAATCAGGAATTGCCTCAACTGCTGAACCGCTAGCACCATGATTAACAGTCTGTGCTGTTACTCCAGAAAGAGAACCATTGGCCGCAGCAGCATAATTCAACGAATAAACATTGATTGCAAAATTAGCGGTAACCGCAATATGATTTGTCACGTTCGTATCAGTTCGACTGGCCGTCATCACTCCGTCGCTCCAATCGACAAAATGATAACCCGTATCGGAAACGGCAGTAACAGCAGAAGCATCATTACCATCATCAACTACCTGCGGAGAAACACCGGAAATTGTTCCGTTTAATCCGGCGGTATAGGTTAAAGTGTAGGGAGCAAAAAGAGCCGTGACAGTAATGTTATCCTGAACATTAGTATCGGTTCTTGGATTTTGAGTTGAGCCATCACTCCATCTCGTGAAATGATATGTCGAATCAGGACTTGCCGTAACCGCGCTACCATCTGCCTCATAGGCAACTGTCTGGGGAGTTGTACCACTAATAGAACCATGCAGTCCCGCGACATAAGTCAACGTTAAATTTTCTGGAGCAAAATTAGCAGTGACAGAAATATTATTCGTCACGTCCAGATCTGTTCTCGGATTTTGAGTGGAACCATCGCTCCAACTGGCAAAATGATAATCTACGTCAGGAATCGCCGTGACCGCCGTTCCATTGGAACGGTAAGCGATAGTTTGAGAAGTTGCGCCAGAAAGTGTTCCATGCGCTCCTGCGGCATAGCTCAATGTGCGAGTATCATTTTGAAATTCTATCGTAACATCTGAAATTGAGGAGGCATTTCTTCCATCGGACAAAAGAAAAATTTTATATTGAACATATTGATCATCGGTCTTATCATTCTGAGTATCATCAATCAATTCATCCCCGACAGAATCAGTGAAGTATGTCGTTGAACTGCAAGATCCCGCGACGCCATCATTCGGTCCACACCAAGGAGTCCAGTTCGCATTGTCCGGAGAAGTACGAAGCTGAAAATTAATATCAGAACCAGGAAGCAAAGTTTCATTCCAACGCAACTTTCCCATAATCGCCAGCAGAAGATTCGTGTTATAGCTTGAAGATTGAAGAATTTGATTAGTTGGATAATACTGATAATTGAAAGTAATGTCGCTCAAGGTCGGCGTTGCAGTTGTGTCCGTAGTGGCTAAATTCGCACGATACTGAAAATATTGACTTGTACCAAGCGCTGAGATACTTGCTCCAGTCGAAACATCAAGTTGCCAATCCGTCCAAGTCCCATCAGGCGTTCCAACACTTCCCGCACGAATATCAATCGTTAGGGTTGTGTTTGCCGGAGTAGTTTTGGTAAATGCAAGTGTGTCAGGAAAAGATTTTTGACCTGAATCTATGATGGATGAAATGAATGTTCCTGGGGTGCTAAATGTTATCGCGCCAAAATTAAAATTTGGTCCAGCATCCTTCACTTGAGTTGGTGTGAGTCTTTGTGTCGTGGTCATGTCGCCCAATTGACCATTACCATTATTCCCCCAACAATAAACCGTATTGCCTGATTCAAAAGTACAAGAATGTGCATTGCCCGTTGTGACATCGCTAGCACCAGCTAGATTGCCAGATCCACCAACTCCCAAGACTTGAATTGGAGCTAACTTTTGAACAACAGTATTATCGCCTAGTTGACCATTGGTATTAAGCCCCCAGCAATATGCTGAACCGTCAGATATAGCCGCACATGAATAGGCATAACCAGAAGCAATTCGACTAACACCAGCCAAAGTGCCAGCACCGCCCACACCCTTCACTTGGGTTGGGATAAGTCTTTGGGTCGTACTATTATCACCCAATCTTCCGTTAGTGTTTAGCCCCCAACAATAAGCCGCACCGTCTGATTTGACAGCGCAAGTATGCGCATCTCCAGCTGAAATTTGATTAACACCAGTTAGACTGCCCAATACCTGAACGGGAGCTGGCCTTTGTGTGGTAGAATTATCTCCCAATCGTCCGTTTAAGTTATATCCCCAGCAATAAGCAGTACCATCAATTTTTGCGGCGCAAGTATGCGCCATTCCTGCAGAAACCCGACTGACACTTGTTAAGTTTCCCGCACCACCTACGCCCAAAACTTGGATAGGTGCGTTTCTCTGTGTCGTAGTATTATCTCCCAATTGACCAGTGCCATTACTTCCCCAACAAAAAACTGTATTATCCGTTTTAACAGCGCAAGTATGAAAACTTCCGGCTTCAACACTACTAACACCCGTCAAAAAGCCACTCCCACCAACTCCCTTCACTTGAACTGGCGTATATCTGATTGAAGTTGTATTGTCTCCAATCTGGCCACTACTATTACTTCCCCAGCAATAAACTGTGCCATCCGTTTTTAATGCGCAAGAGTGAGAATCTCCCGTTGCTACCTGACTAACGCTGGTTAAATACCCAGTTCCGCCAACATCCACCACCTGAACTGGAGCAGATGAACCAGAAGATGAATTATTTCCCAGCTTGCCGCTACTGCCATCTCCCCAGCAATATGCCGAGCCATCTGATTTGGCAGCACAACTATGATATGGTCCTGCTGAAATCTGACTCGCGCTTGCGATATCTCCCACCGTTCGCACATATACCGGAGTAGATCTAGTTGTAACTGAAGTGTCTCCTAGCTGACCGTTGCTATTATATCCCCAACAATAAGCCAAACCATCAGATTTAAGCGCGCAAGTATGAAAAGTTCCCCCTGCAATTTGCCTGATGTCAGCCAAATTACCAACACCCCCGACGCCCAAAACTTGAACCGGAGTGGTTTTTATTACATTAGTACCATCCCCCAATTGATAATAATTATTCCTCCCCCAACAAAAAGTGGAACCATCTGGTTTAACAGCACAAGTATGATATGCCCCCAGAGCTACCTTGCTGACACCTGTCAAAAATCCAGTTCCTCCCACACCTCTCACCTGAACCGGGGTCAATCGTCCCCAAGGACTCGACCCAACAGTCGTGCCATCTCCCAACTGACCATAATCATTTCCACCCCAACAGAAAACCGATTCATCAGATTTGGTAACACAAGAGCTATTACCATTCGACTCTAATTGGGTAGCATCAGTTAAATATCCAACCCCGCCAACTCCCTTAGTTTGCACCGGGGTTAATGCTTGAATAGTAGAATTATCACCAAGTTGGCCATTACCATTGCCTCCCCAACAAAAAACAGTGCTATCAGACTTAAGCGCGCAAGCATGCTGATTTCCTGCCGAAATTCGACTCACGTCAGTCAAATTACCCGTTCCGCCAACACCTAGCACTTGCGTTGGTGTAAGCTTTCGCGCGACAGTATTATCACCTAATTGACCAGTGCCATTATAGCCCCAGCAATAAACTGAACCATCGGATTTAAGGGCGCAAGTATGAGAACTTCTTGCAACAATCTGACTGACTCCGGCCAAAGTATCAACTCCATCAACTCCTAATACTTGAACAGGAGCGGTTCTTTGCACCAGAGAATTATCTCCTAATTGTCCATTATTGTTTCCACCCCAGCAATAAACTGAACCGTCGGATTTAAGGGCGCACGTATGAGTATACCCTGCCGCAATTTGAACTATACTGGTCAAGTTTCCTGAGCCGCCCACACCAACTACTTGTACAGGAACATATCTATCTCCAGTAGTATTGTCGCCCAAATAACCACTAGTATTACTCCCCCAACAAAAAACCGTGCCATCTGGTTTAAGAGCGCAAGTATGTGTATCGCCTTCAACCACCTGATTAACCGTACCTAAGAGACTTACAGCCGAATTACTACTTTGCGTATTAGAGTTAGTTCCCGCATTAAAATCCGCATTAGTGGTTTGAATTTCTGAGCCACCTTTTGATTGAAGTAATAACTCTGTTGTCGCTGCAATATCGCCATCCTTGCTTGAATATTCAGTCCAATTTTGGGCATTGCCGGCATGACTCGCAATATCGCTTGACACTCCTCCGATCCAACTAGTCTGCGTCCACGCTTCATGCAAATCATCAATACCGATTGAAAAATTAGCCGTAACATTAACGTCGCCAGTTATATTGATATCCGTCCTACTAGCTGAAGTTGCCCCATCGCTCCAATTAAAGAAATGATAACCAGTATCAGGAACTGCGACTACGGTTGAACCACTTGACCCATAATTAACAGTTTGTGGTGAAGTGCCAGTGAAAGTTCCGTTGGGACCGGCGGTGTATGTCAAGGTATGCGAGTTAATCGCAAAATTAGCGCTAACCGAAAGATTACTTATCACATCCGTGTCCGTTCTGGGATTTTGCGTTGAACTATCGCTCCAGTCGACAAAGTGATAGCCCACACTAGGAACAGCTGTAACCGCAGAACCATCCGACCCACGATCGACTGTTTGCGGTGAAGTACCAGAAATTGTTCCATTAGCGCCTGCAACATAAGTCAATGTATAGGTATCGATTGCAAAATTTGCGGTAAAAGTATTGCTAACTTGAACGTTAGTGTCTGTTCTAGGATTTTGCGTTGAACTATCGCTCCAATTAACAAAGTGATAGTTCGCGTTAGGAACAGCCGTAACAGCAGAACCATTACCATCAAAAATAATTGACTGAGAATAGTCGCCAACTATCGTTCCATTGGAATCTGCAACGTATGTTAACGTGTAAACATTGGAAAAATTAGCAGTCACATTGATATTGCTTGTCACATTAGTGTCTGTTCTAGGATTTTGAGTAGAACCATCATTCCAATCTACAAAATAATATCCGCTATCAGGATTTGCGGTGACCGCCGTCCCGCTACCGCCATCGATAATAGTTTGAGGAGATGTCCCAGAAATAGATCCATTAGATCCAGCCGTGTACGTTAAAGTTCGAAACACAACAGTAGTGTCCAGCGACATTAGTTCAGATCCATTCACGCCGTTATTTCCTGAAAAAAACAAGTATTGATCTTTTTTCGTAAAGTTTTCTATCTCGGAGACGGTATTATCAACCTGTATTGTATTGGAACCGTCCGTCTTCCAAATATGACTGTCCCACCAGTTCCCGGTATCAAAATATGAGAAATATAAAACATCATTCATGTCAATCATTTCATCACAACCCGCAGTGCTTGTACCACCCATCACAAGCGTAGCGCCTCCGCTATCAATTTTCCAAAGACCATTATTGCCAACACTGGAATTATAGATAAGCGTATATAGAGCGCCATTTGAGATGACATTGCTGTCTGGATATGAGTCACCCACCCCCAAGTTAACATCTTCCAATAGGACTGTTCCGCCTTCGGTACCATCAGATTTCCAAAGCTCTCCACCATGAACACCGTCATCAGCAAAAAAATACAGATTACCATCAAATACTACAAAATCACAGGGATCGCCGTCACTCGTTCCTGGATTAATATCCTTTACCAGTACAGATCCTGATGCCGTGCCATCAGATTTCCAAAGTTCATATCCATGCTCAGCATCAGTGGCTTCGAAAAATAGACTTCCATTAAAGACGATAAAATTATAAGGATCAAGACTGGAATCACCACGCAAGACGGTACCAATTTCTGTACCATCTGTTATCCACATTTTCCACTCACCTGTATCATCAGAAGCATTAAAATAAATAAGTCCATTGAACTCAACAAAGCTATTCGCATAGCTGTCTCCACTTCCCAGGTTGATATCTTTCAGCATTACTGTGCCAATTTCTGTGCCATCGGACTTCCAAGGTTCAACTCCGTGCACACCATCGTTTGCAAGAAAATAAAGAACATCATTAATATTACTGATATTATAAATATCAGCATTGCCAATGCCCGGATTAATATCTTTCACCATTACTGTCCCGGCTGCAGTACCATCTGACTTCCAAAGTTCATTTCCATGAGTACCATCATCATTAACGGTGAAATAGATTAGGTTGCCCACCGCAAAACTCAGATGAGGAACGGAATCATCAATGCCCGGATTGATATCTTTCACCATTACTGTTCCGGCTGCAGTACCATCTGACTTCCAAAGTTCTTGTCCGCTAACACCATCATTAGCTACGAGATACACCAAATCTCCGACACGAAGAGAATCGGAGATTTGACCGCCATCTGCTCCTGCATAAATATCTTTGACAAGCACTGGACTAGCTGCACGGACATTCCCTGCACCCAAGAATATGGTACTACAAACCAAACTAAAAAGAAGAACTTTGTATTTCATCCTATTAAAAGATTTTATCTGACTATTTATTTGATTATTTTTTTTAAAACTCTCCGTCTCACATTCATCCGACACCAACATGACGGAAATTTACTCAGAGCCGCCCCTGAAATTTCACTCTAATAATTCTCAGGCTACATTTAACTAATCTCACTCTAGACATGCATATTTTCAGATTTCAGCTTCAACCCTAATTTTCTTCAACCATTCTTCTTACTTGCTCTACTGTATCACAGTTATCAAAAGATAAACACCCCTCAAATAAACAATATTGATTATTACTAAAATAACCAGACCATCATTAAAATCAACACTCCTTCTCCGCACAACTCTCACATGAATCATAGCACGGCTAGCGCTTTTTTTGAAAATACAAAACAAACCCGTCACTATTCCCACAATAAGTCAAATCATTAATAGCTTCGTTAACTTTGGATTGTCTGGCGCCTATTTTTTCTCACTATTTTGTTTTCCGACAAATAAAAAGCTGGAACCAAAGCAGAAAAGACCACTAAGGCCGATAAAATAAAAATGACAGAGAGGGGCAAGAACAATAAAATCACAAAAGAAAGGCTAGCTGCCAAGATATAGCCGACCGGCATCGCCGTACGAAAAAAACCAATAAGATCAACGTCATCACCATCAATTCGCTTATAAAAGTATGAATCGCGTAAAATTTCCACCATCGCCGCCCCAATTCTTGTCAAAAGCAGAACCAGCGACCAAACAAGAACGCTTGGTGAATTAGTTAAAAACACTAGAATAGCAGAAAAAGCCATGATAAAAAGGGCAAAAAACAATAGTTTTTTTTCTCCCATTTTTTTATCAGCGAGAAATCCCATTGGATATTGCAAGACCACAAAAGGCAAAAGCATTACGGAAAAAATAATACCAATCTGATCCCAGTTCAACCCCAAATCCATAAGATAAATGGGCATATAAATTATCATCAATGCAAAAAAGAACTCCAAAACAAAAGAAATGTAATAGATATACAAAACATTCTTCCGCTTGTAAACTTTCCTTAATAAATCAATAACAGAAATGTCCGTACTTGTTTTCCCATTCGTATCCCGGAGCTTAAGCAGGGCATAAAAAAAGACTAAAATATTAAATATTAAAAGAAAAAGGAATATACCGGAAAAATCAAATCTTCCCAAGAGTCGCGTCGAAACAAACGGTCCCAAAAGAAACCCCGCATTTAAAATCGTTAGATGCTTTCCGCGAATCCTTCCCGACTCCTTGTCGCAAGAGAAAGACTCCAAAATTGTATCAAGACTCACCCACTCTAATCCAGAAGATATCACGTAAAGCATCAATACAAAGATGCCCCAGCTTGATGGGTGCGAATTAGTCAGAAAAATAAGACTGATTATTTTAAATACCAAAACAAGCAAAAAAACACTAGTTTTCCCTAGTGTTCGCGCTAGTTTATGCATATTTAAAAGAATCAGGAGTAAAATTGAATACGCAATAAAATAAAAACCACCAACATTCTCCGTTCCAGAGGCTTCCTTAAAATAGGAAGACATCACATAAATCAAAACGGCTTGAGAAAATCCCAAAAAAAAGGAAACATAACCGATGGTTTTTGTTTTTTTTCGATCTAAATGTTCTTTGTGTTTTGGCATTGTAGTAGCGTCCCCTTCGCCCTTAGGGAGAAGGTGGCCGAAAGCCGGATGAGGGAGGGAGCTCACCATGAAAAACTAGTTTTTTTATTTTTATTTAATATTATTCTTTTCCTATAGCCTCCTCCCTCACCTGTCACGAGTACGTGACATCCGCTCCCTAAGGGAGAAGAGGCGTAAAAAAACTTACGGCGTAATTCGTTTTACATCACGAGGAAATAGGATTGCCTCCTTAATGCTTCCCAGAGCAAGAATTTTCTGCACAATCCGTTCCGATCCCAAACCCCAGCCTCCGTGAGCCGGCATACCAAGTTTAAAAATATCCAAATAATGTTCAAAATCTTCCGGCTTTAGGCCATGCTTTATGATACTGTTTTTTAGTTGCTCATAATCATGAATTCTTTGCCCGCCACTGGCAATCTCCACTCCGCGAAACAATAGGTCAAATGTTTCGGTATATTGACCATCAACGCTTGGCATGGAATAAAATGGTCGCACACTAACAGGATAGTGTGTCAAAAAAACAAAATCCGAATTATGCTTCTTCTTTGCCCATTCGCAAATCAAACGTTCACCTTCAGGATCAATGTCCACATCCTCAGATTTTTTGCCATACTCCTTATCTAGAATCTCCAGGGCTTCAGTGAGTCGTAGACGGGGAAATTTATCTGAAAATAAGAGCTCGCCTGCATCATATTCGGAAAGTTCCACCTGACAATTTTTTGAAATATCCAAAAGCATCCTCTGCATCACTTTCTCCAGCGCGTCCATCACGTCAGAAAAACTGTCAATAAATCCCATCTCGGCATCAAGTCCCGTATACTCATTGACATGCCGAGTCGTAAAATGCGGCTCTGCTCGAAAAACTGTTCCGATTTCAAATACTCGTTCAAAAGCGCCTACTCCAGCCTGCTTGTAGAACTGAGGACTTTGAGCCAGATATGCATCACGCTCAAAATATTTTATCTTAAAAAAATTGGCACCGCCTTCCGTCGCAGCAGAAAGAATTTTAGGAGTCTTGATCTCGAGAAAAGAATTTTCTCGCATCACATCGCCATACGATTTAATCATTTCTGCGTACACTTTGAAAATGTCATTGATTTTCTTGTTTCGCAAAACCAAATTACGATTATCCAAAAGCGTATTGAGATTGGCATCCAATTCACTTTTGGCCACATCAAACGGCAGCTCCGCCTCAACTTTCGAAATAAGCGTTATTTTTGCCGCCTCAAGCTCGATTTTCCCCGTCTTAGCATCTTTCTCCAATCCGCCTGGACGCTCCTTGACGAGTCCTTCGATTTCCACCACAAATTCGCTACGGATATCCTTAGCATTTTGATAGGCGCTCTCCTTATCGGGGATAACCACGATTTGCACAACGCCACTCCGATCACGAAGATCGATAAAGATCAACTTGCCATGATCACGACGCGAATTGACCCAGCCAGCTAATTTAACATATTGCCCAATCATTCTTGGCGCATCCGCTATAAGTGTTCTTTCCATAATCTTACTTGTCCCCCACTAACTCAAACAGTGTCCTGGTTAGTTCGGAAAATTAAAGTTTTAATAAAATCAAATCAAAAATCCAGAAGATAATCTCAGCTATCCAAGAGCAGTCTCCTCACCATTTGTCAGTCTTTTGATTTCTTCTACCATTTCACTTGGCGTGTATTGCGATTTTGTAATAAAACCATTTGCCCCAAGTGCCATCACCTTATCTCGTTCTTCCTTTTGGCTTAGATTGCTTGAAATCACAATCTTAATATTTGGGTCATAGTTACCATTCCTTAAACTTTCAGTTACTTGAAAACCGTCCATCTTAGGCAAAAGCAAATCCAAAAGGATAATATCCACCTTTTCTCGCTTAACTATTTCCAAAACTTGCTCACCGGAAAGAGCAGTCAAAACCTCATAACCTTTTTCTGAAAATTTCCGCTGGTATATCTCGGAAATCATCAAATCATCTTCGGCAATTAGAATTTTTGTCATACTTTATTTTAAACAATTTCAAACCGACATATTAATGCCCTAATCAAACTTCAATTGAATTATAGCTAATTGGCAGAAAAAATCAAATCTTCACGGCCGTTTCGCCCCAAAGCTTTGTGCTAAGATATTTTTCTCCACGATCAGGGAAAATAACCGCCAGCCTACCGGAGATATTTCGATTAGCTAATTCGAACGCAGCAAGCATTGCAGCGCCGGAAGACATGCCCACAAAAACCCCTTCCTCCTTTGCAATTCGCCGTGCCATATCAAAAGCTTTTTCACTTTCAATATTCACAAATTCATCAATTTGCTTTTTGTCATATATCGCTGGAACAATTGCCTCATCCATATTCTTGAGCCCTTGAATGTAATGACCTTTTTCTGGATAAGCACAAACAATTTTTATATTTGGATTATACTCTTTCAGATATTTCCCCACCCCCATAATCGTACCGGAGGTGCCAATCGACGAAACAAAATAATCGATTTTTCCATCCATGTCATCCCAGATTTCCTTGGCAGTTGTTTCATAGTGAGCAATTTTGTTGTAAACATTAGAAAACTGATCAGGCATAAAGTATTTTTCAGGATTGTTTTTCACCAATTCTCTGGCTTTTACAATCGCGCCATCTGTTCCTTTGCTCGCATCAGTCAGAATTATTTTTGCCCCAAAAGCCTCAAGCATCTTCCTTCTTTCCATGGAAACCGCCGCACTCATCACAATTTCCACGGCATAACCCAAGACTGCTCCAATCATGGCGATTCCAATTCCGGTATTGCCCGAGGTTGGCTCGATAATCGTCTTGCTTCTCGTCAACTCCCCACTCTCAATTCCTTTCTCCAGCATCTTAAGCGCGACGCGATCCTTGATACTTCCGCCAGGATTTTGTCCCTCTAATTTGGCAAAGATTTCTAGATTAGGATTTGGGTTGAGTTTGTTGATTTTGATAAGCGGAGTATTACCGATAGTTTCTAAAATATTTTGATAAAGCATAGATTTTTAAATTATTATAACTAAAATATTTGTCATCCTGAGCGAAGTCCTGTACTCAGGACGCAGTCGAAGGATCTGCTCGAGGTAATCCTAAGTTTTACCACAAAGAATTAAGCTAGTGATAACGGTGAGCAGATTCTTCGACTTCGCTACGCTACGCTCAGAATGACAACAAAAAACAAAAATCCCGACTGTCTCGGGAGTTAGCGTCAAATCTTTTTCCTATATATTCTTTAACAGAAAAAAGCTGCTCCCGAAGCAATGGCATGATCACAGCAACAACAAAAAAGACTGCCGAGTTGAAAATTCTGAGAATTAGACTTTTTTAAATTCATTTTTTTACAAGTTTTAACCTGAAATTAATATAACCTAAAATTTGAAATTAAGCAAATACGTCATATTGCTTATTCTTTTAATTAACTATACAATACTAAAAGCAACAAAAATATCAATATGCGCGAACAAATCGAACAAATTAAAGCCGAATATGCTCAAATAGCCGAAGAACTCAGCAATCCTTCAGTAGTTTTTGATACGCAAAAAATGACCACGCTATCCAAAAAACAGGCAGAGTTGAATGAGGTTATGCGTAAAATCGAAGAACTTGAACTTGTCGAAAAAAATATGCGGGAAAACGCCGAAATCGTAAATAGCGAAGAAGACTCCGAAATGAAGCAAATGGCCATGGACGAAAACATTTCCCTTTCAGGGAAAAAAGCGCTATTGGACAAAGAACTAGAAACACTTCTCTTGCCCAAAGACCCACATGATGCAAAAAATGTTATTGTCGAAATTCGCGCCGGGGCCGGTGGCGATGAGTCAGCTCTTTTTGCTGCCAGTCTTTTTCGCATGTATTCCCATTATGCTGAAAACAAGCATTGGCAGCTGGTCCTCCTTAACTCACACCAAAATGGAGTTGGCGGATTTAAAGAAGTTGTTTTTGAAATAAATGGAACTGGGGCCTATGGCAAGATGAAATATGAATCTGGAGTGCACCGTGTCCAAAGAATTCCTGAAACTGAAAAAAATGGACGCATCCACACCTCCACTGCCACTGTCGCAGTTCTCCCCGAAGCAGAAGAATTCGATTTCAAGATTGAAGAAAAAGATATTCGGATTGATACATTTTGCTCATCTGGCCCGGGCGGCCAATCGGTCAACACAACAAAATCAGCCGTACGCATCACCTATCTTCCCACAGGAATGATCGTTTCTTGCCAAGATGAAAAATCTCAACTGAAAAATAAAGATAAGGCCATGAAAGTTCTCCGCTCACGTCTTTTGCAAGCCGAGGAAGAAAAGCGCAGTAAAGACCTAGGCGACCAAAGAAAATCCCAAATCGGCACAGGAGACCGCAGTGAAAAGATCAGAACCTACAATTTTCCCCAAGATCGCATCACTGACCACCGCATCAAGCAAAACTGGAGCAATATCTATGGCACACTAGAAGGCAATATTGAGCCAATTATCTCCGCTCTCGAAGAAGAAGATATAAAGATAAAACTCGCCAATCTTTAAACCTGTGACAACAATCCAAGCCATCCTCGACAAATACAGGCAAAAAATAGACCGCCTTGACCTTGAACTCCTCATCGCTCACGAACTGAAAAAGTCTCGTGAGTTTATTTTGGCGCATCCAGAAGAGACAGTGGACAAGAAACAGGAATCAGGAATCAATAAATTACTAACCAAAAGACTTGAAAATGAACCACTGGCTTATATCCTGGGCCAAAAAGAATTTTATGGTTTGGATTTTAGAGTTACCCGTGACACTCTCATCCCCCGCCCAGAAACAGAATTGCTTGTCGAAACTGCAATATGTAACCTGCCTACCAGACAGGCAGGCATGGAACATATAACATGTAGCAAGAATGAGGCGATAAAAATTATTGATATCGGAACAGGGTCGGGAAATATTATTATTTCAATTGCAAAAACAATCGCGAGTAAAAATTTGTTACATGCCTGCCTGTCCGGTAGGCAGGCTTCGGGTTACATGTTGTATGGTATTGATATTTCTCAGAAAGCTCTAAAAATTGCAAAATACAATGCCAAAAAACTCGGATTAGATAAAAAAATAAAATTTATTCACGGAAATCTCCTTGATCCCTTAATTGGAAGTTGGAAATTAGAAATTGGAAATTCCAGAATGATAATTCTGGCAAACCTCCCCTATCTCTCAAAAGAAATATATTCCGCCACCGCGCCAACTGTCAAAAACTTCGAACCAAAGTCTGCGCTCTATAGTCCAAAGGCCGGACTAGGCCATTACGAAAAACTTCTAAAGCAAATTCAAGACTTGAAAAGACATTGTTACGTGTTACATATTACATGCTTCATGGAGTTCAGTCCTGAACAAAAAAAAGGCTTAACAGGTTTAGTTAAAAAAATCCTACCTTCCGCCAAGATTCAATTCAAGCAAGATTTGGCCGGAAAGTGGCGAATTTGCATGCTTGAGTTAATTTAAAGAAACACTTACGCATTTTAATTAAAAATATGTCATCCTGAGCGAAGTCCTGCACTCAGTCTGCTCGAGGTAATCCTAAGTTTTACCACAAAGAATTAAGCTAGCGATAACGGTGAGCAGATTCTTCGACTTCGCTCCGCTACGCTCAGAATGACAACAAGGGATTATTTTTTACACAAACAAAGGGTTGCCTCTATAAAACAAAAAACCGCATGTTAGCGGTTTTTTGTTTTATATTCAACGTTGATATAAATTCTATGTCAGGCTACTTAGCCCAAGACATAGAACGCTTCCCGATAAACCAGGAAGCACTGCTATGTAAAAAGACTATTTTTTCTTCTTCTTTGTAGCTTTCTTTTTAGCGACTTTTTTTACAGTCTTTTTTACAGCTTTTTTAGCTGCTTTTTTCTTTGCTGCCATTTTAATTCACCATCCTTTCTATTTTTATTTTTTTCCAAAGTTTCGTTTAAGAAACTTCTCTGAAATATTTTTAATAATTTTGTTTCGACCTTTTATTTTACAAAAATTATTTTTAAATTTTTTAGAAATAATTTTTGTATTTAAATTATACAACATATATATTTTTATGCAATAGCAAAAAGTTATCCACAGTTATTTTTTCAAATAAAATAATATAAAACAAAATATTTCAATCCAATAGTGAAATTTTTTCAAATAAATAAAATATTTTTGATAATTATTTCAAATAATAATCGCGAGATATTTTATTTATATAATTATTATTCACAAAATAAAAAAATATTTATCGGCCCCCTGCTCAGCAAAAAATACTAAAACGCTGATCCACATTTCATTTGCCAAATTACCCCCAAATATACTACAAACTAAATTCAACATCTTGTCTAGTTGACGCGCATCTCAGCTTTGCTAAAATTTAATATTAGAAACCCGATTGCTAAAGAGCGATCACAGCTTCAACGCAAGCACATTAAAAATTTAAACCCCAAAAGTCCTAACTAATCAGGATATAGGGCAAACTAGAAAGGAAGGTGAAAATTATGGAATTTAATCAAGAATCAAGCGATGAGCAAAATTCAAGCGAAGACATGTTAGATGAGGAAAACAATCAGTCGACAACCCAACAGTGGTTTCAAGACAATCTAAGAATAATCGTGAGCATTTTCATCGTTGTTATCATTGCTGCTGGTATCTATTCCTATTCCAACCGTTCACAAAATGTCGCTCAAGAGGAACAAACTGAGCAAAGTGATATTTTGAAGGATTTAACGAAAAATGACGGGAAGACCGATACTGAAACCTCTAGCGATACTAAGACAGCAGACAAAGCTGAAAATAAAGCCGACAAAACCTCTTCAGTAACAACCAGCCAAGAAACTGACCAATCATTTATTGAAACAGCTGGCAAAGGAGATGGCACCACTAAGCTAGCGCGTAAAGCTCTAGCGGACTATTTGGAGAAAAATTCAGATTCCTCTCTCACCCCAGAACACAAAATCTACATCGAGGATTATCTCAGAAAGAATGTAGGTCATAAGGGAGGAGTGAAGATTGGAACATCAGTAGAATTTTCCAAAAGCCTAATCGGAGACGCAATTGCCAAGTCTAAAAATCTCAGCGACGGACAACTCAAGAATTTACACAAATATGCGGTAAGAGTACCGTCTCTATCATAAATTTCAGTAAGCACGATCTTGTAAAATAAAATTCTACTGTTCTTTCTTACAAGCCAAGTATATCACTACTTTCCTTAAAAAACACAAAACCCCGTTTACGGGGTTTTGTGTTTTTTAAGTGAAAGAATATCACATCGACTCGCTCTTTCTAATTTTGGACAATTTTTTATTTATAATAAAAGAAGCGATGAGCATAATTGAGACAGAAATCAATAGCGTAATGCTTTTGCCAATAATTCTTGTATTAAGTGCAATAAGAGCAACTATTGCTGTCATGACGTAATAACAAATTGCAATTTTTTTCTGCGACCAACCGATATCTAAAAGCTTATGATGCAAATGATTGTTATCTGGCTTAAAAATTGGCTGCTTACGCCTTATTCTTTCCCCAATAACCCAAATAAAATCAATAATCGGTATCACGAGCACTAAAATTGCCGTTGCAATTTTAGTGCCAGAAAAAATCGCCAGAATTGAAAGCGATAAACCCATAAACATCGCGCCAGAAGTTCCAGCTAACACTCGAGCCGGATTAAAGTTGAAAATCAAAAAACCTAAGATTGCTCCAAATATCACACAGGAAATAATCGCCACTGGCGGTTGATTGACTTCCGGTTTAAAACTGAGAAGGAAAATCGTTCCGATAGAAATTAAGCTAATCCCACCAGACAAACCATCAACCCCATCGATCCAATTCACTGCATTCATCACAAAAACAATCCAAAACACAACCAGGGCCAACGAGATGAGAACTGTGCCTCCTGAATCTAAGTTAATAATCCCACCAGTCAACGGATTTGTTATATAGTAAATCCTCACACCAAGAATAAAAATAAGAAAGGCAGTAGACATTTGGAAAAAAAGTTGCGTTTTCCAAAACATTTCTCTTATGTCATCTCGAATTCCCACCAACATCAAAATAACGGAGGCTAACATGAAGCCCAAAAGCTCAGGCGTCATGACAAGATTGGCGTCAAGGATAACGGTTAAATTAAAAGCTAATACCATTGCGACTCCCCCAATCCGATAAACACCCTTTTTATGAATATGCCTACCAAGACTTCGCCCACTCCAATGAATTTTTTTTGCCACCGGTAAAATAATACTGACGATAAGCACGGTGAAAAAAAAGGCTTCTATGAATGGAGTAAGGTATTTTAGCATAAGCGGTAATCTTATTAGGAATAGTCAAGCGATCTTTCTTATTTCTGTTTTTCGACACTTTTTTTCGGAGTTACCCAAAACTCACCAAAATATTTACCCAGCATAATTCTTGTTTGAGAATCAATGGCTGGGAGCGAACCAAGCAATGGAGCAATAATCGGCACAAGTACCCATTGCAAAAGCATATACACATTTCGCCAGCGAGAATATTTCGCAGGACGCGGAGGAAGAAGGAGAAAGCTTAGCGACATTGAAACAGCCAAGCCAATCATAGCGAGCGTCATCAGATAGCGCGTATAGATCGGTAAATTCTTTGCTATAACTTGCTGATTAAATTCATCTCCACCCAAAATCAAGGGCAACCAACCCAAGATCGCTAAAATTAGCGATGAGGTCGCCCAAGAATGATGCCCCTCTAGCATTTCAAACGCCGTTCTGAATTTCTGTCTAAAGCCAATTTTCCTATTCGGCCCGATTGCTCGCATAATCACAGGAAAGTTTTCAATTCCATAGGCCCAGCGTCTTTTCTGCTTATATTGATTCACAATCGTTTTCCAATAAGTATCAGCAAGAACCGCATCCAGTGAAATCGGTAAATAAATCGGCTTGACACGATAATCTCCATTATAATAGGTAAAGCACTTCCAATAAATAATCGAGTCCTCACTGATCATATTTACCGGCCAAAAATCAACATTATAGAGCGTATCAAAAGGTTCACTGTGAGAAGAAAAAGTTACCATACCATCCAATCTCGTACTTTGAAAGATGTGCCAAAAACTAGAACCAGTCACGATCACGCGCACGAAAGCGTTGGTATCCCAAAGATTGTTGTGATACATCGGAAGAGGCTGATAACTCCGTTGCAGTCTTTTTGGGTCAATGATGTAATGATAAGTCAAAGCAGCAAAATATTCCTTATGCGCCACACTATCACAGTCAAAATTGGAAAAAATCACCCTGCGAAAGTCAATATTCTGCGCTCTCAAGTATTTAACCAACTCCCGCGCGGCAAAAGTGGCGTTCGCTCCCTTCGCCTTCATTTCATCATCGCGAACTCGATGTGTCGTCACAATAAACTCACGAAATACCCCTGCAAACTTATTTTTGAGATAATCCACTTTCTGCGTTCTATGCGCTTCATCCTCCCGCTCTTCTGTAGCCAAGAGAATAATGATTTGCTCATTAGGAAAATTCGCTTCTTTAATCGCAGCGATTGAAGGCTCAATCACTCCAGCTGGCTCACCAGCCGTAGGGAGCATGATTACATGGATGATTTCCCTCCAATCCAAAACATCACTCGAAATCTTCTCTACTTCCTGTACCTCTTGTAAATATTTTTTTTGCCGCTTCAATTCCCCTTTCAAAACCCGCACCTCTCTCCTCGCCATACCATTTCGATCATGTAGACTCTCTTCCATTTTCAAAATTCGCGCACTAATCAGTTCTATGTATTTCTTAGGATTGCTAATATTTTGACAGCGCTCCCACCAATCAATTGTTTTGCCATCATTTAGCTTTTTATACCCATCGATCGAATAGTAAGCAATAAAAATTGTGCGCAAAATCCAATAAATATCAAAAGTAATGATAAAATAAGCCACCCAGTCAGGTAGAAAAAAAGAAAAGGCAAACATGCCAATAATCGTAAACCAGGTCAAAATACCAGGAATTACCTCCAATGTGCGCTGTATTCTCCGCTCTTTTGGGTTTTTAGTCTTTGGATCAGGAAATGCGAACATAATTGATGTATTAATAGTTAATAATGATGACACTAATAGCAGAAATAAGCAAGCTCAATTGCACCATTAGCGCAGTTAACAGCACCACGTAGCTGGCCACACGCTCCTTTTGAACATAGAAAAAGAAGGAAAGCATTACATTGAAAAATAGGATAATGGTGCCGATAAATGGCAAGATATAGGCGCTTCGCGCCGCTCCCATGGAATCGACGCCAAAATACACATTATAATGCAAAATCACATAACTTTCAGCTGGGGGTAGCAAAATTTTCAATACAGACCAATTGACGATATCAAACAAGACGCCAAAGAAGAGTAGCCAGACAATAATTCGACTTTTGAAATACTCCCGACCAAAAAAAAGCTTGATTTTTTCATTCAAGCTTTTTGCAAAAAAAATTTTATCCGTATTTTCAACCATTTTTATTATAGTTTTCTTTTTGCAATAAACTGCTTCAAGCCGATGATCTTATTGATTACTTCTTCATTGGGACCTTCAAGAAATTCCAGAACAAACTTATCCAGCATATTCAAGCGATATTTAAATTCGTCCATTGTCATAAGGACAAAGCTGATCTCTTTGCCAATTTCCGCTTCCAGACTACTCATCAAATTTTTCAATTTCGCCTTACCAATATCATCTCCCACAATAATCATATCCGCTTTGCTTTTGTGATAATTAATAAAAACGCCACTGATTACCGCCAACTTCACATTACCGATATTGCCAATTTTCTCGAGACTTTTGCATTGCGGAGAAGTGTTTGACTTGGCAATTAAATTTTTCAATTCTGGATAGAAATCAAAATCTTGGTTGAGACGGTAATAATACTTGCCCTTTTGAGTGTTTTTGATAATAAACTTTACCCGCACAAGCATTTCAATTTCTCTTCTAATTTTCGCTCCTTTGAGCATGTTTCTCCTGGCAATTTCCGCTGATTCAAAATGACTTTCCGGGTTTTGTAAAAAAAATCGAAGTAAACGAGCACGTTCCTTGGAACCAAAAAGGCTTTCTAAAATTTCAGACATCTGGGTGTTGTTAATTAAAGATTAATTTGATAGCTACTATTAAGTATAGCTTTTGGAAATAAAAAAGCAACTACCCTGATAAACAGCCTTCTCTAAGCACAAAGTGTTTTTTTAAAGATTTACATTTCTTGCCACGGTCTATCTTTCCACTCCGGATTTTGACGGCAAAGCAATTCTTCGGCGCGATTCGGCTCAGCCATAACTTCTTCCACTACTTTTTCCATACGCATTCCCTGTGAACCCTTGACCAAAACCACGTCGCCTGAGCGCAATATTTCTTGCAATTTTTTCCCCGCCTCCATTGGACTCCTAAATTCGTAAATTTCTCCAGCAAACTTGTGCTTTCGCAACTCATCAGTGGCAAATTTCATCCTCACGCCAACTGCCAAAAATACATCACCACCGACTTCCAGAAACTTTTTTGCAACTTGGCGATGTTCTACTTCCGTATTCGGACCAATCTCCAGGATATCCCCCAGCACCGCAATCTTTCTACCATTTCTAAATTCTCGCAACACCTCCAAAACACCTTCGACAGATGTAATGGAAGAAGAATTATAGGTATCATCAATGATATTGGTGTTTTTTATTCCTCGGATCAAATTGGTCCTACCAGAAGGCAAGATAAATTTTTCCAAACTCGCAGCAATATCCACCAAGTTGACTCCCAATTCGATACCAACCGAAACACCCGCAAGCGCCGCATATATGCTGTGACGAGCGAGAACGTTGTTCAGTCGCAATGGCATTGTCGTACCCTTATAGTTCAACTTAAAACTCAACCCATTGACCTCTTTTCCGGACAAATCATTTTCATCTCCGTGATAATTCATAAATACATCCATCGCGCGTGCGTCAGCATCCTCTTCAAATCCAAAAGAAAATATTCGACCAGTCACTCCAAATTGGCGCGGATTTTCTTTAATTTTCAAAAGATACTTGTTGTCCGCGTTGATAACCAGCAAACCTTTTTCCGATAGGACTCGTGCCAATAGCATCTTTTCCTTAAAGATAGCGTCAGTATTTTTGAAAAATTCCAAATGGCTGGAGGCTATTTCTGTGATAACGGAAATATCAGGCCGAGCCAAGTCGGTAAGATATTTCAGATCGCCCGGCTTGTCCGCTCCCATTTCCAAGATTATTATCTCTGGAAATTTTAAGGGAAAAATGAAATACAAAAACCAACGCAGAAAAACACCAATCCATTTCAGGAGAGACTTGCCACCACTTTCCGCACCGATAATCGTCAGAGGAACGCCAATTTCGTTATTGTAGTTTTTCTCACTTTTGCGAACAGAATAGCGACCAGAGATTACAGCAAAAATCGCTTCTTTTGCCGAAGTTTTCCCAACCGAACCAGTCACCGCGATTATTCGTGGCGTATATTTATTCAAAAGAGTTTTCGCCATGAAAAACAAAAATCTCTCCATTTTTGTTGCTCGTCGCTCTGAAACTTCGTTCGGTTTATTTTTTCTTTGTTTTTCTTCCATCTTTTTTATCAACTTCAATATTTAACTTGTTCCCACCGTCTCTTTCTTCTTCCGGTTCATCTTCTTTAATAAATGAATTTCCCAACGTGTGTGTTTGACTGAATTTGTCCACGTCAGCTTGTGTGTATTTTTCGGTTGGTTCAATATGGTAGTATTCCAGTAAAAATTTCATCAACTCTCCAAATGTCGGCGCCGCACTAGACTCTGCCCACTGCACCGTCTTGGGGTCATCCAAACGGACAAGAATTGTGAATTTCGGATTATCAATCGGTGCATATCCCGCAAATGATCCGATGCTTTTTCCATCTTCATAGCCGCCACTTGGTCCCACGACCTGAGCTGTTCCAGTTTTACCTCCGACTAAATAACCAGGGACATTCGCTTGCTTCCCATGGCCGTCCACAACGACGCTCCGCAGCATTTGAGATATTTGATAGGCACTCTGTTGTGAAATCACTCGGCGCACTTCTTGAGTTGACGACTCAGACACACTACCATCGCTATGCATTACACTATCAATAATTTGTGGCTTCAGAAGAATTCCATTATTTGCCAAAACGTTATAGGCCATAACTAATTGCAATGGTGTCACAGTAATTCCCTGCCCAAAAGATGCGGTAAAATATTCGATATTTCTCTTTTGATTAGAAAGATTGGAAATATTTCCCGGAACTTCGGCAAAAATATCCACTCCGGTTGATTCGCCAAAGCCAAATTTCTTGATATAATCGCCGAAAACTTGATTTCCCATGAGCCTTTCCGCATAAATCACCCCCGTATTTAAGGATTTTTCCAAAACTTGTGTCATCGTCTGCACACCATTAGATTTGAGATCTGAATTTTTGATTACATACCCAGCCTCGCTAACTGCCCCGGTATCAACATAGGTTGTCTCCGGACTGATTTTTCCTGCATCAATGGCTGAAGCCAATGTGAAGGACTTGAACACACTGCCACATTCATAAGGATCACTAACGGCCAAATTCCTAAATACCTCCATATTTTCCACCTTGGCATATTCATTAGGATTGAAAGTAGGATAGCTTGCCATGGAGATGATCTTGCCCGTCGCAGCTTCCACGACAATTACAGTGCCCCTTTCCGCTTGATATTTTTCCACTGCCGCTGCCAAAATTTTTTCCACCTTATACTGCACACTATGATCAATAGTCAAGATTAAATTATCACCATTTTTTGCGTAAGCGATATCTCGCTCGCCTGTTGCAATCCACCTCCCTGATGCATCCTTATTTTGGAAAAGCTTCCCATTTTCACCCCGAAGCTCTGATTCGAAAAATAATTCACTGCCATATCTCCCTCCAAATTCGTTATCTTTCCAACCAACAAAGCCCAATATATGTGAAGCGAGTTCTCCTGCCGGGTAATAGCGAAAGTCTTCATTCGTCAAATGCACGCCTTTCAGTTTTAAATTTTTTATTCCAGTTATCTCATCATCACTAAGTCGATGCTTTAACACTTCATACATATCGTCCTTCTTGTCCAACTTAACGAGCAGTTCACCATGTTCCAAGCCTAAAGTTGCCGCTAAACCAGTGCTAGCAGCAGTCAAATCCTCAATCTCTTTTGGCACCGCATATGCCATCTTTGTCTCTCGATTAACTGCAACAGGATAAAGAGCATCTCGATCCTTCAAAAAAATCTCTCCGCGTTCCGGAATCAGTTTACGAAAAAGTGAATGTTGATTCTCAGCAAGTGCTCGGTAATATCCCTGACTGCTAACTTGCAAAAAATATATTCTTCCAATGATTATAAAAACAATAACGACAACCAAGAAGGCCAAAGCATAAATCCTTGGTTTTTTTATGTTTTCCTCGGGAGAGTTCCGAGCGCTAACTCCATATTTTTTATTCCTTTGCGCATTGGACATTTTTATTCTTTATCTTATCGCGACAGTGCTATTAACTTCTAAATAAGTTACATTGACAGGACTAACTAAGTTAAAATCTTGGGCAGATTTTTCAATCACATACATTGATCGCAACTCCATTTCCCGAATCTGCATCTGCTTATTTTCCTTCTCCAACTCACTGATTTTATTTTCCAATTCACGAATATCATAACCCTTAACCGCCAGATCATTTACTTGAAACAAATAATAGGCACAAGAAAAAATTACAAAAAATGCCACCAAAAACCCCGTACTTGCCAAGCCAATCCTAACACTACCTTTCTTGGATGCAACCAACCCAATCAAAGAAGATTTGTTCTCCTGAACTTTTCTGGATGCCCTTTCGTGATAATTTTGCGAACTATGCTTGTTAATGATAAGAATTTTTGCCATTTTTGTTTTACTATCCAGTTAAGTTGCCATAAGTCCGATTTTTTATGGCAGGATCAACAAGATATTTTTTTGTTTTTTTATGACTTACGCGTTTACCAAAAACAATCTTTAAAGCGCATGGTTTCCTGGAGTTTGTCTTTTGCTTATTTTAACCCCTAAAACCATTAAAGCTTTTCCGGATCAATCTTGGCTATAGAAAAGCTTGCTTTTGGCAAACACATAAGTCCTGTTTTTTTATTTTGAGATAAATTCACAAACGCGGAGCTTCGCACTCCTCGCACGTGGATTTCTTTCGACTTCATCAGGACCCGCAATGACTGGTTTTTTTGTTATTATCTTTAATTTTGCCAATTTTTCACAAAGACAGACTGGGAAATCTTGGGGACAAATGCATCCCCTAGCATTTTCCCTAAATATTTCTTTCACAATTCTGTCTTCTAATGAATGAAAGGAAATTACCGCGAGCCTCCCTCCAAAACTGAGCATTCCTATCGCTGCTGACGTAAACTCACGCAAACTGTCCAATTCTTGATTAACTTCAATGCGAATTGCCTGAAATGTTTTTGTGGCTGGACTGATTCGCCCCCTTCGATATCCATCAGGCACATGGCTCTCAATTATAGAGACCAGCTCTCGCGTACTTCCAATTCTTTTTTTCGCCCGATAGTCCACAATTCCTCTGACAATATTTTTACAAAATCTCTCTTCTCCATAATTTTTGATAATTCTCTCTAAATCTTCCCGGCTATACTCATTCACGATTTTCTCAGCTGTCAACTCTTGTGATTGGTCAAAGCGCATATCCAGCGGTGCGTCTAACTGAAAACTAATTCCTCTTTCCGCATCTTCCAGTTGATCAGAGGAATAGCCAATATCAGCCAAAATCGCATCCACCTTCTCAATTCCTATCGCCTGCAATACATCTTTTAATCCAGAAAAATTATTATTAACTAAATAAATGTTTTTAAATTTGAAAATTGGGATTTGGAAATTGTTTGGAAATTTAGATTTGGAAATTGGAAATTCCGCAAACCGCTCTATTGCTTTAATATCAGCATCCAAAGCAATCAATATTCCCTTATCACCAATAACTCTTAGTATTTCGCGGCTGTGTCCGCCTCCACCAAGCGTTGCATCCACCACAACAGAACCTTCTTTTAAATTCAGAGCTTCAATTGTTTCTTCCAGTAAAACCGATTTATGGATAGTCATGGGCTTAATTTTCAATTCACAATTTTCAATTTTCATCAAATTTACAATGTCTCAATTTCCAATTATTTTTGATTTTGAAAATTTTAAATTGAAAATTGATTGCCTGCCTGCCGGTAGGCAGGTAAATTGTAAATTGGTTATTGAAAATTTTATTAATATACTCCCAGCTTACCTAGTTGTTCAGCAATCTCATCAGTATTTTTTTCAGCATTCTTTTTATATTCATTCCATTTTACTTCGTCCCAGATTTCCAGGCGATTATAGATTCCGGCGATAATCACATTTTTGTCCAAGCCGGCATATTCTTTCAAATAATCTGGAATCAAGATTCTCCCTTGCTTGTCAGTTTCCACATCAGTCGCTCCCGCAAGCATAAGTCGCACAAAACTTCTCGTGCCTGACTCTCCAACTGGAATCGCTCCCAGTTTTTCAGCTAACGCTTGCCAAACCTTCATCGGATAAATAAAAAGGCATTTGTCGAGTCCGCGCGTCACAACCACTTTGTTTTTCAACTCATCGCGAAACTTGCTTGGCACCGCCAATCTTTTTTTTGGATCAATCGAATGTTGGTATTCGCCGATAAACATAAGTGTTTTTTTATCAATTCCCCACTTTTCACCACTCATATAGACTACAAATCTATTTTACCCCACTAGCTCGCACTCGTCAACACATTTAGCATAAACTAAAAACGCCTAGCTTAAGCCTTTATTAAAAAAGTTATCCACAGGATGTGGACAAAATTTCGCTTTTCCCATATTTCAAAATAAAAATCATTCATCACTCATTAAAAAAATACTTTTCATCGATTTTAAAAAATAATAAAATATTCCATTCTCCAAAAAAATTACTTGCACAATAATCCTAAAAAATGTATAATTGCTTTATAAAATAAAAATACTAAAACAAAACAAAGATGGAAGAAAAAAATATTAACGATGACAATAAGAACGCGGAAAAAATTCAAGCACTCCGTGATATGATTTCTACGGCTGAAACAACTCTGCAAGGAGCCAAATCAATGCTCTTGCAACTTGAAGGCAAGAAGAAAGTCGGCAGAAGAAGAAAAGCTGAAGACTCCGATGATGAAAAAGTAATTGAAGGAACTTTCGATGGTCAGATTATGCTAGGAACTGATGGAAAACAATACCCTGTTCCAGCTAACTACGCTTCAAAATCAAAATTAGTCAAAGGCGACATGATGAAGCTGTCAATCACTAGTGACGGCTCTTTTATCTATAAACAAATCGGACCAGTCATAAGAAAGATGGCAATTGGCACAGTCAATCAAGACACTGATGGAAACTATTTTGTCGTGGCCGAAGGCAAGGCCTATCGAGTCTTACTTGCTTCCATCACATACTTCAAAGTGGAGCCGGGTGATGAGGTAACGCTAGTCACTCCTCGTGATCTCGACTCCGAATGGGGTGCAATTGAAAATCTCTTACAGAAATCTCGTGAAAAAGAAACACCAAAAAGAGAGATTTCCCAAGACATTGGCGGATTCAAAAAAATTGACGATATTTTCAATGAAAAACCAACATCGGTTGAGCCAGTCACAAAGACAGCACCAACACTAAAAAATGAAGTCATCCCCAGTAGCGATAATCTTTCAGCTATCGACGAATGGATGCCCAACCTAGAGGAGCTACGAAAAGAACTTGAAGAAAAAACGAACGAATAAAAAATACTAACTTTAAAAAAATCAGGACTTACGCGTTTGCCAAAAGCAAGCTTTTCTATAGCCAGAATTGATCTGGGAAAAACCTTAATGGCTTTAGGGTTAAAATAAGCAAAAACAAACTCTAAAAAACCAAGCGCTTTAAAGATTGTTTTTGGTAAACGTGTAAGTCATAAAAATAAATATGGAAGAAATAAAAATGACGAGAAAAGACGTCGCGTTTGCAACTGGCGCCGGCCTTCTTATTGGACTTCTGCTGCTCCCAGTTCTAAAAACCGCCAAACCAGAACTCTATTACAGTCTATCACTCTGGATTGTGCCATTTTTTCTCATTGCCACTCCCTTTGGGCTAACTGTCGCCTATTATATCAGCAAAAAAATTGCCGTCATCTGGCAACTAGGGAAATTCGGTGTCACAGGAGTGATGAATGTTTTGGTTGATATGGGCGTCCTCTCTCTGCTGATCGCCTTTTTCAGGGATTCATTTAGGATTAATGCCAAAGATGCGGTCATAGCTGGACTGGGAATTCTCACTTTCTATTCCCTCTATAAAGCCGCTTCCTTCATCATTGCCAACATCAACAGCTACCTTTGGAACAAATATTGGACCTTCAATCAAACTGGTGAAAAGAAAACTGAATTTATCCAATTTTTTCTCGTCAGTGTTCTTGGCTTCATCATCAACGTCACTGTCGCATCACTAGTTTTCCGCTTGGGCAATCCCACTGGCGATCTTTCACAAGGACAATGGGGTCTAATCGGCGCCGCCATGGGAAGTATTGTCGGCCTGGCTTGGAATTTCATTGGTTACAAGTTTTTCGTTTTCAAAAAATAGCTATTTTTAACCAAAAATCCTGTCACTTAGGCAGGATTTTTCTTTTTGTCTAAATGGTGGTAAGCTAGGAATATAAGAAGCGCCAAAGCTTACAATCCGGAAAAGTCTTTATTTATTTCCCCTTCTCCATTAGGGAGAAGGTGGCCAAAGGCCGGATGAGGGCAAGGGTGTTATATTGAGCAAAAACGAAGCTAGTTTAGATTATTCCTAATATATAGCCCTTGCCCTCACCTGTCACGTGCTCGCGACATCCTCTCCCGAAGGGCGAGGAGATTAGGTACTAAAATCGCAAAAAAAATCATGTCCCAAACCCTTTATAGAAAATATCGTCCAAAAAACTTTTCGGAAATTATCGGACAAGCGCACATTGTGCGCACTCTTTCCAATGCCATCAAAAATAACCGTGTCGCCCACGCCTATCTTTTTACTGGTCCCCGCGGTACCGGAAAAACCACTTTCGCCAGAATCTTCGCGAAAACCATTAACTGCCAGGACCACGCCGATATCAATGCTTGCGAAAAATGCCCAGCTTGCCTCACCATTCAATCAGGAAAAACTCTCGATATCATCGAAATTGACGCGGCCTCCAATACCGGTGTGGACAATATCCGCGAGCTAAAAGAAACAATTGCTCTTCCTCCAACCCTCTTGAAATATAAAGTCTATATTATTGACGAGGCCCACATGCTTTCGACCGGAGCGTGGAATGCTCTGCTCAAAACCCTTGAGGAACCACCTGCCCATGTCATCTTTATCATGGCCACAACTGAGATTCATAAAGTTCCGGCCACCATCGTTTCTCGCTGTCAGAAATTCGACTTTCCGCGCTGGCCAATGGCTGACATCATTGAAAAGCTAACCTTAATTGCTAAGGAAGAAAAAATTACCGTTGAAAAAGAAGCGCTGGAGATGATCGCGCTATCAGCCGAAGGCGGAATGCGCGACGCTGAATCACTACTTGGTCAAATCATTGCGCTTGAAAATCAAACTATTTCTGCTAAAGATGTGGAAGAAATTTTGGGTACAGTGGATAAGAGTTTTATTGGCGATGTGGCGGAAGAAATTGTCTCGAAAAATACGAAAAAAGCACTAGAGAAAATCAATGAACTCATCTCTGGTGGCTATGATTTGCAGATATTCAACAAAGCCCTTACTAATCATTTCAGACAACTAATGCTTCTCAAAATTGATGAAAATTTCAAAACCTATTTCGTACGCGAACTGACCCAAGATAAGATTGAAAAACTCGTCGCACAAGCAAAGAAAAGTGAGCTCTCGCAAATTGTAGCCACCATTGATTTGCTCTTGGTCGCACAAAATAAATTATTCTCCTTCCTTCTCCCCCAGCTCGCACTCGAAATTGCCATCATCAAAGCCACGCAGAAGTTTCCCGCACCGGCTCAAATGATATCTAGTATCAAGTATGAGGTAGCTAGTATAAATGCGGAGAATAAACCAGTAGCTAAGCTAGGTGAGCAGGAAACAAGAAATGCCACTCCCCTTTCCGCTCACAAGATAGAACCTGATTCGAAGCCAGCGCAATCACAACAGACGAAGAGCACTGCCATAAATTCCGCTGTGGAAATTGACCGTGATATGCTCAAGAGCCGTTGGAACCGCCTGCTCATCGATATCCGCCCCTACAACCACTCCCTCTGCGCACTCCTTACCAACTGCCAAATTTTGACCACAGAAGGCAATCTCATCACACTTGCCACGCCCTATGAGTTCTATAAGGAAAAACTAGAAGATCCGCAAAATAGATTGACAATCGAGGAAGTTTTTAGTAAGATTTTAGAATTGGCCGTTCGGATTCAAGTGGTCGTCGACAAGACCCTGGCTCCTGTTCAAAACTCCTGCGCCGACGACGAAATCGAGCAAGCCAAAGAAAAAGAAAAAACCACCCACGAACAATCATCTCTTCTCAGCTCCGCAATGGAAATTATGGGTGGGAAGATTGTAGAATGATGTATTAAGTAGGATGTATAATGTATAATGTATTTTAATTTAAAAAATCTTTCAGATTTTTTTTGCTTGATACTTAATACTCAATACATAATACTTACCCAGTGGGGAGTAGCCAAGTGGTAAGGCACCCCGCCTCGGCGGGGCATGCGAAGGTTCGAATTCTACAGCCCCAACATTGTGTAAAAAAATTATGTTCTTTTTTGTTTATATTCTCAGAAGTATTAAAGATAATAAGCTCTATATTGGTCAAACCAATAATTTAGAAGATAGACTCTTGAGACACAATGCTGGTAAAGTTACTACTACGAAAAATAGAAGACCATTTGCTATGGTTCATAAAGAAGAATACCTGAGCAGAGCGGAAGCAATGCAACGAGAAAAATATTTGAAATCGCTAAAAGGAGATTTAGAAAGAAAATTGAATATAAAATTTGGAAATTAAATAAATTGCACCCAGAGTTGGGGAGTAGCCAAGTGGTAAGGCAGGGGCCTTTGAAGCCCCCATGCGAAGGTCCGAATCCTTCCTCCCCAACCTTGTGTGTAATATCAAAAGTGTAAGGCACCCCGCCGTGGCGGGGCATGCGAAGGTCCGAATCCTTCCTCCCCAACATAGGTCATGTAACTTACCACGTTACCAAAAAATAAGCCTTACCTAAAAATAGCTATGAATTACTCTTAGGTTGGAAGAAATAAAAATATGAACGAACAAATAAAAAATCAATTTCAGAAAACTCAGGTTGAAAAAGAATCGACTTCCCTTTTCAAATCTGAGCTATACGATCCGTGCAAAATATCCTGGGATGAAATTAAAGAGACTGTTTTTGATTTAATACGCACTAATTGTGGTGAAGAAATATTCAATGATCCATATTTCACTAAAGAAGTAATAGAAACTCTCTTTAATGATCCGCAAAGTATTGTTGTATTATTGCGAAGCGCAGAGAAAAAAATTATTGGATATCAACTCGCCGTTCCTGATTCTGAACAGCCGGAAGGTACGGCGTCCTATATCTACGCAACCGATATTTATCCCGAATTTCAGGGAAAGAGTTTAGTTGAAAAGCTTTCAAAATTAACGGAGGATGAAATGAAAAGAAGAGGCTATCAATTTATGACTCGTGATTCAGCGATCTATAATGGTTATGCGCTAGCTATTGAAAAAGCCTATGGAGATCGAATTATAGAAAAGAAAAATCACCGTAGCGACTATGGTGCCCAACGATATTTTAAGATTAAATTGTAAAAAGTTCTATCTTTTTATTAATTTTCAAAATATACGCTCTAATAACGTCCCACAGCCCCAACAAATTAAATTATGACCGAAAAAAAATATTACAATATATTACTCATTGCCGAAAAAAAGTCTTGTCTATCTCTAGAAAATCTAAGGATGGATCTTGTTGGCTCAAAACTTGTCGATCTTCAGCCTCCGCACGTGACGATAAAAAGGAAGTTTTCGCTGAAAAATAACTTTTCAGAAAAAGACTTAGTTGAATTATTAAAAAATTTTGAAATGTCAAAAATAATTTTTCCTTTTGATAAATTGGAGCGATTTGGCGATGCAATAGTACTGTCTGGAAAAAATAGGGTGCTTTTTGAAAAACACAAAGAGCTTGTCGCATTATTAAAAGATTACACGCAAACGGTAAATCCTGAGTGGGAAGAGAACAATTTCACAGCACACCTGACGATTGTTCAAGATCCCGAAAATCGCTTCCAGATTAAGAAAGAAGACTTGGGAATAAAAGAAATTCCTTTGGATGAAATTCGGCTTGTCGAAATAGATCCTGCTCCCATCAAAATTCATTCGAGGCTACTTTATTCAAAAATTTTAATTTAAGATAATTAAGTTCTAACTTCGTCCCACAACCTCAACATGGAAAAAAGAGGCTTAAACAATGCCTCTTTTTTGATGAGAAAGCTTGTGCTTTAAATAAATATCTCAGACCTTGCTTTTATTGGCCAGAAATGATTAAATGATAAATCAAGTTTTTTAATAAATACCCCCTTACAAGAAAGAAGTAAGTGATGGGTCAAATGAATAGAGGCTATGTTTTTATCAGATAAACAAGCTATGTGCCATAAGAATATTTGGAGGTAAGTATGACGAAAAAAACTAAACCTTTCGGAGACATTTTTTTAGCAGAAGAGCTGGATGATTTGTTGAGGTTAAACTACAGAGATGCGAAGATGGGCTTATCCCAAGAGCAAAAAGACCGGCTGTGGAAATGCGTGGTTGAATTCAAAAGCTTGAGAGAGCTCTGCAAGAAAAAAGACAGCCAATCTTGTTTTTGCCGAACGACAGATTGTTATTTTATGAGGATGTCTCAATGGCTCAATATCGTTGGATATCATAGCCTTTGTGATTTCCTAACTTTTACTGAAAGCCTTCTTCAAGCAAAATATCTTGAATGGAATGACCCTCCGAACGCTCGTTTTCCATATATTCAGGGAGGGTTAGTTAGCTCTCGCTAAAGAATACAAACCTACTACCAAGAAAACTCACTGAACCAACAAGAGGGAGATATTTTCATATCATTTGTCTGCAGTTACCATTTTAATTGTTGAAAAGATTTTTAAAGGAAAATTCATCTAACTTCAATAGACTGAAAAAGGAGAAAGCGATGGGAGATAGTCTGCTCGTTCCGACTAATAGCCTCGTACCTTATCTCTCAAACTTACCAAGATTAGATTTGAGTCGACCAGAACGTGGAGTATATAAACCTTCAGATTTCGGGGAATAACTTGTAAAAATAACGAGGAGGAAAGATGACACAGATAACAGTTCTTTACTTGGATGGAGCAACTCGGTTTGAGTTTACGGCGAAAGATTTAAATCTCCAGT
The DNA here is from genome assembly GCA_049297495.1 of Candidatus Moraniibacteriota bacterium. Lineage (GTDB taxonomy): Bacteria > Patescibacteriota > Minisyncoccia > Moranbacterales > UBA2206 > UBA9630. Next base: position 71,233 of record JBAQUL010000014.1, read on the forward strand.
TGATATCTTTTGGTACGAGTCTCTGGCAGGAGATCACTTGCTGGAGAGACTCGCCCAAAGAATTCCAGTTGGTTATGAAAGGAGTCAGAGGGTTTCTTTCAGCTGAGGATGGTCAGTTCGATTTTATTATCATCGGGGACTGTGGAGATTTCAGCATTAGACTGGCGAAACTCGTTCCTGAGCAACTCAAGCCAAAAACTATCATCATTAGGCATCGCATAGGAGAAGGAGCTATGGCGCCCTATGAGGCGATGGGTTTTGAGCATTTTTCGACCAGAAGGGATCTTGGGGCATCAATAAACCGCCTACTTCAGATGGCTCACAAAGTCTCCTAACATCAGAGAATAAGGGAGCATGCGCACGGCAAACGGTGCTCCCGCTTTTTTTACACAAGTATGGCTGCTTCTATTACGAAGCTATGGACGACCCGCCAAGAGGTCGTCTTTTTATTTTTCTAGGCATTTATTGTGACTAAATAAGTCCCAACTTCATCCCATAGCCCCAATAATCAAAAAATCAGGCTTTTTCAAGCCTTTTTTGTTTTATGCGATTGACAAAAGGATTGCTTGGGCATACAATTAGCAATCACAGAAAATTGGACAAAAACTTACTGGAATAATTCCAGCCAAACAAGCACATTATCAAAAAAGGAGAATTAGCAATGAAAAAAGCTGCTGTCATCTGCCTGTCCCTGTTTTTTGTTTTCACCGTAATCGGCAACGTCACCGCTGGAGAAAACTGGAAAGCATCCAGCTATTATTCATTTTTCGGACCGGATGGCAAGGAATACTCTCTGACATCAACATCCAGCTCAGGCCTTGAAAACGGTGAGGATTTTCTCACCGTCAACATCTCTCATTTTGAAACGCTGGAGGAGGCTCAAAATGCGCTCCTATTCATGTTCAGAAAGACGCTTAAGAAAAACTCGAAAAAGATAATCGACTCTTCCACTTTTTTTACTGAATACAGCAAAACGCTGAATGGGAGACTGAATCTCTCATTGACACATTCATTTATGCGAACACCAACAGGAAAAAAGGTGTACGCGGATACTCGCGTGTTCTCCGAAATGCCTCGATTTAGATCAGTTGCCCGGCGCTAACAAACAGTTCATCCCGTTTTTTAAAAAATTACCCCTCTACCCGCCGCCTCTCGCATTCGAAAGAATGTGCGAGGCGGTTTTTTATTTTCTAAAAAACCCGCCATTGTCATTCCCGCGCAGGCGGGAATGACAGCAAAAAGAAGAATTTTAACCAAAACTTATTTTTGCCTTGTTTTTGGACAAAAATTGAATATTACCCTATCATTAAAACCATAATAATGCAAAATGTTATGAATAATATAAACCCCCTGGAATATCATTATCAAACCACTCTTAAGCTTGATTATTTTATTTTAAGTGCTGGGATTGCCCTTCTTGGATGGACAGTTATAAATACCGACTGGATACCCAAAGGAAGATTATTTATTTTGATGATTAGCATTTTCTGGATTCTCGTAATCCTTTCCATAATTTGTGGGATAATAAAGCAGATTTACAATGAAATACTATTCGGATTAAACTATCAATATTTACAAGCTGGACTATCTGCAGACGAAATAGAAAGAAAAACCAACATTCCCGGGGCTACCTTCATAGATCAGCAAACCAGAGAAATTATAAATTCTGATGAATTCAGAAAAAATGCGAATCAACATAGAGAGAAGGAGGAGCAAGGAAAGAAACTTTATGACAAATTTATGAATAGGGCAGCTTTCTTATCAAATTTAGCAATCATTTTTTTGGTAATAGCCTTGTGCTGTCTTGCATTTTTAAAAATATACGCCATAGCAATTCAGTCTTAAGTTCCAACACCATCCCGTAGCCCCAATAAAATTTACCAAAAAAACCATGATCATAAAATCAATCACCCAAGTCGGAAATCCAATTATCCGAAGAAAATCCAAAAAAGTTGTCTCGATGGAATCGCCGGAAACAAAAAAAGTAGTCAAAGATCTTGTCGACTCTATGCGCAGTGCAAATTTGGTCGGAATGGCTGCTCCGCAAATTGGGCACAACCTGAGAATTTTTGTGACAGAAATCAGAACTACACCTACTCGAAAAACAGCTGAGCCAGGCAAGCTTCTGCTTTTTATCAATCCAGAGATAACTAATTTTTCCCAAAAGCAAGCACTGGGTTATGAAGGATGTGGAAGTGTCGCTTCGGCAAATATTTTCGGTAAAGTGCTCAGATCTTCCCAGATAACCATCGAAGCCTTTGATAAAAACAACAAAAAATTCACGCTTACCGCCAAAGGCTTGCTCGCGCGTGTCATTCAACATGAATTTGACCATCTAGAAGGAATTATTTTTCTAGACAAAGTTTCTGACAAAAAAAGTTTGATGAGTCGAGAAGAATATATCAAACGTTGCTAATTCTCTTAGCGCTACCCCACTCAAGACTTAAACTTCACCTCACAATCTTAATAAAAAACCAGCCTTCCAACAAGGCTGTTTTTGTGCAATGATATAATTAATAAACTAGCTAAACCCTTATGCAGTATAAAAATAAAATTTTTGCAGAAAAAGAAGTGCGGGGTGAGCATTTTTCTGATTGTCAGTTTTTGGCCTGCTCATTCCCGGGAATCAATCTCAAGTTTACCACTTTTAGTGGTTGCACTTTCAATGCTTGTGATCTATCTTCTATCAATTGCGAAAGCACCGGTTTTTCCCATTGCGCTTTTCCGGAAAGCAAGCTAAGCAATCTGAACTTTTTGGCCGTCAAATTCGCTGACTGCAATTTCTCCGACGCTATTATGCAAAATTGTGTCTTTGAAAAACGCCAAGGAGCGAATAATCTGCCCGCCAAGAAATTCACACTCGCCTCTTGCAAATTTGAACAGACTGATTTGTCCGGCAGTGTCTTTTTTCTTTGCGACCTCACTGGAGTGAGCTTTAAAAACGCCAAGCTGGAGAAAACCGGATTTGAAAAATGCCTCCTCAAAAAAGCCAATTTCACCGGCGCAACAATCAACGGCGCGCATTTCACTGACTGCAAAGTAGAAAACACTATCTTGGATTTCCAAGGCTTTATCCATTTTGGAAATTCCCATGGGTTTGAGCTAGGTAGTTGAAAAAAGGACCCAAAAAAATACCATAGCCCAAACTGGCAAAAAATTAGGCTTATTCAAGCCTTTATTTGTTAATTTTGCCATCTTTTTGACCCAGCTATGTCAATGATGAGATACATAGGTAACACTTCTAAGATAGAGAAGTATGTTACCAAAAGAGCCATTTAATAGTTACAATAGCGATAGACTAATTGAGGAAGCCGGTTTTCAAATTATTGACGACCTG